>QCKE01000001.1 GCA_003215555.1 Prochlorococcus sp. AG-409-K04
GATTTAGGAAAAGATCCTGACTTTGAAATTGGGAAATTTACATGTAATTGTTTTTTAAAAAAAGTTAGTGACAATAATAATCTTGATAAAGCACTTAAGGTCTGCAAAGAAGAAGCCTCTCAAAAATTTATTTTTTAAATCAAACCAACATATAAATGAAGCATTTAAAAATCATTAACTCTATAAATATGAGAGAAAGTTCTTTAGTAAGGCTTATACAAAACCAATCAAACAAAAAACTTCTCATAATATCTGCATCAATTTGTTCAATACTTAATAAACTTTTTGATCTTGCTCCTCCTGTTCTTATTGGGATTTCTATTGATGTAGTCGTTCGAGAAAAATCATCATGGTTAGCCAACTTTGGGTTTGAGTCAGTACCTATTCAACTATTAATACTTGCTATTTCATCATTCCTTATTTGGACGGCGGAATCAATCTTTGAATACCTATATGCTTTGCTTTGGAGAAATCTTGCACAAAGAACACAACACGATTTAAGAATACAAGCCTACGATCACTTACAAAAACTTGAGCTTTCATTCTTTGAAAATGATAGTTCTGGAAGGCTTTTAGCCATACTAAATGATGATATAAATCAATTAGAAAGGTTCTTAGATCAAGGAGCCAATCAATTACTACAACTCTTTGTGACAGTTATAATAGTCGGAAGTGCGATGGCCTTCTTAGCACCAGGAGTAGCAATTTTTGCATTTCTACCAATTCCAATAATTCTATTAGGCTCAATAAAATTTCAAAAAAAATTAGCTCCCAAATATAGAGATGTAAGGGATAAAGCAGGAAATCTAGCAGCACGTCTAAGTAACAATCTGGGTGGAATTTTAACAATCAAAAGTTTTGCAAGGGAGTCGTGGGAACTAGAGCGTCTACGAATTGATAGTTCCTCATACCAAGAAAGCAACAGAAAAGCTATAAAACTTTCTGCTGCATTTATTCCATTAATTCGTTTTGCAATTTTATTTGCTTTTCTTGCAATTCTCATCATTGGAGGACTTAACACATGGGAAGGAAAACTAGAGGTTGGAATTTATAGTTTTCTTGTTTTTATAACCCAAAGATTACTTTGGCCATTAACAACTCTTGGGCACATTCTCGATGAATACCAAAGATCAATGGCTTCTACCAACAGAGTACTAGACCTAATTGATACACCTATAAAAATTGCAGGCGGCTATAAAAGGCTCAACCCTAAAGATGTGAAGGGAAATATAAATTTTGAAAATGTTTTTTTTAATTATAAAAACAGGAGTAATCTACTAACAAATTTTTCTCTAAAAATAAAAGGTGGAACAACTATAGGTATTGTTGGGCCAACTGGATCTGGTAAAAGTAGTTTAGTAAAATTACTGCTTCGTCTATATGAGATAAGTTCCGGTCAGATAACACTTGATGGCGTACCGATACATAAATTCAGATTGGCTGATTTACGTAAATCTATAGCTCTTGTTAGTCAAGATGTATATCTATTTCATGGAACAATTGAAGAAAACATTGCCTATGGAAAAAGTAATGCTTCCCTAAAGGAGATCCAAAAAGCTGCTAATCTTTCTGAATCCTCTGAGTTTATAAACAAACTTCCACAAGGGTTTCAAACTCTAGTAGGCGAACGAGGACAAAAGTTATCAGGTGGGCAATGTCAAAGAATTGCTTTAGCAAGAGCTATCCTTAAAGATGCACCAATACTAATTCTTGACGAAGCAACAGCCTCTGTTGACAATGAAACCGAAGCAGCTATTCAAAGGTCACTAGAAAAGATCACATTTAATAGAACAACTTTAGTTATTGCTCATAGACTTAGTACTATCAAAAAAGCAGACAGAATAATTGTATTGAATGAAGGTTTTATTGTGGAATCAGGTAGTCACAATGAACTATTGGAAAGAAATAGTCTATACGCTAATTTATGGAGAGTTCAAGCTGGATCAAATAAAACCTAATAGGTAAGAAAATGCAAGAATTTATATAAACAGATTAAAAGAAGTAATCATTCTATGAAATAAATCCTCAACTTTCTGCCATCTAAGTTCGCTAGTTCCAGCTGCAAAAGTATATAAAGTTCCATGGTCTACTACAACAGTTGCAATTTCGTGCCTATTTTCATTCGGAAGATGAATCACGTACTCAATGTCATAAAAGGTTCTTTCTTCAACATCTCTAGCATTCGCCGAAATTAATTCAGCTTCTCTATCATCATAATTAAGTACATAAGAATTATTGATAAGTCTTTCGCCAACCTCTAATGGGGTCCCAATATTTTTCAACTCAATTTCACTTGAAACATCTGATTTTACAAGACTCAATGTTTCATCACTATTAATTAAATCATGGAAGACTACTTCCGGGCCATCTTTTAAGGCAACTCTAGTCCACCCTGTTGGGAAGAGAAATCCATAGGTACCATCTACGCTTTTAAAAGGCTCTAAACCTGCTGTAGGACTAGCACTACAAGCACTTAAGAAACAAATAAAAAATATCAATACGAAAAAACGTATTGATGCTCTAACCAGGACTCGCATGGCATTCTGCATGAAGAACTATTTATATAAACAATTTACTTACTTTTATAAGGATTAGTAAATCCCACTTTAAGTCAAAAAAATGTTTATTCTTGTGTATATCTGAGGAAAAACTCTGAGCAGCTTCACAAGGCCACTAGCTCAATTAATAGAGCAATTCGAACAATTACCTGGAATCGGTCCTAGGACAGCTCAAAGGCTTGCATTGCATTTACTTAGGCAACCTGAAGAAAAAATTAAAACATTTTCCAATGTTTTAATTAACGCACGACTTAATGTTGGTCATTGCAAAAAATGTTTTCATCTCACTGAAGGAACAGAGTGTGAAATTTGCCTCAATTCAAAAAGGAACAAATCTTTATTGTGCGTTGTAGCAGACTCAAGAGATTTAATTGCACTAGAAAGATCAAGAGAATACAAAGGTATTTATCACGTACTCGGGGGGCTAATCTCTCCTATGGATGGAATTGGACCCGAATTATTGAACATATCTGCCTTAGTTCAGAGAGTTGTTAATGAAAACACATTGGAAGTAATACTTGCCCTTACTCCAAGTGTTGAAGGTGATACAACAAGTCTTTATCTTGCAGGACTCTTACGATCCTTCGTGAAAGTTACTAGAATTGCTTATGGTTTACCAGTTGGTAGCGAATTGGAATATGCTGATGATGTAACCTTAAGCAGAGCAATCGAAGGTAGGCAAGAGGTGCAATAACAATCAAATTCAAGAATGCCTAAAGTCAACAAAAAAACTCAATTTAGCGATATTCGCCCTAGTCAAAGGCTCCCTGACTGGATCAAACCAACAATAGGTAAAGCTTCTCAATTAGAACAAGTTCAAAATCTTGTAAAAGATTATAAGTTGCACACAATCTGTGAAGAAGGACGTTGTCCTAATCGCGGCGAATGTTATGCCTCTGGTACAGCAACTTTTCTTTTAGGAGGATCAATTTGTACAAGAAGCTGTTCGTTCTGCCAAGTAGAAAAAGGCTTGGCACCAAATTCGATTGATCCTAATGAAGCAGAAAGAGTTGCCAATGTAGTAAAAAAACTAAATCTTAAATATGTTGTTCTTACATCTGTTGCAAGAGATGATCTACAGGATCATGGGGCATCTCTTTTTACAAATACAATATTAGCTATAAGAAAAATTAATCCCTCAACATTAATAGAAGTGCTTACACCTGATTTTTGGGGTGGAGTGCTTGACAAGCATAAAGCCATCAAACTCCAAAAAGAAAGACTAATAACTGTTTTAAATGCAAAACCTATATGCTTTAATCACAATATTGAAACAGTTGAGAGACTACAAAAACAAGTTCGTAGAGGAGCTACCTACAAAAGATCTCTTAACTTATTACAAGCTGCAAAAGAAATAGATAAAAATATTCCTACAAAGTCTGGTTTAATGCTTGGACTGGGAGAAGTTCTTGAAGAAGTCATTCAATCATTTAAAGACTTAAGGGCAGTTAATTGTGATCAAATTACAATCGGCCAATACCTACGTCCATCACTAGCACACATACCTGTAGAAAAATATTGGCATCCAAAAGAATTTGAATATTTAGGAAAAGTCGCCAAGGATTTAGGCTTCAAGAAAGTCAACTCAGGTCCACTAGTAAGAAGCAGTTATCACGCTGAAAAGAGTTAAAAATTTCAACCTTGACCAAGAGTTTTTTCCCATTTTAAGCGACTAAGTTCATATACCTCAAAACAATCGGCAATCATGAGACTGCCTGAACCACCCCATACCATTCTATAAGGCAAATCCAAAATAGATGACCCAACATCTTTAACAATCGAAAAACCTCTTCTATGAAAATATCTTACTAGGGTCTTGTGTTGTTGCTCTTCATCATGAATTGCTAGCAACCTTGCTTTCTTGCAAGGAGTTTCTTCAATCGCCCAAGACATTATTGCTGCCCAAATTAGATCACCAACTCCAATTGGAGCATCACTACTCACTTGCATAGTATCAAGCTGCAATCCACTTGTATGAGAGTAAGCCCAGCCTTTCATCTCTCCTAATATTTTCACTTTATTAGAATCCACTTGTTTACCTACAACTAGCCTAAATGCCCAAAGGGTCAGTGGGCGTCGTATCTGCATCCTCAAAAGCAAACCTGACTGAGAAGCTTGATTCTCCAACAAAGATAATGATTTAGAAGTCATGAGCTAGGCCAAATTGAATTACCTGGTAGACGTTTTTGAAGAGATTTAATATGCTTTTGTCTTTCTCTAAATCGTTCTCTATCATCATCACTGAAAAGATCCTTACAGTGGTGACATTGAACACCTGGTATATAACTTGTCATCTGTCGTTCCTCTACAGAAAGAGGCATGCCACATGCAAAGCAAAGACGATAAGCACCAGGCTTCAATGAATGATCCAAGGCAACTCTTTGATCAAAAACAAAACATTCTCCTTCCCATCTACTATTACTTTTAGGTACTTCAGCTAAATATCTGAGGATACCTCCTCGTAGATGATAAACATCAGAGAACCCTTCTTGATTTAAGAAAGATGTTGCTTTCTCACAGCGAATACCACCAGTACAAAACATAGCAATTCTTTTAGGCTTTGTTTCATTTACTAGTGATCGCAACTCTTTAGTTGCCCATTTTGGGAACTCTCTAAATTTTGTGGTATGAGGATTAATAGACCCTCTGAATGTACCTGTTGAAATTTCATATTCATTACGAGTATCGATTAACAAAGTAGAGGGGTCATCGATAAAATCATTCCAATCCTTTGGTTCTACATATTTACCAGCAGTTTTACAAGGATCAACATCAACTCTACCCATTGTTACTATTTCTTTTTTCTGCCTAGCCTTAAATCGTCTAAATGCTTGTCTAGATGTAGAGCTAAACTTGATTTCAAATGGGGTTTTAAGATTTAAAGAAAGTAATTTTCGATGAATCTCTAAAACGCCTTCAGTTTTACCACAAATGGTCCCATTGATTCCTTCCAATGCGATGAGGATAGTACCTCTTAACTCATATTTACTAGCTATATCATTCATTTCACCTATTAAAGGAGATATAACCTCTTCTTTAATAGGTGAAAAGCTATAAAAAGCCGCTACTTTAAATTTTTCCTCCTTGCAGACTACCTCGATTGCCTTATTCATTCCAATTAATAGTTACCCCAGCAGCAGTCAACAAATCCTTATCAGCCTGAACTGATGGATTGCTTGTTGTCAGCAACGAGTCACCATAAAAAATTGAATCTGCTCCCGCAAGCAAACACAAAATTTGCGCCTCTTTCCCTATTTGTTCGCGACCAGCGCTTAAACGTATTCGACTTTTTGGCATAAGGATCCTCGCAGAAGCAACCATTCTTACCATTTCCAAAGGATCTACCATTTGAAGATCTTGTAAAGGAGTACCTTCAACTGGAACCAAAGCATTAATAGGAACACTTTCTGGATGAGGATTCATTGTTGCAAGTACCCTTAACAAAGAGGCTCTATCATCAACAGATTCCCCCATACCTATTATTCCCCCGGTACAAATAGTAATACCTGCACGTCTTACTCTTTCTAGAGTTTCCAACCGATCTTGATAAGTTCTAGTAGTAATAATCTTGTCATAATACTCGGGGCTTGTATCTAAATTGTGGTTATAAGCATTTAACCCAGCATCAGCCAATCTAGAAGCTTGAACATCTGTAAGCATACCTCCAGTTACACAAGCTTCTAAACCAATCTTTTTAACACCTTTTACCATTTCAAGCATTGAATCAAAAGGCTTTCCATCTCGAATTTCACGCCAAGCCCAACCCATACAAAACCGATCAGCTCCAGCTTCCTTTGCTTCTCTTGCCTTTTTGAGTACACCATTTATATCAAAATCTGTGTAATCAGAAACATCACTAGAATTAAACATTGACTGAGAGCAGTATGAACAATCCTCTTCACATCCCCCTGTTTTAACACTTAAAAGAGAAGCCAATTGAACTTTATAATTAGGATTGTGTACCCTATGAACTTGTTGAGCTTGCCATAAAAGTTGTATGAGTGGTTTTTGAAGAATTTGCTTTATCTCAATCAAACTCCAGTCATACCTAATTAGAGAATCATTTAATACAAAAGATTCCGTCTTAAGAGATGCCATAGTTAAAATTAAATTTGTTGGGATGAAATTTGATCCACGCCTCCAAAACGTCTTGTTCTCGATTGATAATCAATAAGTGCTTTGATCAAAGAATTTTCATTAAAGTCTGGCCATAGAACATCAGTTATATGTATTTCTGCATAAGCCAATTGCCAGAGTAGAAAATTACTAATCCTTTGTTCACCACTTGTTCGAATCAATAAATCAGGATCAACAAAGTTTGAAGTTAATAATTCTTTTTCAAAGACATTCTCATCAATTAAAGCAGGATCTAATTCACCTTTTACAGCTCTTTTCGCTAATTTTTGAGCAGCTATAACTAATTCTCGTCTACCTCCATAATTAGTACAAACATTGAAACAAATACCCTTATTATCCTTGGTCAAATTAATAGCCTCTTTAATTAAACCTTGCAAGCGCTTTGGCAACTGATCTAAATCACCCAAAAAATTAATACATACACCTTCGACATTAAGGAATTCGATCTCTTTCTTTAGAACACTCTCAAATAGCTTCATTAAGAAATTAACCTCTTCTTTTGGCCTAGACCAATTTTCTGTTGAAAAAGCATATACAGTTAAAACTTTTATTTTCCAATTACTGCAAAACCGAAGGGTTTTCTTTAGAGAATCAACTCCTGCTCTATGTCCCATTGCTCTAGGTAGTTTCTTCAACCTTGCCCAACGACCATTGCCATCCATGATTATGGCGATATGTTCTGGCATTTTTTCTGGATCTAATGATTCTGGCAAAGATGTTTTACGAGGTTCATTAGTAGTTCCAACAAAAAAAGGGCTTGTCATCTTGGGTAATATATTAGTTATTTTTGCTTAGAAGATAAATCTGTTGGAATTTTTGAAGCTGTATCTTCAAGACTATAAGATAACGAATTATTTTTCGAATTATCGGCTTGAGGTGTCTTTGCAACGATTGTCCCAGTTGAAGTGTCCATAAAATCTTTAAGCAAGTCTAATAATCTGCTACTAGTAATAGGCCTTTCAAGGCGACCTTGACTAGATAAAGAAAGAGTACCGGTTTCCTCTGATACAACTACACATATACATCGGTCGAATCTTTCTGTGATTCCTAGAGCTGCAAGATGCCTAGTTCCATAGCGACTTATACCTTGTCTTGAGAGAGGCAATATCACTCCAGCAGAAACAATTCTATTTCCTTTAAGCAAAACCGCACCATCATGAAGAGGGGTATCCGATGCAAAAAGATTTAACAATAATTCAGCTGAAAATTTTGCATCAATAGGAACACCAGCATAAAGGAAATCCTCAGGTCTTAAATCACTTCCCATATCTAAAACAATAAGCGCGCCTCTTCTTTTTTGAGATAATCTTCCTGCTGCCTCTGCTAATTGAGTGACTGTATTATTGTTTGCTTGAAATTCCTTTTGAGTATTGCCCAATAAAACAGCTAATCTGCCAGTTCCCAACAATTCCATTAATCTTCTTAATTCACCTTGCCATAAGATTGCTAATGAAAGAGAGCAAGCCAAAACCAGTGCATCTACCAATTTTGAAGTAATAGGTAAGCTTGCAAAGCGTTGAACAAACCACGCAAGTGATACAAGAAATAAATATCCCCTAAGAAGCCAAAGAGTCCTAGCTTCTTTTACTCTGGAAAAAAGCAAGACTCCTAATGCTGAAGCGAAGAGAAGATCCAGCAAAAAGCCAAAATTTGTTATCCACAAAAATTTCAATATTTATACCCAACCATTAATAATTTAACTAACCTTTTGCAATAAAGCGATCAGGAACAATATCATTTCGCAATAGATCTTCAGGTAATTCTCTTCTTTGTATTAATTCCGACTCACCATTATTGACAATTACAGCTGCAGGCTTCGGAATTCTATTGTAATTAGAACTCATGGAAAAATTATATGCACCTGTAGAAAAAACACCTAGGAACTCATCTTTAAAACTCATCGGCAAAGGAAATTCGTTTAACAACACATCTCCTGATTCACAATGCTTTCCAGCGATAGTAACAATTTCTTCTTTATCAGCTAAAGGTCTATCCACAAGACAAGCTGAATATTTAGATTGATAAGTAATAGGTCTTGGGTTATCACTCATTCCACCGTCAATAGATATATATGTTTTGATATTAGATATTTCTTTTCTTGATCCAATTTGATAAATAGTCACACCTGCAGGGCCAATAATTGATCTGCCAGGTTCACACATTAATAGTGGTAATTCCAAAGATCTACTTCTACATGACTTGACAACAGATTCTGACACGACCTTGACCCATTGAGATATTGAAGGGGGGTCATCTGAAGATATATATCTTATTCCAAGTCCACCACCAACATTCAACATTTGAATAGAGTGGCCTAGTTTCCGTCCTATTTGCAGTGCTTCTGCCATTACATCAGCTAAATCTTTATGTGGATCAACTTCAAATATTTGCGATCCTATATGTGCATGTAAACCTATTAATCTTCCCCATCTAATACCTTTAAGCTGATTAAAAACACTCTCAAGCTCATCTAAATTAAAACCAAATTTACTATCTATATGACCTGTTTTTATATATTCATGTGTATGACATTCAATACCTGGGGTAAACCTAAGCATAAGCCTTGCCTTCTTCTGATGTAATGATGTTATTTTTTTCAATAAATCAATATCATTCTGGTTGTCCAAAACTATTATTACATCGTTTTCATAAGCCAAATACAATTCATCTAGAGATTTATTATTACCATGAAAAACAATTTTTTCTTTAGGAACTCCTCCTCTTAAAGCTGTAATCAACTCCCCTTCAGATACTACATCTATGCCCATTCCTTCAGAGGCTACAATATTGCTTATCACTAAAGAGCTATTAGCCTTTGATGCATATACCGCAAGTGATTCACCTGGATAATTATCGTTTAATGATTTTGTGTACTCTCTACATGCGTTCCTAATTGTCAATTCATCCAAGACATAAAGTGGGGTTCCATATATCTCAGCAAGTTTTGCTAGCCTACATCCACCAACAAGTAATCTTTCCTTTGAGTCAAGCTCAGTTGTTATCGGAGCAAAATTCCTATTAGGACTTGCTTTATCTTGATTTTTCTCAAAAGGTCTGAAAGTTGGCATAACTAAATCAATTCCTAATTACTTTAAAACTTTTCTTTTCACTAATTAAAGTTAATCTCGTCTTCCCTACAAAAATGTATCAAGACAAGCTAATTGTCAAAACAAATATTAAAAGACTAGGTTCAAATGATATCAATAGTTGTCTTCAATTAGATCTAATTACTTTTAATGGCATTTGGAATAGAAAACATTGGGAAAGAGAGCTTTCAGACCCTGCAAGAATATGTATTGGGTTATTTATAAAAAAAGAGTTAATAGGTTTCTCCTGTGGATGGAAAGTATTAAATGAAATAAATCTTACTCTTATTGCAATTCACCCCTCATATCAAAGAAAAGGTTTAGGGAAGCAAATACTTTTATACTTTATAGACCATGCCAAGGAACAAAAAGCTAACTCAATAACTCTAGAGATAAAAGAGAGCAATTATCCCGCAAAGGAACTTTATAAAAATTTTGGTTTTAAAGAAATTGCCTATAGGCCTAAGCTATATCGAGATGGAAGTAATGCCATTATCTATAAACTATCTCTCTCAGACACTAAGAAAAAAGTCAAAGAACCAATCTAAAGAAGAAAATTTTTCCTGCTCACAAGTTCATTTTCTAAGAATTACCCAAATATTTCAGCAAAAATTACGGTTTATACGAAAACTAAACACCAACACATTCTCATCTTAATCCTGATAAATTAGGAAGATATACAATCTTGGCCTAGACCATATGTTCGAAAGGTTTACTGAAAAGGCCATCAAGGTGATCATGTTGGCCCAGGAAGAGGCAAGGCGCCTTGGGCACAATTTTGTTGGCACTGAACAAATCCTCTTGGGTTTAATCGGAGAGGGTACAGGAGTTGCAGCAAAGGTTCTAAAATCTATGGGAGTAAATCTTAAGGATTCAAGAGTAGAAGTTGAGAAAATAATCGGAAGAGGTTCTGGGTTTGTAGCTGTTGAAATTCCATTTACCCCTAGAGCTAAAAGAGTTTTAGAACTTTCATTAGAAGAAGCAAGACAGCTTGGCCACAACTATATAGGGACTGAACATCTTTTACTTGGACTAATACGTGAAGGTGAGGGAGTGGCAGCTAGAGTTCTAGAAAATCTAGGGGTTGATTTAACTAAAGTAAGGACCCAAGTTATCAGGATGCTTGGAGAGACTGCAGAAGTAACAGCCGGAGGAAGTGGTTCTGGAAAAAGTTCTGCAAAGACAGCAACTCTTGACGAATTTGGAACAAATTTAACCAAATTAGCTAGCGAATCTAAACTTGATCCAGTTGTTGGTAGATATGAAGAAATTGATCGAGTTATTCAAATATTAGGTCGAAGAACAAAAAACAATCCTGTTCTTATAGGCGAACCAGGTGTTGGAAAAACAGCTATTGCTGAAGGATTGGCTCAAAGAATTCAACAGGGAGATGTACCAGATATCCTTGAAGAAAAAAGAGTATTAACTCTTGATATAGGTTTACTTGTAGCTGGAACAAAATATAGAGGTGAATTTGAAGAAAGACTGAAGAAAATAATGGAAGAAATAAAATCCGCAGGCAACGTAATATTAGTAATTGATGAAGTTCATACTCTTATAGGAGCTGGCGCAGCCGAAGGAGCAATTGATGCAGCAAACATTCTCAAACCAGCATTAGCCAGAGGAGAACTTCAATGCATTGGAGCAACAACATTAGATGAATATAGAAAACATATTGAACGTGACGCAGCATTAGAAAGACGTTTTCAACCAGTAATGATTGGTGAACCCTCGATAGAAGACACAATAGAAATACTAAAAGGACTCAGAGAAAGATATGAACAACATCATCGACTGAAAATTACAGATGCAGCCTTACATGCTGCTGCAAACCTTGGAGATAGATATATCTCTGACAGATTTCTACCTGATAAGGCAATAGATCTAATAGATGAAGCAGGAAGTAGAGTTAGATTATTAAACTCAAAACTTCCCCCAGAAGCAAAGCAAGTAGACAAGGAATTACGTAAAGTCCAAAAAGAGAAAGAAGAGGCAGTCAGAGAGCAAAACTTCAATGATGCAGGTGAATTAAGAGAGAAGGAAGTAGAATTAAGGAATAAAATAAGATCAATTTTAGATAGTACAAAACAAGAAAAAACAATTAATTCTTCTGATACAAATCCTGGCAAAACTGATCAAAATAATGAGCCAAGTTCTGTCCAAAATTCACCATTAGTAAATGAAGAAGATATTGCTCATATAGTTGCATCATGGACAGGTGTCCCTGTTCAAAAACTAACCGAAAGTGAATCAGTCAAACTACTTCATATGGAAGAGACACTTCATCAAAGGTTAATTGGTCAAGATGAGGCAGTTAAATCAGTATCAAAAGCAATAAGAAGAGCACGTGTTGGTCTTAAGAATCCAAACAGACCAATTGCTAGCTTCATTTTTTCAGGACCAACAGGAGTAGGCAAAACAGAATTGACAAAAGCTTTGGCCACCTATTTCTTTGGCAGCGAAGAAGCAATGATTCGTCTTGACATGTCCGAATTCATGGAGAGGCATACTGTAAGTAAACTCATTGGCTCTCCTCCAGGTTATGTTGGATTTAACGAAGGTGGTCAATTAACCGAAGCAGTTAGAAGAAGGCCTTATACAGTTGTTTTGTTTGATGAAATAGAGAAAGCTCATCCTGATGTATTCAATCTTCTTTTACAATTACTAGAAGAAGGTAGACTAACAGATTCTAAAGGTAGAACAGTAGATTTCAAGAATACACTGATAATAATGACTTCCAATATAGGTTCTAAAGTAATCGAAAAAGGAGGGGGAGGATTAGGGTTCGAACTAAATGGAGAGAATACAGAAGATACTCAATACAATAGAATAAAATCCTTAGTGAATGAAGAACTTAAACAATACTTTAGGCCGGAATTTTTAAATAGATTAGATGAAATAATAGTATTTAGGCAATTAACCAGAGAAGAAGTCAAAGACATTGCTGAAATAATGTTAAAAGAAGTATTCTCTAGGATTAAAGACAAAGGTATTACTCTTTCAGTATCAGATGCTTTTAAAGAAAGATTAGTAGAAGAAGGATATAACCCATCATATGGAGCCAGACCACTTCGTAGGGCTGTAATGAGATTATTGGAAGATAGTCTAGCTGAAGAAGTTTTATCAGGAAGAATAAAAGATGGTGATAATGCTGAGGTTGATATAGATGAAGCAAAAAATGTTATAGTAAAACATATTGACAAGAACACAAATCAAGCTGAACTTGCCACAGCTAGTCTATAAATAAAATACTTTTTAATTGCTTATATAAGATATGCAAAACAATAACTTTTTGCATAAGATATCCCCTCAAAGAGTATATAGAGGTGAAAATTCCTGGTTAGAAGGAAAAGCAAACATTAAAAATTTTTATAGCAAACCATTATTGCTAGGAAGAAGTCAGGCAACCAAAAAAATTAGAGACTCTTTAGCACTTGATCTCATAGAAATGGGACTAAATGTTGTCAGTGCAGAACTAGATTTTGATTGTTGTGAAAGAGATATAAAAAAAATAATTTTAATTTCTAAAGATTCACACTGTGATGTAATTATTGCTGCTGGAGGGGGGAAAGTAATGGATGCAGGAAAAATAATTGCAGAATTATTAAACATTCCCTGCATAACAATTCCTCTTAGTGCATCAACTTGTGCTGGATGGACAGCTTTAGCCAACATATATTCCCCAACCGGAGCATTTATTAAAGATTTAGATCTTAAAAGCTGTCCAGAATGTCTTATTTTTGACTATAGCCTTGTAAGGCAGGCACCTCAGAGAACACTTTCAAGTGGCATTGCTGATGCTTTAGCAAAATGGTATGAAGCATCCTTAACTTGTGGTAAATCAACGGATGGTCTTGTGCAGCAAGCTGTTCAAATGGCAAGAGTTCTTAGAGACCAATTGTTTATAGATAGCAATGAAGCATTAAAAAACCCCTTTAGTAATGCTTGGATCAAAGTCGCTGAAGGCTGTGCTCTTACAGCAGGTTTAATCGGGGGAATAGGTGGAGCAAAATGTAGAACAGCTGCTGCTCATGCTGTGCACAATGGACTTACTCAACTAGATTTCAAAGAAAAAGCTCTGCATGGGGAATTGGTAGGATTTGGAATATTAGTTCAACTGTCAATTGAAGAAATTCTCTCTAAAAATAAATTAGCAATGCAAACAAAAATACAACTTTTTAGTTTTCTAAAAGATTTAAAAATCCCTACAAATTTACATTCCCTTGGCCTTTCCTCAACATCAAATGATGTATTAAATAAAGCATGTATTTTTTCATGCAAAAACAATTCTGATATACATAATCTACCTTTCAATGTTAACAACAAAATTTTAATGAAGGCGATAATAGAAACAAATAAATTAGAGGAAAAGAGATATTTAAATGCTTAAAAACACATTATTTTAAACCATTTTTTTGATGATTTACAGTACTAGTAACTCGAAAAAAGAATTAGAAAAAATCACAACTCAATTAACAGATCCTCTTGCTAAAAATTTAGCCGGGTCAGTACATTGGCTAAATTTAAATGGGATTTCAAAGACTTCTGAGGATTTATACCCTGTAGCAATAGTTGGGAAAGGTAAACCAATTTTACTTCTCCATGGATTTGATAGTTGCTTTCTAGAGTTCCGTAGATTAATTCCTTTTTTAAAACAAAATCATCAATTAATTATTCCTGATTTGTTTGGGTTTGGCTTCTGTCCTAGACCAAAAGAAGCTAACTATGGTATCACATCTATTATTCAACATCTTGTAAAACTTTTAGACGAGTTAAATGTAAAGGAAAACATTGGTATTATTGGAGCATCCATGGGAGGTGGTGTTGCAATGGAATTTTCCAGGCAAAATATTAATAATGTTGATAAGCTTTTGTTATTATCTCCAGCAGGACTTATAGACAAGCCTTCTCCTATTCCATGGCCTCTAGATCAATTAGGTGTATGTTTCTTAAAACAAAAATTTGTAAGAGAAAGTCTCTGCAAAAATGCATTTTTTTCTTCCAAAAATGTAGGTCCATCAGAAAAACAAATTGCTTCTATACACATTGATGTACCTGGCTGGGGAAGATCATTAGCAGCATTTGCCAGAGGAGGAGGAGTAGCAAATTGTGGTATTCCTTTGCCTAAAAGACCAATTGCTATTTTATGGGGAAGTAATGATAAAATCCTGAATAAAAGATCTAGAATTGAATGTCAGAAACGTATAGATTGCTTTCATGAAGAAGTTGATAATTGTGGTCACCTTCCGCATATAGATAGGCCAGAATTAGTTGCAAATAGATGGAATAATTTTGATAAAATAATTTAATCAAAGCTATAAATAATTCATAAATAACTATTCTTTGCATTGATTTTATAGGATTTTATGATATTTAGACCACTAATTGTTTTTATTAACTTGTTTTCAATCTGTTCAAATAAAGAAAATCAAAGAAAGATTGAAAAACTTAAAAATTCAATATAGGTAAAATTAATTTAATACCAAAATAAATTATAGAAGGAGTAAATAAGTAACTATCTATCCTATCTAAAATACCTCCATGGCCAGGGAGGGCATTCCCAGAATCTTTCAATCCAGCATCTCTTTTCATCATTGACTCAATCAAATCACCTACTATTGAAAGGAAGCCAACTAAAAATCCAAAGAAACACAAAAAGCTTGTTTCTAAGAAATTACATTGTAAAAATAACCCTGACAAAAAACCAATCATTGAAGAACAGAAAACACCTGCAACAGCCCCTTCGATAGTTTTGGAAGGAGAGATTGGAGATAAGCAATGTTTTCCAAAAATTTTCCCAAAATAATATGAACCAATGTCAGAAGCAACTATCATTAAACAGGCTATTAGGGTAATAATCATTCCTGTAGTAAAAAAAATAGTCGAATGAAATGGAAAATTATTAAACAATTGGGCCAAATTTATATCATTAAGGTTACGCAACCTAATCCAATAACTTGGAAGATATCCTAAATAAAATAATCCTAAAATCGAAGCAGCTATATCAGAAATTGAACCAGTTACAGGTTGTAAAAGTAGCCATCCACAAATTGCTACACCAGCAATAGGCAAGACAGCATTGGAGAGCTCACCAGAGGAACCTCCCTGAGTATCCAAAAAAGTTGCAATTAATAAAATTTGACATGCCAAAAGAGTAGTTTTACTAGCTGGTCTAATGCCGGCAAACTCTGTCATTCTAAAGTATTCAATAAGAGCAAAATGAACTATTAAGCCTATTGACAATGCAAATATTACCCCACCTATACCAACAACTAAAAGTCCAAATAGTCCTGCAATTAAGCCACTAATTATTCTTTTACTATAAAAAAATGAGGGCATCAAGCAACCACCTTTATTTCTGTTGGAATTTGATCAGACCAAAAGTTTTGCTGTTCCATCATCCAATCTACTCGCCTTTTATCTAATTTTTCACCAGGTAAAATTATTGGAATACCTGGTGGATAAGGGGAAATTAAATCTGAAGAAATTTTTCCAACCGATTCTTGCAAAGGAATAATTTTAGATTTGGATCTAAAGGCAGAAAAACATGACTTTTCAGGGGTGGAGACAAAAGGAAAAGGAGGTTTCTTAAAAGGAGGATTAAAATTAATGGAAATATCCGAAGATAAAAGTTGTGACCATCTTCTTTTTAGAGTTCTCACTAAACCTCTATGCCTAGAGAAACCTAAGCAAAAAGTAATAGTGCCGGGTTCGGGCAACTCTGCAATTATTCCTTTATCTATAAACCATTTATCAGCATCTAATCCACATATTCCAAAAGAAGAAGTATGCAAAACAAGTCGCAAAGGATCTTGATTTTCTAAAATTGGCAAACCCGCTGCAATTAAACTAGAGGACAACTGCTTTGAATCATTTAAAAGTTCTTTTAATTTCTTTTTACCCAAAGGAGAATGCAATTCGTTAACAGCTGCTTCACATGAAGCCATCAATAAGGCACTTGGACTAGTTGTTTGCAAAAGAACGATACTTCTTTCTAATATTTCCGGATCAATCAAATTACCTTGCCACCAAAGAACTGCAGTCTGAACAAGGCCTAAAGAAGACTTGTGCAATGAATGAACAACAAGATCAGCTCCTGCATGTAAGGCAGACTTAGGTAAAGCATCTCCTATACATGTAGCAAAATGAGCACCATGTGCTTCATCAACCAAAACCGGCCATCCTTTTTTGTGAATTAGATCAATAAGAGGTTTTAAATCACTGGAATAACCTTGATAAGTAGGATTTGAAAGTACAACAGCGGAAATTTCCACTTTCTCTACTTCAAGTCTTTCTAAAACAGTTTTAAACCAATCAAAGTCAGGTGGCAGGTAATGGCCACGATCAATTAAAAAAGGAAGGTCAAATAGGACCGGATTAATATCTCCAAGGATGCATGCTTGAATAACACTGCGATGAATATTTCTAGGCATTAAGACAGATTCTTTTGGTCTCGCTATTGCAAGGATAGAAGCTTGAAGAAGCCCAGTAGCACCATTTACTCCATACCAACCCTTTTTCGCTCCAACCGTCAAGGCCGATTCTTCTTGACTTTTTGCAACAGCACCATCAAGAAATGTTGGACCTCCAATGTCTGGCAATTCGGGTAAATCCCACAAACCTGGTTTTCTTTTAAGCAAAGCCTTGATTTCCATTGGCAAGGCATTTCCTCTACCATGTGCAGGTAAAAATAGGGTATTACCACGATGATGAGTAAGTAAATTAGATAGACTCATGAAATTGACTTCATGCTTGCAAATTTAATCGTTTTATTTTGATTTTTGATCCTGTGAACAAGTCCCATAAGAATACTAAGAATAATTCAACTATCAGGTACGACTACCATCGTGATTTTTTCTGGCTTTTGTTGAGGCCATGGTTAGCATTGCCTAGAGTAATCAACATAATTTTTACATTTTTAGTATTTACACTAAGGTTCTCACTTCAAGCAAATAGTAAAGATAAGTTAATTCAAAAGAGTCTAGCGAATTACTTATTAAATACAATAACTAATTTAGGTCCATGTTTTATAAAGCTAGGACAAGCATTATCTACCAGACCAGATTTAGTAAAGCAAGAATGGCTAGATGAACTTACAAAGCTACAGGATAGTCTTCCGGTTTTCAGCCACAAAATTGCTCTAAAGATATTTGAAGATGAAATAGGAAAACCTGCATCTGAAATATTTAAAACTTTCCCATCTAAACCAATAGCATCAGCAAGTCTAGGCCAAGTATATAAAGCAAATCTTCATTCAAATTATTGGGTTGCAGTTAAAATCCAAAGACCAGGCTTAATTCATATTATTAGAAGGGATTTAGTAATAATTAGAATATTAGCAGTAATTGCAGGTCCAATTCTCCCTTTAAATTTAGGTTTTGGATTAGACGAAATAGTAGATGAATTTGGTATTAGCTTATTTAAAGAAATAGATTATGAATTAGAAGCTGAAAATGCAGAAAAATTTTCAAATCTTTTTAAAAATGACAAATCCATCACCGTCCCTAAAGTTGAAAAATTAATTTCATCAAGAAAAGTAATTACCACAAGTTGGGTAGAAGGAGTAAAGATTAAAGATAGAGATATTTTAATTAAAAATAACCTTGATCCCACTGCAATAATTAGAACAGCAGTGATAAGTGGAATACAACAATTATTAGAGTTTGGATATTTTCATGCTGATCCTCATCCAGGTAACTTATTTGCTTTAAATGGCAAAACTGGTGACAGAGGACATTTGGGTTATGTGGATTTTGGGATGATGGATTCAATAAGTGAAAATGATCGAATAACACTAACAGGAGCTATTGTTCATTTAGTAAATAAAGACTATTTATTACTTGCCAAAGACTTTCAAAAACTAGGCTTTTTATCAACCAAACAAAATCTCGATCAAATAGCTCCTGTTCTTCAGGAAGTTCTTGGTGGAGTCATTGAAAAAGATGTAAATTCCCTGAATTTAAAAACAGTTACTGATAAATTCTCTGATTTAATGTTTGATTACCCCTTTAGAGTGCCAGCCCGTTTTGCATTGATCATTAGAGCAGTGGTAAGCCAAGAAGGTCTTGCCTTAAAACTTGACTCTTCTTTTAAAATAATAAGATTTGCATACCCTTATGTGGCCAAGAGATTGCTAACAGAAGAAAACGAAGAACTTTTAGAAATACTTATGGATATAATTTTTGACGAGAAAAACTCAATTCGAATAAATAGATTAGAAGGACTCCTCGAAGTAATTTCTGACACCTCAAGTATTCCAGGCAAAGATTTATTACCAGTAGCTGGGAACGGTCTAAAACTTCTTATTAGCAGTAAAGGTTCGGAAATAAGAAAAAAGTTATTGCTTTCATTAATTAAAGATGATGAGTTCAATGCAACTGAAATCAAAGAGCTTTTCAAGCTCTTAACAAGAAAATTTAATCCACTAGAATTAAGTAATCAGATATTAAAAAAAATAAATCCAATTATAGCCTAAAGTAAATTAAATCACTAAACAAAATAATTAATGAGAATAAAATGAAAGAAAGAGTACAGAAAATTATTTCAAACACAGGGTTCTGCTCACGAAGAAAAGCAGAAATATTAATTCAACAAAATAGGGTTTATGTAAACAATAAAATAATTTATTTAGGTGAAAAAGCAGATGCCAATATAGATAGAATAAGAGTTGATAATTACATTATTCCTAACAAAACAAAAACTAAAGTACTTCTCCTAAATAAGCCTCCAGGAATAATATCAAGCTGTAACGATGAGCAAAGAAGAAAGACAGTTTTACATTTAATACCAGTCAATTTAAGAAAAGGTATGCATCCTATTGGAAGACTAGATATGTATAGTCGCGGTGCCTTGATACTTACAAATAATGGGTATCTGACTTTTCATTTAACACATCCAAAATACGAACATTCTAAAACATATCAAGTCTTACTCTCAGGTAATATGACTCAAGGTTCTATAGAGGAATGGAGAAAAGGAATCATCTTAGAAAATAAGAAGACAAAACAAGCTATGGTGACTATCTTAAAAAGGTTTGAAAGAAAATTACTTTTGGAAATAGTTATAACTGAAGGTAGAAATCGGCAAATAAGAAAAATAGCAGAAAAATTTAATTGTAGAGTTTTAGATCTTAAAAGAGTAAAGATAGCAAATATAAACATAGGTGATCTCAAAGAAGGAGATTGGAGAGAATTGGATAAAAAAGAATGGGAGCCCTTCTTAAATTAAAGGAATAAATATGGGAAGAAAATTTACTTCAAAAGAAAAAAGAAATTCAAGATTATTAAATATGCAAAACCTTGTTGGCATGAAATCATGTATAGAAACTGCTCAATTTCTAAAGGAAGAAAGAAAAAGAAAAAAAATTTCAATTGCAGAATTATCAAATAATACAAAAATATCGGTTTCAGTGATTGAAGCGCTTGAAAATGCATGGATAAGTCAATTCCCAGAAAAGGCATATCTACCAACAATGCTTAGAATACTTGAAGTAGAACTAGGACTTGAAATTAATAGTCTTAATAAGCTTATTCCAATTACAAGTAATTTAAAGAGAAGGAAAAAGCAATCATTATTTCAATTTGGAAATATAATATCTTCTAGATTATTTTCTACACTTAGTTATACAATCTTTATGCTTACAAGTATACTTTTATTAAACAAATACCATTTAATGCTTTTAGAGTCTCATGTGAAAACGGTCAATCCAGTAAACATTAAAAATGTTAATGAAAATAATATAGATAATGTAATTCAATAATTAAACAAATGAACTGTTAAAATTATCATTATTTCTGCCAAAAAATAATGATAATTTTCCATATCTTTTCATTGAATCATATAAAAAAGAATCAAAGCTATTTAATCTCCATGACCAATTATTTTCTATAGTTCCTGGACAATTTAGTCTGGCCTTATCATCTAAAGAAAGTATATCCTGTAAGGGTGAAATAAAGAGAATTGTTTCAGTCCTTAGCCCTATTTCAATTAATCTCCAAGATGGTTCAAGTGCATCTCCACAATATCTATCAAGAACTCTATTCCTAACATCAATATTACTATTTCCCCACCAACCATTAGTAGTCGAATTATCATGAGTACCAGTATAAACAATCCATTTATATCCATTAATATTTTCAGGTAAATATGGATTTTCTAAATTTCCATCAAATGCAAATTGAAGTATCTTCATACCTGGAAATTGAAAATATTCTCTAAGCAGATTAACTTTAGGAGTTATTACTCCAAGATCTTCTGCCACTAAAGGTAAATTTTTACCAAAATCATTTTTCAAACAGGTTAAAAGTTCTAACCCAGGAGAAGGTAACCAATATCCCTTTTCAGCAGTTTTATCTTGTCCAGGTACCGACCAATATGCAATCAAAGCCCTGAAATGATCTAAGCGCAATAAATCAACTTGAGACCATTGTCTTCTAAATCTTTTCCGCCACCATCTAAATTGTGTTTTTTTATGTTTTTCCCAACGGTATACAGGCGTTCCCCAAAGCTGCCCTGTGTCAGAAAAATAATCCGGAGGCACTCCACTCTGATTTAAAAGACTTCCATTAGATGAAACAGAAAAGAGAGATCTGTTAGCCCATACATCAGAACTATCTCTTGAAACATAAAAAGGTAAGTCCCCAAAAAGCAATATCCCTTTTTCATTGGCCTCATGCCTTAATTGAGACCATTGTCGATCAAGATGCCATTGCAAAAGCTTATGTTCTAAAAGTTTTTCTTCATGCTTCTTCATCCAGATCTTTAATTCATAAACATTGTGTTCAGAAAATGGTAATGGCCATTCCCACCAAGGTAGCTTGTTGTTTTGCCTTCTTATTTCCATAAATAAAGCATGATCTTCTAGCCAGAACTGCTTAGAACTCCATCTTGCAAATTCAATATGATTCTTTTCACTTTGCATCTTCCAATTGATTCTCAAAGCTTTCCCTATAGCTTCGCTTCTTGAATTTGCTAAATCAAAATTTATTGTTTTTTTTTGACTAATACAGGAATCTTTTGGGAAATCATCAATACTTTCTGAATTTAAAAATCCATCTTGAACAAGATCATTTGCATCAATAAACCATGGATTAAATGCAAAACTTGAAGGAGAACTATAAGGTGACCCAAATGAATCAGTAGGAGAAAGAGGTAGAAATTGCCATACTCTTATACCATTATTTGAGAGTAACTTTATCCACTTTCTAGAAGGCTCACCAAACGTGCCACAAACATCCCCCCCAGGCAAAGAAGAAGGATGAAGTAAAACTCCACTAAAACGGGGTTTGGACAAAGAGATCACTCCACAACTAAAGCTTGAAGATAGCTTTAGATTTTTAAGTTGCTATAATATTTAAATACTAAAAATATTTTCATCAATTTCCAATGAAATATCCTGGTATGACAATACATTTTATAGGAATTTTGTTGGCAGGAATATGGGTTAGCAATATAACAATTAACAGCATATGGCCAGAACTTTATATTAATAGCGAAAGGAAACAATATATAAACAATTCCTAATGTACAAATAACTTTAAATATTTAAGAAACCTTGTATCTTTGAAAACCTAAATTTCATCATGCTTTACATCCTTTAAGGCAATTTGAATCCCATTAAGTTGTCATAGATTTAGTGAATACATCCTTGTTTTTAGATTTAAAAGAATTCTTTCAAGAAGAAAAGATTGATTGAAATCAGGATTTTTATTAAAAAATTCATCAGGAATATGACCTAACCAAGGAAGGCAATCTAACTTTCTTTTCCTTGGATCCCAGATCCCACCAACTTGAATAAGTCCAGCTAATGGAACTGAAAAAGTCTTACACAAACTCACATACGCTGGAACTACTCCTTGAATATCTCCTGAAGGCAATGGAGAAGCAAAAAGCAAGACAGGTTGTTTCCAAGCTCCAAGTGCCTCAATCCAACTAATTCCTGATGGATGAAGCATCCCCACATCACCAAGTAAATGAATAATTTCTTTGTCTTTTTTCAAATTCATCAAAACGGTATTGGGCTCCTCTTCACAGAAAACTTCACGTAGCTTCAACCCATAAAAGTTAGCCACAGCAAAGGATCCGGCGAAGGCCAGTGAATCAGAAAAGTCACCAATTTTTATCAAGAAAAACATAAGACAAATCATCGATCGACTACAAGAGTCAAAGAAAATTTGGAATGATGAGCTAGGAGCATTACCATCAATATAAGGGTTTTTAATTGCGGCGAACGTGACAAGTTTTATCACCGCAGCGACTGCTCAAAATATAAAAAGCAGCCACAATACTCAGCGGCTCAAGATAATTAGTGGGACTTCGAATCCAATCCTTTCGAAGGAGATAGCTTCATATTTAGGCATTGATGACGTTCCTCTTGTGTCCAAAAGATTTGCTGATGGTGAGCTTTACGTACAGATTCAACAATCAATTAGAGGATGTGATGTTTTTCTAATCCAACCAACTTGCGCTCCTGTAAATGACAGCCTGATGGAGTTAATGATAATGGTAGATGCATGCAAAAGAGCTTCAGCTAGACAAGTGACTGCGGTAATTCCTTACTATGGATATGCAAGAGCAGATAGAAAAACTGCTGGCAGAGAATCCATTACTGCCAAATTATCTGCAAATTTGCTAGTAGCCTCTGGCGTGGATAGAGTGCTAGCCATGGACTTGCATTCAGCGCAAATTCAAGGATATTTTGATATTCCTTGTGATCATATATATGGTTCACCAGTATTAATCGATTATCTATCAAAAAAATCACTGAAGGAAGTTGTGGTAGTTTCCCCTGATGTTGGGGGGGGTAGCCAGAGCAAGAGCATTTGCAAAAAAAATGGACGATGCACCCCTTGCAATAATTGACAAGCGTCGAGCAGCTCACAATATTGCTGAAAGCCTTACAGTTATTGGCGATGTTGCTGGTAAAACAGCAATTTTAATAGATGACATGATTGATACTGGAGGCACCATTTGTGCTGGGGCGGAACTGTTAAGAAAAGAAGGCGCAAAAAGGGTAATTGCGTGTGCTTCACATGCTGTCTTTTCACCCCCTGCGTATACACGACTATCAAGTGAAGGTCTTTTTGAAGAAGTAGTGGTTACAAATAGTATTCCTGTGCCTCAAAAGCAATTTTTTCCACAACTAAAAGTGTTATCTGTTGCGAATATGCTTGGAGAAGCAATTTGGAGAATACATGAAGAAAGTTCTATCAGCTCTATGTTCCGATAACAATTAATGTAATCAATTTATTTTATTAATTTCCTTCATATATTTTTTTACTTTTTTCTTAGTTTCTTTAGGAATTTTATCTGGACAATATTCAACTGCTGCTGGTATAAGCTGATTATTAGCCCCAAAAATCAACTCCTCTCTATTAAACGTCTTATCAGTAAAAGTTTCAATTTTTCCACCATGCCTACCTTCTATTAAATTGACATAAGTAATAGCTGCGATGGCAGCAGCTTTGGAAAATTCAACATCTACCTCTCTAGCAACACATATATAAGTAGCTCCAATCGCTCTATACAGGAATAGATCTTCTTCTTTGGCTGGTAACTTTGCAGTTTCTTCTTTTGCCAAAGCATTACCTCCTAAAGCTAAACCATGTAAAGCCATAGGCAGCATAATCAAGATAAAAGATATTTTGTTAAAAAAAACGATTAGTTTTCTCAAAGGGGTAATAAGCTGCATTTGCTAATTATAGTCTAAAAAAATAAAAATAATCAATAATCAAAGAAAGAAGATTGCAAGAAAATTAATTCTAATTAAGATATTTTAGCAAAATGTAGAATGTATTTTATTTTACATTTTCAAATAATATATTTTAAATAAAATCAATAAAGTTAAAAAACCAATAACCATTAATAATCACTAAGAATCTTTCAGATCTCTACAAAAATTTTTCTCAAAAACAATCTTCTCTAAAATATTTGTAAAATAATATTAGTAATTCATGATAATCAATATAATGAATAATTTAATTTAGTTTAATATTTATCCATAACTCACTGCTATTACTAGAAATTAGTTAAAAAAATATTCATTTAATTGGTTGAATTACTAGAAAATGACTCTCTATCCCGTAAGGTATGCATAGCATTAAAGAACTTCAGGTCTGTGAACAAGCAACAGACAGCTAATGAGCGAAGAAAGCTTCATTTGCTTCTTGTTGCGAATCGCAACCAGCTTTCAAGAGGAGATTTAAGATCTCTTATAAGGTTTTTAGAATCAGGTGATTGTGGCTTTGATGTAACTCTACGATTTTCCGATCCCAAGGAACAACCTGAAGTACTTGAACTTCATAGAGTTATTGCTACACCTGCATTAATAAAATTAGAACCTTCGCCAAAACAAATATTTGCTGGGACTAGTATTTTCGAACAACTTCAAAACTGGTTGCCAAGATGGGAGCAAGAAGAAGCACTTGTAAATGGATTAGGTTTGAATCTAAGGCAATCAGATCAACTGGAGAATAGAACAAGATCTGAAATGCTTTTGGAAGATGAAAACTTAGGACTTAGACAAGAGAATGAAACATTAACTGATCGTATCGAATCACAAGAAAGACTATTAAGAATGGTCGCCCATGAATTAAGGACTCCGCTTTCAGCAGCAAAGTTAGCTCTACAGAGCCAGGCACTTGGTCAAATTAAAATAAGTAAATTACAAGAAGTTATAAAAAGGCGTCTTGAAGAAATTGAATCTCTTTCTAAAGACCTTCTCGAAGTAGGCAGTACGCGGTGGGAAGCTCTTTTCAAGCCTCAAAAAACAAATTTAGCAAATATTGCCGCAGAGGTAATTCTAGAATTAGAAAAAGCCTGGTTAAAAAGAGGGATTGGTATTACCACTGACATTCCGACTGATTTGCCAAATATTTTTGCAGATCAAGGCCGAATGAGACAAGTCTTATTAAATTTAATTGAGAACGCACTTAAGTTTTCGACAAAAGGAGACAACATAGAGATCAGCATGTTGCATAGAACTGATCAATGGGTTGAGGTAAGCGTTTGTGATAATGGACCAGGGATTCCAGAAAAAGAACAGGAACGAATTTTTTTAGATAGAGTTCGCCTTCCTGAAACATCTAAAATGATTTCTGGTTTTGGCATTGGTTTGTCTGTCTGCAGAAGAATTGTTGAAGTACATGGAGGCAAAATATGGGTTGTATCAGATCCTGGCAAAGGTGCCTGCTTTTATTTCAAGGTTCCTGTTTGGAATAACCAAAACAACTCTTCGTAGAACTTGACGCAGGGCTAGGATTAACCGTAGCTTTTAAATGTCATATACATAACATTTGTGTATGATCACGTTCACGGCCCCATCGTCTAGAGGCCTAGGACACCTCCCTTTCACGGAGGCGACAGGGGTTCGAATCCCCTTGGGGCTATTTTATTAATTTAACTTTTTAGGCTCATTTCCATGGCAGCCTGCTCTACTGCTAGCAGGTTTATTCTCAAATTTGTTCTCAAATGTTGCTCAATAAGAGCTACTGGCATGCCAAAGCAACCTTGTACTATCAATTCGTAAGTTAAAGAAGTCCTTTCTCCAACTGGAGATTGAGAAATCTTCCAAGATCCTTCAAACCTTCTAAAATCTCCTTTGATCAAGGAAAAACTTAAAATCCAGTTTTTTTTATCTTCCACAAGCTTTATTAAAACCTCAGCAGAAAAATTAAATCCTAAAAATTCTTGTGATCCAACTTGTTTCAGTTGAATTTGAGTTCCTTCTCTTGAAAGGACCTCACTCGATTGCAAATTTGGTATGAATTCACTAAGTTTGTCATAACTTGTCAGTACTTTCCAAAGATATCCCAACTCTATTGACGTAGTTAAATGTGCAGCAAGCCTTCTAGTACCGCCAGGTAATACTTCCATAGTCTGCTCTATAGTTTTACTACTTTTTTCACCACCCTGATAAATCATTTTAATTACTTAAACCATTGGTATAAAAAGAACTTTTATCCATTTCAATAAATAATCCAATTTCTGCCTGAGAAATAAAATTATTGAACCATACTCTAAAAAATTCCAAATTGCACGCATTGAGCAATTGTTCAGACTTGTGCCAATCTCAAAACGTGAACTTTCAAATGGGCTATATACGATAATAAAGTTGAGATATTGTTATTGTTCTAGCGGTTTTGCAATTTTAATGGCTTATTCGGAAGCAACAGTACTGGCCGGTGGCCTAGTTCATATTCCAATTTTAATTGGATTAGTAGGTTTTTTTAAGAAATTTCACCGAACTATCACTAAAAAACCTGGTATAGCCCCAGTGGTTGAGAAGAAATCCCCTCAACTCTCACAGCCCCCTGAAAAGCCTTCTTCACCAAAGGTCATTAAGAAACCTACTCACCCGAATGTCCCTGTAAACACTTATAAACCAAAATCTCCATTTGAAGGTACTGTTACAGAAAACTATAGTCTTTTAAAAGATGGAGCAATTGGCAGGGTTAATCACATAACTTTTGATTTATCAGGAGGAGATCCTCAACTTAAATATGTAGAAGGACAAAGCATTGGGATAATTCCTGCAGGACAAGATGCAAAAGGCAAGCCCCACAAAATTCGCCTCTATTCAATTGCAAGTACAAAATATGGAGATGATTTCAATGAAAACACAGTTTCCTTGTGTGTTAGGCAGCTTCAATATGAAAAGGATGGAGAAACTATAGATGGAGTTTGCTCAACTTATTTATGCGATATAAAACCCGGAGAAAAAGTAAAAATAACTGGACCTGTTGGGAAGGAAATGCTGCTCCCAGATGATGAAGATGCAAATATCATCATGCTTGCGACTGGAACTGGAATAGCTCCAATGAGAGCTTATCTAAGAAAAATGTTTGAGCCTACTGAGAGACAAAAAAACAATTGGAATTTCAAAGGCAAAGCATGGTTGTTTATGGGCGCCCCAAAAACTGAAAACCTTTTATATGATGAAGATTTCGAAAGATATAAATCTCAATTCCCAGAGAATTTGCGCTATACAAAAGCGATTAGTCGTGAACAAAAAAACTCTAAAGGAGGAAGAATGTATATTCAGGACAGAGTTCTTGAATATGCAGATGAATTGTTTGCACTAATTGAAGATCCAAAAACTCATATTTATCTTTGTGGTTTAAAAGGAATGGAGCCAGGAATTGACGAAGCAATGACAACTGCAGCATCTGCAAAAGGATTGAATTGGTCGGAATTACGTCCACAATTAAAAAAAGCAGGCAGATGGCATGTAGAAACTTATTAATTCAGAGAAAAGCAAACAAAAATTAACACCATAGATTTATTTGAATTTTTTCATTTAGAACATTATCTTGAGCATTTTAATTTTGGTGATCTGAGCATAAAAGATAGCAAGATCTGAATAAGTAATTTGAATTGAATTAACAGAGATATTCTTCTCTATTAATGAAAATTCAATGTCAATACCTACAACAAACCCATTAAGAGTTGGCCTTAGACAAGAAAGAGTAATCTCCCCTCAGTGCTTGGTTATCTTTGGAGCAAGCGGTGATTTAACTCATAGAAAACTTATTCCAGCTCTTTTTGAATTGTTCAAACAAAGGAGACTTCCTAGTGAATTTGCTGTACTTGGTTGTGCTCGTAGACCATGGTCAGATAACGAATTTAGAGATAAAATGTCAAAATCTATCTTAGATAAAATCAATAAAAGTCCTAAAGAATGGAATGAGTTCAGAAGTCGCCTTTTTTATGAACCAGTAAATCTAGAGCATCCAGAAGATGTTGTCAGACTAGGAAAACGATTGGAGGAAATTGACAGACTAAAAGCAACTCATGCAAATAGAACTTTTTATCTTTCTGTTTCACCAAAATTTTATTCAAGTGGTTGCAAAGCTCTTGCTGACGCTGATCTTTTGACAGATCCAAAAAGAAGTAGGGTAGTTATAGAAAAACCTTTTGGCCGTGATTTTAGAAGTGCGCAAAGTTTAAATCGAATTGTCCAAAACTGTGCTCTGGAAAGTCAAATTTTTAGAATTGATCATTACCTAGGAAAAGAAACTGTTCAAAATATTTTAGTTATGAGATTTGCTAATACTATTTTTGAACCAATATGGAATAGAAATTTTATTTCAAATATCCAAATAACCTCCGCAGAAACAGTAGGCGTTGAAGATAGAGCAGGATATTACGAAAGTTCTGGAGCTCTAAGAGACATGGTTCAAAACCATTTAACTCAAATGCTTGCCATAACTGCAATGGAGCCGCCTGGTCATTTTGATCCTGAAGCAATAAGAAATGAAAAAGCCAAAGTTCTACAAGCTGCACATTTAGCAAATGAACTGGAGCCCTGGAAATGTTGCGTAAGAGGTCAATACTCACAAGGTGGATCTAAAACAAATCCAATTATCGGGTATCGGCAAGAAGTAGGCGTTGACTCCAATAGCACAACCGAAACTTATGTAGCCATGAAACTATTTATAAACAATTGGCGCTGGCAGGGAGTACCTTTCTATATTCGAACAGGAAAAAGACTAGCAAAAAGAACGAGTGAGGTAGTTCTTACATTCAGGGAAGCACCTGTTCATCTTTTTGATGCTGCTGGAGGTGCTCCAACATCAAATCAACTAATCCTAAGAATTCAACCAAATGAAGGCGCTGACTTTAAATTTGAAGTCAAATCACCAGGATCAGGAATGAGAAGTAGACCTGTGGAAATGGAATTCTCTTATGACGATTCTTTTGGAGAACCTTCTGACGAAGGTTATGTGCGGCTATTAGCGGATGCAATGCTTGGAGATCCCACTCTTTTTACTAGAAGCGATGAAGTTGAAGCAGCTTGGCGTTTATATACTCCCTTATTAGAAATTATCGAAGATAGTCCATGGGAACTTCCAATTTATCCATATGAAGCTCGTACTTGGGGACCATCTGAAGCAGACGAATTACTAGCAAAAGATCAATTGTTATGGCGACGACCATAAATCTTTTTCAAAAGTAGTTTCCAATTACATATCAAGACTCATGTCACCACAACTAACACTTCAAACACCACTTCAAATTCCACCTCAAGAAATACCAAGTTACTTAAAAAAACTTTGGTTACAAGATCAAGATGAAAACAAAGGTGCTAATACTTTCTCTCTTCTTATCTGGCAGCCTGCTTGGCTAGAACAAAAGCTAGTTAGGAATGGAAGACTAAATGGACCTGTCCTTGGAAACCAAAGAAGAGAATTAATAGACGAAGCTAGAAAAATTATTTTAGAAAAAGATCTACCTCATTCAACACCACCTTTAGCTAAAGAAGTTTTAACTTCTATTCAAACAAATGATCTCTCATCCCACGAAGATGACTTAAGAGGTCAACACATTGATTCAGCAATAAGTCAATTAAAGCCAAGGCGTCTAATAACACTTGCTCCGAGGATTGAAAAAGGACACAAATTAGAGACACTAGTAGCAGCATATTGCCCATTACCAGAAGAAGGAGGGGGCAGTACTGCATGCGGAGACGTAATAGTACTAAAGGGTGACACAAACTCATTAAAAGGTGGTCTTAGCATTGTTGAGGAATTAATCCCATCAGACCTGCCATCATGGCTCTGGTGGAACGGAAGCCTTGATGAGGATCCTGATCTTCTAGAACAATTAGCATTACCAGCTAGGAGAATAATTATTGATAGCGCACTAGGGGAGCCATCGAGATGCTTAGAACTACTTCAACAGAGAGTCAAAAGTGGTCAAGCAGTAAATGATCTTAATTGGCTTAGGTTGAGATCATGGAGAGAAACTTTAGCAATGGTGTTCGATCCTCCTAATAGAAGAAACGCACTATCAAATATTCTTAATTTAGACATAGATTTTGAAGGTGAAAATATCGTACAAGCATTACTATTGGCAGCTTGGTTAGCAGATAGATTGGGCTGGCAATCAAGAAATGAATACTCAAAAGAAAGTCACGCTATTAATGTAAAATATGAATCACAAGATAAAAGGATTATAAACGTTCGTCTAATGCCACTACCAGTAGGTAAGCCTAGTATTCATCCAGGACAAATAATAGGTTTAAGATTAATTTGCAAATCAGAAGCAAGTACTAAAGAAGAATTATGCGTAATTCTTGCCTCTGAATCTGGAGAATGCATGCGTTTAGAAGCAGGAGGGATGGCAAGCATGGAGTTGTTAGAAGAAGTTGTACCTATACAAAACAATTCTGTTGAAACAGACGTAGCTTTATTGCTAGAGAGCAGTAGGGGTTCAACAAGTCCTTTGCTAAGTAAAGCAGCTCCTTTGGCAGCACAAATGCTTAATCTTTTTAAATCTTAAAACTTTTTAAAGGCCAACATGGCATTTGTAATAGGAGCTCCTGCCAGTAACAATGGTAAAACCATTTTAAGTATTCTCATATCATCATGGGCTCATAAAGCAGGTAAAAGAATTCAAACATTCAAAGTAGGACCAGATTATCTTGATCCACAAATTCTTACAGCTATATCAGGTGTGACATGCAAAAACTTAGACCCAGTTTTATGTGGAAATGATTGGGTAATTAATAGTTTCCATCATTATGGGAAATCATCTGAACTTGCACTTGTAGAAGGAGTTATGGGAGTATTTGATGGGATAGGAAGTTCAAGCAAAGGTAGTACTGCTTATCTAGCCAAACTTTTGCATCTTCCTGTTTTATTAATCATTGATGCTCATGGACAAGCAGGTTCAATTGCCGCTCTAGTTAAAGGATTTTTAGAATTTGATTTAGACTTAACCATCGCTGGCGTTGTCTTAAACAATGTAAACAGCAATAGACATAAAAAATTATTAACTGATGCTCTTTCAAAAATCAATATAAAAGTTCTTGGATGTCTACCTTCAAATGATTATCTTTCAATACCCAGCAAATCTCTTGGATTGAAACCAGCTCATGAAATAAAAAGCCTCAACGAGTTAATTAACAGATGGGCAATTATTGCTGAAAATCATCTCGATATCACTTCACTAAAACAACTCCTCAAACATCCTAATGGGCAAAATATACATGTAGAAAATTTATTTCATCAACACAAAATAAATTTTAGCAATCAAAAAAAAACTATTGCAATTGTTCAAGACAACGCATTCCATTTTAGATATCCAGAGACAAAAGACTGTCTTAATGCTATCGGAATTGAAACAATCGACTGGGAACTAATAGCAGACAAACCAGTACCAAAAGACGCTGTAGGATTAATAATCCCAGGAGGTTTTCCAGAGCAATTTGCCGAAGAAATTAGTCAATGCCAGAGAAGCCTAGATTCAATAAGAGAATTCTTTTACAAAAAACCTATTTACGCAGAATGCGGAGGCATGTTAATACTTGGCAAATCGTTAATTGATACCAATGGTAAGAGATATCCAATGGCCAAACTACTACCTTTCAGTGCAAGAGAAGGCAACCTAAAAGTAGGCTATAGAAACTTAAAATCGTTAACAAATAGCTTAGTTGCAGACAAAGGCGAAATCTTAGTTGGTCATGAATTTCATAGATGGGAATTAGATCTTAGGCCAAAAGTTAATGAAGAGATGACTCAAGCAAAACTCGGATATAAAACTGAACTATTAAAACATTCATGGGAAGTGAGTGGATGGGAAATCGAGACAAAAAAAGAAGGTTGGAGCAATAAATTATTCCACGCAAGTTGGATTCATCTACACTGGGCAAGTACTCCATCTATTATTCAGAAGTGGTGTAATGCTATCTCTTTAGAGTAATAATTTAATTCAGCTCAAAAGATCTCAATTTTTCAATCCAAGAGTTTCTTTGTGAATGCAAAGCCCTCTCCCCTCTAAGCCAAACCTCTCTTCTGGCTCTGGTGACAGCAACATAAGCAAGTTGTCTTCTTATAGAAAAATCATTAGCGGAAAAAATGTCATTAGCAACGAAAACTGATTCAAAAGTGCTCCCTTGACTACGATGAACTGTTAATACTGAAGCTGGACCTAAAGAAGCAAATGAATCTCTAATTGTAAAAAAAATTTTCCAAATTCTACGAGCTTCTGTCTTGGGCAAACTCTTTGCTTTGCTTAATAATTGCTGCATCAATCTATCCAAAGCAAATCTAGATTGGGAACCCTTATCAGGTATAAGACGAATTGAATATTCCATATCCCTTAAAGAAATTTTAGCAACAAGAGTTTCAATTTCCTGAAAAGCTAGACTGTTTTGGTCCTCCAAAGAAAATTCTGACAAGTTAAAACTTTCAGAATTTACGTCATTTACAACAACTTCAGTATTAGAACCAAACAAAAGTCCTGGCTCTTCTTCTACTTCAGTTTCTTTTAGAGAAGCCAATGTCATAACAGCTCTTCTACTTATCAAAATTTCGCCGGGTATGACCGACATTTGATCGGCTAAATTGCCATAAATAGCTCTTCGCGCATGAGGGACCAAGGTTTCTATTGATCTATTTGTATAGCAAAGGATTCTCGCTCCATCAGGTTTATTTCTTTCAGCTGAGCTTTTCAATGCATACTTTGCTTTATCCAACCAAGCTTGTCTTTCCAAAGCACCAATAACACCCTTAGAAGATTCTTTAACTGAAAAACAAGGAGGAGGCTCAAGATGAAATTGTTTTTCTCTAATAATATTAGCTAATTTCAATACAGGTCCCTGATGTCTAACGACCTCATTTAAATGAGCCTTCTCAGCTCTTTCGAGTAAAAAAACAGGGCTTTTATCTTCTCCAACTGGAGGGAGCTGCGCTGGATCCCCAACAAAGACCAAACGCGTCTTATATATATGCGCAGAAGTAATAATTAACTCCAATAGATTGCTATCAACCATTGAAGCTTCATCAATAAGAACCAACCCAAGTTGTTCTAGAGATTTATCAGTTTGAGCAGTTTTCTCACAAACTTCTAAATCGCCTCTTCTTTTTAGTCTTAATCTTAAAAGCCTATGAACGGTGGATGGATACCACGTTGCTCTTAAACCTTCATCGTCAATACTCTTTCGTAAAACATCTACAGCCTTATGAGTTGGTGCCGCTATTGTCCAACAGATTTTCTTATATTCAACAACTTGTAGAAACTTTCTAGATAAAAATGTTTTTCCACTTCCAGCAAAACCACTAAGTAAAAAAGGTTTATCTACTTCTTCCTTGTTAAGCCAATTAGAAAAAATGTCCAGTGCTTTTTTTTGATCCGAACTTAAAGAAAAATTTTCAATCACCCTAACAATAAACCATTATTCTGCAGAAAATGAAGAGGAGATCCAATAAAGACAATTCCTGGTATCACGACGGCCGCTCCAATCAAACTACCAACAAAAACTTCTATCCGAGAATGGCCCAAAGTTTCTTTCAATGGTGATTCAGGAGAAGAAGGCCAACTTTCTGTTGGTAATTCATTAACTCTTTGTGCAATCATTCCAGCAGATTTCCTAATTCCGCTAGCGTCATACATAACAATAAAGGCAAAAGTAGAAGCAAGAGCAAAAGCAGGGTGATTAAAACCTAGTTGAAGACCTATTCCAGAGGCTGTACCCGTAACAAGAGCCGAGTGACTAGAAGGCATGCCCCCTGTATCAATAAGAACCGAAGGTCTCCAGTTCCTATGCCAAATCAATTCAACAAATAACTTCAAAAATTGTGCGGTTCCACAAGCAATTAACCCCCAAATCAACGCTGAGTTATCAAGTAATTCAAAAAAAAACCTAGACACAAGAAGTTTGGAATCAATCATCGATCTCTACTAATAATGTAATCAGCCAAAGCAAGAAGAGGAGAAGCTCGAATTTTCCATGGTTCTAAAACCTCTTTTGACTTATCTATTAAATCTTTTGCTCTTTTACGCGATTCATCTAAACCAAGTAATTTCGGATAAGTTGTTTTATCAGCAAGCAAATCTTTTCCAGCTGTTTTACCCAAAACTTCACTACTTGCTGTGACATCCAATATGTCATCAATAATTTGAAAAGCCAAGCCAATTCCATTCGCATAAGTCTTAAGCGATGCAATCAATTCTTCATCAGCACCTCCAACAAGAGCCCCACAAACAACTGATGCTTGTAGTAAGGCTCCAGTTTTATGAGTATGGATAAATTCCAATCTTTCAAGATCTACTTCTTTACCTTCACATTCAAGATCCTCGACCTGTCCACCCACTAACCCTGGGGCTCCTGCGACTATTGAAAGTTCCGCAACAACTCTCAAAAGTCTCTTGGGAGGAACATTTGGACTTCGTAGCGACACCATCTCAAAGGCTCTAGTCAACAGTGCATCTCCTGCAAGAATGGCAATAGCATCCCCAAAAACCTTGTGATTAGTAGGACGTCCTCTTCGTAAATCATCATTATCCATTGCAGGCAAATCATCATGAATCAACGACATGGTATGAATCATTTCCACTGCGACAGCAGTGGAAATTGCTTTTTCTGAATCTTCTCCTGTTAATTCGCATGCTGCCAAGCAAAGTATTGGACGTAATCTTTTGCCACCAGCAAGCAAGGAATACCTCATTGCTTCTCTTAATTTTTCTGGCTTTTCTGGCCCCAAAGAATCATCCAAGGCAATCTCTACTCGTTTTCTAGCATTTGCCAGATAAGAGGTGAAATCAAAAGGAGGGATGACGGCTTCCGCCATGAAAAAAAATTAATTAAATATATTCTCTCAGGATTAATGCTTCAAGGGAGCAAATCAGAAAGAGTAGATGACAAACCGCAATGGAATTGCCATCTATTTACAGTGTTTACAAGTAACATTGTAACTGTCATAGGGCCTACGCCTCCTGGCACAGGCGTAATTGCACTAACTTTAGATTTAACCTCCTCAGTCCTTACATCACCACAAAGTCTAAAAGAAGGTTTTTTTGTATTTGAAATATTTGAAGGTCCAACATTAATCCGATGAATGCCTACATCAACAACAACAGCATCAGAACGAACATGTTCTAAACCAATTAGTTCGGGCTTACCTGCTGCCACTATCAACAGATCAGCCTGATTAGTTAAATTTGGCAAATCAATTGTTTTTGAATGAGCCACTGTAACTGTTGCATTGGCTGCTTGTAGCATTAAAGCCATTGGCTTGCCTACAAGAATACTTCTACCAATAACAACAACTCTTTTACTTTCTATGGGAATATGATAATGACGCAATAATGCCATGATCCCTGCAGGAGTACATGAACGAGGTCCTGGTTCACCTTTTAAAAGTTTTCCCAAATTCCAAGCATGAAGACCATCAACGTCCTTTGAAGGATCAATTTCTTTTAATAATCGAAATTCATCAATGCCATTAGGTAGAGGCAATTGCAACAAAATCCCATCTATCTTTTTATCATTATTTAACAAATTTATAGTTCTTAGAATATCTTCTTCTGAACTACTTTCTTTCAAGTGAAAGATAAAACTCTCTAATCCAACACGATGACAGGCTTTTTCTTTATTAGAGACATAAACCTCACTAGCTGGGTCATCACCTACTCGAATAACAGCCAATCCAGGGGATCTATTTACTTTAGGCCTGCAATGATTAATATCTTGTTGGAGTCTAAGTTCCAACTCATTTGCAAGCGCCTTACCATCAAGAATATTTACCATGAAAACAAATTTAAATTGAATGCAGCATGCTGCCAATACATAGCTAACTTTATGTGGGGCTTTTAAATTCTTTGGCAAATTTTCCCAACCTAAAAAAGTTTTGGAGAAACTGGTCAAATAGCCAGTCCCCGAAGAGATCTTTCATTCAATGGTCTATTGGCGCCAAAGCAATTCTTCTAATATTTTCATTATTAATAGCAATAGTTTCAAGCTACAAACTATTGGCCGTTCCTGAATTAAAGCCAGGAGATTTAGCAACTTTTGATGCAATAGCTCCCAGAGACGCAAAAGTTGTTGACAGTGCTGAATTGCAACAAAAACGATCAGATTTAATTCCACGTACGTCAGTACAAGTTCTTGATCAAGTCGCAACTGAACAACTGAAGAAAGAACTTAAAAAGCAAATAAATGAATTAGAACTATTAGCAACAAGGAATAAATCAGATCGTATAGGACCAGTTAATTTAACAACTCAAGAAAGAACTTGGAATTCCAGCCAAACATCCGAAGAAAGAAAAGAGTGGGTAAAAGGAATAATGGATGTTTCGGACAAAATGCTTAGCCAAGGACTTATTAAGAATTTGGCTAAAGACCAACTTAAAGATTCTGCCTATTTACATTTATTGAGTCTCAAAGGAAATAAATCTGCAAAAACACTTGGAAGCAAATTAATCGCAAATACTTTTTATGGAAAGAGTAATCTTCGTCATGATCCTGGTAAAAGCCAACAATTATTGGAAGAATTGATAACAAAACAAGGTATTCCAAAAATCGAAGTAAAACAAGGGGATTTGATAACCCGTAAAGGAGAAGTGATAACAGACAAAAGATATGACGTTCTTGATTACTTTGGATTGATTAAAAGAAGTCCGAGACCACTTGCATGGTTTTGGAGCTTTGGAGAAGCATTAGCAAGCTGCTTTATCTTGTTAATGATAATGAGAAAAGATAAACCTTCACTTAAATCAAAGCATGCAGTATTGGCATTTGTATTATTTCTCATTGCACAAATAGCAAAAGATTGGTTTGGAGCAGCAATTAGTCCTTTGCAAATACTTGTTCCTCCAACTTTTTTGCTCTCGCAGGGGATAGGAACATCAACTGCCTTGGCTTGGATGTCAATTGTAAGTTTGCTCTGGCCTGTTCCTGTAAGTGGGATTGGAGAAGGAAGACTAATTATCGCAGCCTTAACTGCTGCATTAGTTGCCTTTCAAGGTGGACACATGAGAAATAGAGCACAATTACTGCAGATAGCCGTATTACTTCCATTTAGTGCACTTTTTTTAGAATGGATTCTTTTAAAAACAGAAATTTTCCCATCGAATAGTGCCTGGGGACGATTGGCACCGAATTCCGAAGCATTAATAACAGAAGCATTAGTACTTGGAACAATGTTAATGATTGCTATTTTAGTTTTACCAATTATTGAAAATGCCTTTGGACTTCTAACAAAAGCAAGATTAATGGAACTAGCAGACTACGAAAGGCCTTTGCTTAGAAGACTTTCTAGAGAAGCACCAGGCACATTTGAACATACATTAATGATTTGCAGTCTCGCAGAAGAGGGAGCCAGGAGTATTGGTGCTGACATTGACCTCATTAGAACTGGAGGTTTATACCATGACATTGGAAAACTCCATGCCCCTAACTGGTTTATTGAAAATCAAGATGATGGAATTAATCCACATGATGAACTCAACGACCCCTTTTCAAGTGCAAATATTCTGCAAGCCCATGTTGACGAAGGACTAAAACTTGCTAAAAGACACCGCTTGCCTAGCCCAATTGCAGATTTTATTCCAGAACACCAAGGCACATTAAAGATGGGATATTTCCTACATAAAGCAAGAGAAAAAAATCCTAATCTTCCAGAGGAACTTTTTAGATATAAAGGACCTATTCCGAAATCAAAGGAAACTGCTATTTTAATGCTCGCAGATGGTTGTGAAGCTTCATTAAGAGCATTGGATATAGAGACAAACGAATCTGAAGCAACTGAAACTATACGAAAAATTTTTGAATCAAGAAAAAATGATGGCCAACTTGTAGAAAGCAACCTTTCCATTGCAGAAATTGAAATAATAAGCAGAGCATTTGTAAATGTTTGGAAAAGGATGAGACACAGAAGAATTAAATATCCTTCATTTTCAAGGAAATCTTTATTTTCAAATTAAAAATAAAAATCAAAACCAATTAAAATTTAATACCTTATATTTTTTCTATGAATAGGCAAGGTCCAATAAACCAATGAAAATATATTTAAAATTACTATTAAAACACAAATACCACTAAGTCCTAGAAGATCATCTAAAAGAATTAAGCGAACAATCCCATAGGGCAAAGCTCCAGCAATTACCATAGAAATTGAAATTATTGATAAAATTACTCCCCACTTTCTTTCTGCTAATAGGCCAGCCGAAGCAACAATTCCAACTATTGCTGAAGGCCAAGCCAGGCTAATTGCTATGCTTATATTTGCAACATGCAAAGGGGGACCTGAACTTACAACATAAGCTATAAAAGGGAGTGCAATTATATTTGCAAAGAGTCCAATCCAAGAAAGTATCCAATAACCCTTAAAAGCTTTTCTCATAATAAAAAACTCATATAATTTAAAATAACTCTAAAAACGTCAAGTTTTCTTTGTTAATTGATCATTTTTAAAAATCACAATAATGTTAGAAATATTCCTCAAATGAATTGTAAAAAGATAACTTACATGGAATTAAAAATAATTTAAAAAATTATTCTTCTCAAAAAACATTTATTCTAGACACCAGACATATTTTAATTATTTATGAATATAAAATTGTTCTCCAAGAACCATTAGAGGTCATAACTTCAATTCCAATAGATTTATTGTTTTTAATATCACTATAACCCTCAACCGAATTCCATCTTTTTGCAGCTCCAATGGCTGCATCAAAAGATTCATATTGGGTATCAAGGACTGGATGAGGTTTTCCATCTAGACCTACCAACCGATAAACACCTTTAGCAATTTCCATAATTCGTATGTTCGCCTCTCAAACTGTCACCATATAAGTTTACTCCGATTAATTGAAAAAACCAAAAAACACATTTATTTTTCTTCAAATAGTTGACCGTACGACATCATGCTGAGGATGAATTGAAGATTTTTTTTCAGAACAAACAAGCCTATTTAAAGCATTAATGTAAGCCTGAGCGGAAGCTACAACAACATCTGTATCGGCAGAATGTCCTGAAAAAATTTGACCATTACGTCTTAATCGAATCGTGACCTCCCCAAGAGCATCTATTCCTTCTGTAACAGATTTCACTGAAAATTCAATCAATTCATTAGGTTCATTTGTTAAAGACCTTAGAGCTTTGCAAACCGCATCAACTGGACCAGTACCCAAAGCAACTGCTGTATGTTCTTGCTCCTCTTGATCAGTAATAGTAACAGTTGCGGTAGGTCTTAACGCTGTTCCACAACTCACCTGAACCAAACGTAATTGAAAACGTGCTTCAGGCTGCATAACTTGCTCACTTACGATTGCCTCAAGATCTCGATCTGTAATTTCTCTCTTTCTGTCAGCTAAATCTTTAAATCTTGCAAAAGCCTCATTTAAATCTTCCCTTGATAAATCATAACCAAGATCTTCAAGTCTAGCTCTAACTGCACTTCTTCCACTTAATTTGCCTAGTGAAATTCTATTGTCAGCAAGTCCAACAGTTTTTGCATCAACGATTTCATAAGTAAGTCGATTCTTAAGGACACCATCTTGATGAATACCAGATTCATGGGCAAAAGCATTCGCTCCAACTATTGCCTTATTGGGTTGAACAACCATGCCAGTTAAATTTGAAACCAACCGAGAAGTTTTAGTAAGCTCTTCTGTCCTAATTGCTGTTAGTGGAGTTGGACTAGCAACATCCTTACCAAAAAAAGGATTAAAATAACTTCTTCTAACATGAAGAGCCATCACCAATTCCTCCAGAGCCGCATTTCCCGCCCTTTCCCCTATTCCATTAACGGTACATTCAAGTTGCCTTGCTCCTTTTTTAACAGCTTCAAGGAAGTTAGCCACAGCAAGGCCTAAATCATTGTGACCATGTACAGACAAGACTGCCTCATCTATATTTGATACATTTTCATTAATTCCAGAAATTAATTCTCCAAACTCTGTTGGAGTGATGTAACCAACTGTATCTGGAATATTTATTGTTCCTGCTCCGGAAGATATAGCTCTTTCAATAACTTCATATAAGAACTCTGGATCACTTCGTGCTGCATCTTCACAAGAAAACTCAACATCATCACAAAGTGATCTTGCGTAGCCAACCATTTCTGGAACTATTTTCAAAACATCTGATCTTGATTTACGTAATTTGTGCTCCAAATGAATATCACTGGTAGCAATAAATGTATGAATTCTTTTTCTAGGAGCGGGCGAAATTGCCTCTCCACATGCCTTTATATCCAACTTAGAAGCTCTTGCTAAACCACAAATTATTGGCCCATCCTCACCTCCAACTTGATCAGCAATTCTCTGTACTGCATTAAAATCTCCTTGACTAGCAAAAGGGAAACCAGCTTCTATAACATCAACTCCTAACCTTGCCAACTGTTGTGCAATAGCAAGTTTTTCTTCTAAATTCAAACTTGCACCAGGTGACTGCTCACCATCCCTTAGAGTGGTGTCAAAAATAAGAACTCGGCCCGGATCCTTGGCCATTATTTTCTCTATTTAATTCAATAATGTTTTTATTCTAACTAGATTTCCATAACATCCTAAATTCTTTAAATCTGTATTTCAAAATTGCTTAAAGGAAAGCTCGCCATAATTCTCCATGCACACCTCCCATACGTGAGGTCCACTTCCCATGGCTCTCTTGAAGAGGACTGGTTTTTTCAAGCGTTACTAGAATGCTACCTCCCACTTTTAAAAGTCCTAGAAGATTCTTCTAGAGCAAAGGATCTAAATCCCAAAGTTACTATTTCTTTATCTCCTACACTGCTTTCTTTATTAGATGATAATGATTTAAAGAAAAGATTTCCATCTTGGCTAAAAACTAGATTAAAACTTTTAAATACAGTTTCCAAGCCAGAGAAAAACGCTGCTGAATTCTTAGCAGAAAACATAAGAACACAACTCTTGAATTTTGAATCATGCGAAGGTAATTTGATTAAAAGATTTTCAGAATTAAGTAAAAAAAATATATTAGATATTCTTACATGTGCTGCAACTCATGGATACCTTCCTCTTCTTAGGGAAAATGTTGAATGTGTTAGGGCGCAATTATCAACAGCTGTAAAAGAGCATTTACGTTTTTTTGGAAAAGACCCTAAAGGTATTTGGCTTCCTGAATGTGCTTATTATGAAGGCCTTGACAAAATAATGATAGAAAATGGTCTTAGATATTCTGTATTAGATGGCCATGGAATATTGCATGCAACACCAAGACCAAGATATGGAATTTATGCTCCTATATGTACAAAAAATGGAGTTGCTTTCTTTGGTAGAGATAGTGATTCTACACTTCCAGTTTGGTCATCAAAGCAAGGATATCCAGGAGACTCAGAATATAGAGAATTTCATAGAGATTTAGGCTGGGAACTGCCAGTTCAAATATTAGAAAAGCATGGGATAAAAGACTCCAGACCCCTTGGATTAAAACTAAGGAAAGTAACTGGTCTTAATGTAGAATTAAATAAAAAAGAAATATATAATCCAAAACTAGCAATAGAAAAAACAAAAATTCATGCAAAGCACTATCTAAGAGGAAGAGTAAGTCAATTAAAAAAATTAGCATCTACTATTAATAAAGAGCCTCTTCTAGTAGCACCATTTGATGCAGAACTTTTTGGACATTGGTGGTTTGAAGGCCCTTTATTCCTAAGTGAGATTTTCAAACAATCAAAAGCACAAGAGTTGCAATTAACTACCTTAAATGAAGTGCTAAGTATAAAACCAAAGTTACAATTATGTTCCCCAAGTCAATCAAGTTGGGGACAAGGAGGATTTCATAAATACTGGGTTAATGAAACCAATTCATGGTTAATCTCAGAGTGGAGCAAAGCCGGAAAAGCCATGGTAGAAAAATGCAGCGTTGGTGTAGAAAAAGAGTTTAAAATTAGAGTTCTACAACAAGCCGGCAGAGAATTACTCCTCAGTCAATCTTCAGATTGGAGTTTTATTCTAAGAGCAGGAACCACTACAGAGCTTGCACGAGAAAGAATAAACAGACACTTAAAAAGGTTTTGGTTATTAATAAAATCACTAGATGAAAACAATACATTACAAGCTTCTAAGTTATTAGAACTTGAAAAAGAGGACTGTATATTTCCTTTAATACAAGCTCAAGACTGGTATAAACATCAATAAAACACCAATCCCATCATTCCTAATTTCACCTTTATAGGAGATATAATAAACAACTTGAACATAACCAAAACAAGTTTAGGGAATGGCAATGTATTGGCTAAAAATCGGGACCAATCTTTTTTAGGAAGCTTAAAGAACGTAGCGAAAAAACTTCTAAGTAATTCTTCTTCAAAACTCATTAATCGTTTCAAACCAAATTGATATAAACGATGTCTTTGAATCAACTCTGTTGTCCACAGAACCTTCCAACCCTTCTCCGCCAACTCTGAAGAATCAAGTGCAGGGTCAATTGATAATGATTCTGATAATTCTTTTGCAAGAGCTGGAGCTCTTCTTAACAACGCACCAACCATATAACCTGAAGCAGGATGTACCATGCTGGCTGAGCCACCAAAAGCCAGAAGAGGCTGATTTCGATAAGGCAATGGAAGATTCATGGGAAACAAACAATGTTCCTCATGGACTATTTCTTCAATCTTTATGCCGCGATGAGACAATCTTGCTAGTAATCGTTTTCTTAAAGTGCTCAAAGAAACAGGAGGGGCGCAAGCCAAAGAAGTCTCTTCGACAAAGAACAAATCCTGGCCAAAATCCATAGCATATAAAAAAGAAGGAGGTTCTTTTAACTCTTTCTCAGTCAAATGATCTGGACGAAAATCCATTAACACAAACTGATCTTTATCAACCGGAGGTAAACTAAATCTACCTACAACTCCATAAGCTGCTTGTTGTGCCACAGAGCCATGATTAGGTCTTCTTATAAATCGACTACTATGACCACTTGCATCAATAACTATTCTTGCTCGGTATATATTACCAGATATACAAACAACTTCAGTTATCTGATCAACATACCTAATTTCATTAGCTGTTTCGATTAGCCACTCCATTCCTGAGCATTTTTCTAGCAATGAGTTTTGAAATGCTTCTTGATCAAAAAGTCCATAATCAAAATCATGAATTATTGGAGCATCTCCACCTTTATTATTTCCATTGCCAAAATAGCTAACTGTATCTTTCCAACGGTGTCTTAGCAAAGAAGACATACCAAGCAAATCAAGTTCTTCAGCCCAAATTCCATAAGTATTAGGCCAAGGTTTATCTGGCGAATGAGATGCTAGAGCACTAACATTTAAGCCTTTTTGTATCAACTCTGCTGATATGCATAGAGCTGCAGGACCGGCTCCCATTACTAATACATCTGAACAATTTTTCAATTTCAATTTTGCGTTGTATTTTCTACTTCAGCTCCTTCTGGGGAGCTCGAAGAGTTGCTATTCATTTCTTGACTTTCACTCTCAGGAGGGACCAACACAACCTCAGCAAGATGGTCACCTAAATCAAGACGTTGCAATCTAACTCCTGTAGCAGCTCTAGATTGCTGTGATATCAAATCTGCACTTGTTCTTACAATGACGCCTTTTTCACTCACCAATAGAAGCTCTTCTCCTCTATCCAATACTTTTAAGCCTACTAATTCATCGTCGTCATTCCTGAATTTAATTGCCCTTAAACCCATTCCTGCTCTTTTCTGAAGTCTAAATTGTGTAACAGGTACTCTTTTACCCAGCCCTTCAGCAGATGCCACTAAAACCCAAGGTCCTTCATATTCTACAGATTCACTATTTTCTTCTTCGTCATTAGTACTAGCAATTCGATCAACAAGTTCTTTTGATAAGACATCCATACTTACTAATGAATCACCAGAGCGAAGATTCATGGATCTAACACCTCTTGCTGTCCTACCTAATGGTCTAAGCTCTTCATCATTTAATCGAAAATGAATTGTCATACCAGTCTTTGATCCAATTAAAACGCTATCTCCAGGAGAGGCTAATCTGACCCATCTAAGAGCATCCCCTTCTTCAAGATTTATAGAAATTAAACCATTAGCTCTAATTTTTCTAAAAGATGAAACTGGAGTTCGTTTTATAAAACCGCCTGTTGTTAACATCAATAAATGATTGTCATCATCAAAAGAAGACAATGAAATCAATGAGGTAATAGCTTCTTCGCGCGGTATAGGTAATAGTTGAACTATAGGTATGCCTTTAGCAGCTCTACTACATTGAGGCACCCTATAAGCAGGCACTGAATATGCGACTCCTCTATCACTAAAAAGAATTAAATGATCATGGTCATTACAACTAATAAAAAGCTTCACTTCTTCTTCCCCTTGACTTCTAGTACCAGACTTGCCTCGCGTTCCACGACTAGTTGATTCAAACTCATTGACAGGCATTCTTTTTAAATATCCTGTTCCAGTCAACAAAACTACTGATCTTTCATTTGCAATCAAATCTATATCCTCAAGACCGCTTCCCAAATCAAGGATTTCAGTCCTTCTATCTTTAAGATACTTTTCTCTTAATTTGGTTAACTCTAATTTAATAATTTCAAAAACCCTGACTTTATTCGACAAAATATCCTTGAAATCATCTATTTTTTTAATTAAATCCTCATGTTCAAGCCTTATCTTATCTGATTCCAAAGCAGTAAGTCTCCTTAATTGCATTTGCAAAATAGCCTCAGATTGAACAGCCGTTAGTCCATGAAGCTCTTGTAATTTATCTTTAGCAACTGATGTATCAGAAGCTGAACGAATTAAAGAAATAATTGCATCCAGTTGATCTAATGCAAGTAGAAGTCCTAATAAAAGATGATTACGTTCTTCTGCTTTCCTTAATAGATAACGTGTTCTTTTCTGGATAATTTCAACTCTAAAATCCAGAAAAACTTGCAACATTTTCAGAAGCGAAAGTGTAACAGGTTCACCTTCCACTAAGGCAAGCATGTTTGCGCTAAAATTTGTCTGCAAAGGAGTTAATTTAAAGAGGTTATTCAAAACAACTTGTGGATAAGAATCTCTCCTTAATTCAACAACTATTCTCATACCATCTCTGTCACTTTCATCTCTAATATCAGATATACCTTCAAGTTTCTTTTCGTTAACCATATATGCAATTCTCTCAATCAAAGAAGCTTTATTAGTTTGATAGGGCAATTGAGTAATAATAATCGCATCTCTATCTGGCCTACCTGGAACTTCAATAGTTTCTATTTCTGCTACTCCTCTCATTGTTATAGATCCTCTTCCAGATAAATAGGTTTCTCTTATCCCACTTCTTCCTAAAATTTGCCCACCTGTCGGAAAATCAGGTCCAGGAACAATTTTCAAAAGTTCATTATCATTTAAGTCAGGTTTTTCTATTAGTTCAAGCAAAGCATCAATCAACTCCCCAAGATTATGAGGAGGAATATTGGTAGCCATTCCAACTGCTATGCCAGACGATCCATTTAGCAACAATTGAGGTATTCTTGCTGGCAAAACAGTTGGTTCTTGTTGAGAACCATCAAAGTTATCTATATAATCAACTGTTTCAGATTCAATATCTTCCAACAAACTATCTTGCGCTAATGACTGCAAGCGTGACTCTGTATATCTCATTGCGGCAGGAGGATCATTATCTATTGACCCAAAATTTCCATGCCCATCAATCAAGGGCATCTGCATAGAAAAATCCTGTGCCATCCTAACCAAGGCATCATATACAGCAGTATCTCCATGAGGGTGATACTTACCCAGCACTTCACCTACAACGCGAGCACATTTTCTATATGGTCTATCACTAGTTAATCCCAATTCATACATTGCATATAAGATTCGTCTATGAACTGGCTTCAATCCATCTCTTGCATCAGGCAAAGCTCTTCCTACAATTACGCTCATCGCATATTCCAAATACGAACGCGACATTTCATTGCGAAGGTCTGCTTGGATAATCCTATCTTCAAAGTCGCCTGGAACTCCTCTATTGGGTTCCGTTGGATCAGCCATTCAGAATGCCTTTATTAATAAATCTATTTTATCTTGAAATATGCTGAATTGTTGGTACAAAAAATAAATTTATTTGTATGCTTTGATCTCATCACAAGTATTAAGGCAATGAAGAATAAAACTATACAAATATAAACTAAAACCAAGAAACAGCAGAGTTCTTTATACAATAAAATTTGAAAGCAGTAACATCTTGCAAATAATGGAATTATTATTTAAAAAATTTAAAATGAGATAGAGATAAATGCAACAAAAATTCTCAGGTAATAGTAAATAATAAATTATTCAATTTAAATTCATATTTGATTCTTTAAATATATTTTTAAAAGCTTATTTATCTAAAAACCAAAAATCAACAGCATTAATATTTCTTTTATATTAAAAATAAAAAACATTAAGATATCATATAGTGAACAGGAAATAATGAAAAAATTCAAGAATATATTGTGTTCATATGGGTTGTTTCTAGAAAGCAATTCAACCTAAGTCTTAAAAAGCTCATTTCAATATAGAGAAAATGAAAGTCAGACACTTCTATATTAAAGATGAGGCCTTAAATTTTCTTATTATTCAATCACAGTCTAAATACTATTAAAAAGGTGCTGATTAAGAAACTTTTCATTCACTAAGCAACCCTATACGGATAATCTCCAATAATAAATACATGTACCAACATTAGAATCACTCACTTGATAAAATTGTTGGTAGCACGTAGCAAACTTATTTTGTACTAAATTTGAATATCCAACTTGGTCACTCAAAAATTGTACGTCGTGCCTATGGCATTGATGAAATAGCTCTAGTTCCTGGTGGGAAAACAGTTGATCCGGAAAATACAGATACAACTTTAGTTCTTGGTGGCAAAGAACTAGAAATTCCAATAATAGCTAGTGCTATGGATGGGGTTGTAGATGTCAATATGGCAGTACAACTTTCAAAAAATGGCGCCTTAGGCGTTTTGAACCTTGAAGGGGTTCATACTCGTTATGATAATCCTCAAGAGGTTCTGCAACAAATTTCATCAGTAGGGAAAGAGAAGTTTGTTCCCTTAATGCAAAGCATCTATAGCAAACCAATAAAGGAAAATCTAATAAAGCAAAGAATAAAAGAGATAAAAGAACGAGGAGGGATTGCAGCCGTAAGTGGTACTCCACTCACTGCAATTAATTTTCATGAGGCGATAATTGAAGCAAAAGCTGACATTTTTTTCCTCCAAGCAACAGTTGTTTCTACAGAACATATTGGCGGACAAAATCAAAAGAAACTGGACATATCATCACTCTGCCAAAACCTAGGGATACCAGTCATAGTTGGTAATTGTGTTACTTATAACGTTGCTATTGATCTTATGAGAGCTGGTGTTTCCGGAGTTCTTGTTGGCATAGGACCAGGGGCAGCTTGCACCTCAAGAGGAGTTCTTGGCGTTGGAGTACCTCAAGCAACTGCAGTTGCAGATTGCTCATCAGCTAGGGATGATTATCAAAAAGAAAGTGGGAAATATGTTCCAGTCATTGCAGATGGAGGAATCATTACCGGTGGAGACATATGCAAGTGTATAGCTTGCGGTGCAGATGGAGTGATGATTGGTTCCCCCATTGCCAAAGCAGAAGAGGCTCCTGGGAATGGATTCCATTGGGGCATGGCTACGCCTAGCCCTGTTCTTCCAAGAGGAACAAGAATTAAAGTTGGTTCAACAGGAAGTCTCAAACAAATACTACGAGGGCCAGCAATCCTTGATGATGGCACTCACAATCTTCTGGGTGCTCTCAAAACATCAATGGGTACCCTTGGCGCACAAACAATTAAAGAAATGCAGCAAGTAGAAATTGTCATTGCACCATCTCTACTTACAGAAGGGAAGGTATATCAAAAAGCACAACAACTTGGAATGGGTAAATAAGATAACTGTTTCACCAAAAATTTAGGTTTTAAGATGCTTTTTCAATAAAGACAAAAATTTTACTTCAAAAAAAAGTTCAAACATCTGCAACTAATGGCAAGAATTATTTTATTAGGCAAAATACAATTGTAAAAGCAATTTCATTTTTCTATTTAAATTTCATGTCAAGCGCTGCTGCTGTTACTGATTCTTCTTTCGAGCAGGAAGTGCTCAAGAGTGATAAACCTGTTCTTGTTGATTTTTGGGCCCCCTGGTGTGGACCATGCAGAATGGTATCTCCAATAGTTGATGAAATATCAAAAGACTTTGAGGGCAAAATCAAAGTTTGCAAGCTAAATACAGATGAGAACCCAAATGTTGCAAGTCAATATGGAATAAGAAGCATTCCTACCCTAATGATTTTTAAGGATGGCCAGAAAGTTGACACGGTTGTAGGAGCTGTACCAAAAGCAACATTATCAACGACAATTAATAAGTACCTATAAACTCTTTTAAAAAACAATTTATTTTTAGAAGTGGCACTTAATATTGGTCTTATTGATTATGGAATGGGAAACCTGCATTCCGTACAACAATCTTTTAAAAGATTAGATCAAAGCCTAAAGATAGTAAAAGAACCTAGTGATTTAAATGGATGCACCGCATTAATTCTTCCTGGAGTTGGTGCATTTGATCCTGCAATGAGAAATCTTAAGAAAACAAATTTAATTCCAGAAATAAAACGATGGGTCAGAGAAAAAAAACCACTTTTAGGAATATGTCTTGGACTTCAATTACTCTTTGAATACAGTGAAGAAGGCAAAGAAAAAGGCTTGGGTTTACTTAAAGGAAAAATAAAACATTTACCAATAACCACAAGTGAGCACATACCTCACATTGGATGGGCTTTACTTACAAAAAAAAATAATTGCCCATTACTTGATTTAACTGAAAATCCAAAATGGATGTATTTTGTTCATTCATATTCAGCTGTAGCTTCATTTGAAAAAGATGTCGCAGCAACAGTAAAATATGGAGACAAAGAAATTACAGCTGTCGTTTGGAAGGATAATCTAGGAGCTTGTCAATTTCATCCTGAAAAATCCAGTAAATCTGGTGAAAGATTATTATCAAACTGGTTGAATTGGTTAAAGAAATGAGTAAATCTTAAAGTTGAGAGGACAAATTCGTTTACTGGGTGGAAGGAAACTTAAAAGCCCAATAGGAAACCCAACAAGACCTACTACATCAAGAGTTAGGGAGGCAATTGTAAATATATTAGGTAAACATATTGAAGATACATCATGGCTAGATTTATATAGTGGGAGTGGAACCATTGGTTGCGAAGCAATTCAAAGAGGAGCCAAGACAATAGTAGCTATTGAGATCAATAAAAATATATTTAATATATGTAGATCAAATCTCACCATGATTGCTAATTCCAGCAAAAAAGATATAAATATAGAAGTCATCAATACAGATGTAAAAAAATTTTTAAATATCGGCTATAGAGAATTCTGCAGAAACTTATTAGAATCAAAATGTATAAAATTAAGCCAATTTGACTTTGTTTATATAGACCCTCCTTACAAAATTAATCCATATTTTTCAATACTTGAAAAACTTATCAAAGGGAACTGGGCATCTAAAAAATGTATTGCAATTTGCGAGTTTTCAAAGCAACAAAAAATAATCATTCCTTCTGATTGGCATATTCATAATCAAAAATTTTATGGAAACACAGGATTGGTTTTTCTTACTCCCAATCAGGCATAGAACTTCCTCTTCGATACTGATTCCAGGCACTTACAAATAAGCCCACTATAGTTATAGGGACTAAACCTAATACAATGCCGCAAAGGAGTGGTTCAATCATTTGCTCGCCAAAAGTGAGAGTATTAAACACAATTCTTTCATGTTAACTAGCATTTCGTGAAAAGCACTTCATCAATTGGTGCAGTTAAGAAAGAGAATGCTCAGCATGGGCTAAAAACCATGTTGATAATCAGTATTATTTCTTGCCTGTTTATCTTGTTTTTACTTCTGAGGCAATCAAAGCAAAGCCCTTATATAGAAGAAACTCTTAAATTAAATGGTTCGATCGAAAATGGAAGCCAACTGTTCCGAATGAACTGTGTAGGATGTCATGGAATTACAGCGCAGGGACTTGTAGGACCTCAACTAAATCAAATAACAAATGAAATAACTGATCAGAAAATAATTAAGCAAGTAATAAACGGATTAACTCCTCCAATGCCAAGCTTCGAAATAGAATCTCAATCTATGGCTGACCTACTTGCATATCTTCATTCCTTGAATCAATAAAAGTGTCTCTCAAAAACAAACTAATCAAGGTTGTAGTTGTAGAACCATTAGGAGAAATCAATCTTGGGAGCATAGCAAGACTTTGCATGAATTTTGGAGTTAATGAATTGCGACTTGTTTCACCAAGATGTAACCACACAAGCACTGAGGCTAAAAAGATGGCAGCTCATGGCAAAATGTTTCTTGAGAATGCTCCCATTTTTCCAAATTTATTAGAAGCAATAAAAGATTGCAGTAGAGTCATAGCAACTTGTGGGCGAATAGATCATGGTGAAATTCCTCTTCATTCTTCTGAGAATGCTTTGAAATGGTTTTTATCTTCACCATCAAACAATCCTATTGCAATAATCTTTGGGAGAGAAGATAGAGGTCTATCCAACCTAGAACTTCAAATGGCGCAAAAAGTAATTACACTTTCAACGTCAAAGATTTACCCTTCACTTAATCTTTCGCATGCCGCAGCAATTATTCTTCATCAATTAATGGAATACGCAGAGATGCCTCATTCCTCTTACCAAGAAAAAATTTCTAATCCTGCATACCCAAAAGAATTTAACGACTTTATAGAAGATGCGAAGGAGTTACTTTTAGAAATAGGTTTTTTACATAAACATACGGCTCAAGCAAGAATGACAAAAATAAAAAAGTTACTTCATAAAGCTGAAGTAAGCTCAGAAGAGATTTCTCTAATAAGAGGTATTGTGAGACAAATGAGATGGTTTTCTAAAACAAAAAAAAATTGAAATAAAAGGATTATTAAGTGGAAATTCAAAAAAGCCCTATCTCAAAAATAAAAAGTGTTGAATTATTAAAATCAATACTCAATTTATTGATTTTTGGCGTAGGTATTGGAGTTATAACTGGCTCATTATTAAAGACACTTCCCCAAATACTAGACAAAGATAATAATAATATTTCTGGGTATAGTAAAAATAAAATAAATTTAACCAGCCTAGAATCATATAAAAAAGAAAATGAACTTGATAAGTTAAGTTTAGAATGGGAAAGATTAAGATCTGACTATTCAGATCTCAAAATAAGTGGTTTTGCTATTCATGAAAATGGCAAATTTTCTCAAATAAATCCCAAAACACCTCTTCCTGCAGCAAGTAGTATAAAAATTTTTATACTACTACTTTGTCTTGAAATGATTGATAATGGAATATTAAAATGGGATGAAAATCTAACACTCAGTAAAGATATTATTGCAGAAGGTTCTGGATGGATGAGATATCAACCTATAGGAAAAAAATTTCCTCTTCATGAAGTTGCAACCGAGATGATAAGGGTAAGTGATAATACAGCCACAAATCTTCTAATTATGAAATTAGGAGGAATCAAATATATAAATGAACGATTAATTGAAATTGGCTTCGAAGGCACCAAGTTAAATAACTTATTACCAGATTTAAGTGGAACTAATAAAACTACTACTGAAGAACTTACAATGATACTTAGACTGGCTAATCAAACAAAATTTTTAAGTACAAAAAGCAGAGATCTTTTTAGAGATATTATGAGTACCTCCACTTCAAATAGACTTATTCCAGGTGGACTTCTTAATGGTCTACAGGCCTCAAAAACAGGAACTATAGATTACAGTCTTCTAATTGAAGGATTTAAAGTATTGAACAAAACTGGTGATATTGGAATTTCATATGCTGATGCAGCGATCATACAAATGCCAAGCAATTCAAATATTTTTGCTTCTTTTATTGTTCAAGGTCCTTTTAATGATCCGCGTTCAACTGAATTAATCAGGAAAATGGCTGCATCTCTTGTTTCTTTAAGAGAAAACTGAATTGAAAATTCAAATTCCCAAACATTGCTATATCAAGCTTTTTAGTAAAAAAACAGTCTCGATGTGTCCCCCTTATGAAACAATCCACATAAAGTCAAACAATTAAAAAGTGAGTTCATCAAGGAAGCGCAGGGTTTTCCCCTTTGCAGCAGTGATTGGCCAAGAAGAAATGAAGCTAGCGCTTCTTCTAAACGTCATAGACCCTCGGATTGGAGGAGTTATGATCATGGGTGATAGAGGCACTGGAAAATCAACGACAATAAGAGCTTTAGCAGACCTACTGCCTGCAATTGAGGTTGTGCAGGGTGATCCATACAACAGTTCTCCAGATGATCCAGATCTTCAAAGCTCTGAAATTCAAGAATTAATCCAAAAGGGAAACTCTCTCAATTTAGAAAAGACACAAGTTCCGATGGTAGACCTTCCATTAGGAGCAACTGAAGATCGCTTATGCGGCACAATAGATATAGAAAAAGCCTTAAGTGAAGGGATTAGAGCTTTTGAGCCTGGCCTTCTAGCAAAAGCAAACCGAGGTCTTCTTTATGTTGATGAAGTTAACCTTCTTGATGATCATTTAGTTGATGTACTTTTAGATTCAGCTGCATCTGGTTGGAATACAGTTGAAAGAGAGGGAATATCAATTAGGCATCCTGCAAGATTTGTCCTTATAGGTTCAGGAAATCCAGAGGAAGGAGAATTACGTCCTCAACTTTTAGATCGATTCGGCATGAGTGTTGAAGTGAGAACAGTTAGGGAGCCCGAGCTCAGGGTAAAAGTTGTAGATCAAAGAACTGCGTTTGATAATGATCCAGAATCTTTTGCTGAGTCAATACAATCTTCTCAAGATGAACTTCAAGAAAAAGTTGTCGCAGCTCAGGATCTACTTCAAAACGTCAAAATTGACGAAGACCTTCGTCTTAAAATCTCCGCAATATGTGGAGAGTTAGATGTTGATGGCTTGAGAGGAGATATCGTCACAAATAGATCGGCAAGAGCATTAGCTGCTTTTGAAAAGCGTTTAGAAGTTACTGAAGACGATATTGCTAGAGTTATTTCCTGTTCTTTAAGACATAGGCTAAGAAAAGATCCTTTAGAACAAATTGATTCTGGTGATAGAGTGATAAAAGCTTTTTGTAAAATATTTGATAGAGGTGAGCAAGCAAATCTATCTGATTTTGAATTAGCAGCTATGGAGTAATGACTTGATTATTCTTGGTATAGATCCAGGCTTAGCAATAGTTGGATATGGAGTGATAGATGTATCAAAAAATAAAATAAAAATGTTAGATTGTGGGATTATAAAAACAAATAAAGACAAAAAAGAAGGGGAGAGAATGGTAGAAATTTATAGAGACCTTAGAACATTAATACAGAAATGGAAACCAGACATTGCAGGAGTAGAGAAATTTTTCTTTTACAGATCAAGTACAACAATTTCTGTTGTTCAGGCCAGAGGGGTGTTAATAATGACACTGGCAAGATTTCAGATTCCAATAGTTGAATTTTCTCCAATGCAAATTAAACTAGCTGTTACAGGTTATGGAAAAGCAAAAAAAGAAGATGTATTAGATGCAGTAATGAGAGAACTTAATTTGCATCAAGCGCCTAGACCCGATGATGCTTCTGATGCTCTAGCAATAGCACTAACAGCCTATTTTCAACAATGAAAGTATTAAGTGAATAAAACAACTAAAATTTAAAAATGAAAAATTCAGATCTAAAAAAATCAGCAAGAAAAAAATATAAAATAATAAGAAAAAATCAGCAATCAAATATAGAACCACTTATTATTCATCAAATTAATTTATATTTAAAACAGTTTTATGCAAAAAGCCAATCAAAGCCTTTGATTGGCATATATTGGCCTTTATTTGGTGAAATTGATCTCAGGTCTTTAAAAAAATCATTACAAGTATCATTAGCTCTTCCTGCTTGCAATACAAAAGGAGAAATATCTTATAGAAGATGGACTAAGAAAGATTTAACAAAAGATGCTTATGGAATTCCTGCGCCATTATCAGAAAATCCTTTGCAAGCAGAAGAAATTAGCACTCTACTGATACCAACTTTAGCTATTGATCATAGTGGCACGAGATTAGGTTATGGAGGTGGCTGTTTCGATCGTCTAAGAGTTGATCCTCTTTGGAAGGCTGTTAAAGCTTTTGCAATACTTCCGCATTCTTGTATATCAAAAACCTTATTGCCTAAAGACAAATGGGATATTCCTCTTGATGGATGGATTAATGAAAAAGAAATATTCCAAATAAACCATTTAAAATACTAGTAGAATTAAATATATTAAAAATCTCAAAGTACAACATTTATGAGTGAGCTAAGCAATTCTCCAGCAGCAAATAACTTTGGTAGTGATGAACTAAATAAAATTGTAACAAAACTCAGCTCGTGCGCTGAACCAAGAAAAAGATATGAATATTTACTTTTTTTAGCCAAGAAGCTACCCACTCTCCCAGTTGAATCATTAACAAACTCGATTAAAGTTAAAGGTTGTATTTCTCAGGTATATGTATGTTGTGATCTCAAAGAAGGTAAATTATTTTGGCAAGGCTATTCAGATGCATTAATAACAAAAGGTATGCTTTCATTTCTTATTAAGGGTCTTAATAATCTTTCTCCTTCAGAGGTCCTAGAAATAGACCCTTCATTTATTAATGCCACTGGTCTCAGCACCAGTCTTACTCCTTCACGAGCTAATGGATTCATGAATATCTTTCTTAAAATGAGAACTCAAGCAAGCTCATTTTTAAAAAGATAAAAGATAGGAAAATGTACAACATGAACACTATGAACAAAAAAATCGGGATAGGTCTTCTTGGACTTGGAACTGTGGGAACTGGAGTTGCAAATATTGTCTTTTCTTCTGCAGGTAGACACCCGTTAGTTTCGAAGATCAATATTAAACGAATAGCAGTTCGTGATCTTCAACGCAAAAGGTCACTCGAGATAGACACATCAATTCTTACTACTGATCCATTTGAAGTTGTAAAAGATCCAAATGTTGAAGTTGTAGTTGAAGTAATGGGAGGAATAGAACCTGCAAGAAGTTTAATTATGCTTGCTATTGATCTAGGCAAGTCAGTTGTTACAGCAAACAAAGCAGTTGTAGCAAGATATGGAAAAGAAATTTCAGACGCAGCAAATGCTGCAGGTGTATATGTTCTTATTGAGGCAGCAGTAGGCGGTGGTATACCAATTATTGAACCTTTAAAGCAATCTCTAGGAGGGAACAAAATCAAAAAAGTTACAGGGATAATAAATGGAACAACAAATTTCATCTTGAGTCAGATGACTAAAGAAGGTGCTAATTATCAAGATGTTCTAAACCAAGCTCAAGAATTAGGTTATGCAGAAGCAGATCCTGGTGCTGATGTAAATGGCCATGATGCTGCAGATAAAATTGCAATACTTAGTGGTTTAGCTTTTGGTGGATCAATAAAAAGAGAATCGATTCCCACAAAAGGAATATCTAATATTGAAAATAAGGAAATTAACTATGCAAACCAACTGGGCTATGAATTAAAACTTCTTGCAATTGCTGAACATTTAGAAAACTATTCTGAGATAAAAGAAACCTCATTAGCATTAAGAGTAGAACCCACTCTAGTTCCTAATGATCATCCTCTTTCAACAGTAAATGGAGTAAACAACGCAATTCTTATTGAAGGAGATCCAATAGGAGAAGTTATGTTTTATGGACCAGGTGCAGGAGCAGGCCCTACTGCCTCTGCAGTTGTAGCAGATATCTTAAACATTGCAGGCATAAAATTAATGCAAAATTCAGGAGCCAAGTCACTAGACCCACTTTTATCTGCATCTAGTTGGAGAAAATGTCATCTTGCAAATCCTAGAGAAATCTCACATAAAAACTATGTGAGATTAATCACAGCAGATGCTCCAGGGGTAATTGGTAGTATTGGAAATATTTTTGGAAATCATAAAGTCTCAATCGAGTCAATAGTTCAATTTGATTCAAACATTGAAGGTGCTGAAATCATTGTAATAACTCACAAAGTCAGCAAGGGACAAATAATAGATTCTCTATTAGAAATTAAAAAACTATCCGAAGTCATTCAAATCGCAGCACATTTGAGTTGTCTTTAAACAAAGTTAAACATGGCAATTATATAGGCAAATTGTTAATTATATAGTGGTTGATTTTTTTCAACTTCTATTTCTCTAGCTTTCAATTTCCCAGACTACAAGTTTTCAAGGAAATTTATGAGCATCATTTCCAAGCAGAGTCAATGACCTCAGACAACCTTCATCAAGGTGACTGCGTACAGCTCTTAAATGAGGAAAATCTTTTCCAGGTTATCGGGATAGATTGTGAACATGAAAAATGCTGGGTAAGAGAATGGCCACTGTCTGAAACAGGTTCACCTGTATTTGAAGTATCAATTCAAGAAATTACTAATTCTTAAAATATAACAAATACAATTATTTTCTAGACATTGAGAATAAGCTTTCAATATGAATCAGCTAAGAGGAATCAAAAAAAAAGAAACCTTAAATTTTGTTATTCAATTTTTAGCTTTCATAGCACTTTTAAGTCAATTTTCTTGCACATACAACACAAGTAAAGAGAAAAACAAACCTATAATATTAGCAAGCAAAGGCAAGATAGACTCCCTAGATCCTGCTCAAGCAAGCAAGCTTCTTGCTATTCAATTGATCAGTGCTTTAGGTGATACTCTTTATAGAATTAATTCAGATGGATCACTTGAGCCCCGATTAGCCAAAGAAAAGCCTCAAGTTAGCAAAGATGGACTTACTATTTTAATCCCTCTTAGAGAAGATGTTCTTTTTCACGATAATACTCCTTTCAATGCAAAAGCGATGGCATTTAGCATTGAAAGATTTATCAATATAGGTACTTTAAATTATATTATAAATGATAGAATCAAATCTATAGAAACACCTGAAGAATTTCTCCTTAAGATTAAACTTGAGAAACCATCTAGTTCTATTAATGGATTACTTACATCAATAAATTTAACACCAGTTTCACCTATTTATTATTCACAATATAAAGGGAAATTTATCAATGAAACTTTAATAGGAACAGGTCCTTATAAATTAATTAACTACAGTCCTGAAAGGCAAAGTCTCGTACCTTTTGATAATTACTGGGATGAAAAACCTGCTAATTCAGGAATAAATTATATAAGCTTTAACACTTCAGCCTCTCTCTTTAATGCAATAAAAACTTCTCAAGTAGATATACTTTTATCTAATTCAATAGAAGATGGTCACAGACTTTCTCTACATAGATCCTCTCAGAAAGGAGATCTTATTGAAGCTGAGGGTCCTGCTATGCAAATTGGCTATATTGCATTTAATACCAAAGCAAAAACACTAAAGCCAACAATCATAAGGCAAGCACTTTTACATAGTTTTGATAGAGAACTAATTTCTGAACAAGTAAGTTACGGATTAAGAGAACCATTAAGAGCATTAATACCACCAATTATACAAGTAAATAATGTTCCACAATGGCCTAAATATGATCCTAAAACTGCGAAAAAGTTTTTCAAAGAAGCTGGTCTATGCAACAACAATAAACTCACACTTATACTTACATTCAGATCAAATGTACCTGCAGATAAGTTATTAGCCCTTACATGGAAAGAGCAAGTCAAAAGAGATCTATCAGATTGTTTAGAGATAGCCTTAAACGGAGTCGAATCAACAACTGTATACAAACAACTTTCTGATGGTATTTATGAAGCTGTAATACTTGGTTGGACTGGAGATTACCCTGATCCATATGCATATTTATCGCCCTTACTTGACTGCAAAGAAATAGTCATTGATTTGTGCAAAGAAGGAGAAGCAGTATTTGGTGGGACCTTTTGGGCTAACAAAGATATTCAAAAATCACTAGAGAAAAGTGAAAGTCTTCTAGGTAACAAAAGGCTTGAAGAATTACGAAAAATCGAAACAATTGCTGCAGATGGAGCCTCTCTTTTGCCTATTTGGATTCTCAAACCAAGAGTATGGGTACAAAAAGACATCTCCCAACCGGAATTTGATGGGAGTGGAAGATTACGCCTAGACATGATCAGGAAAAAACATGAATAGATCAAAAGCGCTTTTGCATTATTCCTTAACAAGATTGGCTTTGGCACCAATCATGCTATGGCTTATTTCCACTTTGGTTTTCTTCTTATTAAGAATTGCTCCCGGTGATCCAGTTGACGCAATTTTAGGGAATAGAGCTGATTTCGCAGCTAGAGAAGCGTTGAGATCTAAATTAGGATTAGATTCACCATTGATTCATCAATATTTTTCTTATTTGAAGGGGCTGGTTCATGCTGACTTAGGTCTATCACTTAACAATCAAGAATCAGTGAGTCAAATAATTGCAAAAACATTACCCGCAAGTCTCGAACTAGGTATTACAGCCATCATTGTTGCAGCAATTATTGGTATTTCAGTTGGTTTAACAGGAGTGGCCAAGCCCGAAGGAAAAACAGATCTTGCTGGCCGTTTGTTTGGGATTGGAACCTATGCCCTACCTCCCTTTTGGGCAGCAATGCTTATTCAAATATTATTTGCTGTAATACTTGGCTGGCTTCCTGTAGGAGGAAGGTTCCCTCCTGTCTTGGAAACACCGAAGGGAAGTGGTTTCTTGATTATTGATAGCATTGTTAGCGGAAATATTAATGCTTTATTTGGTACTTTTAGACATCTATTGCTACCAGCCAGTACTTTAGGGATTTTGTTAAGCGGAATATTTAGCAGATCGTTAAGAATAAATTTAGAAAAAGTACTAAATACAAACTATATTCAAGCAGCTAGAAGTAGAGGGATAACAGAAAAAAATGTAATCATAAATCATGCTTTACCTAATGCATTGCTGCCTTTGCTAACAATAGCAGGACTAACAATTTCATCATTAATAGGTGGAGCCCTTCTAATTGAAGTTACGTTCTCATGGCCTGGTATTGCTTTACAACTTCAAGAAGCAATAAGCCAACGAGACTATACAATGGTGCAAGGTATTGTGGTTGTAATTTCAAGTCTAGTTGTATTAATAAGTCTGTTAATAGATTTATTAATTGCTTTTATAGATCCAAGAATTAATTATTGATCTTTTGTAAGAGTAGATGTTGTTGGATAATCTAAGATATGGAATTTTAAATCATAAGAAGTTTGATTAAATAGTAGAGGAGTAGGAATTTCACTCTCCAAACTATCCAGAAAATTTATTATCTCCTGAGCAAGCACATTTTGAACAGAGTATGAATTTGCTCCTACAAAAGAATCGCTAATCTTATATATATCAGATTCTTTTAACTGTTTAGTTTCATCAACTCTTATTGGTGAAAAGTGACTTGCACCTTCTACAATTAATACCCTGCTAAATTTATTTTTTTTGGTTGATAACAAAAACTCTAACTGCTCGGAAATTGCCGGGGTAATCAAATCAAAGGTACCTCCTGTCAAAAAGATAGGGATTCCCTCTTTATCACCTAATGAATTTGGCCATAATAATTGTCCAAAACTATTAATTCCAACAATTGCCGAAAATGAATGTATATTTTCCAACTTTGTTATTTGAACATTAATTAATTGACATTGCAAAAGTCTGGAAATGTTAGTAATAGAGAAATCATCAAAAGCTTTATTACATCTCTCAATTAAACCTTCCTGAGGCCTAGCACCATAAGCTAAAAATGAATTCAATGAGCCTAGAGAGTGACCCATTAAAATAATATTTTCTGCTTTTACATTAATAACTCCCGTTTCTTTAGCGTTTATAACACTTTTAAGATCCTCTATACGGTAAAGGAATAACTCGTTTTCGGTCGGGAAAGGATCATTACCTTCTAGGACCGAAAACATTGACTTGGCATTGCTTCCAGGATGATCAATAACTACAACCTCCCATCCATTTTGCGCTAATCTTCTTGCTAACCAGTGAAAATGAGTTGGATCACCCCCTAATCCAGGCATAAATACAATCCAATCACTTCTAATAACTTTATTTGTAATTGGTTTCCAATGCTCTATTTCTATGTTTTGAGAACGATGTAAAGCATTAATCTTAATTTTCTTAATTGAAATTTTCTTTCGCTTCACAGAAAAATCCTTAACTTTTTTAGAAAAAGTATTTTCATTAGAAAGATTTCTTAAATCATCAACTAATCGTTGCTGCTTCTTTAAATCATTACGCCAACTGCTTAAAACCTTAACAAGACCATCCAAGTCACAATGGATAACCTCTGCTGGCAATTCCTCTAAGAGATCTAACAAAGAAACTTCTTTTTTTTCCTCTAATACTTTCTCAATAGTATTAAGTATCTTAATACCAGTTTTATCTTGATCTATAACAACAATATCACTAATTTCATCTAACAATTTTCTGCCAGCCCAACTTCTCAAAAGCTGTCTTTCCATACTTCTATCCTTAATGAGAGTAGTTCCTAAGAATTCTGATAAAGCCGATGTACTTTCAAAACCAAGTATATTAAGCCAAGCAGTTAATTCAAAATTTTTCTTTTCATCTTTCAAAAAGTCGGATTTTTTGTCATTCAAACCTTCTTTCCACACCCTTAATTCCTCTATTGAAATAGGAATAGTCATATCTTCAAAATGCAAATCCACTCTTTCAGCAGCTTGCCACTTTCCGCAAAACACACTACTGACTGCCAATGTGGCAAACACAGAAGTAATTACTCTTCGCAAAAAAAATCTTGAAGTCAACTAAAGGACTAAATCAATGGTGGGACCAGTTTCCCGCAAAATTGCGCAGAATAACCATTTGTAGATTTTTAGCATCAATAGGAGCAGGAGGAGTAATATATTTTACTGCTCTTGTCTTCAACAATCTTTCCTTAACAGCAACACAAATAGGATTCGGATTTTTCATAGCTGCAATATCAGGAACATTGGCAAGATTATCTGCAGGCATATGGTTAGACAGAAGTAATAATTTCATAAATCCCTTAAAATTAGCTGCGTTTTTTGCAATTACGGCGGATTTGCTTTTGTTTTTTGCGGAATCATTTCAAAATTATCTTCTTGGAGAACTATTTCTAGGCGCTGCTGCAGGTTTTTATTGGCCTTCTGTAGAATTGGCTATAACCACTTGTTCCAAGGAAGGAGAATCAGCCAAAGGTTTTGCTTTAGCAAGAAGTGCTGACGCACTAGGGGTAAGTATTGGAGCACTTATAGGATTATCCTTTGCATCTATAGGAGGAATAAGAATAATTTACTTAGTAGAGATTATTTGCATGATAATACTTTTAATATTAATTCAATATAAATTCAAAGATAATTTTTATCCACTGAAAACCTATTACAAAAAAGATAACTACTATATAAATATTTTAACATTAAAAAAATTAATAAAACATCTTATACCGATAATAATAATAAGCATATTAAGCACAGGCATTTTATCTCTTATGCAAATTGGTCTACAATTGGACTTAGTTAAGGGTGGAATAAAAAGACCTGAACAATCAATTAATATAATTGGCTGGATAATTTCATACAAGCTTATATTACTTCTTATTATTCAATGGCCAATAGGAAAGTGGCTATCAGAGAGAAATGTTATATTTGGACTAAAACTAAGCAATATATGCTTACTAAGTGGATGCTTTCTTCTATCTATTTCTAGCTTAAGCTATTATGGATTTTACATAGTAATTATAGCTTTAGTGCCCATAACAGCTGGAATAGCAATGTTTTTACCTACAGCGACTGAAGCAATAGTTCAAATAGTTCCAGAGGAATATAGAGGCTTATCATTATCTATATACTCGCAATGCTTTGGTTTAAGCTTCCTAATATTTCCTATTATAGCTGGAAAAATAATAGATTCACAGGGTACTGGAATAATGCTATGGATAATCATGTCAATTTGCTGCATATGTACCTACCCACTAATCCAAAGAATACATCCAAAATATAAGCTTAATTTTTAATATTTTATAAATTATTTATTTAATTATTCTTTAAATTCTCAATCTCAATCTCAATCAATCTTCTCTCCCTTAGAAAAAGAAATAGTGGTGCAGCAAAAGCTATTGCAATAGAAAATGCAGTTAAAATAATAATCCAAAAATATTTTATTTTTAAACGTTTGGTTTCAACAAACATCCACACAAAAACAGCAGAAGCCAATATAGACAAGTCAAGAGAAAGAGATTGTGCTGCAGGATTAATATTAGCTAAAGAAATAAACTTAACAAGATCAAATCCAGGACCATACAATTTTACAAAATTAATATTTGCAATTGTGGGTAATATACCTCCTAAAATCGCAAGAAAAAGATAGACATAACTTATGAAATGCCTATAGTTGTTACTGTTGTCCAAAGGCCTAAATCTAAGGAATAAGACTTATTATATCTCTTCCTTGTGGCTTCGTGAAAATCGAAAAATAAAATAACTTCAATACTTATAATTAATTCAGATATATATAAGTAGCATAATATTTTTGCACAAAATAATCAAAAGAAAATACTTAAAAGAAATCAGAACTTTTTGTTATTTTGATAATATATAAATAATTTTATAAAATTATAGTCCATATGTAACTCTTGATCTCCAGAAATGTCCTACCAAGAAATAAAGTCGCTAAAGCTTGCAGTTGTTGGTCATATCGAATGGGTTTCCTTTATAAATGTAAACAAGTTACCAGTAGAGGGTGAGATTGTTCATGGACATAACTTTATAGAAAGAGCTGCAGGAGGAGGCGCAGTAGCCGCAGCACAAATGTCGAAATTAACAAGTCGAGAAGTTCATTTTTTTACTTCCTTAGGCAAAGACGAGATAGGAAAAAAATGTTACAACCAACTAGGCTCCTTGGGGATAAAAATGAATGTGGCTTGGAGAGATAAACCCACTAGAAGAGGATTTAGTTTTGTTGATATAAATGGTGATAGAGCAATAACAATTATAGGAGAAAGGCTTCAGCCCTTATCTAGTGATCATTTGCCATGGGAAACGTTAGGCGAGTTTGATGGAATCTTTTTAACTGCTGCAGATGCTGAAGCAATTAAAATGTGCAGACAAGCGAGAATATTATGCTCGACTCCTCGAGTAAGAATTAAAGATTTGAACAAATCAAATATTCAATTAGATTCTCTAATCAGTAGCAACCTTGATCCAGATGAAAAATATTCTCCACAAAGTCTTAAAGTAAAACCAAAGTCAAGGATCTTAACTGAAGGAAAAAATGGAGGAATGCTTATTCCTGGGGGAAGATATCAACCAGTCAAATTAAAAGCTAAAGCAATAGATAGTTATGGATGTGGAGATAGTTTTGCAGCAGGAGTCACTACTGGTTTAGCTGCAAATATGAATATTAGAGAAGCCATTCAATTAGGAGCTAAATGCGGAGCTGAATGCGCAATCCGATTTGGTCCATATAATGGTGTAAGAGATCATTAAATCAAAGTAAATCATGAAGGATTTTCAACAAACAATAATATTGGAATAAAACTATGATCTTTAATGCAAAGAAAAAAGACCTTATATCAACCTTCATAGTTGGAATAATAAGTATTTCAGTTATATTTTTTGAATCAATATTAATCTTATTCAAAGGTCTAAAAAGGGGTTTCATGAAAAAAGAAGTTCTTTCAAAGAATAGTAAATTGGGATTTGATCTCGATATAATAATCAAATAATATTATTATTAATATTCTATCAAGATAAAAGGAATGCTATTACAATGTAAAAAGGTATATACTATAATCCCAAGATGAATATTATCTACATATTATTATTATTATTCCTTTTATTAATTATAAAAAAAACAAACATATACAGTAAAAAAAAATATGCTAAAAGAATTATCACTTTCAAAGAAAAATTAATGAGCAAAGATCATTTTAATAAGAAAATTTTTGAACGTTTTTCTAATGAATTAATTAGCGATCCAATGAATAATATCAAAATAAACAATTGGGATGATAACGATAAACTATTAGAAAAGGCCAATATACACAAAACAAGACTCATGAAACATGGCAAATCTAAATTAAATAATATAATCTATTATAAAAACAATCAAAATAAAATTTACACAATTTCAGAAGAAGGAGAAAAAATCTACATTTAAAGTAAATTACTTATTTTTAATCTAGCAGAGAACAAAGAAGCCTCAATAGGAATCAAAGTACTCATTAAAATCTCTATTGGCCCAATGGCTACAAAAATTTAACTCAAAAAAATTTTCAGGTTTTTGATCGTTTAATTCTATTTTTGATCGAATTGCCTTATTTACTTTTCCATTTATAAAATGAAAATTATTTTCATTATTTGAATATATATTTTCAACTATTGGTTTAAATTTATTTGCACGTTTTTCAGCTGAAAAACCTATTGCAGGAGAAAGCTTTGGCCAAAAATTCTTCATGAATTGATTTCTTATTTTTTCAAGCAAAGCATATAACAGGATTTTATCAATAAAAAGAATGGCAATTAAACTATTATTTATTTTTTTGAAAACTATTTTAAAATAAGACGTATTTTCGGAAAAGAGACTATTTAAAGAGAAAAATTTTTAAGTTTTTTTAATTGGTAGAGGATTCTCTTCACAACGAATCAAATCTATACAATTTGGATGGTCATGAATATATTTATTGAATTCCATAGCAAGCATTCTTGCTTCAAATGAATCACTTGCATAAAAACAATTTTCTTGCTTTCCATTATCGAATGATCGATAACGAACTGTATAAGGTTTCAAAGGATTCATTGACTCCTTCTCTTAGGACGTCAATCTAACTATCACTCTTATTGGAGAAGAAATACCATAAATGTCATCCAATGAATATATTAATAAAGCATAAAGTGATATTTAATACATTAAGCACCTGGCATAGGAGGCTTATATCCAACACCTCTATCGGAACATTCCAAGCTTTCCCTAGTACTAACACCAGTTACTGGATTTGTTCCATTTGCAATTTCGCAAAGGTTTTTCTGATCATCACTATCAAGTACTGAAAAACTAAAATCTGCTCCTTCTATTTGAGCCCCTGCAAAACTGCTACCAGAAGCAATCATATTTACAAGGATTGCATTCCTAAGGTCCGTTTTCTGAAAATTTACCCTATCTGAAAGTGTATCAGTCAAATCTATACCATTTAAATTCGAACCTTTCAAATCAGCCAAAGTAACTACAGTGCCATGAAGATCTACATTGCTTAGATTTGAATCTCTTGCTGTAGCACCAGCTATAGAAGACTTTGATAAGTCTTGTCCATGCAGATCAATGCCTGTTATCTGAGAGCGTACATAATTAGGAACTTCATCACCTGCACTTAAAACGGCAAAAGCAGAAGAAGAATGAAACAAAGTCATTATCATTGCTATTGCTAATCCCAGGAAATTAGCAACTAATTTAGAATGTCGCATTTGTTTTATAAATAATCAATTTTTATATATTATTAAGCATAAAATAATTGTGGCTAAAATCATAGTTATAACAACTGGCAATTAACAAATCATCGATTTTCAGAAGTAATTCTATAAAGGATTACCTGATATATATTCGTGTACAGAAGGGTTTATCCAGTAAAAACCTACGCATGACATTAAAATCAGATTAAAAACAACTAGAGTAGTACCCATAAATAAAGAATGCTGATGATATTTAGATCCCTCTTGCATATCTTCTTTTATTAATATGGAATCTACTTCGTTTTTCATTAAATAAATCTTCGCTTTTTGAATGTAAATAATATTAACTGATAAAAGCTTTCAACGCGTTTTAGATCAAACAACAAGCTCATTAGACTTAAAAAGCTTTAGATTTCCTTAACTTTTAATGAGTATTTCGCTTTAATTTGTTTGCTAAAAATCTTGTCCATAGAAAAATTATTTTGCCAAATCATGAATAGTGCTACTTTTGATTTATTCATTTTCTGCTAATGAATTTGATTTTTTCTTTTATATCAATGCATCTTAAATTGCATTGCACTTGAATCTTAAAAAATCCAATTCAATCAAAAGCATTGATTTTTGATTACGTAAAAAAGCATTGTACAAGTTACTGTTTGGGAATTAAACTTTTAAGGTCAGGAAATCTCTAATGTCCACAAGTAAAAGAGAAGAAATCAGCTCACATTTGCGCTATATAAGGCAAGAGCTCAGAGATCTAGATCAAATACTTACAGAAGATGGTCTAGTCCCAGAAGTGACTGAGCTAAAAGAGGTATATAACTCATTAGATGCTCTTCACCAGTTACTTACAGGAAAAGTAAAGAAAAAGCCTAAACCGGAATTTGATGACTAATTAATTCAATTTTAATTTTTACAAACCTGGGATTTCTCTTTTCAATTGGTTTGCCCATTCGGAAATTCTTGAATCTGTCATATCAGACTCACTGTCTTCATCTAAAGGAAGGCCGCAAAAAGAATCTCCAACCATACTTTTTGATTCATCAAAAGTATATTCAGTTGAATCTACATAGCCAACCATTGTCGCCCCTGCCTGCTGAAAGTATCTATGAAGTTCTTCCATAGCATCACAATAATTTTCTGTATATGTAGATGAATCTCCTAATCCAAAAATTGCCACTTTTTTACCGGAAAGATCCAATTCTCCTATTTCATCTAGGATAGAGTCCCACGCAGTGCCAGATCTTTCAGAATCTGCGCCTGTATTCCAAGTAGGAATTCCACAAATAATTGCATCATGATTGCAAAATTCACTCAAATCATCAACATCAGACATGTCTTTTGGATTGTCAACCCCATCCAATAATCCATGAATCCTTTCAGCAATGTCTTCTGTTTTTCCTGTAGTGGTTGCGAAGTAAATCCCTACTGTCATTGTATTAAGTAAATCAAATAAGTCCTAGGCGATATTGAAGAAAAATGGAGTAAAGAAAATACTTTTTAAAGTTCAATCTTATACCGAAGTATGTATCGAAGATTTCTTTGTAATTATGCCAAAGCCAACAATCCACTATGCAGACCATATGAAATGATTATAAAAGACATTACTCCAAGACTTAATAGTAAAGATGTATACAATCTGTTTACACCATAGTCGGATTCAACTGGAGTAAAGTCAGCAATAACAAATGACTTGTTGGAATATTTGTTTCTATCAATAATTCCAGAAGGCTTTAATTTTAAATCAGCTTTTGAAAAAGCTGAAAATCTATTTAATTGGTCGACTTTGTAATCATCTCTAAATAAGCGAGGGAACATATCAACATGCCAAATAGCTATTATTGAAACCCAAAAGATTAGGCTTAAACCTGCAATACCAAAAAGAAAATACTTAAAAAATTCCATTAATTCCAAAAAGAGTTAGAATTTTCCACTAATTAATAGTTGATGCTTTTTTTGAATTCTCCAAGATTTTCCCTCTTATATACATAAAAATGCAAAGTGTTCCAATCATTATTGGAGGGTGATAAGAAATCATATTGCTTACTGCTTGAATTTCGTCACTAGTCATAAACATTTATTTTTAATAAATCAATAATAAACCTATTTTTTTTTTGAAATGTGATTTTCATTAACTCTTCAAGCATTTTATTTTACGTTCTTATATATCAATACTTGATTTCCTTATGACAGCATTTATTTTTCATAAAAAAAAAAGCCCCGTAAATGGGGCTTTTTTATGTTTCTTATAAAAAACAAAAGAGAAGTAATCAAGAATTTATTCTGAATGTTTTCTCTTGCTCATTACCAATTGAAGCTGTTACGTTCTTGAAATTAAATCCTAAAGCTCTTAATGCATGCCAGAAATGACCCTGTAAGAAGAAGAAGCCAAGATAATAATGAACATTAGAAAGAGCAGCTCTAGTTGTATGACCAAAGAAATAATTGCAATCTGAAAGATCAGCAGTATCAGCCCAATAAGGAGATACAGCAAATTTCAATTGCAATGGCTCTCCATACCAAATTTCAGGATAAACAGTTGTATTAGATGCGCACCAGAAGGCTGCAACAATTGCCATCCAACCTATACCAGCCAAAGACCAAGACAAAACTGCTTCTGCTGAAAGCAATTCAGCACCTTTAAACTTGCTCCATTCTCCGAGCCTTTTATCTTCCCATGGCGTTGATCCTGCTATGACATGAAAAGCTCCACCAGTAATCTCAGCGAAACCTAAGAAGGCATGACCACCCATTACATCTTCAAGGCTGTCAATAGTAATGAAATCGAACTGCCTCTGCCAAATCATGGAAAGATCAAGGTTGTAATTAACCTGACGAATTGATCCTAAAGAAGGATCATAAATACCATGAATTCTCGCCCACTCAACAAACCAAACGCAAGCCACACCAAAGAAAATTAAATGGTGACCAAGAATAAAAGTTTGGTTATCTGGGTTATTCCATTCAAGCTTAAATTTCTTAGCTTGTAATACCTGACTATCTTCTACATTCTCCTCAAAAAGGACTGCATGAAGAAGACCTCCTCCTCCATAAACCATAGAGAAGATTAAGTGGCAAATTGCAATTGTTGCAACACCGGCACCAGTCCAAGCGCCAGCTTCGTCAAAGCCGATTCCAATTGAAGCAAGATGAGCCAAGAACAAAGAGCTTTGATGCCCCATTGGTATTTCTGGGTTGTACCTAGCCAACTCCCAAAGAGTGCTGCCACCAGCCGCAAAGCAAATCAATCCTGTATGGCCTATATGAGAGGCAATAAATCGGCCAGAGCGGTTTGTAACCACAGAATTACCAGCCCACCACCCATAGGTAACTTCTGGATTTCCATAGGTCTGCATAATTTTTAAGCAATACAGGCAAATATCCACTGAAGATTACACTGTGCTCAATAGATATGCGCAAAATAGTTAAAGGTCTTTATTTAGTTAGTAAGAAATATATTTAATCTAAAAAAAAATATTGGTTTCCAAATCGTATTGATAAAGGAATTCTCGAAGAAAACAGACCTCGCAATTCAGGCAAAACGACTGCAGTGCAATCAATTGTAATCCATAGAGGGAATGTAAGCAATTTTCAAAAGAGAGCAAACCAGTTTTGAGCGGTGAATTTAAAACAAAAAATAAAAAATAAAAAAATCATTAAAAGCAGTCAAAAGATCCTGAATTGAAGTGCAAAAAAACTGAATTTGCCTAAATATGATCATTTACGTGCTTACAAAGAAATTTCTAGATTTTAGAAAAGCCAAAGCCTCCTATTACTTAAATCAGAAAATTTGCGCAAGTGTTAGTAATTTTAAATTAATAGAAATGTCAAAAAAACATTTTCTTGCAAATAATCTTAAACTCTAGGCTATAACTGAGCTACTTTTCATTGACTTGATGATTGATTTCTCGCATTTGCTGGATTTCGCAACGCAACTACCACACCCATCTGACATAGGTTTAGTCAAACCATCAGGTGGATTTCAACTGCTTCCCGTAGTATTTGGAATACTTGCAATTATTCAAGTATCTCAATTCCATTGGTATGCAAGAGACTGTAATGATCCTGAACAGTTTGAAGGAACTGAAAGACAAAAATTGTCACGTTGATTACCAAAACTATTTTTAGATAAATTAAATTTTTAATTTTTCTAGCAAGGCAGAGTTATAAGCTCTGCTTTTTTATTGCTTTATTAAATATAAATAGCCAAAAGCAATAAAAAACTCCCCTATATATTAAGGGGAGTTTTTTTAGTTTTACTATAAAAACAATTTAATGGTTAATAGTAAAATAAAAGATGCTGATTCTACAGAGTCCTTGGAATACCGAAAGGACCAGTTCTATCAAGCAATCTCTTAAAGTCAAAACCCATAGCCCTCAATGCATGCCATAGATGACCTTGGATAAAGAAGAATCCAAGATAATAATGAACATTAACCAAAGCAGCTCTAGTTGTATGACCTAAGAAAGCCGAACCTCCAGGCACTGTATCTATCCAATAAGGAGCAATTCCAAACTTAAATTCCAAAACCTCTCCATACCAAGCCTCTGGATAAACAGTTGTGTTTGTTGCTGCCCAGAAAGCCGCAACACATGCCATCCAGCCAATTCCTGCTAATGACCAGGAAAGAATTGCTTCTGCAGAAAGCAACTCCTTACCTTTAAATTTGGTATAAGTACCAATTTGCTTAGTTGCTATATGGAAAGCACCACCACAAATCTGGGCAAAAGCTAAGAATGCGTGACCTCCCATTACATCTTCCAAGCTATCAATAGCTAAGAAATCAAACTGATGATTCCAAATCTGAGAAAGATCCAGATTGTAATTTACTTGGCGTATTGCTTCAACAGCAGGATCATAAATTCCATGAATCCTGGCCCATTCAACGAACCAAATATTGGCAACACCAAAGAAAATCAAATGGTGACCAAGGATAAAGGTTTGATTGTCAGGGTTGTCCCACTCCAACTTGAATTTTCTGGCTTGTGGTACTTCTGATTCCTGCATATCTCCAGTGAAATATACAGAATGCAAAAGTCCTCCTCCGCCATAAACCATGGAGAGAATTAAGTGAAGTATCGCGATATTGGCTACACCAACACCAGTCCAGACTCCTGCTTCATCAAAGCCAATGCCAATAGACGCCAAATGAGCAAGAAATAGAGAGCTCTGATGACCCATTGGCAATGAAGGGTCAAATCCTGCTAGTTCAACAAGCGTGGCTGCACCGCAACCAAAGGCAATTAGTCCTGTATGAGCTGCATGAGCTGCAATAAATTTGCCTGAGCGATTGGTGACTCCAGAATTACCAGCCCACCACCCGTAGGTGACGTTTGGGTTTCCGTAGGTCTGCATAATTTTTTTTGAACAAAAAAGGCGCTTTTCCCCATGAACACTACATCCAGGTTCAATGATTTGTGCGGAATAGTTAAAGGTCTTTATCTAAGAGAAATAAAAAAACATTTTTCAACATGCAACGAGATGTGATTTTCTCTGCTCTTTATGTTTATCTATAAGGAAATTTTCCCTAAAACTCGATTCAATGATTTCACTGCTTCACTCATCAGATTTATTGGCAACTATTACAATAGGTGGATTTAATCCCCTTGCAGCAACTTTTGGAGTCATCACATTTATTCAAGTAACCCAATTTATCTACTACGGTCTTGACTCAAACGACCCTTCTAACGACTAAATATTTTCCTGGAAAAAAAAGTATTTGTTGTTTTTTTAAACAAAAAGCTGGCCTTTCTGGCTGGCTTTTTTTTTGCAGAGACAGGAAGACATAACGAGAATGGAACAAAGCCTAAAATTTCAAAATCTTAAGAGAGAATTTTTCCAATTTCATTATGAAATCGTCAATATCAATAGAGTAAAAGCTTAATTTCAAATCAATTTAATAACCTTACTTACAAAAGCCAGAAATAATGACAATAACAAAGAAGAAAAGAATTTAATTTTGATCAGTTTAAAGAGATTAAGCAAAAAACCTAAAAATTTGATGCTAGAGACAAATTCCAAAATCCAGGGCATTCAAATATTGATACTTTTATTTGTTTTTCAATGTAAGTAGAGTTTTAGAATCTCTATGAAAGCTGTTGTAAAGTCTGCACACACGGGTTTGGCAAAGTGGCCGCCTGGGTTATCTATAAACAAATTGCAATTCACCTAAATGATTGATCCAACTCACTTAATTGATTTCGCCACACAACTACCTCACCCATCAGATATTGGCATTATCAAGCCCTCAGGAGGGTTTAATTTTGTAGCTGCACTATGCGGCTTAGGAGCATTCTTTGGTGCTTCACAATTTTTCTATTATTCTGATGATTCAAAAAGGATCGACCCTTGGGCTAAAAGAGATTGATCTAATTTTTTAAACATCACAAATCACATTTAAAACCAATGATTGATCTATCTCACTTACTTGACTTTGCCACACAATTACCACACCCCTCTGACATTGGGATAATCAAACCATCTGCCGGATTTAATCTTGGAGCAGCATTAGCAGGATTAGGGGCCTTTTTTGGAGCCTCACAATTCTTTTATTATGCAAATGCTAAAGACTAATTAAGGAGAATATCTATAGAGACCTGATTATCTCTAAAGATCTAATCTCAACAAAAAAAAAGCCTCGTCAATTTAATGACGAGGCTTTTTTGATTTGATTAAAACTAAGAAGCAGTTGATTCAGTTAAACCACCTATAGCTTTTGCTATGCGTCTAAAATCAAAACCAAGAGCACGCAAGGCATGCCATAAATGACCTTGAAGACAGAAGAATGCAAAATAATACTGAACATTAACTAAAGCTGCCCTACTAGTGTGTCCAAAAAAGTATTTGCAATCTGATACATCACCAGTATCGGCCCAATAAGGAGAAATTCCAAATTTGAACTCTAACGGCTCGCCATACCATTCTGTTGGATAAACAGTTGTATTAGAAGCTGCCCAAAATGCAGCAACTACTCCCATTAAAAATAGACCTGCTAAAGACCAAGACAAAACAGCTTCTGCTGAAAGAAGACCATCTCCTTTGAATTTAGTGTATTCACCTATTTGACGTGTTGCTATGTGAAAAGCTCCTCCACTGATCTGCAAAAATGCCAAAAATGCATGGCCACTCATCACATCTTCAAGGCTATCAATACTAATGAAATCAAATTGATGACCCCAAACCATTGCAAAATCGCCATAACCAGGGAAAATCGTACGTACTTCACCTAAAGCAGGATCATAAATACCATGTACGCGAGCCCATTCAACAAACCAAATGTTGGCAACACCTAAGAAAATTAAATGGTGACCAAGAATAAAAGTCAAATTGTCTGGGTTATCCCATTCCAACTTGAATTTATCGACTCGGCCAATCGGACCTCCTTGAAGATCAGGATCAAATAGTAATGAGTGAGCAAGACCTGCCGCACCATAAACCATTGAAAAAATAAGATGGAAGATTGCAATTGTTGCAACACCGGCTCCTGTCCAAACACCAGCTTCATCAAAGCCAATACCTAATGAAGCTAAATGTGAAAGGTATATAGAGCTCTGATGCCCCATAGGTACAGAAGCATCAAAACGAGAAAGCTCCCATAGACAACTAGCACCAGTTGCGAAGCAAATAATTCCTGTATGTCCAACATGAGAACCGATAAATCGGCCTGCTCGGTTGGTTACTACAGAATTACCAACCCACCACCCATAGGTGACATCTGGGTTTCCGTAGGTCTGCATAATTTTTTAAAGAATGAGGGCTAAAAAACTTGCATCACATTACAGGCGACTCATTCAGTATGTGCAGAATAGTTAGAGGACTTTATTGAAAAAAAACATCAATGGTGATTACGAAGAAGAAAAAAATGAATCTTGAGGAGGCTGGAACTGATCTCCATGACGTAAAAATTCAAAGAATAAATTCAGATCATCATCAGAGCAATTTACTATTTGCTTAATTTCATAGCAAAACTCCTGCAGTTGATCTGAACTAGAGACATGTTCTTTTTTCACTTCAAAAAATTAGCAGAAAATATATTTCTAAAAGAAATCTGAAAACAAACAAACTTATTTTCGCGAAACACTAAGAAACTAAACAAATCCGAAACCCCCTTTACAAACCTTTACATCGTGTGTAATATTGCTTAACATCTTTCAAGCTCTAAGAAAATGACTCCAGAAGCAGAAAAATTCAATGGATGGGCGGCAATGCTTGGCTTTGTAGCAGCATTTGGCGCTTATGTAACTACAGGTCAAATTATTCCTGGAATTTTCTAAATCAATAGAATAATGACATCATCTACTCAAGCTCAAGTAACCAATGAATCAGGAAATCGTCAAAACATTTTTCCTGTTGAAGCTCAGCCAGAGTTAATTGAAAATTACTCTGGATATATCGAAGAGGCTGAAAAAGCAAATGGCAGATGGGCAATGATAGGCTTTATAGCTTTATTGGGCTCTTATATCACTACTGGCCAGATTATTCCAGGGATTTTTTAGATACAACAAACACTCTAAAAAATATTTTAAAATTATTAAATCAAACAAAGAATTATTTGATTATTCTTTGATTTCCCTGAAGTATATTAAATTAAATTATATATATATAATTTGTGCAATCAAAAAATCACATATTAAGCACATCCTCAATCTGGGTATCTGCTTTACTAAATATTGTTCCTGGCGTTGGGACCGGCTATATATATCAGCGTAGATGGAAAGCTTATTGGATAACCAATTTTATTTCTTTTTTTTGGGTATCACTTGATTACTTTAGAGAAATTTCATTAGATCCTTCAGATCCAGCAAATTCAAGTTCTGGCTTGGGTGGATTATTAGGTTTACTCCTAATTTCTACAATTTCAGCAATCGAGGCCTCATTTGCAGCCAAAAGAGCAAGGGAAGAAGTGTCTAAGACTCCATAGAGAATGATCAGCAAATAGCTGGAATAATTTCAAATTAAACGAAAAACCTCTATAGGCAATATTTTCATAGGAAATTTTTTATTTATTTCAATAGTTTCTAAAAAAAAATTATTTTGATTATTTTACAATTTTAGAGTAAGGTCAGAAGAATTTTTTTAAGTCAATTGAACGAATACCAAGAAATCATATTACTTATATCCATGGCTTTTCTGGCTTTAATCATATTTCAAGACAGTGGAGATGATGATGACCAAGGTGGCGGATTAATGCAGCCTGTTTACCAAGGCACAAAGGGCTAACAATCCAAAAACAAACTTGATCAAACTTATCAAAGAAGCCATAAATCAGCAAAAGATTGTAGAATATAAAGAGAATCTTAAGAACCATGCGATATCTAACTGGTCCACCAGAAAAAAGTCTTATAGAAATTGACAACTATATTTCCAAGCGATTGAAGATTCTTTCTGGTAAGGACAAATCCGCTGTTTTATTAGAGTTTAAAGAATGGTTGATAGATCAAGAAGAATTTGAGAGTGATAACATTTGGGCAATACCTGATTTGACTGATGATGGGTTAAGAGAATTCTTCCAAAGAGTAATTGCAGACAAAAGAATCCAGCAATAGCATCATATTCACTGGTGTTCTTGATCCAAGGAGAGCAACATTGTTGCGAGTTTAAAAATAAGCTTAATCGATATCAAGATTATTCAATGCACCTGCTTTTGCCAAAGCCTCAACTAATGCTTTGAAATTACATTTCTCTTTTCCATCATCTCCTTCTATGCCATAACCTGCTGCCATACAAAATGCATCGCCATTCCCTTCGAACTCATCTCTATGTCTTTTTAAATAATCTGCTAGCTCTAAACCTGTTAATTTACGATTATCTCTTGTCATTTGACTTAAATTATTATTTCTAACATGGCAACATTTTTCTTTTTATACCATAAAAGTAATATATATTAAAATTTTTTTACTAAATACAATTTCTACATGAATTTTTGAATAAAATATTGCATAAATGAAAACGAGAAGAAAAAATTTATTTTTAATTATATATTTTTACTAGTTAGAATTATTATAAGATTTAATTCAGCATAGAAATAAGTGTTTTGCGAGCATCAGTACTATTTAAGATAGTATGATCAAAAGAAATATCTAGTATTTTTCCATCTACATCTAAAACCATTTTCTCTTCATCTATTGATAGCATTTTTACATTTTCAGGATTTTCAAAACAACCAAAATTTTTAGCATACTTTAAAATGGAATCATTATGATCTTTATTCATATGTTCACAGATTCTTTGTCTTGCTTCTTTTGTGAAGGCCTCATCTTTTCCATCCATAATAAATTAATAAATATAATACGACTATAATAGTGTTCAAATAGGGAGCAAACAAACTAAATTAAATCTAATTTATGAAAAGAAAATTTTTTCTTAGAAGAAGGCTTATCTTGAAACTCTTCACACTCAATGACTCTTTCGCTTAAAACCCAAGGGCCATTTTCAGCTAAGGATTGATAAATATCGCTAAAAAAAGACAATCCAGATTTTGGCTTTAAAGTATTAGGTTCAAAATATTGACTAGTATATTTTTTACTCAAGTAACCCATTCCAGTATCAAAAACCTCTATTGTATTTATATTGATCAGTAAACCATGTATATGTCTATAAACCATTGTAATAATATTATCTTTAACTTTATATTTGTCCCCTTGACTTTTTCCTCCTATAAGTACCTCTATTCCAAATTGATCATTTTTCCCTGCTGTAAATATATTAGATCCATGAACTTGTTCAAAATCTCTCCTAACTCGATGAATAGTAACCTCATGAAGCTGGGATGATATTTCTTTTTCTACTCGATCGTCGATAATATTATTTATTTCAATATGCAATTTTTTGTTTACTAAAAATGATCCATTAATCAATAAATCATCTTCTTCTAATGAGCATTTTCCTCTGTAGCCACAAAAATGAGGTCCCCAAGTATATCTGTTCTCATAAGCTTTCTTGAATAGTTCTTTACAATCAAAACCCTCTGAGTCTATTTCTTTTCTCATTGAAGGAAACTAAAAAATTATTATAACCAAATCTTAGTGGAAAAGTCTTGAAAGAAACCTCAACCAAGGGAAAATCCAAAAATATAAATAATTTTAATCAAACAAGATATTTAAAGTTCAAAAAACTTAAGAATCAGTTATCATAGATAATATTTATTTTACTTCACAAGAATCATTGGCTATCGAACCTGAGGTTATTCCACAGAATAGCAAAGAAGGAGAAGGGGCTAAGGTCGTATACCCAAGCCTTATTCCAATAATTATTTTGATAATTATTGCTTCATTTGCAATTTACTTTTTAAATGCTATTTTTACAGGTTTACTAATGCTAATTGGTCTAATATTTGCTTCAAAACAAATAAAGAAATTATTTATTTCATCTTGAATAATAATCAATATTGTTAATTATACTCACCTGGCACATCATTTTTTTTTACAGTAACTTTTCCAACCTTTTTACCTGAAAATCTAAGCAACTCATCGCCAGAAAATTCAAACCCATGTTTCATTGCTATTTGAGCAACATCATCTGCGGTAGAAGCCTCTAAGACATTTTTTTTTATTGATGGATTTTCCTGCATCTTCGCTAAAAAGGCTTTAATCTGATCAATTGACATTAATAAATGTTAAAGTAAAATAATTGCTTTAATATTAGCAGAAGATTCCAGCATGTATTTAAATCAAATTAAATAAAAACTAAATATAAATTTTTCCTCTAAGCAACTAAAATTATAGTAGAGGAGAAGAAGTTAAATTACTTATCTAATAACTTTATACATATTTTTGAAAGATAATAGTTATTAAATTACTTTGAAGTGCAAAAAATAGTCAGTTAAAAATCTTTTAGCTCTAAGATAATATTAGAAAATTCCTTTATAAAGAGCAAATTCATGACAATTTTACCTAAAACACTGATGCTTCTAGGCAGTGGAGAACTTGGCAAAGAGGTGGCAATTGCTGCTAAAAGGATAGGTTGCAAAGTAATTGCATGTGATAAGTATAAAAATGCACCTGCCATGCAAGTTGCAGACAAATCAATTGTTCTAGATATGGGTGATGAAGAAAGTCTTAAAAATACTATTAGAAGTCTTTCACCAGATGTTGTCATTCCTGAAATAGAATCTCTTGCAGTAGAAGCATTAATTAAGCTTGAACAAGAAGGCATAAATATAATTCCAAATGCCAAAGCAACAGCTATCACAATGAACAGGGATAAAATAAGAAACTTGGCCGCAGAAAAGTTAGGGATAAAAACAGCAAAATATAATTATGCAAGAAGTAAACAAGAACTTGAGAAAGCTGCAGAAAACATCAAATATCCTTTTTTAATAAAACCAGTAATGAGCTCTTCTGGTAAAGGCCAAAGTCTTTTAAAAGAACCTAAGGATTTAGGTAAAGCCTGGGATTATGCAATAAAAGGTGCAAGAGGTAATTCAAATCAAGTGATAATTGAAGAATATATAAAATTTGATTTTGAAATAACTCTCTTAACTATTAGACAGAAAAATCAAGAAACAATTTTTTGTCCACCTATTGGTCACCAACAAGTTAATGGAGACTACCAAACAAGTTGGCAACCTCAAGAAATAAATGATTCACAATTAATAGAAATGCAATCTATCGCAAAAAAAATTACGGATCACCTTGAAGGAAGTGGTTTGTTTGGAGTAGAGTTTTTTGTGAGAGGTAAAGACATTATATTTTCTGAGTTATCCCCTCGTCCTCATGATACCGGTCTGGTAACACTTGTAAGCCAAAACCTCAGCGAATTTGATCTACATATTAGGGCAATTTTAGGCTTACCAATACCTGAAATCAAAAACATATATCCCTCGGCAAGCAAAGTGCTCCTATCAAAAACCAATTCATCAATTGTTCAATATAAAGGTATAGACAAAGCATTAGAAGTTAAAGGAACAGAGATATTAATATTTGGAAAACCAAGTGCTCACAATGGAAGACGAATGGGAGTCATACTTGCAAAAGGAGAAGATATTAAAGAAGCAAAAGAAAAGGCAGAGAATGCAGCTGGTTTTATTGAAATAAAATAAAAACTTATATACACATCAAAATTGAAATACTGCATTCAATTTTTTAGAGACTTACAAAAGATCTTCAGTAGATCTCTTAATTATCACTTAAGAAATGAAACTGAAAATAATCTTTGCCTTAATGTTATTTTTTAAGCAATTTCAGATAGATATCATGTTTTACGCCCTAAACCTTTGCACGTTACTTGAGAAATATTCTTATTCAAAACAAATATCAGAAGAAGAACTTGATTTCATGGAAAGGAGTTGGCTTGAATCATTGAACAGCAATCACTACAATAGATATCCAGGAATAGCACCAGCCGTAGTTTGTGACAAGGCAGGTGTATCTAGAGGAAGTTTTTGGATAATTTGCAACGCAGCTATTCTAGATAAAATAAGGCCATTAGACTCTTCGAGAACAAGACAAGCTCGAATTTTAGACGTTCTTAGTCAATCTGGTTTAATTGCTGCATAAAAATAAAAAGAATCTCATTTAAATTACAAACATACTCTATTTAATAATAGATTTAATATATATAATTTATACACTTAAAATTAATTCTCAATATATAGAAGTTGAATAAAATAAATAATAAAAAGATAGATTTGATAAGAATAGGAACAATTAAATAACTATTATATTGAACGAAATTTTTTCAAGCCTCGCATTTTATGAATTGATCTTATAGAATAAACATTTTATTCTTAATAATTTCTATTCATGGCTTCAGAAGAAAGTGGTGGGATGGTTCCAGGATTAGCCGCTATTGCAATATCAGTTGTTTTTGCAGCTGCTATTGGTTTTTTAATTCTTCATTTTTTCCCAGATACTCCATTTTGATCATGAACAACACAATTTAATTTTTTTCAATTAAATATTGTTTTGTTCAAATCATAAACAACACCCACCTTAGGATTAATAAAAAATGACTTGTCAGAAAGAAAAGTCTCAGCTTCTTCATCGTTTCCATCAATTTGTATCAAATCATTTAAAAGACCAGTAAACACAGCATCTCCACCAGTAGTTGTTGACAAGAAAATTTTCGGTTTAAAACACTCAACAAGAAGAGGAAGAGTAGACTTTCCCTTTATAAAAGAGCCTGCTAAGGGCAAGTACATATCCACTACTGGAGAAAATACTGCATCAATTGATCTTGGAGAAATACTTTCGTCGAAAAAGCCATGTGGCTCTATATAAAAAGAAAATTGATCTGAAGAAACAATATATCCATTCTCTGGGAAGGGAACCTTAGCCCCAGTAGTTGCCTCTATAGAGATAGGACCTATTTGTATAGTGTCTTGGGGCTTAAGTGGATTTATATTTTCAAATTTTAATTTTTCTAAAACATTGCAAGCATTATGAGAACCTACACAAGAAATTGAACGTTCTAAAAGGTTTAAAGAAGGAGGATGGGCATGATCAGGGAGACCTTGAGTTAGAAGCAAAAGGTTTATTTGATCAGGAACCTCGATCTCTTTCTGCAAGCATCCCTTGATCAACCAAGCTCCTGGCCTGAAAACAAGATCGCCCTTAAGCCAAGGGTCTATCAAGATTTTAAAGCCATCTAGTTCAACTAACCAGCTACTAGAACCAAAATATGTGGCTTGAAAATTCATAAGTTAAGCTTGATTTAATATTGCTTCTCAATTTCAATGAAAAGCTTTGAAAATAGATTTATTTAAGCATAAGAAGAATTTTTCTTAGAAACCCTTAATTGTTAATAAGTCAGAAGTATTTCATTTTTGTATAAATTAATTCTCAAATGGATTAGATTTTAATATATATTTTTATAAAATAAGAATGCTTTACCCTCTGTATTCTATGAGCGCTAAACCTAAAAAACTAAAATAAATTTTATTTTTTAGGCTTATTATTCTCAATTCTATCCCAAATTTTATCTACCATGTCTTATGAATCTGGAAGTCTCGAGTGCAGAAAACTTTTTGATGCAAAAGAAAGCCTAATTAAACTAATGGAATCTCTTGATTGTTTGAAAAATACAGAAGCAATAAATTTTAAATTACAAGAGATTTATAAAGAAATTGAAGAAATGCATGAAGAAAGAAGAAAGCTTGAGTTGAAAAATTAGTTACAAGGACAAGGAGAAAAATATTTGAATTAAATTCAAAAGAACACTAAAATATATATCTATTCTTCTTGAGCCAAATAAAAATCAGCAACGCTATTAAGCATTTCTATAACAACTTTGTTTGAACACTTTGTTTTTTCTTGAAGTCTCATGCATGCCTCTTTTACGTTGACAAATGCATCTTCACAAATTTGATTTAATTCTTCATTGGAAAAATTAGATTTTTGCATTGATCCTAATCAAATATTTTATAATTATAAACTAAAAATCTCACTTTTGACTATTACAGATAAAGAACATAAAAGCAAATTTATAAAATTCAACTCAGTAATAATAATTCAATAGTTATAAATCATCTTTCTGTATCCAAAGCAATTTATGGTTTTCTTTTGAGTCTGGATAAGCTAGTATAATCAAAGGAATTTTATTAATAGCTTTCTCAATATTAAACTGATATTGATTAATCAAAGCAATATATTTCTTATAAGTCCATCCATTATTGCCACAGTCAACGACAGTCCAGCGATGACGTAAGGCTCGATAAAAGTCTTCCATTCCAAATTCATACCAACATTCCTGAGCTGCTGTTAATAAAGTTTTTCCTTGTTTGATTAATTCATTATAAAAAATAATTTCTGGAAGCTCTTCGGAAAAATCTGGCGGAATACGAAAAAACAGTTCGGCCAAAGAAAGCTTTTCAAGTTTTAGCCAAGGTCTATCTAACAACAAAACTGGAAGATCAAATGACCAATCTTCGTTTTGATTTTCTCGGAGTATCGACTGCGTCTCTATTGCATGTCGTTTAGATAACTTTAAAGAAATTGCCATGGGTTGTTGTCGAAAAGTATAGATAAAAACAAAAGCCTTCAAAACATAAGCACCAATTTAGGACAAAAGCGAATAATATTAAAGATAAAAAGGGTAAAAAACATTGATAGGGATTGGTTTCGGTACATGGTCATGGGGAAATCAACTGTTATGGGGTTATGTACCCGAAAAACATGATAAGTCTCTAGAAGAAACGTTTAATACAGCAATTAATAACGGATTAAGATTTATAGATACAGCAGACTCATACGGTACAGGCAAACTAAATGGAAGAAGTGAAAAGCTACTAGGAAAATATATTTCCAAACTCCCTGAGGCTAAAAAAAAATCAATTGTTATTGCAACAAAATTAGCGCCTTACCCTTGGAGACTAGGTAGGAAAGGCTTCAACAAGGCATTTCAAGCGAGCAAAGAAAGGTTAAAAAACAAAATTGACAGAGTGCAGCTTCATTGGAGCACCTCAAGATATGCACCATGGCAAGAAAGACAATTACTTGACAACCTAGCCGACCTTTATGAAAAGAAAGAAATCTCAGAAATAGGTGTTTCTAATATGGGCCCGTTAAGATTAAAATGGGTTTATGATTACCTCCGCCATAGAGGCGTTCCTCTGAAAAGTGTCCAAATTCAATTTTCTCTAATATCACCTCAACAAGACATCAATTTTCAAATCAAAGAAATATGCAAAGAGTTGAACATTGAGCTAATTGCCTATAGTCCTTTAGCCTTAGGTGTACTATCCATTAATCCAGGAAAAGAAATATTACCAAATACTTTTCTACTTCGTTCGATATTCAGAAGACTACTACCTGTTAGCTATAAACTCAGATCAGAACTTTACAATATCGCCAAAGAGCGTAATGTTTCTCAGGTACAAGTTGCATTAAATTGGTGTCGATCGCACGAGGCCTTACCTATTGCAGGAATAAGGTCACCAAGTCACGCTAAAGATATTAGTAGAACATTGAAATGGAGTCTTAGTCGAACTGAAAGGATAAAACTCGATAATCTAAGCAATGACATTCAAATTAGAATGCCTAATAATCCTCTTCAAAGTTTATAAAACACCAGAAAATTTAAAAATTGCCTCTAAGAGCTTGATTTGTAGATTAATTTCATCACCAGAATCAAACAATTTAAAAATAAAGTAACAAGATTAGCGAGAAGAACTGGAACAGAATTGGCTTGAATAGCATAAACTATCCACAGCATTAAACCAGATATGAAGAGTAAAAGCATTAACAAAGAAATATCATCAACTTTTTTTGTTTTATAAGTCCTTATAACCTGAGGCAAAAAAGCTATTGTAGTCAACAAAGCAGCTGAAAAGCCATATAAATCCTTGCTCATGGTACTTTCCCTTTCCATTTTCCCAAAATCACCATATCACATGAAGAATATAGATTAATAGCGACCATAAATATAAAAATATCTATCCATTTAACATAGCCATGAAGTTAGAATCAGAATAAAAAACAAATGATAGAATATTAAGACAAGGTTATAATATTTTCAAAAACTCACATATTCAATAGCAAACGTTTATATTAATTTTATATTTTTATATTAGGATCAAAATTTTGTTCAACAAAGCCGAAAAGAAAGCTCTTACTAGACTTGCAGTTCTCTCTATAGGTTGGGGACTTGGCCTAGATCGATTCTATGAAGGAAAAACAAAAGAAGGATTTCTTTCAATTATAGGCTGGGCTATTATATTTAGTAGTCTATTATACTTATCTCCTTGTCATGGCATAGATTATAGCAATGGAGTTAAAAACTATTCAGACATGAGTATTAATCCGCTATCTATACTCCCTCTCGGATTTGGAGTTTACGGAATCGTACTAGTTATTAAAAAAGGTTTTAAACTTCTTCGCGCATTTGAATCAGCTGAATGAATATAGTAATAGTACAGATATAATAGTTAAATAAATATAATATTTATGATTTAATTAAATTGAATATATTATGTCATTAATTCGACTGTCAAATGCATATAAGGATTTTGGAATAAAGATATTGTTTGAGAATCTAAATTTAGATATAAATAAAAAAGACAAGCTTGGGTTAATAGGAAAGAATGGATCCGGTAAGTCAACATTACTAAAGATAATAGCAGGCATAGAGCCACTACTTTCAGGGGAAAGGACTTGCTCATCATCAACTAAAATATCCCTAGCAAGTCAAGAAGATTCCTTAAATAAAAATAAAACAATTATCGAAGAAGTTCTTAAAGGTTGCGGTGATAGAAGTAATTTAATTATACGCTTTCAAAAATTGACAAAAGTCTTTGCTGAAAATCCAAACGAAAATTCCATTCGAGATGAATTGGTATACTTGAGTGAACTTATGGACAGCAACAATGCTTGGGATCTTGAAAAACAATGTCAGATAATACTAGACAAACTTGGCATAGAAAATATAAATAATAAAATCAGTGAACTTTCTGGAGGCTATCAAAAAAGAGTAGGTCTAGCATCTGCATTAGTTGCTAATCCAGATGTTTTATTATTAGATGAGCCCACAAATCACTTAGACACTATAGCTATACAATGGCTAGAAGGATGGCTAAAGAAATATAATGGAGCAATTATTTTAATAACTCATGACCGATATTTTCTAGATAAAGTTACAAATCAAATGCTTGAAATTGAAAAAGGTCATAGCTACAAATATGCAGGAAATTATAGTGAGTATCTTAAACAGAAAATTGAACAAGAAAACCAAAAAGAATTAGCAAGCAAAAAATTTAAAACTGTCCTCAATAAAGAGTTAAGTTGGCTAAAAAAAGGAGCAAAAGCAAGAAGTAGTAAGCAAAAAGCAAGAATTAAAAGAATACAAACAATGCAAAATAAAAAACCTTTTCAAAATGAAAATAATATTGACATAAGCTTCCTATCCAGAAGGATTGGAAACAAAGTAATAAACATTCAAAACATGAGCATTATAAATAATAATAAAACAATACTAAAGAACTTCACCTATGATTTTAATCCAGAAGATCGAGTAGGGATTATAGGACCAAATGGATGTGGCAAGTCGACACTTTTACATACAATTGCAGGTATAAGAGAATACCAAGAAGGTAATATAGATATTGGAAATACTGTCCATATTGGCTATCTTGATCAAAATATCAACGAATTAAATAGTAGTAAAATAAAGGATAAAAAGGTTATTGATTTTATACTAGAAGTATCAAATAGTGTTAATTTCGGCAAAAAAAAATTAACAGCTTCAAAACTTCTTGAAAATTTTCTATTCTCACCTGCTGAACAGTATAATCAAATAGAAAAACTTTCTGGTGGTGAGAAAAGACGATTAAAACTATGCAAAATACTAATGCAAGAACCTAATGTATTAATATTAGATGAACCTACTAATGATTTTGATATACAAACATTGAGTGTAATAGAAAATTTTTTAGAAGATTTTCAAGGATGCGTAATTATTGTTTCACATGATCGTTATTTTCTTGATCGCACAGTAGATAGAATATTTGAATTTAATAATAAACAATTGGTAAGATACGAAGGAAATTACTCTTTATATCTTGAAAATAAAAAGATAGGATCTTCTCTTGAAAAAACCTCCAAGAATAATTCTGATGAATTTTCAATAGAACATGATTCTAAAAAAAATATTTTCAAAGGATACTTGAAATCAAACATTTCTTTAAAAAGAAAACTTAGTTTCAAAGAAAAGAAAGAACTTGAGAACATCAATCAAAAACTTCCTTTATTGGAAAAGAGAAAATCATTTGTAGCCTCAGAAATAGAAAATGCTAAGACTAGTCTAATAATGTCTAGTTTAAGTGAAGAATTGGCAAAAATTATAGAAGAGATTGAGAAATTAGAAGAAAGATGGCTAATCCTTAGTGATATTTAAAAAAATATAAGTTTTTCATGAAATCTTCCTCCTCTTAAATCTAAAGACTTAGGAAGATAATGCGATATTTCCCATCTGATGAGATCCTAAGAGGTCTAAGCCCAAAAGAATTGATTTTTATTTTTCTATCAAAAGGAATAAAAACCATATCACTCTAGATAAGACAAGTATTATTTAGTAAATCCAAATTACTTAAATGACAAAACCAGTAGAATTTAGCTCATTTTATAAACTACTTAAAGCTGTCAGAGATGGTGATAAAAAAAAAGGTGAAGAGTTAGAGTGGATGTTAGCTGAATATGAACATGCTAATGAGGCTACAAGTGCATATGATGAACTAGGTCAAATTTTTTGCCATCATGGTGTTATGGAATTGTTTGAGTATACTGGGGTTGATAACATCCCATATATTAAAAGTCTAAATAATGAGGTTTGGGAATATTTGAAAGTAAGAATGCTTATGGATCTTAAAGAATATATGATCAAATCTATGTTAAACCACGCTCAACAGCACCAGTTAGCAAAAAAGATCTCAAGCAAATGGAATTCTGATCTTGAAGAAATTGAAGAAAACATGGGAGGTCTTGCTAAATATGTCACTGAAGGAATTATTGAATTAGTCATGTAAACAAAGAAAAATCGTAATTTTCATCAAAACCAAGCCTAAATTTTCAAGGTTAGAATTTAAACATAAATCAAATACTTACAACCGTCTAAAGGAAATCGGCTCAAAAGGGTAGCTTTTGATACGGGGATTAGGTAGCCTAAATTAGTTTAATAAAAAAATGCAAGAAGTTAATTCAGCACTTGAATCTTTATCCCTTGCTGTGATTCATGTTTTGGACAGATCAAAACATTTAAAAGGTAAAGACCAATATGCACTTATAAATGAATTTGCAGAATGGATTGTAGATCTTCCAAGCTATGAAGATGTTGTTGCTTTTCCAGACATGACTATTAATAAAGAGAAAGAAGATAAATAAAAAAATTGATAGGAAAAATAACTATTTTCAAAAGAATTTAAAAATTTTTTGATCAATATTTGAAAACATTTTTTCAATAGAAAAATCATATTACTTGAATAGCAAATTCATAGTAGATACAGAGTAAAGTCCTTAAAGCAACTTATTTATCACATTTAGATTTTTTTCTTGTCATCGTATAAGAAATGAAACTTTTGTTGCATAAAATGTCTACTCAAGAACTGCTTGAAGATTCGCTAAAACAACCTGAAATTGGACAAACATCAAAATTCCATTGGCATGCAACGCCAATAGGAATTGCAGCTTTGTGCAAGAAGGAAGTTTCAGAATCTTCTACTAGAGCATCTTATGAAGATGCTCTTAAAGAGGGGTTAGAAGTGGGTCTTGATCTAAGCAGAGAAGAAAGAGAATCACATTATTCAAAAAAAGGATTGGTCATACTTTTTTACTCTTAATTTTTATAATAAAAATTCAGTCTGCAATTAATAAAGAGTATCAATGTTTTCAAGTAAGGAATAAGAAATCTTAGATAATTGATTGCTTCATTTAATGCAACCTCAAAATCAAAGCAAACGCACAAAAAAATCGTCTACTTTTTTATCTAATTAAACAAATTATTTTTTTTTCAATCAACATATATACAGCAAGTATCTGGTAATGCATTTTTCAAGCCAAGGAATTAGAAAAAGCTTAGGACCTGGGATCATTCTAGCGGGTGCCTGTATTGGAGGGTCACATTTAATGTCCTCCACTACAGCTGGTGCAAGATTTGGTTTTGCTTTGGTTGGTTTAATATTGCTAACCAATTTATTTAAATATCCATTTTTACTTGTTGGCACTCGTTTCACAGCAGTTACTGGCCTTTCCCTACTAGAAGGCTTTCAACAGAGAAATAAACTTTATCTACCTATATATCTCATAGTGAGCTTGATAACAGGAACATTTACAATTGCAGCTGTAAGTTTTGTAACTGGCGTTCTCCTAACCAATATTCCTTTTCTTCAAGCCTTCCCACCAATGGATTTATCTATCTGGGTCCTTGTCATTAGTGGATTAATACTACTTTTAGGGCAATATAAAGCACTTGATCGAATATCAAAAATACTTGTGTTACTACTTTCTGTTCTAACAAGTTTTGCATTTTTATCGCTATTAAAAGAAAATTCTATTTCATTGGTTGACATAAATATTTTTAATAGTTATCCAAGTCCATGGACTTTAGAAAATTTATCTTTTCTAATTCCTTTAATGGGATGGATGCCAGGTCCAGTTGAATTATGTGTATGGCCTTCTCTTTGGATGTTTTCAAGATCAAAAGAAGTTAAGTATGTAGCAAAGATCAAAGAAGCTGAATTTGATTTTAATCTTGGTTATTTAATTACTGTTGTGACAGCACTGCTTTTCGTCTCTCTTGGTGCTTTCACAATGTATCAAAGTGGAGATGTCATGCTGTCTGGGAGTGGTGTCACCTTTGCCCAAAACCTCATTAAACTTTATACCGAGTCAATCGGCAATTGGGCTAAATGGATTATTGTTCCAGCTTCTTTTGCTGCAATGTTTAGCACTACATTGACATGCTTAGATGCTTATCCAAGAAGTATTTCTGCTGTACAAGGTCTTTTGAAAAATAAAGATAGAGGTATTACTTCCTCAAGGTCAGAAAATAAACGTTTAAAGATATGGATAATACTTCATTTTTTTACTGCATTATCAGCTCTCTTAATAGCAAAATCTGGCGAAATCAGCGTCAAAGATTTTGTCTTTGGGGCAATGACAGGAAGCTTTTTAACAGCTCCTATATTTGCCTGGATGGCAATGGATACTATAAACAGTCCTTTAGTTGAAAAGAAGCATCAATATGGTCCGTGGCTGAAATCCTTATGTTGGATAGGCTTGGCTTTCTTGGTAAGTTTTAGTTTACTATTTATAGCTAATTCATTTTTCGGATTAGGGGTTAAAAGCTAATCAAATAGCACGTATGTACAAAATCACATAAAATCATATAGTTTCCAACTAAAAACTATATGATTTTTCTTCCGTATATCTACAAATTAGAGCTGTTTATCCAAAAGTTCTTCCATCCCAACCCCAAAACTTAGCTGGAATATCTTCAAAACTTATATAGATACGATTGGCAGGAATAGAAATTTCTTTTTCAATTAATTTGCAAAAAGTGGCAGCCATAATTCCTGGATTTAAAGAGCCAATGGATTTCACCTCCACATAACACGAAGCTTTGGAACTGCCTGCAAATGTCATTGGCACATTAGTTTCAAGTAAAGTCATAACATATTGCTCAGGCTTACCTGTCATCTCAGATAATTGGTTCGATAGGAGTTGAAGAAATGATTCTTCATTTTCAACTCTAGAGATTGAGGTTCTCACGATAATTAGGGGCATGATTAATTAAAAGAGAAATAATCTTATTATCTACTTTTAGCAATTATCAAAAACAACTAGCAAATACTTAGATATTATTTACTAATAAAAATTAATCATGACTAGAAAATGAATGCTTTGAAAGGATATCAAAATCAATGTACTTCAATGTACTTATCTCAGTCGCTTCCATTCTAACTAACGGAGCCATTCCATCATCATAGGCCTCCTTCCATCTTTGTGCACACAAACACCAGTGATCTCCAACCTTCAATCCTCCAAATCCATACTGTGGAGCAGGGGTGGATAAATCATTTCCCTGGGCCTTGCTATAACGAAGGAAAGAATCCGTCATAACACAACAGACAGTATGAATGCCATGATCAGAAGAATCTGTTCTACAACTACCATCTCGAAACCAACCAGTAAGAGGTTCACAGCTACATTTTTTCAATGCTTGTCCAAAAACATTTTTTGCTTGAATTACGTTAATGTTTTCCTCCATAATAAATAAACCACCTAATAAATATTTTCTAAAATCATAGTATCTAGAAGGAAATATAGGTAAAGCCATTTTCATGCATCTTATCGAACAATGTATTAGAGCTAAAAAAATGATGTTTTTGATCATTAATGTCTACATATAGCAATCTATAAATAGTCATTAATGATCTATGCCTAAAAGTCTAATCTCCGAGTCTACGCAAAAAATTATTATAAGCTTGAAAGATCAAGTCAAGTTGGGGAGACTGCCCATGCTTAGCAAGCAATCCTTTTGCTCCAGCTTCTAAGCCAAACAAAATATTTCTATCTTCATTGCTAGATATATAACTTTGAATCCACCCTACACAAACGAGCCTTTCCCCCTTTGTAACTTCTTTTACCGCATGTAAACTAGTACTTGGATAAAAAACAGCTTCCCCTTCTGAAAGCTTTATTTCTTCTATCTCTTGGGTTGTTTGAATGCAAAGTTCACCACCATCATAAGAATTTTTTGAACTTAAAAATAAAGTAAAGGAGATATCACTTCTACCAGTTTTCATATAAGCATTATCCACATGCATTGCATATCCTTGTGAAAGAAGAGATTTTGAAAACATTACTCCATGAATCTTTCTTGGAATACAAAAACTCTTAACAAGAGGGTCTGATGCAATTTGCTTGGCTACCTTATGACTACATTCAATTGAAAGGCTCGAATTTTTATTTAATTGAAGGTTGTTCTTCCCTTTTTCAGCATAAGGTCCAGCTGTTTTCTTGCCATCTTCCCAATCATCTTTATTGCTCAAAAGTTGCTTTTTAAGAGAACTCACTTCGCTTTCATTAAAAAGTCTGTGCACAAGGCATTCCATTTTAGAACAACTATCTCAATAAATTAAACGCAAACTAGCGTTATTAAAGAGTAATTAAACAAACAAGTGTCTTTTCTTAGATAATAATCCTTCTGCAAATAGGCTATAAAAAAAATTACAAGCCCATTAAAATCATAACCAAGCAAGTTGCGCTAGAGTAAGTTACGCGGAAATATAAGAATAGAAGTAAAGATTAACAGCAAAGTTTATATTAAATAGAAGAAAGCTCTTGCAAGTTTTCATCCCACAAAATATATTTAAAGCAAGCTGGTATATCTTGAAGTTTTAGATACTTTGCTCCTGATAAAAGACTTTTATTGCGGTTGTGACAAGCACGTAAATTGTAATTTGGTATACTTTCACATAAATGATGAATACTATGATAGGAGATATCAGCTAGAAACCAATTCAAAACTCTAGGCAAAACCAAATTACTACTACCTTGTGTTGCCCCAAGAAATAAATCCCATTGATCAGTTCTATGAGCATATGAACCTTCATAATTATGTTGAACAAAAAATATGCATATAAAAATAGCAGCAGAGATCATCATAATTATAGAGTAACAACTCCAAAACAAACCTGCACCAAGCCATCTACTCATTAAAAACCAGCTAGTTATAACCAAGAAATTGTTAGCAACTAAATCTATTAACTCTCCAGAAGTATCACCATAACCAGAATATTTAGGTTTAAATCTTGAAGCAATAGAGAATAAATTTAAGAAATCACCATTTAAAATTTTAAATAGTAATTCACTAAGTAAAGAGCCAAGAAAAGTTGCCATTGCAACTATTAATGTCAACCTAGGTTTGATTACTAAATAGAAAAAACCTCCAGGAAACAACATCAACCAATGTCGACTAATTGAATATAATAATTTTTTTAATTTAGGTAATGATTCATATTCCTGCAAAGTCAAAACATCAACAGGTCCTCGATAAACCTCCCAGTTACCATTGTTTCTATGGTGAAAAGCATGATCACGAGACCATGGATATTGTGGAATAGCATTAAGGACTCCTAGAAAAAAACCTATTACACGATTAAGCCAACGTGAGCGAAAAAGAGATCTATGACCACAATCATGCATCAATGAGAATGCACGAGATGATAATAAAGATAAAATTATAAGTATGGGTGAAATTGCCAGGTATCTAGGCAAAGCAGAAGTAATGGATGAATTAATTATTGATATCAATATCCACAAACCCATTATGGGAAATAGTGTAGAAAGAACCTGCCATGAAGCTCTAAAGTTGCTTCTCCTCAAATAAGGAGAAAGGACAAAATCACTGCGACTTATTAAGTGTTTCTTTTCCAATACCAATTCAATATCCTTCACAATGGATCTTAACCAAAGCCAATGCCTTTATTTTGTATAAGTGCTAATAGACTTAACTATTTTTAAATAATTCAAAAAGGGACTAAGGATTTAGCTTTTAGCCTATCAGCGTGCAATGGAATATTCTTTAAAGCAATTAAAATACTTGCTGCAATTATATTTCTAAAGTCTTAGTTATTTCAATAGAAATGAAGCAAGATAGATCTCAAATTTCAAAGAATTAATCTCTCAGAAGATTATGCACTATAAATGAATAAGAGCAGTTATTAATTACAAATCCATTCTTAATAATTACGATCTTATTTAAAATTTTGTTGTTTCTCGAACAACAAAGCTACTCTTAGTGACCAATTCAGAACCTTTTACCACTAAACCTTTGGCACTGGAAATCTCACCTTTTAATCCTTCAAGTTTTAATTGCTCAATCATTGTCTGAATGACTTGAGCTTCGACCAGCTTCTCGTCTATAGAACCCGGTGTAATCTTCTCAAAAAGCTTTCCAGCTTTAGCTTTGACCACTTCAGAAGAATTGGTTATTCTTAGTAAAATCATGTTCAAAAGAAAGTCAGAAAAATCTACTAGCAAGTCATAGTATATTTTGTCATCAATTAAGACGAGTAAATATGAATAGATTTCTTATATATCTACAGGATTTTGCCATAAAAAAAAGTTATTTTATATCATTAAGGAAAAGCAAAACGCTATGACATTCTCAGATCAAAATATTTGGAAAAATTTGAAAATTTAGGTTGTGTAAACACTTTCTTAATTAAACGGTTGTATGACTCATCAAAGCAGCTGATTAAATATATTTGACTTAGGTACAACATCTAGAAATCCAGGCTCTAAGAAAATTCGAAACAAATAATTATATAAGGAAATCAAGCTATTAGCTATAACTTCTTACAAAGTAATCTGTCATTCTAATAATTAGGTACTTTAAAATCTAAAAAATGTAGACATTTATCTTTTTACAAGTAATTGATAAAAGAACTAATGTTATTTAAATTTGCTTCTCAACAAAACAAGCAGGAATAATAAAAGGAGTTTTACGAGAATTAACAACGCATTCAAACCTTGTCTCTACACATCTATTTTTCTCTCTAACTAAACACTGCTTAGAATAGCCTTTAAACATATCACTAACCAAATTAGCTATAAAGACTGCTAGTAAAATTTGAAAAAAACTCAAGGACTTACTCATTTGTAAACAATATAGAAATGATTTATGCGACTATTCTATGAAGTATATAAAAAAATACAAAGGTCTGAGAAATTGGGAAGCAAGAAAAAAATAATGTTAGTTTGTCTAAACCTATAGATCTCTAATAAAAACAAGGGTGCATAGATATCGATAGAGTAAAAGCTAAAACTGAGTAATTTAAATATTTCTAAGCATTTATACAGTGCTTGGGAAGCCAATAAATAAGTATTTTTATCAGCACTCGCCTCAACCTGGTCATGCCAATTATAGAATTAATTAAATCTCATAAAGATCCTTAATAGAAAAAAATTTTTTCTTGGTAATTTAGTCTATCTATATAGAAGAACAAGTGGGGGCTACAATGAAAAATCAAATCAAGATTCTTTTCTACTCTTTCGCTTGGCTGTTGTCCTGGATAATTCTTAGTTCAATCATCAATGCTGGGCTTATCTCTACAAATGTTTATGCCGAAGGTGAAAAAGGAAACTTTATAACTTTCTTTATGGTGGGAATACTTGCTCTTAGTGGTGCTTTTTCCCTATATAAAGAGGTTTTTCCTGAAAGCAACAAAGCTATAAAGTAATTTGTTTAGAGATAAATACTAGCATTTTTTTTTACAAATAAAACCCTCCATGAGTACCTGATTTTTTACCTAGTTGCACAGGCTGCTTTCACATAGACGGCTCAAAATCGTAGGGATGAATTCCTAATTTCTTTAAAACCTTAAAAATAAAATCAAGATCATAATCATCACTATATCAAGTACTCACGTTTAACGATCAACCTTCTTAAAAAATAAATAAGCATATTTTTTAATTGTTTGAATAAAAAACTTGAAGATCAAAAAATACACATTAGAATAAAGTAAATAATTGATTATATGATGGAACAAAAGAAGAGGCGTCGTAAAAATTTCAACAAGCTTTTCAACCCTAGCAATCAAGGGTTGTCTCCCTACGACTTGACGTATGTTACTGCTATAAACAACAAAAAAAGAAATCAAGAGCTTCTTTTAGAGAATGATTTCAAAAATGATAGGAATGCAGCCTAATGGTTTTCCCTTTATTTAAATCAATGACTGAACTACTTCTGCCGGTTAAGCAAGAAGAAAAAATCAAAAGAGAAAAAGGATTTGCCAGTCAAGAAGCCATGTATAAATATATAAAACTTACCGAGCAAATGAATAAAAGAGTAAAGCGAAGAATGGCAAAAAGAATTTTAGAGCAATCTTTAAAAAAGAGAGCTTAAGTCATTTCATTCAAAGCAAAAAGAGAATAGAACCTGCCATAAAAACTGTGAAATAAGCTAAAAAGCTAATATTAGGTAGAAAAGAAAAAACATCATTGTCAAAAGCAATAGACATTTCTTACTTGCATAATTCTAACAAGTTCAACTTTAATATTTAGGACTTTTTACCAGATATAAAACTTAAAAAAAAGGGAACTGAGAAAAAATATCCATTGAGTTTTACTTACCTAAATATTATCTTGCTATAATTAAACTAGAAATGTTTTCTCCAAATATAGAAAATCAATATATAAATGATGAGCAAATTCTCATTTATATAGTAACTTTAATACATCAGTTAAGAAGAAAGAAATAGTACAAATTAAATATGGTATCTATACTGCCCATCATTTTTTAGAAATTTTATGGATCTATTTAACAGCTATAAAGCCAAAGCAACTTCTATAGCTGCTATTAATTCTTCATTTGATGGTTCAATACCTGGTTGAAACCTAGCAATAACATTACCATCTTTACCTACTAAAAACTTTTCAAAGTTCCAAGAAACATCTCCTTGTGGTTCTACTTTATTAAGAGTTGTATATGGCTCTGTAGTATTACCTTTTGCATGAACTTTATTAAATATTTCAAAATTCGCACCAAAAGTAGAGGAACAAAACTCTTTGATTTCATTTACGGTCCCTGGTTCCTGCCCTCCAAAATCATTACATGGAAAACCAAGAACTACAAATCCTTGATCTTGATATTTATCATGAAGAGCCTGCAATCCTGAATACTGAGGAGTATTGCCACAACGACTAGCAACATTAACTATTAACATCACTTTGCCTAGATAATCACCAAGTTGTTTTTTGCCTCCACTAGAGGATTCAACGACAATGTCTTTTACGTTAACCAACATAATAGTAAAAGTTACTTTTATCTATTATCAATAATTTTTCCATAAAAATTAAAAACTCAAGCCAAAGGTTATTGTTTAAAAACAAAATTAAAATGTTTTCAAGCTAGCTATATGCATTTATTCGGAAGTGAGTAGTAAATAATTTCATGAATTCCACCTTCTCTAAAAATTGATCTCTATAGCTTTTCTTAAAACAGACACATCCTTATCTGCATAACCCGCATCAATAAGCAACTTCTCAATTTCTCTAACTTTAGATGTAATTGGCAAATTCAAACCCACTTCTTTAGCTGAATTAATAGCTATAGAGAGATCTTTGTAATGCAAAGCCAACTTAAAGCCTAAGGGATATTTATTTTTTAACATTGCCTCCGAGCGATGAGTCAAAGCCCAGGAACTTGCTGCACCCCCTTGCAATGAATCAATCACTAAATTCATTGGCAAACCTAGAGACTCTCCTAGAGCGACTGCTTCTGCTAAGGCTGCATAACTTCCAGCAACAAGTATTTGATTTAATACCTTGACTTCTTGTCCTCTACCAACCTCATCAAAACAAAAAATATTTGTTGCTATAACTTCAAGAACAGATTGAAACTCTTTAAGCTTTTCTTTAGTACATCCTAGAAACATACTCAAAGTTCCAGCCTTTGCACCCTCCGTTCCACCCGTTACAGGTCCATCTATATAACTAATCCCTCTTTCCAAAAGTCTTTTACTTATTGACCTAGCCTTAGCAGGACTAATTGTTGACATATCAATGACATTAGAATTTCTTTTAAGACTTTCATATATTCCAGTTGAGGAAAAGATTACTTCTTCAACTGCTTCGTCATCAGTAACACAAATCAAAAACACATCACAATCCTTGGCAGTCTCTTGAGGAGTTGGGAAAAATTTAGCTCCTCTAAGACATTCAGCTTTTTTCTCTTGATGACTTCTAGTATGTAGATGAAGATTAAAACCTGCTGAAAGCAAATTTGAAGCAATAGGCAACCCTATAGAACCCAAGCCTAAAACACCTAAGATTTTGTTTGCCATTTCAAATACGTTTTTAGTTAAGTATGAAAACCTACAAATACTCTAATCAAGGAACAGTATTTAAAATAATAAAAGAAGATTTCTTAAGTATCACAAAAATTAAATTCAAATTAGTGTTCTAACTCTTTCTTATTTAACAATTAAACGTATATATTAAAACTTAAAACCAAACTAAGTACTAAGACATTTGTATCTCACAATGTCATTTTGCAAAGCATCTATAAGATCGAATAAAAATATAAAGGAAAAGCTAATACCATAAATGATTAGACCATCAATACTAAGTTAATAGTTGAGATGCCAACACCAAATTCACAATTAGCAAAAAAAAAATAGGAAGTTAAGCATTTCAAATTTTCATATGAAAACAAAAAAATATACAATTCATTTTGACCATCTAAAAGCAGTTCTTGAACATGAAAAGGATCTGATTTATACATTAAAAGGAATCATATGACATTTTGCTTGCACATAGATTTAATAAAATAAAAAATTATAGTAATAAAAGATGGAAACTCCCAAAAACAAAAATTCAACCTCAAAGGAAACAATAAATAAGCAAGTTTCTCCAGTTCAAGAAGAAGAAGGTAAAGATCAAAGTAAACAAGTGGGATTAATCAAAAAGAAAGAACAGAAACTATCAACAATCCAAGAAAATCCTGATTTAGATCAACCAAAACAGAAAATACTATCCACAATGAAAATCAAACCGCAAGATATATTTGAAACAATAGAAGATGGCTTTCCAAGCAGAGAAGAAAATTGGGAATATATTTTCCCTCATCCTCGGTATTGGATTGGTCCACGTTTTTTGGCAATTTGGATTATTCCTATTTTTGTTATAAAGAAGACTCTTCATCTCCTAACTTCAATAAATCCTATAAGAGCATACTCAAAATCAAACTTCAATATTAAAACATCCGAGACCATCTATACTTCAACAAAACAAGCCCTTGACGGAACTAATCCTATGATTTTTTTTGGTGCAAGATTTCTATCAATATGGGTTTTACCGTTAGCAATTCTGGGAATATTAATGGAATTTCTTTTCATCAGTCCATTAACTGGAGCTAAACCATTTGGATGAAAACTAACATCTTACGTATAATTTTTTTATTTATTTAATTCTATAAACTCATTTTAGAATGGAGTTAAAGCTAATACACTATATTCTTATACCTGAGTTAACCTCCTTCACTTTTTTCAGTTTTGATAGCTCTATAAAAAGCAATGATAAAAAATAATCCCAAAGCTAAGTAAGCTACTCTCTCCACCAAGAGTGTTATTGGATTGCCAATAATTTCAGTACTAGATTCCATAATTTGTTTTTCAATACTCTACTCTAAGTGATTGTTTTGTAATCGTTTAGAAAAAAATGCTAACATCTCCTTATAATAAAGTATTTTATTATCAAATCATAAGAGAGTTAAATATATATTAGTCATAAAATTAATTTGATCTAATATATAAATACTTGTATATTAAAATATTTTCATTTCATGCCATACAATGGATTGTAACGTAGTGCATTAAAAAAAAATTAAATAGGAGATAATTTATTAACCTTGGATACAATATAACTTCAGCTGATACTCTAGCGATAAATGCAAATTTATAAAAGGCCTAAAATTAAATTAGAATCTTTTGAAAAAGCATTAAACAAAGCAGTTTTATCACAAAAAGAGGAAGAAATAATAGATTATATAAGATATACAGGAGTATTTTCACAAACAAGTTTAACTAAAGATCTAAGATTAAAGCCAAAGCCTCCTGTTTTATCTATTATCTGTGAAGCATGTAGAAAAATAGGGCTTTACATGCCAAATCATTTCTCTGAAGTTCGAAAGTGGTCAGCTACTATAAGTGAGCATGGGGTGAGATGGGATGGGGACTTAATCTGCAGTACTGCGAAAAATATTGATGGTTTACCGCTAACACCTGAAGCAGGTACATCTCCTTATGAAATTCTTGTTGTTCACAAAGAGCTTTTCACAGGACTCGGATAAAAATAAAAGAATTGACTTTTATTTTGACTAAATATATATTCAGAATATCTTCTCTATAAAAATTGAGAATAAATTATTCTTTTTAAATTGATTATAACACCTAATTCCGTAGTTTAATTATAATTTCTTCTTGCAAATAATTTGAAAAGACTTCTTTCTCCTACTGAAAATTAGCACTTTATCTGTACCAAAAATTGTTAATCCAGTTTGATGTCTTAAGGCACTAATAGTAAATAGCGCAATACCACAAGTATCCATAAATAGTATTGGAAGAGTTTCTTTTGATCCTGTCATGTTCTGCAAATCTAAGGCCTGATTTATAGCTTGACTAGCCTTTTCGTAGCCTAAAATTTTAGACAGATCAGTCCAAAGAAAATTATCTAAATTACAATCTGACAAATCAAATTCACTAACCATGGTTCAAGACAGTCCTCTATATGATAGTTCAGTAAGAGCTTGCTTTGATCTCAATCAAATAAATAAACATTATTAATCTAAAAGTTTCTTATTTATTGAATTTTTTGGATAAACCTTTATAAAATGAAATTTATTCATTTTATATCTTGAGAGATTTCCTTCTTGTCGAAATTAGTTTCATAATTGTTCCTCAAATCATCAAACATAGCTTGCAAAACAATTTCTTGAGCATTATCAACTTCCTTCATATGTGCTTTTGCCGCTCTTACCTCATCATGGGTAGCCAATGAAATCTCCTATACTATAATTAGTTTTTAATCTATCTAGACAAATTGTCAATAGAAAGCCTATGACAATTTACAAAGCTATTACTTTAAATGCTTAAAATTTATTTTATAACAACAGCTAATCAATAAATGTCTTAACCTAATAATTTTCATCATCTCAAAAAATCGTCTAAGTAAATCATTATAAATAGATTTATATCTCTAAATTATTGATTCTCTATAATCACTAGGTTACATTCAAGTATAGCTAAAGCTTCATTAGGTAGCCCAAGAAAAATATCTAAAAATTTATCTCCAGTTTTTGGGATATCAGCAACTCCTACTAATTTACACCGTGAATTTTTATCTATGGGTTTACCAGAATAATTCTTAAGCTTTCCATTAACTTCTTTGGTAGATAGGACTGTTTTTACATTCAAAAAAGGGAAACGAATAACAGAAAAGATAGAGAATGAGAATCTTGCCTCAAAATCCAAGCATATATAACCAGTCTCAATGGAAATAAATCCTTCTAATTTATCCAGAAACATTTTAATTTCCAGCCCAGGCGGCATAGGCAAAAAAGATATTCTTGTATTACGCCAACTAAGAGAAGGAATTATAAACGTTTCAGGGTCAAAGACTATGTTTCTTGTTTTTAAATTCTCTTGCTTAACTAAGGACGCTTTACCTCCTCCACTACTTGCATCATAATTAAAAAACGGATATGAACCAATTCTCAACTTGCATCCTTGCAAACTTTCAAGTTTAGCTAAAGTCATATTCAAAATGGTTTTAGAAGTGAGAATAACTGTTTAACAAGTACAACTTTATAAGAATAATAATATTAAAAAGTTGAAAGCTAAAAAGGGAACAAAAAAAACTAATTAAAATTTCATATACTTTCAGATCTTCTGTTATTACTATTTCGTATCTATACCAAAATATTTTGAATGGCTATTCTCCTCAATCTTTTAGCATTTACTGTACACCGGGTCATTAAAGAATATTCAACATCAGTATAATTTAAATTTTGAACTAAAAAGAAACAAAATTCTAAAAAAAACATCTCGGCATTTATTAGTCATTACGATGGGAATAGCTCTATAAGAATTTACTTTCAATGAAATTAATAGCTAGATATCGTAATCATGGGTTTGAAACAGTAGCTGATGGGGTTATGTCATTTTTCGATAGGCGTACAGATTTGCAGCAAAGAGGAATTGCGTTTAGTGATGAATCTGTTGGGCTTAATTCTCCTGCAAAAATTTCTACTGATATCAGCTTAGTTGCAATTGATCATTCAGATCCAGAATCATTTGCACTTTCGCAAGTAATAATTCGTGGTGTAAAAGCCGGATTAAAAAAATATCTTGAAGAACGTCCCCTCTTTAAAAATTGCTTGCCCCAAGAGTCACTATTTGTAAACCCAATCTTTAATATTCAACGTTATTCCCCAAATGAAGGTTTTAAGAAATGGCATTGCGATTGGACTATTAGTAATGAAGCAACAGAGCCAATTAAACGCGTATTAGCTTGGATTTTATACTGTAATAATGTCACGTCAGCCGGAACAGAATTTTACTGGCAAAATCATCATGAAGAAGCAGAACGTGGCAAACTAATCATTTTTCCAGCTGGACTATCTCATATTCACAAAGGTCGAATTAGTAAGAGCGAATCAAAAACAATTGCCACTGGTTGGATAAATGCAGGAGATGAAAAATCTTATATAAGCCGCTTGGCTAAAGGTGAATAAACCTAATGGAATTAATCTCTCTTTTAATCGAAGTCATACCATGCCTTTTAAGTGGTTACCTATTGGGAAGATATAAAGAAAACTTCTCTCAGGTATTAGCTGCTCCATTAATCAAATATGGAATTCCCGTTAGTTTAATGGGGCTATTGCTCAAAACAGGCATAACTTTTCAATTAATTGAATCTGCTGCATTGGCTCTAATGACCATCGGCTTGCAAATATTAATCATATGCATAATTCCTAAGTTAAAAAAAGATATTGCCAGTAAAACATTAAAGCTAGGAAGTAGTTTTGGTAATACAGGATATTTTGGTATACCAATATCACTTGCATTCCTTCCTAATCAGGCACTTAGCTACAGCTTAGGTTTTGACTTGGGTGCAACTTTAGCAATTTGGACTTTAGGACCATTTTTAATTACTAACAATTCCCAGCCAATCAATAAAATCTTCTCACCTTCACAATGTTTGTTCAAATTAATAACAAAGAGTCCTGCAAGTAAAGGATTAATAGGGGCTCTTTTGATTCAATTAACTCCCTGGACAAAAGAAATAAGTAATACTATATGGATACCATCTAAATTAATTATTTTTCTAGCTTTAATTATAGTAGGTATGGAGCTTGGATGGCTAAGGGATTTCTCATATTCGTCAATTAAGTCAAATATATTAGCTATCAAAAGTAGTTTGATTTTAAAATTATTGGGACTCCCTAGCTTAATGCTGTGCATATGTCTACTACTTAGGGTCCCAAATATTTTCAAAAGTGCCTTAGTTCTTCAAGCAGCAGCTCCTACAGCTATTTCCGTCTTATTAATAGCCCAATCCAATTCCCACGATAAAAACAAAGCTACCCAACTTGTGACTTTCAGCACACTTTTATCACTACTTACACTTCCATTATGGGCATTAATTTTAAAAATAGTATAGATAAAAACTAATTCTTTTGCAATGGAATAATTTGAGCAATTTTGCATTGTGCAGCCATCGCCCCTCCTAATAGGTTTAAATACTGATCAATTGCTACCTTTATATATTGTTTTTTTAATCAAGAATACATCTTTATTTTATCAGAGCTACAAGAGATATGACTCATATCTATAGATATTCGATATTTTGTCTTAATTTTATAGTTATAAGATAAAAAAGGAATGAAACCAAGAAATATAGTATCTATTAACTATTTTAAAATTCATTGCCATTTTACTACAAACAATAGCTATAAATATTGTATTAATGTCTTTTCCTGTAGCTATTAAATATAGACTTTATTTTATTCGTTAGTCATATCCTGTTTCTTAATAATCAAGTCATGTCCTTGGGAGTCTTTTTTCTAGCTTTTTAAACCAAATGGTCTTACTCAAAAGATCTATGTATATAGCCAGAGGCAGAGGATATATTTAACTGTCTCTCCATTGCTTATTTGAGACTGCCTTCATGAAAAGCGATATATAAGAAACAAGCTATAACCTATGAATTAAATAACCTCCTACAACGCCATAAACATCTCATGACAATTCATCTGCTTCTAGAAAATTCTCAAACATATGATCAGGTGCAGCATAATCGAATTCTTTCACAGCTCCAATCAAAAAATCATTCTTGTTTCTATTAAAAAAGATCAAACCAAAAACAAACTATTACCATTATATCTAGACAAATCTAGTTTTTACCTAGATATATTCCAGCTTTGTCTAGATGTAACTTGGGTAATCTTTCTAATTAATTATTAATTGGCAAGCAAAAGGTGAAGAGAATATTAACTTGTAAACAAAACAATAAGAGATCTTTTTTTTTAAGTTTTTTAGATATAAAATAATATTATAAATACTAAACAATAAAAATGGGACGAAGAACACAGTTAAATATTAATATCCCCCCTGAGCTTTTAAAGGCTTTAAAGAGAACTTCAATTAAATCCGGAAAACCATTATCAACTCTTGTCACTGAAACCTTAGAAGAAGCAATAAGTGCCAATACGTGCAAAAAATCAAGGGGGTCTAGTCTTACTTCAATAGAAAAAAGACTAGAGCACCTTGAAAAAAACTTTTTTTCATTAAAAAGCTAAATAAATATATCATCAATACATTTGACTAAACATTAAATAAGAATTCCATAACGTCCCCTTCTTTAACGACATATTCTTTTCCCTCGCTACGAATCCAGCCTCTATTTTTAGCTTCAACCAGTGAACCTGCTTCAAGCAATTTTTTATAATGAATAGTTTGTGCACGAATAAATCCTCTTTCAAAATCCGTATGAATTACTCCAGCAGCCTGAGGAGCAGTCATGCCTACATGAATAGTCCAAGCTTTTGTTTCCTTTTCTCCAGTTGTGAAATAAGTTCGCAAACCAAGTATTTCATAAGAAGCTTTTATCAAGCTTTGTAGGCCACCTTGATCCACTCCTAGACCATTAAGGTAATCCAACCTTTCTTGAACACCCAAATCGATCAATTCCGCCTCAACTTGTGCTGAGATCTTGACGCTCTGGGCATTTTCCTTGGAAGCAAGAAAACTAACTTTTTCAGAAAATGAATTACCTAAAGACAGATCATCTTCACTAAGGTTACAAGCAAAAATGATAGGTTTAGACGTCAATAATCCCATAGATTTAACTAATTTTACTTCTTCTTCTGAAAAAGGAACATTCCTTGCTGCCCCACCTTTTTCAATTTCATCATATATTTTTTCTAAAACCTTATCTTCTATTTGACTTTCTTTATTAGTACGAAGTTGTTTTTTTAAACGTTCTCGTCTTTTCTCAATTTGGCTTAAATCTGATAACCCAAGTTCTAAATTAATAATCTCTATATCTCTTATTGGGTCTACTGATCCTGACACATGAATCACATTTTCATCTTCAAAGCACCTCACTACATGAACTATCGCATCAACTTCACGTATATTGGATAAGAACTTGTTCCCAAGACCTTCCCCTTGACTTGCTCCTGCCACTAAACCAGCAATATCGACAAACTCTATACGCGTAGGAATTAATTCTTTGCTTACACTAAGAGAACCAAGTAATTTTAATCGATCATCCGGCACTGAAACAGTTCCCACATTAGGCTCAATTGTGCAGAATGGGAAATTGGCTGCCTGAGCTTGAGCATTGGCAACTAGTGCATTAAATAAAGTAGATTTTCCTACGTTTGGGAGACCTACTATTCCTACTTTTAGCATCAGAAAAAATCTAAAATCGACATTCGAGGGGTTATTCTGGCCAAACTAAACTCTCTAGGCACCTTAAGCCAACTAAAGAGAAAAAAGTGGAAAACTAAATTTCCCAAACCAAAATTTTTCTTTTAGAAACGATGTTAAGACTAAATCGAAAAAAAACCATTACCGTATTTGCTTTTTTCTTGCTTCTGATCACTGGAACTACTTATAAAAAAGCAACAAGTAATGGCAACCAAAATAGAGATTTGTCTGTTTATACAATAGAAGTAGAAGAAGGAAGACTTCCATCATTAATAAGTACTAGTGGAGAGTTACAAGCAGAAAAAAGTATCAATGTTAACCCACATCGTCAAGGAATTATTGAAGAAGTATATGTGCAAGAAGGAGATAAAGTAACCAAGGGGCAATTGCTTGCAAAAATAGAAAGTAGAGATTTTCAATACCGGTTGAATCAATTAACAGCAGAATTTGAGAATGCAAAAGCTTCCTATGAGCGTAGAAAACAATTATTTGTAGAGGGTGGTATCAGTAATGAGAAATATGATGAATTCAAAAAAAGTTTTCAAGTTAGCAAGTCAAAACTTCAACAAATACAAGTCGAAGAAAGTGAATTATTAATAAAAGCTCCTTTTAAAGGAACTATTACTGCAAGATATGCTGATCCAGGGACTTTTGTTTCCCAAAGTACAGCAACATCAAACAGTGAAGGGAGTATGAATAAATCTGTAGTAGAAATTTCCCAGGGAATTGTAGTGATCTCAAAAGTACCGGAAAGTGAAATTGGACGTATAGATATAGGTCAAGAAAGCAGTATTAGAGTAGAAGCATTTCCGGATGAACGATTTAATGCCTTTGTTACTGAAATAGCTCCACGTGCAGTTAAAAGTAACAATGTAACCTCTTTTGAAGTCAAACTATCTCTGGTGAAGCCACCTCAAAAGCTTCGGATTGGTATGACTGCAGATGTGGAATTTAAAACCGGAAAATCAAGTTTAAGTACAATCGTTCCTACTGTCGCAATTGTTACTGAAAAAGGAGAGTCAGGCTTATTAATAGTTGGTAAAAACAATGAAGCAATATTCCAAAAAGTTGAACTCGGATTAAGCAGTGGAGATAAAACAACCATTATCAAAGGCATAAGTCCTGGAGAGAAGGTATTTATAGATATTCCGCCATGGTCGCAAAGGAAACAAAAGTAAAGTCGTTAACTACAACTATTTTTTTAAGTTATGTCTAAAGAAAAAGAAAAACCTATTTTGCTTCTCGTCGACGGACATTCTCTTGCCTTTAGAAGTTTTTATGCATTCAGTAAAGGAGGGGAGGGAGGTCTTAGAACAAAAGATGGCTTACCCACAAGTGTTACATATGGATTTCTCAAGAGTCTCCTTGATAACTGCAAGTCACTTAGTCCAAATGCTATAACTATTGCTTTTGATACTGCTGAGCCAACGTTCCGTCACAAAACAGATCCAAACTACAAAGCAAACAGAGATGTTGCACCTGAAATTTTTTTTCAAGACCTTAAACAACTACAAACAATCCTTTCAGATAGTCTAAATATTCCTATTGTTACAGCTCCAGGCTATGAAGCCGATGATGTATTAGGTACATTAGCTATCAAACATGCAAATACTGGATGGAAGGTTCGTATACTTACAGGTGATAGAGATCTATTTCAATTAGTTGATGACTACAAAGATATAGCTGTTATGTATATGGGAGGAGGCCCATACGCAAAAAGTGGGTCTCCATCACTAATAAATGAGTCCAAAGTTAAAGAAAAGCTTGGAGTCGTACCAACAAAAGTTATAGATCTAAAGGCATTGACTGGTGATAGCTCTGATAACATTCCAGGAGTCAAAGGTGTTGGTCCTAAAACTGCAATTAACCTACTTAAGGAGAATGGAGATTTAGATAAAATATTTGAATTACTAGAGCAGTTAGACAAAACAGGAGAGAATGCTTTTAAAGGCGCAATTAAAGGTGCAGTTAAAGAAAAGCTTAGACAAGGGAAAAAGAATGCATATCTTTCTCGGACATTAGCAGAAATAATAACCGAAGTTCCTATAAAAACAGATGTTTCTCAGGAACTCAAAAATATAAACAAAGAAAGTTTAAAGACATCATTAGAAAAGCTTGAGCTTTATAGCTTAATGAATCAGATTCCAACATTTGTTGCCAGCTTTTCAAAAGGAGGATTCAACGCCAACAAGATCAATGAAAATGAAAATGAAAATGAAAATGAAGAGAAAAAGTCAAAGGATTTTAAGCAAAAAACAACTAAAACCTCTAAATCTGAGGATAGTCTAATACCCCAAATCAAACCACTGATAATTACCTCTCATGATCAATTAAAATCTCTTTCAAAAAAGTTGTTTAGTTGCAATAATCCTCAAATGCCAGTAGCTATTGATACAGAAACAACCAGCTTAAATCCTTTTAAAGCAGAATTAGTGGGGATTGGGTTCTGTTGGGGTGAAAATCTAAATGACCTAGCTTATTTGCCGATTTGCCATACCACTCAAGAAAAGTTAGAAGAGAAAGAAATAGATGATCAACTACCTATAGCAGATGTAATTGAACTCCTTACTCCTTGGCTTAGGAGTTCAGTGCATCCCAAAGTTCTGCAGAATGCAAAGTATGACCGATTAGTTTTTTTGCATAATGGTATCCCTCTTGAAGGTGTAATCATAGACACACTGATTGCGGATTATCTTTGCAATTCAACCGCCAAGCATAGTCTTGACGAAATCAGTCAAAGAGAGTTTGGATTCAGGCCAACAAGTTTCAAAGATCTTGTGAAAAAAGGTGAAAGTTTTAAAGATATTGATATTCATTCAGCAAGCATTTACTGCGGAATGGACGTATTCCTTACAAGAAAACTTTCTTTTAAAATAAAGTCCCGGCTAGAGTTAATGGGAAAAGAACTGATAGAACTTCTGGAAACAGTAGAGCAGCCTCTTGAACCAATACTAGCAGAAATGGAAGCTAGAGGCATTTGTGTTGATGTACCTTACTTAAAAGAATTATCTAATGAATTAAATCAGACTTTGCAAAATATTGAATCTAAAGCCTATAAAGAGATAGGTTTTAGATTCAATCTAAACTCCCCAAAACAACTTGGTGAAATACTCTTTGAAAAATTAAATCTCAACAAGAAAAAATCTCGCAAAACAAAAACTGGTTGGAGCACAGATGCAACGGTTCTGGAAAGACTTGAGCATGATCATAATTTAATCCCTCTTCTAATCGAGCATCGTACACTTAGCAAACTTTTGAGTACCTACGTAGATGCCTTACCGCAATTAGTTGAAAAATCCACAAAAAGAATACATACAGATTTTAATCAAGCAGTCACTGCTACTGGACGATTAAGCAGCAGCAATCCAAACCTTCAAAACATCCCTATACGTACTGAGTTCAGCCGACGAATAAGAAAAGCTTTTCTACCTCAAGAAAACTGGAAATTAATAAGTGCTGACTACTCTCAAATAGAGTTACGTATTTTAGCTCATCTTTCCGGTGAAGAAATCCTTCAAAAAGCCTACAAGAAAGGGGAAGATGTGCATACATTAACAGCAAAGATTCTTTTTGAAAAAGATTCAATTGATCAAAATGAAAGACGTATAGGGAAAACAATTAATTTTGGAGTAATATATGGAATGGGCGCCCAACGTTTCGCAAGAGAAACAGGGGTGACACAATCTGAAGCTAAAGATTTTTTATCTAGATATAAAGAACGTTATCCTAAAGTTTTCAAGTTCCTAGAGCTTCAAGAAAGACTTGCATTAAGCAAAGGCTATGTGCAAACTCTACTTGGTAGACGTCGCTATTTCAATTTTGACAAAGATGGGTTAGGTAGACTAATAGGAGTTAATCCCATGGAAATAGATCTTAAACTTGCTCGACGTGCTGGAATGGAAGCCCAACAACTTAGAGCTGCAGCTAATGCACCAATTCAAGGCTCAAGTGCAGATATTATTAAAATAGCAATGGTACAACTTTCTAAAAAACTCAAAGAAAAAAACTTGGATGCCAATTTGCTCTTACAAGTACATGATGAATTAGTCTTAGAAGTGGATCCGTTAGTAGTAGAAGAAGTTAAGAACATAGTATTAAGTACAATGGAAAATGCCGTGCAATTAACTGTTCCTTTAGTTGTTGAGGCCTCCATTGGTGATAACTGGATGGATGCAAAATAAAAACATTATCCAGGATTTTTTCTCAATCCATTTAATGAAAACGTGACTCTAAGACTTACCAACACACTAACAAAACAAACAGAGCTATTTAGCCCTATCAAGCCAAAGCAAGTAAGTATATATTGTTGTGGTGTGACTGTTTACGACCTCTGTCATTTAGGGCATGCCCGCAGCTACATAGCATGGGATGTATTAAGGAGATATTTTATCTGGCAAGGATACAAAGTAAATTTCGTTCAGAATTTTACAGATATAGATGACAAGATAATCGCCAAAGCTCAACAAGAAGGTTGTGAAGCAAGTGAAATTAGTGAGAGGAATATCAAAGAGTTTCATTATGACATGGATGCATTAGGCATTATTAGACCTAACCGCATGCCTAAAGCGACAAGATGCCTACATGGAATAATATCAATGATTAAAACATTAGAATCAAAAGGTTCTGCTTATTCAGTAGATGGAGATGTCTATTTCTCAGTTATGAAATATGCTGATTATGGAAAATTAAGTAGACGTGAATTAACCGACCAGCTACTTAATGCCAGTGGTCGCATCACAAGTCAAGAGAAAGCTCAGAAAGATCATCCATTTGACTTTGCCCTATGGAAAAAAGCTAAGGAGAATGAGTCTAGCTTTGACTCTCCTTGGGGACAAGGAAGACCAGGTTGGCATATTGAATGTTCAGCCATGGTACTTGAAGAACTTGGCGAAACAATAGATATCCATCTAGGTGGTGCAGATTTGATTTTTCCTCACCATGAAAATGAGATTGCCCAGTCTGAATCAGCAACTGGAAAACATTTAGCAAACTTTTGGCTTCACAATGGAATGGTCAATGTTGGTGGGCAAAAGATGAGCAAATCACTTGGAAACTTCACGACAATAAGAGATCTTCTAAAAGAAGGTATCTCTGCAATGACATTGAGGCTTTTTGTTTTACAGGCGCATTACAGAAAACCTCTTGATTTCACAAAAACATCCCTTGAAGCTGCTTCCAAAGGGTGGGCAGGATTAAACAAGGCTCTTTGCCTTGGTCTCTTGAATCATGAAGAACTTGGCTGGCCGCAAACATCTAATTCAACAAAGATTACAGAAAGTGACTCTAGATCAGAGCTATTTAGCGATTATTATCAACTTTTTTTAGACGCATTAGAAGATGATCTAAATACATCAGTAGCTCTATCAGTATTATTTAATCTGGCACGACCATTAAGAGTAATTGCCAAAGAATTAGAATATGGGGAATTAGATTTAATCTCTAAGTCAGATAAAAAAGAATTATTTGAAAGGTGGAAGCTTCTTATAAAATTATCTAGAGTTCTAGGACTGCAGCCTGAAATCTTTTCAAAAACCTCTTCGCAAAACAATTCAAATTTACAAGATTCAGATATTCAAGAGGCAATAAATGAACGTAATGCTGCAAAATTAGCTAAAAATTACGCCAAAGCAGATAAGATCAGATCTCAACTTAGAGAAGAAGGTATTGAATTAATTGACAAACCAGGGGGACATACAGATTGGATTAAAAATTAAACAAAATCATACTTCCTTTCCAGATCATGAACTTTTTTAACCCAAAGAAACCATAAAATGAGAGACTAGAAATTTAATCTTTGACCATTGTGAAAGCCATCAGCGTGCTGGGCTCCACTGGTTCGATTGGCACCCAAACCCTACAGATCGCAAAAGAGTTCCCTAACCAGTTCAAAGTAGTTGCTTTAACTGCAGGGAAAAACTTAGATCTACTAATAAAGCAAATTCATCATCACCGACCTGAAGTAGTGGCATTGGCTAATGAAAATGATTTGCCTGAACTTAAAGAACGTCTAAATCAATTAAAATCTAGAGAAAAAGATTTTTCCAATTTCAATCCTCACTTATTTGCAGGTTCTGAGGGTTTAAATATTGCCGCCTCATGGAATACTGCTGATCTTGTGGTTACTGGAATTGTTGGTTGTGCTGGACTTTTGCCAACACTCTCAGCAATACAAGCAGGCAAAGACATTGCCCTTGCAAATAAAGAGACATTAATTGCAGCAGGTCCAGTTGTTCTTCCAGAACTAAAACTTAGTGGAAGCCGATTACTTCCAGCAGATTCAGAACATTCAGCTATATTTCAATGCTTGCAAGGTACACCCTGGCCAGAGAATGCAAGACTTTCCACTGGGATACCAACTCCAGGACTAAAAAACATCCTATTAACAGCCTCAGGTGGTGCTTTTCGTGATTGGTCGGCACAAGATTTAAAAAATGCCACTGTTAAGGATGCAACTAGTCATCCCAATTGGAGCATGGGGAAAAAAATAACCGTAGATTCAGCAACTCTTATGAATAAAGGATTGGAGGTAATAGAAGCCCATTATTTATTTGGACTAGATTACGAACACATTGAAATCGTCATTCATCCTCAAAGTATTATTCACTCAATGATTGAACTGGCAGATTCTTCTGTTTTAGCTCAAATGGGTTGGCCTGACATGAAACTTCCCATATTGTTTGCGATGAGCTGGCCTAAAAGAATTGAAACTCCATGGAAAAAGTTAAATCTCTCTCAAGTTAGAAAACTTACTTTCCTTGAACCGAATACAAAGAAATATCCTTGCATGGAACTTGCATATTCTGCAGGAAAAACAGGAGGTACTATGCCTGCTGTTCTTAATGCAGCAAATGAAGAAGCAGTAGGTCTATTCTTAGAAGAAAAAATTCATTTTGTAAATATCCCAAAAGTAATTGAAAAAGCTTGCGAGAAGCATAAACAAGATCTAAAAAGTGATCCAAAGTTAAATGACGTTATTGAAGTAGATAAATGGGCTCGTAAAGAAGTCAGATCAGAAGTACAAAAACATTCGCATCAAATGTTAATAGCTACATAAAAATGAGCCTAAAAGTAAGTCACCATTTATTGCTATGTGCTACTCCTCAAAAATCTTCATGTTGCAATCCTAAGCAGGGGATAAAAAGTTGGGAAAAACTCAAAAGCATATTAAAAGAACTAAATCTCGAAGATCCTAAACGCCCTGATGGAGTTGTTTTACGTAGCAAAGTAGATTGCTTACGCGTATGCAAATCAGGTCCCATACTCCTAGTTTGGCCTGATGGAATTTGGTATAAAAATGTCTCTCCTAAACGTTTAGAAATAATAATTAAAGATCACATTATTAAAGGTAGTCCTATAAAAAAATGGGTTCTTAAAAAAACACCTCTAAAGTTGAATAACTCTTCAAAAAATAGCTTAAAGCTTTAAAAGCCAGCGTTTTGAAATTTCATCGCCCCAACACCCATCCCTACCGTGAAATCCATTATGACCTCCCTTCTTTGTTAAACAAATTTCTATTTTAGAATGCAATTTCCTCAACTTAATACTCTTATATAAACTCTCTAATGCACTGGCAGGTACCCAAGGATCATCGAGAGAATGAACAAACAAGGTTTGTGGAAGATACTCAATTGTATCTGAGTATAAATCATATATAGGAGAAGCTTTTTTATAATAATCATCAACATCTTTAAACCCCCATCTTGGAGATGTAATTACAGAATCAAAATCTCGAATAGAGGAAACCGAGGAAATATTTTTTAAGCCTCCTTTTTTTAACAATTTTTTTTCTAGATCTGTTACTCCAAAAGGGTCTTCAAGCGTCTGCCTGACTAATCTATTTAACAACCATATTTGATAAAATTTGTTTCTTGGTCTCTCAATACATCTGCTACAGGCAGCTAAATCCAAAGGACTGCTAATACAAACCAAGCCATCTAAAGCTTTTCTTCTTTTAGAGACAGTTCTAAATCCCAAACATGCATTTAACAATATTGTTCCTCCTAGTGAAAGGCCTACACCAAAAAGTGGTATTAAAGCTTTGCGCTCAGCACTCAAAGCCTCACAAATTCGCCTAGCTTTTTCTATTGCCGGGAAAATATCGCTATTACAACTTGCTGAATATGTTCCAGAAGCTAATTCCCTTCCGGGATCGGCTCCTCGAAGATTTAATCGTAAAACACAAAAACCAGCTTTCAACAAACAAGATGCCATGCGTCTAAGCCCCCTTCTTCGACTTGATCCTCCCAACCCATGCAGAATCAAAACCATACCATTTATAGATGAGTATTTTAAAGGACGATTAAGAAACGCTTTCAAATACTCTTTATCAAACTTTTTTTCTTTTCTAGACGGTACTTCTATTTTAATAGTTTCAGAATTCTCAAGATACAAGTTTTCATCAACAAAGGTATCTCTTAATGTCTGAAGATCACCTCCTAACCATGGTAGTGTCTCTTGAAAAACTGATATTTCAAGTTTTTCAAGAAGTGCTCGAGCAAGCTCAGTTTCTACCACTAATTCCTAATTCCTTTAATTCCACTAACAAATCACCTAATACTTTCTTGGCATCTCCAAAAAGCATTGATGTATTTTGCAACTCAAAAAGATCATTCTTGATTCCTGAGTATCCAGCACTCATCCCTCTTTTAACAACAAAAACTGTACGAGCTTCCTGAACATCAAGAACTGGCATCCCATACAAAGGCGAGGTTGGATCATTTTTTGCCTGAGGGTTTACCACATCATTAGCTCCTAAAACAAGAACAACATCTGTTGCCGGAAAGTCCGGATTAATAACATCCATTTCTTTTAGCTGCTCATACGGAACATCTGCTTCAGCTAAAAGGACATTCATATGTCCTGGCATTCGACCAGCAACTGGATGTATTGCATACGTCACATCAATTCCACTTCCTTCTAATGCTCTTGTAACTTCCCTTAGAGTGTGTTGAGCTTGTGCCACAGCTAATCCATAACCAGGAACAATCACAACGCGTTCTGCAGCTTCAAGCGTAAGTGCACATTCTTCTACACTGCAACTAGTTATATTTACATATTCACCAGAGTCTTTTGATCCAGATAACTGCCCAGAAGCAATTGCCCCTCCAAAAAGAACTGACAAAAGCGACCTATTCATACCTTTACACATGACTTGTGTAAGAATCAAACCAGCTGCACCAACCATTGCTCCAGCAACTATTAAAAGCTGGCTTCCTACGACAAACCCAGCAGCAGCAGCAGCTACTCCCGAGTAGCTATTTAAGAGAGATATAACTACAGGCATATCAGCTCCTCCTATAGGCAACGTCACGCCTATTCCTAAAAGAGCTGAGCTAACAACTAAAAGCCAAAGTCCGCTGTCACCTCCACTTGCAATGAAAGAGCTAATTCCTATCAAAGATAAAACACTTAATCCAATATTAATTACATGACGAATTTTACTTTGCATTAAGGATGGAGTAGACAGCCAGCCTTGCAATTTAGCCATTGCAACTATAGACCCTGTAAAAGTAATTGATCCAACAAAAACAGATACAACAATTGAGACTTGCCCTATGAAAATATTATTGAGTCCTACTGATGTATCTGTTAAAAGGTTTGGAGCAAAAGCATATGCCAATGCCACCAATAATGATGACATTCCGCCACAACCATTAAACAAAGCAACTGTTTCAGGCATGGCAGTCATTGCTACTTTTTTTGCTGTAAATGTTCCCAGCAAACCACCTACCAAAGAGCCAATAATTATCCATATCCAAGAGTCCATAGATATACTTAAATCACCCAATGAATCAATCAAAACAGCTATAACAGCGAGAATCATTGCCATAGCGGCTAAACGATTTGCATCACGAGCCGAACGAACTTTAGAAAGACCTTTAATTCCCAGAGCCAACAAAAGAACAGCTAAAAGGTCGATAAGAAACTTCAAAGTATCTGAAATAGGCATCAAAAAACTCCTTATTTACGTGTGTTTTTACGGCTAAACATTGCAAGCATTCTGTCTGTGACAAGAAAACCTCCAACTACGTTGAATAATGCAAAACCCAACGAAAATGATCCAAGTACTAAAAGGAAAGTGTTGCCGATGCTACCTGCTTTAATTATGAGTGTAAGAGCAGCAAGCATGGTTATTCCAGATATTGCATTTGCACCACTCATTAAAGGTGTATGCAACGTTGGTGGAACTTTTCCAATTAATTCCAACCCAAGAAGACTCCCTAATAGAAGTACCCAAAAAAACGACATTAGTTAGTTCCTCCTAAATTAAATACATTTGTATGTCGAATCACACCATCCTTACTTATCAAAGCCCCATTAACTAATTCATCCTCTTCGTCAAGGAGAAGTTTATTCTCATCCACTAAAGGATCAATAAGAGATAAAAGATTTCTTGAGTACAAAGCACTTGCATGATTAGGGATAGAACATGCTAAATCGGATGCACCAATGAGAGTTACTCCATTTCTTTTTAGTGTTTGACCTACTTTGGTACATGCACAATTTCCTCCCTGAGAAACTGCTAGATCAACAACCACTGAACCTGGTCTCATTCGATCAAGCATATCTTCATCAATAAGACGTGGAGCCCTTTTGCCAGGTACTTGAGCAGTACAAATTGCTACATCTGCATCAGCCAGCTGAGCTGAGAGTTTTTCTCTTTGAGCCAGTAAGAAATCTTCAGAGACCTGCTTTGCATACCCTCCTGACTGACTAGGAACTTCTGTGAGATCTGGAGGGTCCAAAAACCTAGCTCCTAGCGACTCAACTTGTTCCTTCACTTCTGGGCGAATATCACTAACAAAAACAACTGCACCAAGGCGCTTAGCAGTTGCAATTGCCTGCAAACCAGCTACACCAGCTCCTAAGACAACAACCTTTGCTGGCTGAACAGTTCCTGCAGCGGTCATCAACATTGGGAAATACCTATCGAGAGCACTTGCACCTAAAAGGACCGCTTTATAACCAGATACATTCGCTTGAGATGATAATGCATCACAAGATTGAGCTCTGCTTATTCTAGGTAACAACTCAAGAGACAATGCTGACAAACCAGCCTTCTGCAATGATTTTGCAAGACTTTGGTTTCCATATGGCGCTAGCAATCCGACAATTAATGATCCAGATTTCAGCTTCAATAAAAACTCATTACTAGGAGAATTTACACACAAGCATAAATCAAAATTTTTAAGAGAGTCTCCAGTGATATCAGAGAAGATCTCAGCCCCTGCCTCCACATATTTGTGATCAAGATACCCCGCTGAGACACCTGCTCCTTTTTGAATAAATACTGAAAAACCTTTAGATGAAAGCTTTTTCACAGTCTCAGGAGTTGCTGCGACTCTCGTTTCACCTTCTGCAGATTCGATAGGAATTAAAACTCTTAGCAAGACAAAAAAACTTAATCAATTGAAGATTAGGACTGAAAAGGTTCAAAGACCACGATATTTGTTGAAAAAACCTTTTCCTTAAGCTCAATCATGGCTAATAAAAAAGAGGAAACTAAATTTCAAGCAAGATATGAGCTTAAAAGCAATCGAATGTCCTGATGGTGTATGTCATAGCCATCATGGAGGGCACGCAGTCCCTCGCACAGCAATGCAGCAAAATCTCCAACTTCATGGAAGAGAATGGTGCGAACGCCTTGCAGAAAGGATCTATGAAATGTCAGTAGATACTTATTCTCAAACTGTTATGCCTAGCTTGCATGCATCAGGATGGCAACGTCGTCATTTGGACTGGGAATTTAAACTCGCTGACAACAACTCTGAGCCCGATGAAACGTTAGTAGAAGGAATCATTAATGCAACTGAGAGTTTTCTTAGGAGCAGTGAGGTACATCGTTTGTTTATTCAAGAACTTGTTCAAGGAACTTTTGAAGAAGCTACTGAAGATCACCTAAAATCTAAAGCCGTAAGATCATTAATTGATAATGAGATAATGGCAATGCTTGAAGAGCGCAAAGAAGATCTTATAGATCGATTAGCAGAAAATCTCTTAGATGAATCAAATGGTGAATTTAATATTGCAAAAAAAGCAGCTTGCGAAGGAATAAATGAAGTTAAAAAATTACTTTTAAATCATTCAGAATCAATTTAAATTCCATAAAATATGTTCAAAAGATTATCTTCATATCCAATTACATTTTTTCTTTAGATTCTCAAAACCCTAGTAGAAACGTTGAATATATAAAGAATTCATTAAGACAATAATTCTATTTGTACTAAAAACATGATTTTGTACAAATAACACATATCTAAATACGTGTGCCGTGCAAAGGTAGCCCCGTTGGCTGGAACCAATGGAAAATCCTTTTAAACGACGAATAAGCATTGCCACTTGTTGGGCTTCTAGCAGAGTGGCCATATTAGATAGTACTGAACGGTACGAAGATAGCTATGCAATAACTCAAGAATTTAGAGAATGGATAATTTGCTTAGAAAGTAAGGATTCAAAAGAAATTAATTCTTCAGTGCTTAAAGTACCCACTACATTAAAATCTCTTGAAGAAAAAAATAGAGAAAAAGATGAAATGCTTGAGCTTTGAAAGCAAAAAATAATATTTTTCTCATACACGCAAGGAAGTCTAGATTTCTTTAAAATAGTATTTAGTTTATATCGATTGAAAAATTGACTATTGAAAACCTTGTAATAATAGGCTCTGGCCCAGCAGGCTATACAGCAGCAATATATGCAGCCCGAGCAAATCTTCAACCATTATTAATTACAGGTTTTGAACGAGGTGGAATTGCAGGTGGACAACTTATGACAACAACTTTTGTAGAAAATTTTCCTGGATTTCCAAATGGAATTATGGGGCCTGATCTAATGGACCTAATTAAATCCCAGGCAATTAGATGGGGTACAAAACTTTTAGAAGTTGATGCAGAGAGTATTGATTTAAGTCAATTTCCTTTCAATATCAAAACTGCAGATGACGACATATATAGTCACGCAATTATTATTGCAACTGGTGCAAGTGCTAACAAATTAAATCTTCCTCAAGAAAAAAAATTTTGGAGTAAAGGTATTAGTGCATGTGCAATATGTGATGGAGCTACACCGCAATTTCGCGATGAAGAATTAGCAGTTGTAGGGGGAGGAGACTCTGCATGTGAAGAAGCCGTTTATTTAACAAAGTTTGGAAGTCATGTTCACCTAATTGTTCGATCAAATCAACTGAAAGCTAGCAAAGCAATGTCAGATCGAATAATAAGTAATCCCCAAATAACAATTCATTGGAACACTGAATTAATTGACGTTGAAGGTGACGAAAACAAATGGATGGAAAGAATTAAAATCAAAGAACAATCTTCAAACAAAACTAAAAATATTTATGTAAAAGGACTATTTTATGCAATCGGCCATACGCCCAATACAGATTTGCTCAAAGGTAAGATTAAAATCAATACAAATGGATATGTCGCAACTGAACCTGGAAGGCCAGAAACCTCAAAAGAGGGGGTTTTTGCAGCAGGAGATGTTGCTGACAAGGAATGGAGACAAGGAGTTACTGCTGCTGCAAGTGGTTGCAAAGCTGCGCTAGCTGCTGAAAAATGGTTAACCCAAAAAGGGCTCTCTTCTTTGATAAAGAGATCACCTACTGAACCTGATCAAACAAAAAATATAAACATGGAAGTTTCTACAAAAGAAAATTTCCAGGAAAATGGAAAATGGCAAAAAGGAAGTTATGCACTTAGAAAGCTGTATCATGAAAGCACTAAAGTCCTTATGGTTGTTTATACATCTCCAAATTGCGGCCCTTGCCATGTTCTAAAACCTCAACTAAAGAGAATAGTTGAAGAATTAGATGAAGCAGTTCAAGGAATAGAAATAGATATAGATTTAGATCAGGAAATTGCTAAGCAAGCAGGTATTAATGGAACTCCTACAGTGCAGTTATTTCTCAAAAAAGATCTTAAAAAGCAATGGAAGGGAGTAAAACAACGAAGTGAAATTAAACACGTAATAACTGAAATTATAAATCAAGAAAGTTAGTCAAAATTTTATTTTCTTCGAGGTCCTGAAGACCTATGTCCACCACCCCTATTGCCAGGCCTAGGTCCACCAGCTCCGGCATTTCTTTCCCTATAAGTAATTCTTCCTCTTGTTAGGTCATAAGGACTTATTTCTACTAAGACCTTATCCCCAGCTAAAAGTTTAATTCTAAATTTTGTTAGCTTTCCAGCAGCTCTACACAAACATTGATGACCAGCAGGCTGTTCAAGGGTGACTAAATAAAAGCCATTTCCTTGTTCTTTTTCAATAACTCCAGATGTCTCAATCATACTTGTTTGTTTTTCTTATATATATAATACAATTATTTTTTTAAAAACTATCTTGATTAGCTTAAAACGTCTTGTAGCTCTCTAACTGTCTGAAGTTGCCCATAATAAAAATTTGCCATTGCCCTCCTATCTGAATCTTGCAATCCATCGAAAGCTTCAAAACCAAAATTTTTCCACAATTCATTACCGCAAACTTTATCTAATTCTTTTGTTGCCTCACAAGCAAGATTATCCAATCTTCTATTGAGATTTTTAACTTGAACAACTGACATAACAAAAAAGGATTACCTGACTAATAGTACAAATAAACTATTTTTTTGCAAGTGGTTAGAGGCCCTAAAAAGGAAGTTTTTTCCTCTGCTCTTTATTGAGATCCGCCTCCATCTCTTTGAGTCGTTTAAGGATCACATCGTAATACTCCTTGACATAGGAATCTAATGTTGTTGTTTTACTAGGGTCTAGGCCAAATTCTTCATATGTTTTCCCCATAGGAGAGTCTAGTTTTATACCACTACCACTAACATCAGCAAAAGAAAGACGCTCTGCAACATTTAATGTTGCCTGAAAGAAAGAAACCAAAGTTTTCCCAAAAGCAATAAGAGCTGGTGAAACTCTTAACACTTTTGCTTGCTTATTACTAAATCCCTCGCACAACTTCACAACGTCTTCACTCTTCCAACACTTTGGTCCAACAACTGGATAGCTTTTTCTAATTGTATTTTTCCTGTTCAAGGCCGAAACAGCAAATGCAGCCATATCCTCAGTATTCATATAAGAAATTTCACTGGGGGTGCCACTAATCCAAACTGGCTGACTATCTAAAATAGGAATAGCAAACTGACCAATCACTCCTTGCATAAAAGCAGCTCCTTGCAAAATAGTAAAATCCAGGGCCGAATCCTCAAGTAACCTTTCTGTACAAAATTTGATATCCATCAAAGGAACTTCCCTAAATTTCTCAGCTGCCAACAAAGAAATAAATACAACTCTCTTGACACGTTTCTGCTCACAGGCTTGAAAAAGATTTAACTTACCTTGCCAATCAGTTACATAAACACTTCTAGGGTCATCAGGCCTACTAGTAGCTGCATCTATCACTGCATCAACTTCTTGAAGGGAATAATCGAGACTGTCTTTATTAAGTAAATCTCCTTGCGTTAGCTCACATCCCCATTCTTGAAGATAAGAAGCCTTTCGGGGATTTCTCACCATACATCTCACTTGAATCCCAGCATCAATAGCCTGTTTGGCTATCTGCCGACCAAGTGTGCCTGTTCCACCAACAATTAAAACCTTCATCCCAGAAGTCATTTCCAGTCAGAAGCTTAATCGTAAGCAATAAATAACGCGAGAAGTATCATTTTCCTTGAATCTTAAGCAAAAGAGTTCCTCCGAAGAGTCCAAGAGGAATTAATACCCAGAAAATTGCAGCCGTTCCAAAAATCTCTGAAGCCATTTCCAAACGTTTAAACTAGATTCATTATTCTAATATTCTAAGCTCCTATCACAAACGTATATGCAATATTTTTACGATAAAACAAATGACTTTTCAAAGTATTGAATTCGCAGGATCTAAATTGAAAAGAGAGATTTTTGCTAATAAAAACGCAAACTGGGGAAGAGAATCCCTTTGGGTATGGAATGATTTTTTTTGTCATTGGAGAGAAACAGGCTACGAAAACAAAAAATCAATTTTATTCCTCCATGGATTCGGAGCAAGCAGTTCTCATTGGAGATACAACGCAAATTACTTTGCCAAAAGAGGATTTAGAGTTTATGCATTAGATCTTCTTGGTTTTGGCAAATCTGATCAGCCTGGAACCAACCAAATTCGAAAGCTAGATAATGAGCTTTGGGCAAGACAAGTAGCTGCATTTATAAAAGAAATTATCTGGATACAAGCAAAAAATGAAAAGACAATCCTTATAGGAAATTCACTTGGAGCGCTAGTAGCTTTAACAACAGCTGCTTTTTACCCTGAACTAGTTGAATCAGTTGTCGCAGCACCACTTCCTGATCCAGCCCTAATTCAAAACCAAAAGAATCAATCCGAGTGGCTAATATCAACAAAAAACTTTATCATAAAAATTTTATTTAAATTGCTTCCATTAGAACTAATAATTTCTCTAATCATAAGAACTAACCTTATTAATATTGCCATCCAATCCGCATATAATTGTTCAATTAAAAAAGATAAAGAACTCAAAAAAATTATTATAAAACCTGCTCAAAGAAAATCTGCTGCTAGAGCACTTAGGGCTATGTGCATAGGCATGGCAACTCGAAGAAATGAAGTAACTGCACCTTTCCTATTGAAAAGAATCAACGCTTTTCAGAACAAGTTACCAATTCTACTTTTATGGGGAAGACAAGACAAATTTGTTCCTCTAAAAATTGGCAAAGAATTAAAAAAGCAATACCAATGGTTAAGTTTGTCCGTTTTTGATGATATTGGTCACTGTCCACATGACGAAGCGCCAAGCACCTTCAACAAATCCGTTTTAAATTGGCTAAGAAGCTATTAAAAAGGATATATTCAAAATATATGAAACATACTCTTTCCGTTCTAGTAGAAGATCAATCAGGAGCTCTAAGCAGAATCTCCGGCTTATTTGCTCGAAGGGGATTCAATATTGACAGCTTAGCTGTTGGTCCAGCGGAAGCACCAGGCATTTCTCGATTAACAATGGTAGTTGAAGGTGATGATCAAACACTTCAACAAATGTCTAAGCAACTAGACAAACTTGTAAATGTTCTGAATGTTATTGACTTAACAACTTTGCCAGCGGTTGAAAGAGAGTTGATGCTTCTAAAAGTTTCAGTTACAAATGAACAACGGACCCATATACTTGACCTTGTTCAGGTCTTTAGAGCAAAAGTCGTAGACGTATCCTATGATGCTTTGACATTAGAAGTTGTAGGAGATCCAGGCAAGTTAGTTGCTTTAGAAAAACTTTTAAAACCTTTTGGGATCTTAGAAATAGCAAGAACAGGCAAGGTTGCTTTAGAGAGAGCTTCTGGTGTTAATACTGAGATATTGAAATCCTCTTCAATAAAAACAAATCTTCCTGCCTAAGTATTAAATCAATTACCAATTTTTTTTATATATAATATTTGATCACCTTCTTTAATTAATTCCACAACATCAATTCCTTTTAATACTTTTCCAAAAACCGCATACCTACCATCTAACTCAGGAAGATCTTTTAATGCAATATAAAACTTTATCTTTGCAGAGTTAAGAGATTGCATTCTTGACATTGCTAAAGATCCACGTTTATGGGTTAAAATAATTCTTCTAAAATCCTCATCTTTGCTTATTATTTGATTATATCTAGGACTTTCTTCTCCTTTAAGCTTAATCTCAAGTGGAATAGGCTTTAAGGCAATATTTTCATTATCAAGATAACTTACATTTAATTTATTAATTTTATTTTTTAAAACAATTTTATTCTCTTTATGCCCACCCTGAACAATAAAAGGAAAAGGATTTTTTATAGACCGATCAAAGTAAGTATTATTTAAAGAACCACGTTCAACTAAAGAAAGAAAACTAGTAGAAGTAAGAGGAGCAGATTCAGCATTTAATTCAACAATAAAAGTTCCTCTATTTGTTCTAAATTCTAATTTTTGATTTGAACGAATACAATTTATATTTTTTATTGAACATCTATCATTTTCAATTTTAGATTTTGGTTCTGAACAACCAGAAAGAAGTAATGAAAAGGTAAATAAAAATGATAAAAAGTATTTGTTAATAGATAAAAACACTTTCATTAGTTTTTATTTTAATTGTCATGCAGACAATCCCTCCAAGTTAACACTTAAAAAGCGAGCAAGTTCCGCACCTTCTTTTTCTAATTTTAGAAGTGGCTGTGGTCCGCCTACATCACTTATAGGTAGATCTTTTCTTCCTTGAAGACGCAATGTAATTCTTCTTCGAGGATTAAAGCCCTCACGTATTTCCAACTTAACTGCTTGAACATCTGCAAGAGGGATCTCAATAGATATATTTTTCAGGAATCCTTGTCTTGAAACATATAACAAGCCTTTTGCTTTATCAAATCTATTAAACCCTGAGCCATAATCAACCCTAATCAGAGCCCATAAATAAGTGGCAACAAATGTTCCCAATACTCCATAAAAGCCCATAAACAAACCTTGGGGAACAAATATTAATGTCGAAGGGTTACCTAAAGGGAGAAAATCCTTCCCTAAATAACTTGACAAAGCTGCTAATGAGAATCCAACTCCTCCAATTGTCAGCATTGCAGCAACTATGTAATTAGAAGTTTTTTTGGAACCATTAACAATTTGTTCCAAACAAGATTCAGAAGAACCCTCAGGTTTTTGGGACTCCTTAAGATCAGCCGTCATAACAGGTCTCAACTGGAATCTATTGTGTAATAAAGCGGACAAAAAAACATGAAAAGGTATTCCTTTGTTTAATTAGCAATACAACAAGGGGTTTCATCTGATAAAAATTTCCCCCGCAAGGCTTCCCTAATTGTTAAAGTCTCGAGCGTATCCCAAAAAGTTCAGCAACGTTGCACTCATGACGATCGCTGTTGGTGGCGCCCAAGATAGAGGATGGTTTGACGTCCTCGATGACTGGCTTAAACGCGACCGATTCGTATTTGTTGGTTGGTCTGGTCTTCTTCTCTTCCCTACTGCCTATTTGGCTATCGGTGGATGGTTTTTAGGCACAACCTTCGTAACTTCCTGGTACACCCATGGTGTAGCCAGTTCATATTTAGAAGGATGTAATTTCCTTACTGCTGCTGTGAGTACCCCTGGCGATGCCATGGGACATAGTCTTTTGTTCCTTTGGGGACCAGAAGCTCAAGGCAGTCTTGTTCGCTGGCTTCAACTAGGCGGACTATGGAATTTCGTTGTTCTTCACGGTGCGTTTAGCCTAATAGGCTTCATGCTGCGTCAGTTTGAAATTGCAAGACTCGTGGGCATTAGGCCTTACAACGCACTTGCCTTTTCAGCAGTTATAGCTGTTTATACAGCATGTTTCCTTATATATCCTTTAGGGCAACACAGCTTTTTCTTCGCTCCATCTTTTGGGGTGGCAGCTATCTTCCGTTTCATCTTATTTATTCAAGGCTTCCATAACATCACTCTCAATCCATTTCATATGATGGGAGTTGCTGGAATTCTTGGAGGTGCTCTTCTTTGTGCCATTCATGGTGCAACAGTGCAAAACACCCTGTATGAAGATACAAGTATCTATTCAGGTGGAAAAGCTCAAAGTACTACTTTTAGAGCTTTTGACCCTACACAGGAAGAAGAGACTTACTCCATGATCACTGCAAATAGGTTCTGGAGTCAGATTTTTGGTATTGCTTTTTCAAACAAGCGTTTTCTTCACTTCTTAATGCTATTCGTACCTGTTATGGGTATGTGGTGTGCAGCTATAGGTATCGTTGGACTTGCTCTTAACTTGAGAGCATATGACTTCGTAAGCCAAGAAATTAGAGCAGCTGAAGATCCAGAGTTTGAAACATTTTATACAAAAAACATACTTTTGAACGAAGGTATGAGAGCTTGGATGTCTTCTGTGGATCAGCCACACGAAAACTTTGTATTCCCTGAGGAGGTACTCCCACGTGGAAACGCCCTTTAATAACCTATTAAAAGCTCCTAACCAGAGTATTGAAGAGACGGGTTATGCCTGGTATGTAGGCAATGCACGTTTAATCAATCTTTCTGGAAAATTATTAGGCGCACATATTGCACATACAGGACTAATGGTGTTCTGGGCAGGTGCAATGATGCTTTACGAGGTGAGTCATTTCACCTTTGATAAGCCAATGTGGGAACAAGGTTTAATACTTCTTCCTCATGTAGCCATGTTTGGTTATGGCATAGGCCCTGGAGGAGAAGTAGTTGACATAATGCCTTATTTCCAAGCAGGTGTTGTTCATTTAGTTGCATCAGCAGTTCTTGGATTTGGAGGGATTTATCATTCCTTGGCTGGACCTGAAAAATTAGAAGAAGAATTCCCATTCTTCTCTACAGATTGGAGAGATAAAGATCAAATGACAACCATTCTTGGTCGTCATCTTTGTGTTCTTGGTTTAGGTTCATTAGCTTTTGCAATCAACTGGCAGTTTCTTGGTGGTCTTTATGACACTTGGGCTCCTGGTGGAGGCGAAGTTCGCTTAATCACTCCAACGACAGATCCTGGAATTATATTTGGATATCTATTCCAGACTCCTTGGGGTGGTGGTGGAAATATGGTTGGTGTTAATTCTGTTGAAGACATTGTTGGAGGACACTATTACCTAGGAATTATTGAACTCTTAGGTGGTCATTTCCATATGCAAACCAAGCCTTTTGGCTGGGCTCGCAGAGCATTCATTTGGAATGGTGAAGCCTTACTTGCTTATGCACTTGGAGGCTTATGCGTTGCTAGCTTCTATGCTTCAACATTCGTTTGGTTTAATAACACAGCTTATCCATCAGAATTCTACGGTCCTACAAATGCTGAAGCTTCGCAGGCGCAAAGTTTCACATTCCTTGTTAGAGACCAAAGGATTGGAGCAAATGTTGGAACAACAATGGGTCCAACTGGTTTAGGTAAGTACTTAATGCGTTCACCTACTGGAGAAATTATCTTTGGTGGAGAAACAATGCGTTTCTGGGATTTCCGTGGACCTTGGCTAGAGCCACTTAGAGGTGAAAATGGCTTAAGTCTGGATAAAATACAAAATGATATCCAACCTTGGCAAGTTCGCCGAGCAGCAGAATACATGACTCATGCACCCAATGCTTCAATCAACTCCGTTGGTGGAATCATTACTGAGCCAAATGCTGTTAACTTTGTTAATCTTCGCCAATGGCTAGCATCAGCTCACTTCTTCCTTGGATGGTTTACCTTCGTTGGTCATCTTTGGCATGCTGGTAGAGCTAGAGCAGCTGCAGGTGGTTTTGAGAAAGGAATTGATCGAAAAACCGAGCCAGCTCTTTCCATGCCTGACTTAGATTAAAGTAACAATTAACTTGTTTTAACAATAAAAAAGCCCCCATCTTTGGGGGCTTTTTTATTGTTAAAAGTATTTGATAGAAAATTAATTAAATAAAGAAATCGAAGTTTTTGAAAGAGCATTTCTCAACCATGGAAGACTTAGCCCTATTACATTGCTATAACATCCTTCAATTTTTTCTATAAACACAGCTCCCTTTCCATCAATAGCAAAACCGCCTGCACAAGAAATTGACTCTTTAGTTTCCACATATTTTTTTATCTCATCATTTGTAAATTTTGAAAAATAAATTTTAGTACTTATTACACCTTTGACCATTCCACTAAATGATTTATGAGCAAAAGCATTATCCATTTTATTTCTATAAATAAAGCAATGACCTGTATGTAAAATTCCACTTTGAGATGATAATAAAGACAAACGCATTAAAGCCTCTTTAGAATCTTTAGGCTTTCCATAAACTTGCCCTTGAAACTCAAATAAGGAGTCACATCCCAAAATACCCAATGCTTTCTCATCATTTAGCACATGAGGTGAAACATTTTTCGCCTTTGCAATTGCAAGCATTTCAACCAATTTCTTTATGCTTCCATGAGAGAATTTTTCTTCATTGATTTCACTTACTATGACTGAATGATCAACACCGATCTGCTTTAGCAAGGCCTGTCGAGCTTTAGATCCTGAAGCAAGTATTAACACAACAAAAAAAAATGGATTTAATAGATAAACATATTATTAAAAGGAGCTCCAGAGCCATAAAGTGTCTTTCCTTAAATTCACATTTTTATCAACAAATCCAAAATTCAGGATTAACAGCAGAACAAGTATTTTCTATGAAAGAAAAATTCATATCTAATATTTTCTTTAAACTTACAAGTGAAAAAAATATAGAAGACAATTTTTTATGGCTAATCAAAATTGGAATTTTAAGAAGGGAAGTAGATGGACAAGGGTTAACTTCTAAAGTTAGACTAACACCTCTAGGAAGATTCATTCTAAAAAATAATCCTAATTTGCCTAATGAAAAAGCCTCAATTCTTGAACTAACAAAGAACTGGGTTTTAAAAAGTGTTTTGTTCACGTGAAATCATCAATCTCACAAAGAAAAGCAATAATGATCCTTGGCACTTGCAGCGGAGCAGGGAAATCATTAATCACAACTGCTATTTGTAGACATTTACTTAGAAAAGGAGAGCAACCATTACCTTTTAAGGGACAAAATATGAGCAACAATGCTTGGGTAGATGATAATAATTACGAGATGGCATATTCGCAAGCCATTCAAGCATTTTCTGCAGGCCTTATTCCTACTTGCGAAATGAATCCTGTGCTCTTAAAGCCACAAGGAGACTGCACAAGTGAAGTAATTCATCTTGGAAAAAGCGTTGGCGTTACAGAAGCTTCAAAATACTATGAAGAATGGTTTGACTCAGGATGGCAAGCAATTCAGAAAGGTCTAAAGCAATTAGAGAAAAAATACAAAAATGGTCGATTTGTTCTTGAGGGAGCAGGAAGCCCTGTGGAAATTAATCTTCAGCACAGAGATTTAACAAATCTAAAACTTGCAAAATACTTATCAGCTAGTTGCATTTTAGTTGCCGATATTGAACGAGGAGGAGTATTTGCTCAATTAATAGGTACTCTTGCCCTATTAAAAGCTAATGAAAGAAAGCTAATAAAAGGAATAATAATCAATAGATTCAGAGGTGATATTTCTTTATTCGATGAAGGGAGAGAATGGATTGAAAAAGAAACAAAAATACCAGTATTAGGAATTATGCCTTGGCTCAATGAAATCTTTCCCCCAGAAGATTCTCTAGATTTACTTGAGAGGAAGCGATCAAAACCTAACGCAGAAATAAAAGTAGGAGTAATTAAGCTCCCATCAATGAGCAATTTCTCTGATTTGGATCCACTTGAAGCAGAATCATCAATTCAACTTCAATGGATTACACCTGGAGATTTTTTCAGTCAACTTGATGCAATTATCATTCCAGGTAGCAAACAAACAATAAAAGATCTTATAAAAATAAATAACAGTGGCCTAGCTGAAAAATTAAAAGTATTTGCAAAATCTGGGGGACATATTTTCGCAATATGCGGAGGCCTACAAATGTTAGGTAAAACTTTAAACGACCCCTTAAGTCTAGAACAGATGAAAAGTCAAGAATCCAAGGATACACATGAAGGGCTTAACCTTTTACCAATAAAAACTTATTTCAAACAGAAAAAATCCTTAACCAGAAGAAAAGTAACGATAAAATGGCCGCAAAGATTAACAATTTCAGGCTTCGAAATGCATCACGGAGTAAGTACTGAAACTAATACCGAAGAAGATAACGCACAATCGCTTTTCAATGAAAAGGCCTTAGGTTGGTATAGAAAAACGAAAAATGAAGGATTAATAGCAGGTTCGTATTTGCATGGAATTTTCGAAAATGGAGCCTGGCGAAGAAGTTGGATAAATTTTTTAAGAGAAAAGAAAGGGTACTTACCTATACCAATTACTTGTCAAAACCATAATGAGCATAGGGAAAAAATTATAAACAAACTGACAGATTCATTTGAAAAACACATCAACATGACTTCAATCATCTGAAAATGATCAAAAGAAGAATAGTTATCAAATGGCCAAATGGGAAACAATCAATAGTACAGGAAGGTGAGGACTGGATAGAAGAAGCAGAAAAGGCTGGGATTGATATACCAACAGGATGTTTAACTGGTAGTTGTGGTGCCTGCGAAATAGACGTAAATGGAAAAACAATAAGAGCATGTATCACTTCAATTCAATATTCAAAGAATAAAGAACTAAAAGTTGAACTCCTCTATGACCCCTATTGGTGAGATATAACAAAAGTTAGTAACATTATTCTATTTAAAAGAAATAATTTTTATAAGATAAAAATAAAAGATATGGATTATAACGATTTCAAAAAGAAATAAGATATTATACAAAAAACAAAATAAGCTATTTAATGAAATATATAAAAATTTAATGAATCTAAGATCTTTCAAAGAAAAGACACATTACAAAAAAAATAAAATTAATAAAAAGTTTTGGATTAACTACTATGAAAAAAGAGCTAACCAAAATTCTATTAATAACTATAAAGTCAATGGATTTATTGATAGAATACTATCGGAAAAGATAAACAAGGTTATAAATAATATAATAATAAAAAGAGGAATAAAAAGATTAATAGATATCGGTTGCGGAGACGGGTCATGTTCATCTAGTTTAATTAAAAAAAATATATCCGTAATTGGTATTGATATATCACCTTCAATGTGCAAGCTTGCAACTGAAAAAGGCTTAAAAACAAAATGTATAGATATGATTAAACTTTCTAAAATTAGTTTAGAAGATATTGGACTAAATACAAGAAACAATAGTGTATCTAATTGCTTACTCTTCTGCGAATCTGCCTATTATCAAGAAAACCCAACTGAAACAATTGAAAAAATTTGTAAAATAAATAGAAAATATTATAAAAATATCGTAGTTAGCTTTGCTAACAAGTATTCAATACTAAGGAAAATGAGTTCGATTTTTCAAAATAATAAAATTAATTATTTTACTCAAAGTGAACTGATACGGAAATTAGAAAAACAAAAATACTTTCAATATTCAACTTGTTATATAGTAGGAATACCATTTTTACATTATAGAGAATTAAATTTCAGAAGATTCAATAATCCTATAAAAAAATTATTAAAGATCTTATGTTATCCGTTTACTCTTAACATTATAATTTATTTCAAGAATAATAGTTACTAAAATAAATTAATTTATTGTTATCTTATAATATTTAATATCTTTGTAAAACTTATGAACATACTACTTGCCTTAATATCTGGATTCATACTTTCATTCTGCCAGGTATTACTAAAATTATTTATCAACTTAATAGGAGACTTTAAAGTAAGTTCACTATTACATCTAAAACCTCTTATTTTAGGTATTTCTATCGGAATACTTGGTATATTAGGATTTTGGATATGGTATTATGTACTAACTAAAACTGAATTATCAAATATTTATTGGACTACTAGTATTTTCTATATAGCCGTTCCTGTTCTCTCAATTATTATTCTTAATGAAAACTTATCCAAAGCCAACATTATGGGTTACATGATAATTACATTTGGTGCAATTCTTTCATCCCTTTGAAGGAATAAATAAATTTTGACATGAAAATAGAAAATCCTAAATTGATTGAAGGTAATAAAAACATAAAATACCTATAATGTCCTGAAGATATAATTGTTTCCGCTAAAACAAGTAGAAGAAATGAATATATAGAAGGATAAAATACATTCGGCAAATATTTTGATAGTCCAAAAAAACCAATTAGAGATGTTAAAGTAAGAGTCAAGCCCATAGAAATAGAAAATAGAAAGGACCTGAAGGTAAAATAATTATATGGATTAGAAAATGACAAAGTATGAAAATTATAGTTAAATAAATGAATAATAGAAGGTACATACTTACCGGCCAAAGACTCACGAAATCCCATAGTTGTAATCAAATATGTAATAAATCGAGAGGGGAAAGAGAAAGCTGCATGCGAATCTTCATAAGCCTTATATGGATATGACGAAGCCAACAAAAATATAACTAGAGCTGATAAAATCATAATAATATAAAAAATAATAAATTTCTTACGATTCTTATTAAGATAATGAAAAAAATGCAAATATAAATCAAAAATTACTGAAGATATAAGAAGAAATAGACTAGTATATCTGTAAAAACTAAAAATAATAATTATCATATAATATAATCTTCCTCTTGATATTCTAAAAAGAAAGGTAGAAAAACTTTTAAATGAACTAAAGCTACTTATGTTAGCATATCGAATAGCAAATAGAGTACCAATCAAGAAACCAGAAGACTCAGAAAATTGAAATAAAGAATATTTAGCCATATAGGGATTTAATAAAATAAATAATATTGAAATAAAGTAGCCCAATGATTTATATTTAGAAAGCGATTTAAAAGTGATTAAAGGAATTTCATAAATTATTAATGCCAATAAAAAAATAAATAAGAAATTAAATAGGATACATGAATAGGAAAATAAATTACTGCAAAATCTATTGTGCGCTAGAAAAGTAAAGATTGAAAACAAAGGAGAATAGATTAATTCATAAAGATTAGCTGTGCCTCCTAAAATATCCTTGCCTGAATCTAAATACCATTGATAATCATGATAATTCCTCATGAATCGGGAATATGTAGTCAAATATACAGCTTCAATTGAAAAAATGACTGCAAAGATAAATCTAAATATCCATAACTTATTACTATTTAGCTTAAAATTGATCTTCAACATACAATATAAACAATACTTTCATTGTAATATTATAGTATATAATCAGCAAAAATCAAAAATTTTTACTAATAATAGATTTAAGGTATATATGAATTATAACTATAATACAAGCTTGCTATAATATTACTAGAAAGTTTTTGATATATAATGAACATCACAATTACCGAAGAATTTAAGAAAAAATGGACTAAAATAATTAGCGAAGAATTCAATTGGCAAATTATAAATACAATTGCTAGCAATCGTGACTGGGCTTTTTCACGAAAGATTTTTGTAGCCCCTTTATTCCCTATACAATTTATAGATAATAATCTATTGAAAATTAAAACTATAAATATAAAAAATAAAGCTTATGCAAGTATATGCATTGAAAAAAATACTCAAAATTCAAAGTTTTTCCCTTATAGTCAACAATTAGAATATATTTATTTTCCTAAGCACTTAAATAATCTAAACAACCTAATCAGTACATATAAACCAAGAGCTAGAAATAAAGTATTGAATGGACTAAGAAAATTTACGTTTAAAAAGATAAAATCTGAATCTGAAATAATAGAATATCAAACTCAATTAAAGCATATGTTTATTGAGCAGCATAATAAATTTAAAAGTCCTTTGCCACCTTTTTCATTGATAAATAGACTTCTCAATGCTGGACTTATAGAGATAACCCTAGGCTTATATAATGAAGAGGTAAAATCGTATATTGTAATAGCAAAAGATCCTAATATATATCATGTTTTATGGATGATAAGAGACTCGCAATTCTACGATAACTCATTGAGTATTTCACTATGGCATCATTCAATAAACGACGCGCTGAATAGTAACACAAAAATTTTTTCTCTAGGAACTTCATTTAACAATTCACTATCAAGATTTAAGAAACAATTTAACCCTAAAGTAGGAATTTTGGTAAATATAAACATTAGCAGTCATAAGAAAAATGAACCCATAGAGTATATAAAATCATATAGGAATAAATACATGATAAAGTTAATGAAGATAATTCTTAATCTACTAAATGTGCTACTATATAAAGATATATATATAAAATTAAGTGAACAGATTTGGAAAAGATTTGTCTAATTTATGAATAAATATTCATTCAATAAAGCTCTAATAATCTGTCCCCATGCTGATGATGAGCTGTTTACACTAAGCTTTATTTATTCAAGAAAATTTACTATTCATAAAACTGATATGGTAATACTGGATAGAAACAATAAAAGATTATTAGAAGCAAAAAAATCTTCTGAAATACACAATTTTGATATAATAAGTGTTCCCAAAAGCATTAACATATGGGATGGACATTTTCATGATTCATTAAAAGATCTTATAAAATTAATGACAGAGTATAGAGAGAATTACGATTTGATACTTTCACCAATGATTGAAGGAGGACATCAAGATCATGATACTACAACATTATCGTTACTATTAAGTGAGGGAGACAAATCACATAAAAATAACAATATATTTTTATATCCATGCTATACAAATACAAATAAATTTCCATGGATATATAGATGTGGAATATCTAAGTCTTCAAATAGTCTTTACAAATTGTATTTTAAAATGCCTTCAAATTGGTTTATAATTATTTTCAAAACAGTAATATTTGCTTATAAAAGCCAAATCAAAACATGGCTACTTCTTTTACCAGCTATCACTTTTGCTTATCTAAGAGGCGAGATGAATTACTTAATTAAAGCCGACAAATCTATGCTTAACTATCTTTTAGGAAATATTCCCAACGTACCTCTTTATGAAATATATAGGGGTTTTAAAAAAGAGCAATGGGAAAATATTATTAAACCAAATATATTAAAATTATGAAAATCATAAGCAAATCAAAATACCCATAGTTAATGGAATATATAAAGAGTTGTTTTAGAAATAAAAATAAATGAGCAACAAAAATCACACCAATCAACATGTAGAAAAATTTTTATGGCCTTCGATCAATTGCAATTAAGGGAGTTATAATTATCTTATAGACAACAATCTTCTTCACAGTGGTTAACTTGGCATCAATATTTTCTTTATATTATAAGGATATAAATTAAATCTACAATCACTGCCAGAAGACTTAAAAGCTTTCTCGATTTCTTTACCGATTTGACTGTAAAAAAGCATAGAAGAATTTATCCTGTTCTATCATTATTTACCTTAATTAACGCATCCTAAATTTATATTATATACCCATCTCATTGATATTAACTTTGGACAAGTATATCTTCTTTTTTGACCTACCACAGATAGTCTTCGGACCAGAGAAATGTAATGGTTTCTTAGATGGTAAACTTATTTACACTGATGGACAGCCATATTTTCAATCAAAATGGAGCAAATATTCTATAATTTTATGGAATTGAGAAAGTATATTCCTAAAATAAATAGATTGAGAAATTTAAAACTTCATGACCATCAGCCAAAACCCCTTTGGCAAATAGACTTTTGGGCTAAAATCTGGTTAATTGATCATGCCTCTTAGATAGGCAATTCAAATCGTATATTTTTAAAACAACCTATTAGGTTGTAATATGGTATTGAATATTAAGGATCCAAAATAGGAGGCAAACAAGGATGGCAAAAAAAGGCACAAGAATAGTGGTCACCCTTGAGTGCACTGAATGTCGTTCCGTTCCCGATTCAGAAAAGCGATCTCCAGGAGTTTCAAGATACACGACTGAAAAGAATCGAAGAAACACAACAGAAAGGCTAGAGCTCAAAAAGTTCTCTCCTCAACTAAATAAAATGACAATTCACAAAGAAATCAAATAAACAGTAACCGGGATAATAATTAACAACATAGAAGCATCAATACATTTGACCTGATTAAAATTTTATATCTTTTAAAAATGTTTTATCTTTCAAATATAGATAAAGATTAAACTACAAATTAAAGTTAATAAAAGATTCTTAAATATAGCCATAGCTAACCCTATTGAGAATATATGTACCTTTATTTTCAATAATGAATGGGAAGAAAAGAGTAATATTAAAGGTGATTTTCAAAAGACCTTGGAAAATAATACTCATTTGCCCAGAAGTATTTCCCTTCTTAATATTGATATCGATTGGAAATAAAGCTATAAAAGTGCTTGAAATCCTCTGCTTTTTCGACTGACAATGGAGGTTTACAAGTTGATGATTGTGGCTCATGGGAAGTATCTAAACAAACAGTGGGTGAATTTTTACAAAATCTCCTAACTGATTGTAAGCCTATCTATTGGCAATAGCTGTGGGCAGAGGATATCTCAAGACATAAAATTAAAATATCTAAAGATTAAGCAATTTATACAATTAATAACTTAAAATATTAACATTGACTAATATCTCTTTAAAACTAATTTTGTACACTTTTTAATCAAATATTCATAGAATAAGGATATAAGTATTAATTTTATTTATAGAGAGGAATAGTTAATCTATAATTTATTTTACTAATATAAAATAAATTATAGATTAAAAATAGGGAGAAGTTTTGCTAAAATATAAAATATATACAAAATATTTTATTATAAAAGTAAAAATATTGATATATCTAAAAGTAACATAATTGTCATTCCATGCATATTATAGGAAAATGGCTTTGCAAGTTTCTATTATATGCAATTCCTATGATCCATAAATCAAAATCAATTAATGAGAGTTTAATTTCTTCTTTAAGTTTTTTGTGAATCGCTATTTCTTTATTATTAGAAATTTCCCATTCACTCAAATCTTTAAATAGTTTACCGCGTTGCCATTTTATTGATGCTTCTTTAAGTACCCAATTTGATAAAATTTCATTTCTATATGATTCATTATTGAAAAGAGCTATTCTTTTCTTTTCTTTTATACTAAAGTATCGTGAATAGATTTTTTCTTCATTAAATATCCTGTTTGAATTCTCAATATCAATTCCAATTTTCTGAGGAGACCAACCAATAAGTACTGCATTCTTACAATGACTAATACTTAAATACCCCCAACCCTCTTTTAATTCAGGAACTTTTCCAGGATACGAATTTAATGGGATATCTAAAGGTTTAATTCCGAATAAGCTTGCTAATGCAAAACGAGCATATCCTCTTGAATACTGATATTCTTCACTTCTTCGCTTCGGCAATTGATTAGCCCATTGCTTTTCTTGAACTGTTATTTCTTTGAAAACAGCATCATTGGTAAATAACCAAAGGCATACTAAATTTTTTCCATTAATTATATTTGGGAAAAATCTGTTTAAAAGTTTATAATTTAGCATATGAATTTAACCACCTTGAGCAAAATAGAAATCTAGAAAGCCCTTCATTTATAAAAAAATGATTGTAAGAGATAATCCTTTTAATGATATAGTAAAAACAATTTCTTTGCTCAAATTAGTCTGCTAAAGTTAAAAATATTCTATGTAACTTAAATATAAAGAATATATGCAATAGAATTTAAAGTAGATAGCTTAGATTTAAATTTCTTTTATTGTATTCAAAAATTTTATTCAATGCCTCAAGTGATTAAATCGTTTTTGCAAGCTTCTATATCTAAAATGTCTTGAAACTATTAAAAGATTTATACCTTTTAGAGATTATTGTAAATACAGCCGCAATAAATAAATTGCATATTATTACTTATAATATAATTAGATTTTTCTATTGACTATCATTATAAATATAATTATTATCGTGATAATATATTTCTATTACTTTTGAAGTTTTTTATTCTTGGTCCTTATGGTAATCTAGGATCGCGTTTATGCCCTTATTTAGAATGTAGAGGTCATGAAGTCTTTAAATTGGGTAGATCTGAGAATGAAATAAAATCAATATTTTCTAAAATTATTCCTGACTCAATAGTTAATTTAGCAGCAAATACTAATGTTGATGATTGTGAAAGAAATCTAAAATCAGCATATTTATCAAATGTAGAACCTTTAAAAATAATTTCAAAATATATTAATACTGATAAAACACATTTAATACAAATCTCAACTGACCAAGTTTACTCTGGAATCGGACCTCATGATGAAGACAAACCTTTACCTTGTAATGTCTATGGCTTGACAAAATTCGCAGGAGAATTGTTATCAGAGAAAATGAATGCAACAATTATAAGAACAAATTATGTTGGTAAAAGCCTAAATAAAAGAAAAGCATCTTTAGCCAATTGGCTAATAAATTCATTGCAGCAACAAACAAAACTTACACTTTTCAACGATATTAAGTTTAATCCTGTTCATGGGGACTTCCTTTGTAAAATAATTACAATTAGTGCAGAAAGGAGAACTCCGGGTACATTCAACTTAGGCTCATCTCAAAGCTTGAGCAAAGCTGACTTTTGTATTCAAATAGCTAAAGACTTAAATCTAGATCTTACAAATGCAAGAGTAGGGCCCTCTACTGCCAATCCATTAAGAGCTCCAAGACCTAAAGATATGACATTATCTATAAACAAAATTGAGGAACAGTTTTCAATAAAGACACCACAAATCCATGAGACAATTAAGGACTTAGTCTCAGAATACAAGAGGTAAGCAATGGAACAAGCAGAGGCATTCTTGAAAATTCAAGATAAATTTATTGGAGAGAGCCAACCTACATATTTTATTGCAGATATTGCAGCCAATCATGATGGTGACATAGAACGCGCAAAAGCATTGATTTATCAAGCTGCGGAAGCAGGTGCAGATGCCGCAAAATTTCAACACTTCAAGGCAGAAACAATTGTAAGTGATATAGGATTTAAAGCTTTAGGACAAAAAAAATCACATCAATCATCTTGGAAGAAATCAGTGTTTGAAGTTTATAAAGATGCTTCTATCAATATTTCTTGGACACAACAACTTAAAGAAACTTGCGACAAAGCAGGGATAGCATTTTTTACTAGTCCATATTCTTTTGATTTAATTGATCACGTTGATCCATATATACCAGCTTATAAAATAGGATCTGGAGATATTACTTGGCTCGAAATAATTGAATATATAGCTTCTAAAAATAAACCATATATTCTTGCAACTGGTGCTTCTAATATTAATGAAGTACTAAAAGCAGTTAAGTCAGGATTGCAAATTAACAAGAAACTAGCACTTTTACAATGTAATACTAATTACACAGGAAGCTTAGAAAACTTCAAATACATAAATCTCAGAGTATTAAATACATATAGAGTAATGTTCCCGGGTATAGTTCTTGGGCTAAGTGATCATACACCAGGCCACTCCACTGTTCTTGGAGCTGTAGCCCTTGGTGCAAGAATTATTGAAAAGCATTTTACAGATGATAATTCAAGAAGCGGACCAGATCATGCATTTTCAATGAATCAAACTACATGGACAGAAATGGTTTCAAGGACTCGAGAGCTAGAGAATGCTCTTGGCTCAACAATCAAAAATATCGAAAAGAATGAACTAGAGACCTCCGTTGTTCAAAGAAGATCTATCAGGGTTTCCAGAGATCTTCAAAAAGGAAATGTGTTAAAAAGAGAAGACCTAGAGGTTTTAAGACCATGTCCTGAAGATGGTATTTCCCCCATGGATATGAAGAAAATACTAGGAAAACAGCTCACAAGAGATATTGATCAAGGAGATTATTTAAAATGGATAGATCTAAGTTACTAATATTAATTCCAGCATTTAATGAAGAAGAAACTATTTTTCATATAGTTTCTTCTTCATTAAAATATGGAGATGTCTTAGTAGTTAATGACGCATCAACTGATTCTACTGAAATAAAAGCATTCCAGGCTGGTGCCAAAGTAATAAAACATGATCAAAACCTTGGATATGATCAGGCACTAAATTCAGGCTTTTCTTATGCATCAAAAATGGGATATAAATATCTAATAACTTTAGATGCTGATAGACAACACCCAACTGAAAAAATAGTTTCTATAAAGAATAAACTTTTAGAAGGAGCTGATATAGTAGTATCTTATAGACACAAGAAACAAAGAATAGCAGAATATATTTTTTCATTTTACACAAGATTGAAGTGGGGAATCAAAGATCCATTAAGTGGTTTTAAGGGGTATAAGGTTAAAGTATATGATGAGCTAGGACATTTTGATTCATATAATTCTATAGGTACTGAACTAACTCTATTTGCAGCGAAAAATTCTAAACTAATTAGGCAAATACCAATAATAACTTCTGATCGAATAGATAATCCTCGTTTTGGGAACTCATTGAAATCTAATTATAAAATAATATTAGCTATGTTAAAATCTATAGCAAAATAGATTTCATTATATAAACTTAAAATACTAAATATTAGGATATTATTTTTTTTACAATTACCTTTAGATAAAATTTCAGAAATAATAGGAACTTATCCTGATTATCTCGAAAGATTTAGTTTTTGCAAGATAAGGGATCGTAAGTAGATTAAAGAGAGCTGAAAAAGCTATTGTTGTAAGATACTGATATAGATTAAATTATTACAAGATTCATGAATTGTATAATTTCAATTAATTGGGAACAAAACTCTACTGCCTCATTATTTATTGATCAAAAGTTAGTGGGTTGCGTCTCCGAAGAGCGTTTTACTAGAGTCAAAAATGACGAGCGTTATCCTATAAATGCTATTAATTGGCTATTAGCTGAACATAATATTAAAAGTATAGATATCAATGCATTTGTCTTTGTATCGAAATTATGGGGCCCAGGATATATTCTTTCAAGGCACTATACTAATTTTACTGTAAAAGATTACATTGAAGAACAAAATAAAATATGGAAGCCTCGATTATATGATGGCAAAAATATATCTCAAATTGAGACATTTAAGGATAGACTTGATTTAAATCAATTTCCTGGAAATCAATTTTGGAAAGACACTATTAATCGAATCAAAGGAGACTCTGGGCACGTATCATCAGAAAAAGCTAAGGAGTCTGGTCAAGAAATTCGAAAGCAAGTAGTTGTAAATCATTTAGGAATCAATCCTGAAAAAATATATTTTGTAGATCATTCATTAGCTCATTCCTGTTATGCATACTACACCACTCCATTTATACAGCGTCAGAGTAAAAATCTTATTTTAACCTTAGATGCATTTGGAGATAATATTAACTACTCTGCATCTATATTTGAAAATAATAATTCAGAGATAAAGAGAACAATTGTAGCAGAAGGTGATAATTTTATAATTGGTAGACTTTACAGGTATATAACATTAATACTTGGATTAAAACCTAATGAACATGAATACAAAGTAATGGGATTAGCTCCTTATTGCAAAGAAGAGTATTATCAAAATTTAGTTCAGATATTTAAAAATATTCAAGATGTTGACGGATTAGATTTTGTTTATAAAAACAAGCCTAAAGACATGTATTTTGCAATAAAAAAATTACTTGATGGAGAACGTTTTGATACAATAAGTGGCGGATTGCAAGCTTATACTGAATATCTAATTACAACCTGGGTGAAGAATCTAATTCAGGAAACTGGAATAAAAAAGATTTCAATTGCTGGTGGAGTTGCTATGAATGTTAAGGCCAATATGTTAGTTGCTAAATTAAAAGAGCTTGATTATATATATATACCTCCATCTCCAGATGATAGTTCTCAAGGAATGGGAGCTGGCTATGCTTTTATGCACTTAAACCAAAATATATATCAAGATAGTAAGTGCAAAAAACTAAATCCATATCTAGGAAGAAGTATAGAAATTAATAAAAATAATATAATAAATAAATTAAATGATTCAGATCAAATTCAAATAAAAGATTATTCTCCTAGTTATATTGCAGAATTATTAGCTCTTGAAAAGATAATAGCAAGGTGTAATTCACAAGAAGAGTTTGGTGCCAGAGCACTTGGGAATAGATCAATACTTGCAGATCCAAGACGTATTCAAATAAAAAAAATCATTAACGAAAAGGTAAAGAATAGGGACTTTTGGATGCCTTTTGCTTGCAGTGTTTTAGAAGAATATGCCGATCTTTACTTTGATTTAGATACAGATGAAAGCTCATATTCATACATGACCTTATGCGCAAATACAACACCTAAGGGTTCTGAATTAATTCAGGCAGCTATTCATCCTTACGACGAAACATGCAGACCTCAATTAGTTAGCAAAAGTATGAATCCCGAATATTATCGTCTAATTAAAAAATTTGGAGATTTAACAGGTGTCTATGCATTACTTAATACCTCTTTCAATCTTCATGGCCATCCAATTGTTAGCACTGAAAATGATGCTTTAGATGTATTCTTAAAAACAAAAATTGATGTTTTAATTCTAGGAGAATTTGTTCTAGAGAAATCTATAACAAAATAATCTTATTGCTGCTCAAAAATTAATTTTAGATACAGTGATGTTTTAAATACAGCAAATTTATAATTTTTTGATTAGTAGAGATTATAATTGTATCAGAAGCATTTTGCTTACACTAGATTTTCTATATAAAAAAAAGACAACTAATTACTATTTATTTTTAGATCATTTTTAAAACTTCAATCTTTTTCATAGCTTATAAAATCAGTTTATTTAAAAAAACTTAATTCAATATCTTTGATTAATCAATCTGTTAGATTTATAGAACAAATATAAGATTGTTTTTCTAAGTTGAAAAACTTCATTCTTGGAATCTCTTGCTTTTACCACGACAGTGCAGCTGCATTAATTCGTGATGGAGAGATAATGGCAGCAGTACAAGAAGAACGTTTTTCCAGGAAAAAGCACGATTCTTCATTTCCTAAAAATGCAGTTCTATATTGCCTTCAGTCTCAGAATATTGACCTACGAGAGGTCGAATCCATCATTTACTATGAAAAACCACTGCTAACTTTTGAGCGTTTATTGGAAACATATCTAGGTGCAGCTCCAAGAGGTGGAAGGTCCTTTATTGCAGCAATGCAAGTTTGGTTAAAAGAGAAACTGTTTTTAAAATCAGAGCTTAAGAAAGAATTTAAATCCTTACAAAAAGAACTTGTTCCTGAGATAGAGTCTCAAATCCCAAAGTTTCTCTTTTCAGAACATCATCAATCTCATGCTGCTGCTGCCTTTTACCCAAGTCCTTTTGAAGAAGCAGTGGTACTTTGCATGGATGGAGTAGGAGAGTGGGCAACAACGTCTACTTGGGTTGGGAAAGATAATGACATCAAACCTCTCTGGGAAATTAGTTTTCCACACTCCATGGGCCTTCTCTATTCGGCATTCACTTACTACTGCGGATTTAAAGTCAATTCTGGTGAATATAAATTAATGGGTCTCGCACCTTATGGAAAGCCAAATTACGTAAAACAAATCAAGGATCATCTCATTGACATCAAGGATGATGGAACTTTCAAATTAGATATTAGTTATTTTAAATATCATCGTGGATTCCGTATGACTAGTCGTAAGTTTCATAAACTTTTTGGAGCACCACCACGAGGGAAGGATCAAGAGCTAACACAATTTCATATGGATTTAGCAGCATCAATTCAAGTCGTAACCGAAGAAGTCGTTCTAAAACTTGCACGATCTCTACAAAAAGAAACAAGAATAAAAAATCTTTGCTTAGCAGGAGGAGTCGCTTTAAATTGTGTTGCGAATGGCAAGTTGCTTAAAGAAAAAATCTTTAATGATATATGGATTCAACCTGCAAGTGGTGATGCAGGTTCTGCCTTAGGTGCGGCACTTATTGGGTGGCACAAGTACCACAGAAAACCGCGCAAAATAAATCCGAATGATTCAATGAAGGGAACTTATCTTGGTTGTCAATTTTCTAATCAAGAGATTATTAGTTATTTAAGAAAAATTAATGCTCCTTTTCAAAGTCTAGAAGACGATAAACTTTTTGAAGAACTTGCTGGAATTATTGATGAGGGGAAAGTTATTGGTTGGTTTAATGGTCCTATGGAATTTGGACCTAGAGCATTAGGAGGACGATCAATTATTGGAGATCCACGTAATCAAAAGATGCAGAGTATTATAAATCTCAAAATCAAATATAGAGAGAGTTTTCGCCCTTTTGCTCCCTCAGTTTTAGAAGAAGATGTTGCCAATCAATTTGAAATGAGTACTAAAAGTCCTTATATGTTGCTTGTAGCTCCTGTAAAAAAAGAACTTTGTAAGGAGATGTCAGAAGAGCAACAAAAACTTTTTGGAATTGCAAAATTGAATATCCCTAGATCATCTCTTCCAGCAATTACCCATGTTGACTATTCCGCAAGAGTTCAAACTGTGAACGAGAGAACCAATCCTCGTTACTACAAATTAATCAAAGCATTTCAACAGAAAACTGGTTGTCCCACAATTGTCAATACTTCATTCAATGTAAGGGGTGAACCAATTGTTTGTACTCCGCAAGATGCATACCGATGTTTTATGAGAACAGAAATGGACGTACTTGTTCTCCAAAATCAGATCCTCTACAAAACAGAACAACCAAAGACAGAGAAAGATGAGAAATGGAAACAGGAGTTTGAATTGGATTGATTATGAAAAGTTCTATTTCTAAAAAACAGTTACGTGAATTTGGATTCCTCATTGGGCTGGGGGTTCCAATTCTTATTGGATGGGTACTGCCATCAATCAGTGGTCATCTTTTCAGATCTTGGACCTTATGGATAGGAATTCCGTCATTGCTTATAGGAATTTTGAAACCACGTTTTCTGTATTATCCATATAAAGGATGGATGTCACTAGGCCATTCTCTGGGGTGGATTAATAGTCGTATAGTTCTAGGAATGGTTTTTCTTATAGTCCTTCAACCTATTGCTTTAATTATGAAAGTCTTTCGTTATGATCCTCTGAGGAAAAGGAAAAGAGATGATAAATCATATAGGGAAAACAAGCAAAATCACTCAATTGATTTAACGAGGATTTTTTAATGGAAGTATTTTTAGATCTAATCAAAGACATCTGGGACTTCTTAAGAGTTCGAAAAAAATATTGGTTAGCACCTTTGATTATCACCATTGTCTTAATGGGAGCTCTTATTATCTTTACTCAAGGATCTGTTGTCGCCCCGTTCATTTATACAATATTCTAGATTATTGAGAAATAATTTAACTTAAAAGTCAATAAAGCAAAGTATTTAATTTATTGATTAAAATTTCAAGGTTCTTATATTTTATCGTTAATTTTCTAATAAATTTGAAAATAGTATTTTAGATGCTTTCTTATAACCTTTATCTGTGAAATGACCTCTGCCTCTTGAAAAACCCTTTACATGATCTTTTGCAGAAAAAGTCTCGTCTATTTTTTCTTCAAAATCAAAGAATTTAAATCCATTTTTGATTGCAACATCTTCTACCATTTTTCTTTGAAACTTATGTGATTTACTCAAAAACTCTCTAGGCACATGCGGCTTTGAATTATAACCTCCAGTCCCTATAAATACTATTGTAACCTCTCCATTCCATTGGCTTACAGTTTCTTTAACTTCTTTCATCACTTGGCTATAAACATCTACCATTTGCTCATATTCAGATGGTGGAAGTTTTCTTGTTAAAATGTCATTCCTACTTAGAATTGTTTTTTTATTCCAATAATCTGGAGTGTCAAAATAAAATTGAGGAATAAAACGCTTTACTTTTTTATATATTGAATATGTCAGTGGAAAACGCATAGAAATACTTACTTTTAGATCATAAAGTGTTGGATCTGTCTCAAAATTACTTCGTTTCAATTTTTTTATCCATTGAAAATATTCTTTTAAAATCAAGTCAGCTTTTTCTTTATTTTGAGGTTCAATTAAATTTTGAGTAAAATCTTTAACCATATAAGATCTAAGAGGTGAATTTAGTTCATCTTGTAAGTTCCTTAGATCATTAACACACCAAAACCAAAGTATCTTTTTAGGTTGATAATAAAGTGCAAATTCTTTTAAGAAAGCATATTGCAGTAGTGGACCTGAGCCGCCTAATGCAAAATTAGCTACAGAAAGGCTATTATTCGATAAATCATCTAAATTGTTTCTAAAGGTATAATCATTGGTGCAGGCTCCATCTACATAAGAGTCACCAATTAATGCAATATCAATAGATTTACTGTTATAAACATTATCAGGATTATTAAATCCATATCTATCTGATTTATAAGATGAAAGATACCCTTGCTCTTCACAATAATAAGTCTTTATATTGGACCTACCATTAATAGGGAAGATCTTTTCATTTAAACCAAAAAAATTAAATCCATAATCAGGATAATAAAAAGATGAGATTTCTTCAGGGAAAGAATCTTCCTGAAGAACTTGACTTAACTTTGTAAATTCATTCTCCTTTTGATAGTTATTCGAACTACGTTTAGAAAAAAATAAATCATATGTCATTGTAGAGACAAAGGCACATCCCAATATGCCTATTCCTACTGCTGTATTGATTAGTATTAATTTGCGCTTACTCAAGGTAAAAAGGATATTTATAATGTTGATTAGAATAAATTATTTTTGCGGCATTATATCTAAATGTAATAAAAAATGATTCAGATAGTCAAACCTCCAAAGTCAATGTCCAACGGAAAGCAATACAAGAACAAAAGAAAAAGAAAGAATCTGATTTGAAATATTTTGCACTTACTCAAGAGGAATGGAAAGAAGCAATGAAGAGATATGTGAAGTACTTCCAATTGCTTATTTATTAGGAAATATATTCATATCTGCTTGTCAATTCATCAAGGTGTCGGCAAAACCTTTTAGTAGTTCACAATCAAATCGCAAATACCGTCCAGAAATTGATGGACTAAGGGCATTTGCAGTAGTTGCGGTCATTATCAATCATTTCAATAAAGACATCCTTCCAGGCGGTTACCTTGGCGTTGACATCTTCTTCGTGATTTCTGGATATGTTATTACATCGTCGCTTTATAACAGACCTAGCAAAGGCTTAAAAGACTTCATCAGTGGATTCTATGAGCGAAGGATGAAGCGCCTAGTCCCAGCACTCTCAGTTTTTGTTCTAATAACTATCTTTCTAGGGACACTTTTCGTTTCCTCTCATATGGGGACACTGTTCATTGTGAACTGGAGGTCTGGAATAAGCGCACTATTTGGAGTTTCAAATCTATATCTGTACAAGCAAGCAACGGATTACTTTGGAACGACAACTGAACTTAATGCATTCATGCATACCTGGTCCTTGGGAGTGGAAGAGCAGTTCTATCTAGTTTTTCCATTTCTGGTCTGGATTAGTGGTTTTAGCAGGCAGAAAGAAAATGGCGTAAGGAATTTATTTTTTACCCTTATCACTCTGTCCTTGGCATCATTAATTGGATTTTTATATCTCTATTCGATTAATCAACCAGCAGCATATTTCCTCATGCCAACAAGATTTTGGGAAATGGCAGCAGGTTGTCTGATTTTCATTGGTTTTCAGAAACGCGCATCAATAGAAAAATTCCTAGGAAAACTGCCCCCGTTCCTTTTAATAGCATTAATTATTGGAGTGATGTATCTGCCGATGTCATGGGCGGCAGTATCCACATTTGCAGTTGTTGTACTCTCTTCTGTCCTTATTGCATCCCTAAAAGAAGGAACAGCGGCATTCGAACTATTTACTCATAAGAAGGTGGTTTACATAGGTTTAATTTCATATTCTCTTTATCTATGGCATTGGACAGTCCTTGCAGTTAGTAGATGGACAATTGGTGTGTCTTGGTGGAGCGTACCAATCCAAATTGCAGCATTATTGTTTTTATCTCACATCTCTTATCGATATATAGAAACTCCTTTCAGAAAAGCAAATTTAAGAAGATTTATTTCGTTTATTTCTGGAATCGGGATTCTCCTCGGAAGCGCACTTGCCGTACTTGCAATTTCTAATCCCTTGAAAGATGTTATATATCTAGGTCGAACACAAAAGCAAATCCTAAGCGGGAAGGATTTAGTATGTAACTCTGGGTATAGAATAATTTTTATAGGCGACAGTCATGCAGGACAATACGCAGATGCAAAAGAATCTTATTGTGAGGATCTTTCGATAGAAACCCTTAGCGTAGGTGGCTCACCATACCCAATCCTTAATTATACAAACTCCACATCTGGAAGGACTGTCGAGAAAAACAGATCAAATAACAAAAAAATGGAGGACTTGATTGATACTACAAGTTTACCAAAATCAGGCAAAGGAATTGTCGTCATTTCAATTAGAGCACCTTTGTACTTTTATGAAAAAATTGGAACTTTCAGATATGATGTAACAAATCACTTTGACGAATCGAAAAATTCTCCTGTTTCAAGAAGTGATGCACTTATTGCGTGGATACAGAAACTTAATTACTGGATAGATAGCAATCCAAAAACGGATTTCATTCTCTTGTCACCCATTCCCGATTTTGATGACTTGTACCCTCAGGAAGTATGCTCTGGGGAATGGTTCCAATATGATAAAAGTAGAAAGTGCGCATCATCTTCGTCTAGGTTCGAGCAAGAGTCACGTCACAAAGAATTTTCCGATATCTTTCGCCAAACCGCATCATTGCATCCAAACACTTACTTCATTGATGGGCTATCCACGATTTGTTATACTAATCAGTCCCGTTGCGAAACTGAGTTAAATGGTAAAAGACTCTATCTCGACGACAATCACCTGAATAGCGATGGGTCAAAAGAAGTCGTCAGAAGGATATTAACTTATCTTAAATCAAAACAATTTTAGATGACCTTGCAACAAATAAAGGTAATGTTACTTGCAGTGAAACAGGGGGTGCTCAACTTTTTTGGCACTCATCTTTGTAAAGCAAATGGCGTTCAGGAGGATTTAACTGGCAGAAGATGGCACTTTAGTGATAAGCAGTACTGTGGTGGAAATCCAAATACTGATGGCTCAGTGACATGTTTAGCTGATAGAAGATTAAATTTATTAAATTAGAAAATCAAAATTAAAAAAAATGGCAAAAAGCTTTCTTAATTTAATAAATATAATTGGTATATTTTCCCTTGTATACTTAATACCCATTGTTATTAGCTTCATGATTAATGGTGCAATTCTTAATGGCAATACCTATCAACTAGAAAAATCCTATATTGTTAATCTAAAAGATTTATTTATTCATTTTAGGCAAAATTTAAGAATATATATAAATATTTTTTCTAATCCTATATTTTGGTTTTTTGTTAGTGCCTATATTACCCAAAAAACTATTAAGTGGGCTACCTCTGGCCGATAAAATGAATTCATCTTTCTGCTTTATTATTTGGGCTATATTTGGCTTACAACATTCAATACTTGCTAGGCCATTTTTTAAGTCTAATGTAAAAAATTTATTTGGAAATAAGTTCGAAAAATATATCTACCCTTTCATTTATTTTCTTGTTCAATGTATAATATTCTTTGCAGCATATGATCTAATAAGGAATCTAAAGCCTGAAGTAATATACTTTACGTTGGATCAAAGGATGGAAGTGATAGTATATATCTTGAACAGAATAGCAAATATATTTCTGATAGTTACTGTTTTTCATTTTGATATTGGAAGATTTACTGGGATTACACAATTATTAGAATTAACTAAGAAAAATAATGAGAATATGGATATTAGCAATTATTCGCTAAATACTTCCTATCTTTATCGATATATCAGGCACCCTATGTATCTTGGTATAATTTTAGTTTATCTAACATCAACAACTGTATATTCTGATATTTATTTTGCAAATGTATTTTCAATTATATTTTATATTGATATAGGTTCCTATTTTGAAGAAAAAACTCTATTAAGAAAATTCGGTATGGATTACAACTTATACAAACTAAAAACCAAAAAATTTATACCATTTATAAGATAGAATTATGATATTTAACAAGTGGATAGATTTATTTTTTATAAGATTTCCGATAATTTTCCCACTAATTTATCTAAGCCTTATTTTTGTACTACCAGAAATAGAGAAGCAAATAACTCTATTAACTCTATTATTGTTAGCTGAACCTCATTTTGGATCTACATGGATGTTATTTATAGATCAACGTATGAGAAAGTATGCTCTAGAAAAAAAGAAAGAGTTTATTTGGACAAGTTTAGTTATTTTATTATTAGCTTTTAGTTTATTTTTTGTTAATACTAATATCTTTTATGTTTTATTTGTTGCTTTCAATGTATGGCATGTTACAAAGCAGAGTATTGGCATTACCAATTTATATACAATAGAAACTATTGAAAAAAGGTTTCAATCCAAAGTTATATTGATTACCAATGCTTTTATAGTTTTATTTGGATTATACCTCCATTTAATGCTTGGCTTAATAAGCCCTTCAAAGTCTTTTTATCTAGGGTTAATATCTTTATGTATTATATTTATTATCTTTATATATCAAAAAACTAGATTCAATTCTATTCAAAATTCACTAACCACATTAACAGGAATGAGTATTTTCTTACCATCATTTTTTGTGGATAAACCTATTAATGCAATTGTCGCTGGTGTAACAATGCATTATTCACAGTATATACTTTTAACCCTTAAGGTATATCTATCTAAGCGTTATGAACTATTAGATAAAAATCTAAAATATATTAATAATTTCAGCTTAAAAAGATATTTTATAATCTTAATTATTTATTCTATTATAGCTACAGTCTTTACTTTTGTAGGTAGTCATAATGGTTTATTTATTTATAATATATTTTTGCTTTTGCCAGTATCAGCTCAAATATTACACTTTTATCTAGATAGCTTAATTTGGCGTTTTAGCGATTCTAAAATTAAATCATTCAATATAAAATATCTCTTCTTATAATGCAAAAATTTAAAAAAATCATTCTATTCAACCTGCTTTTTTCATCTTTAATTATATTGCTTCCTGAATTCATTCTAGGATCTTGGTTGTCTAAAAAGCCATATGCTTCTAAAGTCCCGTCGGCGAAATATAATCAGAAACTAAGTATTGTGCTAAAGGGTCCGAATTGGGATAGATTCTTTGCTGCTGAAGCCACAAAATATACAAGAGATGAAAATGGTTACAGAGGTTATGAAAAAGTTCCTCAAAGAAAAATTCTTACTATAGGAGGTTCGACAACTGATCAGATGTATATTGATGATGCATTTACTTGGAGTGAAATAGCCGAAAATTTTCTTAATAAGAATTTAGTTGAAAAAGTGGATATAATAAATGGTGGTGTTGATGGCCAATCTTCATTAGGACATTATTTTTCAATCAAAAATTGGCATGCAAAATCATTTAAAGAATTAGATATAATACCAGAAGCGATAGTTTTCTATATTGGTTTTAATGAAATACATTTATTTACTGAAAAGAAAGCATTCAATGCTTTCAATAATCCTAGTCCAATTAGAAAGCTTCACAATAAATTAAAGGAGAATTCATTTTTCTATAAACGAATAATGAAAATAAAGTGGAGTTATATTGATAAAATGCCAACATTAAATGGCGCTACTTATATATTAGGTAGAGGGTCAAGATCATGGAATTATTTAAATCCACCTGAAACTATTGAAGAGTTACCTAGAGAACTTACCCCGGGTGACAAAATTGCTGCTAAGAATTATTCTTCTATTTTTACTAAGTTACTTAAAGTAACTGAAGAGAAATTCCCATCAACAAAAATAATTATCATTCAGCAATTCATTCCTGGTTGTAGGTATCAGGGGAATAGAACTATTAATAGACTTTCAGAAGATTATTCGCTTAAAAGATATTGTACACGATACAAGAATATCTTTTCATTACAAGATAAAATTGTGAAGGAAATTAATAGATTAAATAACTCAAATATAGTTATTATTCCTATGTATAAAGAAGTTGTAATTTTGGATAAAGGTTTTTATGATATAGGGCATAATACAAAATTTGGTAGTATAGAGGTAGGTAAGTATATAGGGGGAGAACTTATTAAATATATTGAACCTACTAATTAGCTTTTCTAGCACATATGCTAAAAAAGCCAGGGAAAAATTCTAAATCAATTACATTTTTCTTGTAAGAGTATTCTTCTAATGATTTTTCTTTAAATAGCAATTTTGGGATAGATGTATCTGACAATCTCTTGTAATTATTAATGCTTGTAGAACATAGGGTAAGAGATAAATCATCTAACCATTCTATTATCTCACTCAAAGTGTGTTGAGACTCTTTAGGGTGAAGTACTTGATCTCTAAACCATGAGTATGAGTGTACATTATCAGGCATATGATTATTCATTCTTCTGAATAAATTATAAGCTGCTTGTTCTCCATGCCAATAATTATATCCCTGAAGAAATTGCAACATAGGCTTCCTTCCATATTTATGGTACAAACCCAAATATATATAACCTCCTGGCTTGATAAATCTAGATATAGTTTTAAATGCCTTTTTGCAGTCGTAAGTATGATGTAGAACTCCATTACTTATAACTAAATCATATAATCTTTCTTCATGATAATTAAATATATCAGATAAAATATATTTTACATCTAAATTTAAGGCTTGTGATGTTTTTTTTGCTGTTGCAATTGCTAGATTTGTGTAATCAATTGCAGTGATATTTTTTCTATAATAATAGGAAATAGAGTTTGCTAGAAGCCCTGTACCACAACCAAACTCAATTACATCATTAATTCTTGTTCTAATTTTAAATCTAGAAAGTAGACTATGTAAATCTTTATATTCTCTTATTGAATTTCTACCACAGATAGAATCTAAATTATATTCAATTTTATTAAAGTAATTAAAGGGTATATTTTTATAGAAATTTTTAACTTCCTTCATTTCCTTTAAAATACAGTATAAAGGAAAGGAGCAATAACAGTACCTTGCATGCTTACTAATATAATTGCTAAAGCTACTAACATAATAGCAAAAGGCAAAATCCAGTATTTTTTTCTTTTAATCGTATATTTATAAATTTGTTGAATAATAATTATTAGTTTCATCATACCTGATCACAAAAATTATATTCTATCATGCTATTGACATCCTTATAGTAACTATTACGCTTATTTTTATATAAAATTAGTTTTATACAATTAAAAATTTTTATGATAAGACTTACCGGGATTATCATAAAAATGAAAAATATTATTAAGATTAAATTGCTATTTAGTCTGCCTAACTTATTTCCAAATTCTATCCAAACTGAATAAGGGTATGATAATGAATATGGTTTTAAAATTGCTAGAGATGTTATTGTTATTACTAAATAAAATGCAATTAAATTTGGTTGATGACCACTTAATCTTGGTAATATAATAAATAAGCATGTAAAAATAAATGAGAAAAGAAGCCAAGCTCTTCTTAACTCTTTCTTGCTTTTATACATCTTTTTCATACTAATCCTCAACAATAATACTTTTAAGAAATAGTTTACTTTGATCAAGCTTATTGTTTTTTTTGGTTATTAGACATGATCCTATGACCAGTATATCTATCTCGGTATTAAAAAAGCATTTAAGCGCATCTTCTGGAGTGCAAACAATTGGTTCTCCTCTAACATTGAATGATGTATTAATTAGCATTGGACAATCTGTTTCTTTGTGGAAATTCTTTAAGAGTTTGTAAAAAGGTTCGTTTTTAGATCTTGACACTGTTTGCACCCTTGAAGTGTTATCTAAATGAGTAACAGCTGGCACTACTGAACGAATATTGTTCACTCTCTCTATACCAAGCATAGAAGTTTTTTCTTCATTCTTAATTAAGTAAGCATCTTTCATCTTTCGAGTGAATAACATATATGGTGATTCAAAATCCAAATCAAAATATTCTTTCGCAAACTCTAATAGAATAGATGGTGCAAATGGTCTAAAAGATTCTCTATTTTTTATCTTTAGATTAAGTCTCTTTTGCATATCTTTAATTCTTGGATCAGCAATTATAGACCTGTTACCTAGAGCTCTTGGACCAAATTCCATTCTCCCTTGAAACCAACCTATGATACTTCCATCGATTAAGGCATTTGTTGTTGTTCTTATTAGTTCTTCTAGACTATGTACTTCAAAATTAATATTTGATTTTTCTAGGTAATTCATAATTTTATTATCATTATACTTAGGGCCTAAATAACTACTTTTCATATAATTATCATTAATTAATGTCCTGTTTAATTTATTATTAATGTATAAGTAACTTAATGCAGCTCCAACTGAAGATCCTGCATCTCCAGCTGCGGGTTGAATCCAAATATTTTTAAAACCTGATAGTTCTAAAATCTTATTATTAGCAACACAATTAAGTGCGACACCACCGCCAAGGCAAAGATTGTCTAGACCTGTTCTTTTCTTCAACTCCTTAGTCATCTTAATAAGAACAATCTCAATAACTTTCTGGATAGATGCTGCTATATCCATATAAAACTTACTGATATTATCATTAGGATGTCTTTCTTTCTGACCAAATAATCTATAAAAATCATTTGATATCATTTTTAAACCTCTAGTATATTTAAAGTATTTCATATTTAATTTAAATGATCCATCATCTTTTATATTAATTATATTATCCATTATTTTGTCGACGTAAATTGGCTCTCCATATGGAGCCAACCCCATTAATTTAAATTCGCCAGAGTTAACTTTAAAACCACAATAATAAGTAAATGAAGTATACAGTAAACCTATGGAATTAGGATATTCTATTTCCCATAAAGGTTTTAGATTATTATCTTTACCAATCCATGCACTCGTTGTTGTCCATTCACCTACACCATCTATACATAACACAGCAGCTTCTTTAAAATGTGAGCAAAAAAAAGTAGCAGATGCATGCGCTAGATGATGTTCCGAGAAATAAATATCTTTTTCATTGAAATTATTATCTACAGATTTGATATTTTTTATTAGATTATCCTTTATAAATATTTTGTTTTTCAACCAGCTTTTCATTGCTGGTAAAAAAGATGTTATTCCCCTAGGGGCTGCATTGAAATAAGTCTCTAAGAGTCTCATGAAGACTCGTATAGGTTTCTCGTGATAGACATATGCTTCAATTTTCTCATTCTCTTCTTTCGCAACCTTCAGGCAATATTCAATTGCTCCATAAGGAAAGCCAGAATCATGTTTTACTCTACTAAATCTTTCTTCTTGAGCTGCTCCAAGAATTTCTCCTTGATTAGATATAAGTGCAGCAGCACTATCATGAAAATAGCAGGATATGCCAATAATTGCCATAAGTAAATAATATACTTTTTTCGATTTTGAGCAGTTAATTATTAGAAAAATAAAACATTTTAATTTATAGATTTATTAAAAGTTAATTTACATAACATAATCTTATTTGATATTGCTAGCAATATAAAGGAGATAGTTGTCTTCCTTCTGGTTCTTTTATTCCACTTGGGTTCTGTTTTGGTGGTCATAGGGTTACTTACTTTGTACGTTCGAATAAGGTGTTTTTATCTTCCTTCTTCAATAGAGTGCAGTCTTAGATACATCACTGAACTACATTTATAAACATATTTATAAACATTTTACTTCCTAAAGTAACTCTAAAGTAGAACTAATTGGTGGTTTATAAGTTCTAATATTAACCCGAACCATGACAGAGTCATTTATACGAGTTCCATCAAAATGACGGTCAATCCGTAATAATTATTTACAAAAAGTTTAGGTCTTAAGTTTAACTTAGTAATCAAGTCTTTTAACTCCTTTTAGAGGAAATGACTACCCAATAAACCCCAAACACATTTTCATTGAAAAATCTAAGGAGAGAGTCTTCTGTCTGTTTTTGATGGTTGAGCGAGTTGATACCACAAAATCAAAGTTCCAAAACCAGGAACTAAAAGAATCAATAACCAAAAGAAAGATTTATCTGCATCTCTTAATCTACGTATAACTATCGCCAGTCTTGGAAGAATACCTATAACCATGTATGGAAAAAGAATAGTCGCTGCGACTTCTCCACCAACAAAAACAAATAAACTAAGTATAAGAAAATCAACTCCTAAAAAATACCAAAAATCAATCCTTTTTGTTATACCTTTGAAGTCAAATGATTTCTTCCAAGTATCTATATAAGTCCTAAAAATGGTTTGCAGAAATAAAATGAATTGGTCCATACCTAATAAGATTTTTTGAAGATTTTCATTTTCTTTATCAATTATAGAGACTTCCTTCATGGGAAAAACAGTCTGTTCTTTTTTTAATAACAAAAACAAACGCAACCCGAACATAATTTTAAAAACCCCGAACACAACCCGAACACAAATATTCCATAGTTGAACTATCCTGAATGCTTCGGGATAGTTCTTGTCTCTAAAACATCTGTTATAGACCCATTTCGGGTCACTATGACTACTCAGGAGTATTCCTGATCAGTTAAAAATACGGAGAGGGTGGGATTCGAACCCACGGACATTTTACTGTCAAACGATTTCGAGTCGTTCGCTTTAGACCACTCAGCCACCTCTCCATAGGAACTAGCGAGGATAATATTATAAAAATTAAATAATCAACTTTACTAATTATTTTTAGGAATCTATATTTAATCCCAACCAGCTTTACGCATAAGTTTAATTGCTTTTGAGTTGAATTTTCCTAAATCTTTTATGGTTACTTTATCTGGTGTAAATGCACCAAAATACTTAACTTCGCTACTTTGATTAAATCCAACTAAAGGGTGCTCATATGTTGGACCTGCAAGTCCTTCACTTCCTCTGGGTGAAGCAAGAAACTCCAATAATTCTATAGCTTCTTTTTTGTTAGTTGCATACTTGGCTAAACCTCCTGCACTTACATTGACATGTGCAGGGTTTGGAGTTATGACAACTACTTTACTTGCTAAATTTTTATCTTTTTTACCATTAACTCCAGCCAGCATTCTTGCTACATAATAATGATTAACAATACCGATTCCACACTTTCCATTAGCAACTGCTCTAGTTATACCAATGTCTCCAGGGAAATAAGGTGTTGAAACATTAGAGATCATATCTTTTAGCCAGCTCTTAGTTTCCTTCTCTCCACGCAAAACTATTTGATTAGCAACCAAAGATTGATTATAAGGACTATTTCGCTTCCTCAAACAGACCAAACCTTTTAAAGAAGGATTAGAAAGATCTGAATAATTTTTAATCTTAGTGACATCTACAATTTTAGGATTAGCAACTAAAACTCTTACTCTTCGTGTAAGTGAATACCATCTTCCCTCAGAATCTCTCAAATCAATAGGCACATTTTTTTCTAGGATTGAAGAGCTATATGGCTGCAAGAGACCACTTTTGGCAGCATTACTTATTCTTGCTGCGTCAACTAATAAAATTACATCTGCTTTAGAATTTTTACCTTCTCTTTTGAGCCTTTCAATCAAAGATATGCCCGTTGCTTCTATTAGTCTCACCCTAATTCCTGTCTTCTTATTAAACTCCTTAAAGACTTCTCTATCTGTATTGTAATGACGACCAGAATAGACGCGGACTTCCCTTTCTGATGCTCTTAATTCAAAAAACGCACCAGATAAAACAAAAATAGAACTAAATGCTATAGAAGAAAAAAAACGCGCAAAACTTTTCATCTAGAATAAACAAATTTTTTATTTATTCTAAGCAAAAAGAATCGCGCGAACTAGAAAAGATCAAGGCAATAAAAAAGATATCAAGGATATGCATCATTTGATACGTTAATTTGTATTCTTGAGAACCGACAAGTGATTTAATGAAGGCAATATATAATTAGCTATAAGGATTATTAATTTTAATGAGCAAAAGATCTCCTGTAGCAATATTCCTTGCTGCCTCTACTCTTCTTGCCTCAACTACCATCACACAAAACGTAGGCAATGCTGGAGAAGCTGACTATGGCGGATTAAAAGAGTGGACAACTGATCAAGACATTGATGATGAAAGTATTCTTGATGAATCAGCTAAAAAACAGCAAAAAAAAGCCAAAGACGAAGATATATGCATACCTATTGGAGAAGGTGAGAATTGCTGGTAATTAAACTAACAAGGAAAGTGATTTCACAAATTTTTATTTGATTCCTAGTCTAAATAAACCAAATAAAAACAAAAAAGGAGTACCCATTATCGAGTACTCCTTTTTTTGTAACCAAGTACAAAGTTTAATTAGAACTTGAAAGTAGTTTGAACTAAAGCTCCCCAGAAATCATCATGGCCATTTGCATTGCCATCCATTCTATCTGTTGATCCAAAAATTGCAGGAGTGATAGTAACACCATCATTCACTGCATAGTCATAATAAACCTCCCAAGTAAATGCATCTTGAGCAGGATCGTCACTTCCATTATTTATAGAAGTTGCTTTAGTAGGTGAACCAAATGCTGTGGCTAATCTATTGCCATCCTGGAATGCATCTTTCCAAGTAAAGCCGGCCATCCAGGACATGGTTGCCTCAACTGCTGTAGCAGTATTGTCATCATCCACATCCATCTTGTCTATTCCGAACTGAACTGCTGGGATAAGTCCAGTTTCTTCAGGCATCCAATAAGCTCTAAGACCTACACCTTTAGAATCACCAGTAGTGGTTGCAGCAGTAGTTGTTGAATAATACGATGCCCAGTTTCTACAATTACTATCGGCAGGACCACAAATATTCTCAGTGTAAGCTAAGGATACTTGCATCCGAGGCGAACCATATTCTATCTTTGTCAACCACTTTGCGTCTTCTTCATTTGTGAGGAGACCTTCAGTAGCATCAGACGCACCCTTGGATACATAGTTAGTTGCAATAGCCCATCTGGCATCAGATCTGCTTTCAGTTTCCTGAGTCCAAGCTATACCAAACCCACCATCAGTACTAGAACCATAAATTGCTCCATTTCCACCTAAAGCAAATTGCTTCATTACAGGCTTATATATAGATGGAGAACTAGCTAACATGTAGTAGTTTTCAATCCTTGGTCCAGCCCAAACTTTAAATTGTCCTAAAGGGAACTCATACCATAACTTATCTACTTGAAGCTCGTTTGTACCTCCACTGTTATGGGCCGCAGAAAGGTGAGTACCATGAGCTGTATCTTCCCATGGAGTGGTACCCATATTACCGGCTTTTATTCTTGTATAAAGCCTGTCTTCGCCAGTGAAACTAGTATTAACGTTGTACTGAGCCACATAAGCAGAGGTTAATTTCTCACCCATTTGAGCGTCAGTATTGCTGGTATTCAGCTCCATAGCACCAGTATTGAAAACAACTTTTCCACTTACTTTTGTGCTAGGAGAAAATCCACCTGCATTGAAATCTGTTGCAGATCCCAATACATTGCCACGTCCCTTAAGAATGGTCATTTCTGTACCAAACTCGTTCACAAGCCTTGTTGCATCAGAATCAGCATCTGCTGAGACTATGCTGTCATCCAAGCAAGCATTAACGAGTGCAGCTGCTTCATAACGAGTCAGAGCCTGGCCATTCTCTAGATTTTTTGTGTAGATATTGTCTACACAACCATAGCTCTTGCTGAGATTTTGAAGAGCTGTATAAGCCCAGTCCCCTGGAACGACATCAGAGAACTGAACATCTCTAAGAGCTGATACCTGCTTGACAGACTTATTGGCATATGAAGAAACATCATTAATGTTTACTTCGGCTGCATTTGCAGCCAATGGAGCCAATAAACCTAGAGCAGCAGGTGCTAGCAGCAATTGCTGAAAAAGTTTCATTTAGGATTCCTCACAAATAACCCAAAACATGGGTAAGCGAATGATAACTACCCAAAACAAATACCCAGGACAATTTATATACAATATGATGTGCCTTTTATTACATAAACAAGTTCAATTTCTTTTCTTGAGCAAAGGAAATCCAAGCTCTTTTCTTTCATCAAGCCAAAGGACTGAAACACTTCGAGCTAAGTTACGAATTCGAGAAATAACTGCCGTTCTTTCAGTAACTGAAATAGCACCTCTTGCTTCTAGAAGATTAAAAGTATGACTACATTTGAGAATAAAATCTAAGGAAGGTGCGGGCAATTTTTTATCTATTAGCGATTTCGCTTCTTTTTCATACAAATCAAACATTTTTCTTAGGCGTAAAGGATCAGAATCCTCAAAATTAAATTTGCAATTTCCTCTTTCAAAAGGTAACCAAATATCACCATATTTATAATTTTCATTCCATTGCAAATCCCAAATAGTATCTGAATTTTGAAGATACATTGCTATTCTTTCTAAGCCATATGTTATTTCTATAGAAACAGGCCGACAATCTAAACCTCCACATTGTTGAAAATAAGTGAATTGTGTAACTTCCATTCCATCCAACCAAACTTCCCAGCCGACTCCCCAGGCTCCAAGAGTTGGTGATTCCCAATTATCTTCTACAAAACGAATATCATGATCTTCTTGTTTAATACCTAAAGCATCAAGAGAAGCAAGATATGTTTCCTGAATTTCATTAGGTGAAGGCTTAATAAGAACTTGATATTGATAGTAATGCTGTGCTCTATTTGGATTATCCCCATACCTACCATCAGTAGGCCTACGACATGGTTCTGCATATGCAACAGACCACGGCTCAGGACCAATAGCCCTCAAAACAGTATGAGGACTCATGGTTCCTGCTCCCTTTTCAGTATCGTATGGCTGTAGCAATAGACAACCTTGATTACTCCAAAAAATATTTAACTGCGAAATGATGTCCTGAAAGTACATTATATTTGCCCCACGTTATTTTGGAGGATTCTAGCCCTAGCTTTTACGCGATTTGTGAAAGTACAACAGCCTGAGATGGCTAGACAGATGGGATTCAATTTCGAATCTAAATAGGCATAAACAGTCTAGTTATATATATGATAATTTTTATCTTGGTTTTTACTTGCTAATAAAAATTAAATCATCTCATCTCTTTTAAGACTAATTTCAATAAAAATTTCATTATAAATGTTACAATCACAACAAGACACATTTAATTTTGCAAAAGGAAAGTTGTAAGTCCTTATCAAAACTTGAAGATTTTTAAAAGGATATAGCAAGCTCATACAAGGCTGTTGAATTAGTAATCAATAAATTTTTAATATAATACACAAGAAACATGAAGATAAAAGCTATTCCTCAAAAAAATAGCAAAGCAAACCTCATATCAATAAAAAAACAAAAGAAAAAATTATTAATTGCCAAAAAACTTAAATTGCGCGTAAATATTGACAAATTTCTTTTATTAATTCAGACTGAAATTATATACTTACTACAATCAAGATGGGTGGAAAATAAAATGTCCAAAAGATATATCTTATTAAATCTATCTCTGACTCTATTCTCCACACTAATAGGAATAAATCTAATAAATATCTATACATTTACTTGGATTAATTCAGGTTTACAAAAATCAGGATTTCCAAGGCAATCGCTTAAATACCTACCTGCACTTAGCAGATGGCAATATCCAGACATATACAAAAACTTTACAGATAAAAAAATAATTATAGTTGGAGACAGTTATGCCGAAGGATATGGAGATTCATTCCTGAATGGAGATTATAATTACTCTTTTGCTCATCATTTAAACCTATTGACACCCTACTCTTATGCATTAAGTGCAAATGGTGGATCATTCTTATCTCGCCAACTTTTTCTTTTAGATGACACTTTACAAAATAAATATGCCCCTTCTGTAAAATTTCCTTCAATTCAAGCTTTAGGCGAGAAGCCTAAGTTTCTATTAACATTTTATGAAGGAAATGATTTAGATGACTATTTTAGAGATATTCAAAGAAACGGTTGGATAACAGGGGAAAGGCATCACCAATCTTTTTTACAAAGATATTTTCCTTTAGCTGATGTCTTAGCTAATATATTTCATTACGAAGTAAAACCACTAATAAAAAATATAAATGATTATAGTTTTAATAATAAAGCAAAAAGTTCAAATAAGTCTTATAAATCATCTAAAATTTCTTATAAAAATAACTTCTGCTTTAATAAGCTATGCTTTAAATCAAACTATATGCAAGCAGCCTCTCCTGAATTAACTCATAAACAAATTAATCAGGCATTAGATTACACAACAACATCAATTAGAAATTTCAAAAGAAAGTATAATGGAAATATATGTGTTGTTTATATACCTTCTCCTGCTACAACATACTACAATCACAAAAAAAAGCATTTATTTTTTCAACAATATAATAATGGACCTTTAGCAAAAATGGGTGTAATTTCATACAAAAAAAATCTAAATAAATCCTTATACGTGAGAGATTTATTTAAAGAAAAATTACACAAAGAAAACATTAGGATGATTGATTCATCTGAGATGTTTATAAGTAAAGGCAAATTGACATATCTGCATGGCACGAAAGATAACAAACACTTTAATCAAACAGGTTATAGGATTTTAGCTGAATTTATAGCAAAGGAAATTGATCAATGCCTTGCTATAAATTCAAACCATGAGTATTATAATAAAAGTTAAATCATGACTGTAATATTTGATGCTTTACCAATAGAAATAAAAAATGTATGATGGTTTTTATCTTTAAATATTTTTTGATCCAAATTAAAACTTATTCTCTAAATTAAATGTCTTTGAAAATCAATGATAAAATACCTGACTTCTCTTTAATTGATCAATCAGGGAAGATAAGAAGAAAAAAAGATTTCCTAGGAAAACCTCTTATACTTTTCTTCTATCCTAAAGACGATACTCCTGGTTGCACTATTGAGGCTTGTGGATTTCGTGACAAATATGACTTATTCAAAATTTTAGGGGCACAGGTATGTGGTATAAACAACGGTACCGAAAAAAGTCATTTGCGATTTGCAGAAAAAAATAAGCTTCAATACCCATTATTGTGTGATAAGGATAATCTCCTAAGAAAAGCATTTGGTTTACCAAAATATCTAGGATTTATTGAAGGAAGAGTAACTTATGTAATTGATTCAAAAGGAATTATTTGTCATATATTTGAAGATCTACTTAATGGCCCAGCACATATAAAAGATGCATTGAAAGCTCTGAAAAATATTCAAACATAAAATTTTATGGAAGAGAAAAGTCACGTATTTTGTATTCAAGACGATTATCTCTTGCCTTTAAAATAGTCATTTCAGTACCAAACTCATTAAATAAGCGCATTGCATCAGAATCTAGTCCTGAAAGGTTTTCACCATCAAGGCAAGCATTGATTAATGCTGCAACCTCATAACGAGTTAAAGCTTGTCCACTATTAAGTGTTTCCGTATAATCATTTTCCTTGCAAATTATAGTCCTATTCAAATTCTGAAGTGCGGTATAAGCCCAATCTCCAGGAAATACATCAGAGAATTGAATACTATTGCTAATAAGAACATCCTCAGTTAAAGATGAGAAAAACAAAGTGTTTTTTATTTCATCTTCAACTGCATAAGAAAAAGAGGGAAATAAAAATCCAATAGGTAAGAGGCTAAACAGTAATTTTCGGGAAAAGTTCATTTATCTCTGCCCTTAAAGATATTTTAATACTTCTTATTTGTAACTCATACTAGATAAAAAGCAAATTGATTAAGAAGCATTTAGCAGAGATAACAATCAGAGCAATATGTATGTACTAAGGCTCTGATAGATATTTATAGTTGATAAAAGAAAATTGAGCATATTTCAAGAAAATTATATAAAAGTATTTTATTTGTCAGTTTTTGACTTAAGCTATCTTTGAGAATTAAAACTATCATAAATTGACTAGTTGGGATTTTCCTTTTAATTCTCAGCAGTAAGAGTTAATTAAAATCTATTGAATTTTTTATAGGAATTTTTACTCTATTAATTAATGGACGAGTGTTGCATAAAAGACAAGATCAATTTATTCCATAAATTTTTCACGCACGAAGGCTATCAAATATGAAAAAATTGAATACTTCATTAAGGAACAATCAAAATTTCTATCCAAGCAACAAATACAATTAACCTCCTATTGATGATTCCAATCTAATTTTAAAGCCAATCCTGATTTGAAATTTATAGTATGAAAGTTCATCTCTCAGTTTAGTAACTAGCTATATGGAATCTCAAAGCATTGACTTTTAGCCAGCTAAAATCAAGGCTAAAAAATATCAGGTTCTCCATCAAAATATTTTTGATTAGAGTCAAACTTATATTTGAAGGCTGGGGAAAGAGCTGCTCATCATAAAATACCAAAAACTTCAGTTGTATATTTTAGAATATTAATCAGGCTTTTTCAGTGCAATTCCTTCTAAAAGGGAACAGAAGGGAATTTTAAGAGTAATAAAGACTTTTAACTATTTCTGGCAGAAGAAATTAATACCTGTAATGTTTCCTATATCTATAAATAAGGAACTCTAAAAGTATGCAGACCTATGGAAACCCAGGAGTCACTTATGACTATTGGGCAGGCAACTCTTCAGTTACCAATAGATCTGGTCGATTTATTGCCTCGCATGCTGCCCATACCGGAATGATTGCTTTCGGGGCAGGTTCAAATACATTATTTGAGCTATCTCGTTTTGATCCTTCCTTACCTATGGGAGATCAAGGTCTTATTTTTCTTCCACATTTGGCTTCTGTAGGAATTGGCTTCGACGAAGCTGGAGTATGGACTGGAGCTGGAGTAGTAACTATTGCAATAGTTCATTTAATCCTGTCAATGGTTTATGGAGCAGGAGGTCTAATGCATGCTATCTACTTCCCAGATGACATGCAAAAAAGCAATGTTGCTCAAGCACGAAAGTTCAAATTAGAATGGGACAATCCAGACAATCAAACTTTTATTCTTGGTCATCATTTGATTCTATTTGGTATTGCTTGTGCCTGGTTTGTGGAATGGGCAAGAATCCATGGAATTTATGATCCTGCATTAGGAGCAGTTAGACAAGTAAATTATAATCTTGATTTATCGATGATTTGGGAAAGGCAAGTTAATTTCCTTGACATAGATAGTCTAGAAGATGTGATGGGTGGTCATGCCTTTTTAGCTTTTGTTGAAATTACTGGTGGATGTTTCCATGCAATAGCAGGATCTACAAAATGGGAAGACAAGCGTTTAGGTGAATATGACAAATTAAAAGGAGCTGGCCTTTTGTCTGCTGAGGCTATCCTTTCATTTAGTCTTGCTGGAATTGGTTGGATGGCAATTGTAGCTGCGTTTTGGGTTTCCCAAAACACCACTGTATATCCAGTAGAGTTTTATGGAGAACCTTTAAACAGAGCATTTGTAATCGCACCAGCTTTTGTAGATTCTATTGATTACAGCAACGGCATTGCGCCATTAGGACATTCAGGACGTTGTTGGACCGCTAATTTCCATTACATTGCTGGCTTCTTCGCACTTCAAGGTCATTTATGGCATGCACTAAGAGCTATGGGATACAATTTTAAAGACTTAGGTGCAAAGTTAAATCTAAGCACAAGCTCAAGCTAATTTTTAATATCCTTACTTTAACTTCAAGACCTCGTCACTTGACGAGGTCTTTTTTTAATATTTTTTCCAAGAAAACTTAAAATTATTTCAATGTAAATTGAAATAAGAAATAATTTAAAATGCTCTAGAAAAATAAATATTTTCTATATTTCGTGAAAACCTAAACGTATAGAACTAATCTCTTAAAAGGACTATTGTATAAAATGTCATCCTTTCTGAGAAATAAAGTAGGTTTCTCAAATAATTTTAAATTATATATATTTTTAACTTTAATTTTATCTGCTGCATGCTTATTTTTCATAAACAACCATAGCCTCATATCTCATGATGAAGCAGTATATGCAAGCCGTTCTAGATTAATCCTATTAAAGAACAATTGGTTTACACCTTTTGAAAAACCTCATCACAAAACAATTGGCAGTTACTGGCTAATTGCTGTAAGCCTAAAATTATTTGGTATAAATGAAATTTCAGCTAGATTGCCAAGCTTTATATCATCAATAATAGCAAATATTTATACATTTAAAATAGCTTCCTTATTCACAAATAAAAGGACAGGGTACATAGCTGTAATAATACTTTTATCTACGCCAATATGGTTTCAATATAGCCATTATGCTAGTCCTGATATGCTTTTTGTCTCTCTTAATTTAATTTCCATATATCTTATATCTAATAATACCAATCAATGCCAAGAAGGAAAACAGAAAAGCAATTCAAGTCATTGGCTTGCAGCAGGGATAATATTTTCATTTGCATTTATAGTAAGAAGTTCAATGCAACTTCTACCCTTAATTAGCTTTGCACCATATATATATTTAGTCTCCAAGAGATATTCTTTTCAGAATTTAAAGTATTTATTTCTAGGATTATTTTTAGGATCAATACCTTTAATTATAAGTATTTTATTAGCATACAATTCCTATGGACAACAAGCTATTTCTGAATTGGTTAGTTTTACAAGCCAGAAAGCCTTCAACAGTGGTAATAATCAAATATTAAACGGATTTATATTTTATCCAAGAAATCTATTTCTACTTTCATTACCTTGTGGATTTGTTTCAATCTTTGGCATAAAATATATACTTTCGAAGAAATCACTTGAAACTAAAAGCCTATTAATTGGGACACCTCTATTATCAACTTTTCTACTAATGGTTAGCTCTTCTAATCATTTTCACTATTGTTTAATAATAATACCTTGGATATCTATTTTATCATCTATAGCAATTGAAAGATATCTATGCAATGAGTCTATTTATTCAAAAACTATTCTTAAAGCAATTGGAATATCATTCTTTTTAATTGGGTCAAGCTTTATTATATTTGAAATATTATCTTCAATTAATATTGTAAATTTAATCAATCAAAAATTTACAACATCAATATTAGTATTTATATATGGTATTTATTATGTAATATTTGGGATACATCTCAATTATAAATCAAAAAAGGCAGCATTCAGAATAAACGAGTTAATGATAATACTAACAATTCATGCAGCTTTATATTCGATTTTATTTTCGCAGGGATTAATAGGAAATTCAAATAAAGAATTTAAAGATTTTATAACAAAACCACATGTTCAAAACATAATAAAGGAAGAAAATATAATCATTGCTGATCCATATAGCAATGATAAAGCAAGATTTCTACTAACTTTTTATATCCCTAGTTTTACATACTTAAAGGAACCAATAAATACAATAAAAACCTCAAAATATCTAATAATCAGCGATAGATTT
>QCKE01000002.1 GCA_003215555.1 Prochlorococcus sp. AG-409-K04
TAGATTTATTTGCTCCACTTAATTTATCTTTCCATTGATCTAACTTAAAGCTACCAGTAACTCCCAAAAGTGAGCCTTTTTTTACATAGTCAGCAGCTATTTGAGCTTGCTTACCCCAGATTTCAAGATTAAACCAATCAGGTTCATCATTTCTACTTCGTCTATTTACTGCCAACGTTAAATTTGCAACTATTGAACCAGATTCAAAGTATTTGACTTCTGGATCTCTTCCTACTCTTCCTACTAGATTAATTGAATTAATACTCATAAATTTTTATCTTGTAATTAATTTTCCTTAACTATAGCTTGCTTTGTGTAAGTATGATTTTCCTAACCATAATTTTTCTAATATCTTGTGCAATTTGAATAGACTTGATTATTGTTAGATATTATTCAGTGTTTCGCCCGTGTTCTTAAAACGTTTTAGACTTTCTAGAGATATTGGAATTGATCTAGGTACAGCTAATACTTTGATTTATGTGCAAGGCAAAGGAATAGTGCTAGAAGAGCCCTCTGTTGTAGCAATGGATCTAGAGGAAGGTGAGCCATTGGCTGTAGGGGATGATGCAAAAATGATGCTTGGGCGAACACCAGGGAATATCCGAGCGGTTAGGCCTTTAAGAGATGGAGTTATTGCTGATTTTGATGCTGCAGAGCAGATGTTGAAAACCTTTATTCAAAAATGTAATGAAGGGCGTGGAATCATTGCACCAAGATTAGTGATTGGAATACCAAGTGGTGTAACGAGCGTAGAACGCCGAGCAGTTCGAGAAGCAGGCTTGGCAGGAGCTCGTGAGGTGCATTTAATTGATGAACCAGTGGCTGCTGCTATTGGTGCAGACCTTCCTGTTACTGAACCTATTGGAACAATGATTGTTGATATAGGAGGAGGTACAACTGAAGTAGCAGTGTTAAGCCTTGGAGGAACTGTCTTAAGTGAATCTGTTCGTGTTGCAGGTGATGAAATAAATGATTCAATAGCTTTTTATTTAAAAAAGGTTCATAACCTTGTTGTTGGAGAGAGAACTGCTGAAGAAATTAAAATTAGAATTGGTTCTGCGTTTCCAGATAATGATTTCGATTTGCAATCTATGGATGTGAGAGGACTTCATTTGCTCTCAGGTTTGCCTCGATCAATTACTTTGCAAGCTGGAGAACTTAGAGAAGCAATGTCTGAGCCCCTTACAAAAATTGTTGATGCAGTTAGAAGAGTCTTGGAAAGAACTCCTCCAGAATTGGCAGCGGATATCGTAGATAGAGGAATTATGATGGCAGGTGGAGGAGCTTTGGTGCGAGGTATTAGTGATTTGCTAAGCCATGAGACAGGAATTTTTACCCATGTAGCAGAAGATCCGTTGTTGTGTGTTGTGAATGGATGTGGTGAAGTATTGGATAATTTCAAACGATTGAAGAGAGTAGTGGATACACCTGACTATGCTAGAAATGCAGTGAGAGATTGATTTAATGATTTTTCCACTGCGAAAAGTGTTTTTTCGTTGGATTTATCAGAAAAGGTTTTGGTCTTTACTTGGTCTTACTTTAGGTTTGGTTTTAGTACGTTTTTCGAAAGGCGCAGTTTTGGTTGATAGCTTTGCGGTTATTTCCAGACCATTTTGGCCTGGCACTGCGCAGCGCGAATGGATTGTAAATGGTATTGATACTGAGCAAAAAATAAGACTTGATTTATTGGAGAAAGATAATCAGCGCTTAAGAAGATTATTGGATTTGAAAGTTACCTCAGCGGATGATGTGACTTCTGCAGCAGTAATTTCCAGACGATCTAGAGATTTTTGGCAACAATTAGTACTGAATAAAGGTTCTACAAATGGTATTTCTAGTGGTGATGTTGTTCTTGGACCTGGAGGATTGCTCGGTTTTATTGAAACTGTTACTCCAACGACCTCTAAGGTACGTTTGTTAACTGCTCCTGGGACAAATTTGGCTGTTTGGATTGAACAGAAAAAGGTCCATGGTGTTTTAACTGGAATTGGGACTCATAGACCTCAATTAAATTTTCTAGAAAAGACTCCGCAAGCAAAAGCAGGAGATGTAATTAGTACATCTCCTGCTAGTACTGTTTTGCCACCAAATTTACCTGTGGGTGTGATTCAGTACGTTAATTTAAAAAATTTGCCATCTCCTTATGCGCTTGTTCAGTTAACTGCATCGCCTGAGGCCATTGATTGGGTTCAGATTAGAAAAGGTTTGTGAGAAAAAATCAGAAAAAATCTTTCTATCAAGTTTTGGCTCTATTAGTACCATTTCTGACATTAATTAATCCGCCTTATTTGTCTCTTTTAGGGGTAGGGCCAAGATGGGCAGAGCTGTGGCTTTTGCCATGGGCTTTATATCAAGGGCCTATTGCCGGGATGTTTGCTGGATTTTGCTTAGGCATGATGGGGGATGCAATTAATCTAGGTATAAACACTCAGTTACCTGCTTTGATGCTTTTAGGTTACTTTTGGGGTTGCTTGGGGCAGAAAAAAGAATATATTGACAAGCCGTTTTCTCTTGGATTGTTTGCTTTATTTGGTTCTTTTCTAAGTGGATTATTAGTATGGTTTCAGGAAATTGTTTTTGGCAATATCAATGATTTTGTCTTGTTTAATAAATGGGCTTTTCAAACTATATTAGCCGGGTCGGTGATGACTGGATTTCTTGCACCATTTCTTTGTCAATTATGTATTAGAACATTTTTTCAGAGAAATTCTAGAAATTGATTGTAGGTTATAGATAAAATACAGATTTTGGATGTTTAATGATACTTGTTGATTGCTCTTGCGCACTAAGTATAAATTACTAGAAAGCTGGAAATTTGAAAAAACTGCGTTTGAGGGGTATACGAATTACCTCTAAAGAGGTTATTGTTGATGGCTTAAAGAGGAAATACTCATGAATGAAGAAGGTTCATCCATGCTTGAGAAGAGCAATGATGGGCCAATTTCTAGTGCCGCATTATCAAATAAAGCAACAATTCTTGTTGTAGATGATGAACCAGCTGTCTTAAAAGTCTTGGTAACAAGATTAGAGTTGTCTGGGTATACCGTTGTGTCAGCACAAGATGGAGAACAAGCATTAGATGTTTTTCATAAAGAATCTCCAGATCTTGTTGTATTAGATGTCATGTTGCCAAAGCTTGATGGCTTTGCAGTATGTAGGCGTTTAAGAGCAGAATCAATAGTACCAATAATTTTTCTTAGCGCACTTGAAGCTATTTCAGAGAAAGTGGCTGGTCTTGATTTAGGTGCTGATGATTACTTATCGAAACCATTTAGTCCTAAAGAACTTGAAGCTCGCATAGCAACCATTCTACGAAGGATGGGACCAGGAGCATCTGTCGCAGAACCACGAGAGGTTCCTGCTGGTCATGGAGTTATGAAATTAGGTGAATTGGTTGTTGATACGAATCGGAGACAAGTGAGCAGAGGTGGGGAAAGAATTGGATTAACTTATACAGAATTTAGTCTGCTTGAATTATTATTTCGTGATCCTGGCAAAGTTGTTCCTAGAGCAGAGATACTAGAACAGCTTTGGGGGTATCCACCTAGACGTGCAGCTGATTTGCGAGTAGTTGATGTTTATGTTGCGCGTTTAAGAGGAAAGTTGGAGCCAGATCCTCGCAATCCAGAGCTAATTTTGACTGTTCGTGGCATTGGTTATTCTTCTCAGAGATTAGGAGAGTTTCCTGTTGGCTCTTAAACACAAAAAAGTACTTTTTTTTCTTCTCTTCTTTAGATAATCTCTAATCTCAGTTTAAATAACTTGATTTAATTTTCCTTTGTCAGACTTAAGAGCTACACGAATAGGTAAGGCTGCTTCTTTAAGGAAAGCAGGTAAAGATCCCTATGCAATTAATTTTCAACCAACTCATAAGACTGCACAACTACAAGTTGATCACGAAGACTTACCCAAAGGTCAAGAAAGAGATTTAAAGGTTGTACTAGCAGGAAGAATTCTTGCAAGACGTGTAATGGGAAAGCTTGCTTTCTTTACGCTATCGGATGAAAGTGGGACTATTCAATTGTTTTTAGACAAGAAAACTCTTGAAGAATTTGATTTGGTAAATCAAGAACCTTCTTCTTTTAAACAAATTACAGATTTTGTGGATTCTGGAGATTGGATAGGTGTAGAAGGCATTTTAAGAAGAACTGATCGTGGGGAGTTATCTGTAAAAGTTCATTTTTGGACAATGCTTTCTAAATCTTTGCAGCCACTTCCTGATAAATGGCATGGACTCTCAGATATAGAGAAGAGATATAGACAACGCTATCTTGATTTAATTGTTAATCCTGATAGTCGGAACACTTTTCGTCGTAGAGCTTTAATGGTGAGTCATATAAGACGATGGCTTGATGAGCGGGAATTTTTAGAAATTGAAACCCCGGTTTTGCAATCAGAGGCTGGTGGTGCAGATGCAAGACCTTTCATTACTCATCACAATACTTTTGATGTGCCTCTTTATCTCAGAATCGCTACAGAGCTACATTTGAAAAGACTGGTTGTAGGAGGTTTTGAAAAAGTTTATGAATTAGGAAGAATTTTTCGAAATGAAGGAGTCAGCACAAGGCATAATCCTGAATTTACTTCAGTCGAAATATATCAAGCTTTTACAGATTATGAAGAGATGATGACTTTAACTGAGGATTTGATCTCTTCAGTTTGTAAAAAGATCTGTGGTGCTACCAAAATTTCTTATCAAGGTGAAACTATAGATTTCACTCCTCCTTGGCGCAGAGTAACAATGCAATCTATTGTTTTAGAGGTTACAGGTATAGATTTTCGTTCTTTTGAAAATAATACAGATAAGGCAATATCAGCTATGGTTCAAGCTGGCTTAAAGATTACTGATAAGGGAAATAGTGTTGGCAGATTATTGAACGAAGTATTTGAACAAGCTGTCGAACCTTTATTAATTCAACCTACTTTTGTGATCGATTATCCTATTGAGATTTCTCCATTGGCTCGAAAACACAGAACAAAAGAAGGTTTTGTGGAGAGATTTGAATTATTTATTGCTGGGAGAGAAACTGCTAATGCATTTACTGAACTTATTGATCCCATTGATCAAAGAGAAAGACTCATAGAACAACAAATCCGTAAAAAAGAGGGTGATGAAGAAGCTCATTCGATAGATGAAGATTTTCTTAATGCTTTAGAAGTTGGTATGCCTCCTACTGGGGGATTGGGTATAGGGATTGATCGTTTAGTAATGCTTTTGACGGATAGTCCTTCTATAAGAGATGTGATTGCTTTTCCTTTGCTTCGTCCGGAGTCCGGTTCTCAGTAAACAAAGGGGGGCCATGACAGTGGATAATAGAGCAAGTTTAACTCGACTAGGGATGAGCGGAGAGCGCGTTGGTTTCAGGTTTAAGCACACTGATGCTGTGGTTAAGCGCAATCCTCAAGGCCGTTCTAGGCGCGGTTGGGTTATGGAACCTGTAGAGCAGACAACTAGTAGAGGCACTAAAATGCCTGCCTATCGCATTAGATGGAGAGATAGTGAGCGTCCTGAAATTGTTTTGCAGCATATGTTAATTGCGGATCCAGACCCTTCGCCTCCTCCTGAAAATGTCAGTCTTGAGCCCCCTGTTTCCTAGAAATAATTCGTTGATTTAAGGAATTTTTGTTGGAAATGATTTGAAAATTTTGAAAATAAGTCTCTTCCTTTAGCACTTTTTGCATGAGCAAAGAGTGCTGTTTTATAAGCATTTGCTGATAAATGGAGAATTGGTGTTACTTTGAATATTTTTCACTTAGTTTTTTCCCAGTATTATCTTAGGTAACCTATTTGTGCGCACCACTTGTCTTGATTATTTTTTGTTTATTCATTAAGAACATAATTTTTTCATCAATAGCGTGACAGAACAGCTTTCATTTCTCTTTCTGATTGCTTTCTTTTTTCATTCTCTCGTTTATCGTGGATCTTTCTTCCTTTGCCCAGACCTAAAGTTATTTTTATCCAAGATCCTTTAAGCAAAATATTCAAAGGTATTAGTGTTAACCCTTTTCTGTTAATTTGGCTTTCTAATTTATTTATCTCTTTACGATGGGCTAGTAATTGTCTGATTCGTAAAGGGTCATGATTAAAATATTGACCTGCATTATTAAACTTTGATATATGCACATTATGTAGAAGAAGATTACCCTTTCGAATAAGACAAAATCCATCTCTTAAATTAATGTTTCCAGTACGTATGGATTTGACTTCTGTTCCCAATAGTTCAATTCCGACTTCTAAAGTTTCTAAAATTTCGTATTGATGTCTTGCATAGCGATTATCAGCAAGTATTTTGTTACTCTTGCTGTTTTTGGCTTTTGATTGGTTTTTATTTTTAGCTTTAGACATTTTCTATCATTACTCTTTTGAGATTACACAACTGTTCTTATCCTTCCAATATGGCAATTGTGTCCTCTGGTTTTGAAAATACTTCTTCAAGCGTTGCGAAAAGGCAGGCAAGGCTGGTTGATCCTACTCCTTTGGGTGAGGAATTGAAGCCAAGGAGAGATGATTCACTTCGGCCAAAATCTTGGGATGAATTTATCGGTCAATCTTTATTGAAAGAGGTTCTTTCGATATCAGTAAAAGCTGCTTTATCAAGAAAAGAATCTTTGGATCATGTTTTGCTATATGGACCTCCTGGCTTGGGGAAAACAACTTTAGCTGTAATCCTGGCAAATGAGCTTGGCGTAAAATGTCGTATAACCAGTGCTCCTGCACTAGAGAGACCAAGAGACATTATTGGATTGTTACTCAACTTAGAACCTAATGAAGTGTTATTTATTGATGAAATTCATAGACTTACGAAGGTTGCAGAAGAGCTTTTATATCCTGCATTAGAAGACTTTAGACTTGATTTAACGGTCGGGAAGGGTACTACTGCTAGGACACGAGAGATAGAATTGCCCAGTTTTACTTTGGTAGGTGCAACCACTAGGCCGGCTTCAATTAGTTCTCCATTGAGAGATAGATTTGGAATTACTCAACGATTGGATTTTTATAACACTGATGATCTGCAAAAAATTGTGCAAAGAGCAGCAGAATTTTTTAATCTTTTATTGACTACTGACGCCAGTTTTGAAATAGCTCGTAGATGTAGAGGAACTCCTCGAATTGCGAATAGATTATTGCGACGAGTGAGAGATTATGCGATTGTTCAAGAGAAAGTAGGAATGGTTGATAGAAATTTAGTAGATTATTCTTTGAGGTTGCATCAAGTAGATCATTTGGGTTTAGATCATTCAGATAGACGCTTGTTGTCTTTTATCATTGATACGTATAATAATGGACCTGTAGGATTGGAAACTCTTGCAGCTGCATTAGGCGAAGAACCCGCAACATTGGAAACAGTAGTGGAACCATTCCTTTTGCAAATTGGATTTTTAAAGAGAACCCCTAGGGGTCGTGTTGTTACATCTTTAGCTATTAGTCATCTTCACTCGTATGTTGAAACTCAATAGAAATAAATGAAAAAAAATATTTTGCTTTTGTTTGTGGCTTGTTTGTCTTTTGCCTTTAACTTTCCTTGTGAAGTGGTTGCTCAGGATTCATTTTCATTACTTTTTGAAAAGGCGTTACATGAAAGTAGAGATGGAAATTTTGTTGATGCATTACATAGTTGGGATGACTGTTTAAAACTTTCTCCTGATAACCCTATTGCATTAAGCAATCGTGGAAATGTTCGCCTTGCGTTAGGTGATGCAGAAGGTGCAATTATTGATCAAACTGATGCAATTCAGTTGCTTCCTTTTGAAATTGATCCACATTTGAATCGTGGTATGGCAGAAGAAGCATTGCAACACTGGAATGCGGCTAAAAAAGATTACAAATGGGTTCTGAAGAGAGAGCCTCAAAATTCTTTGGCTTTATATAACCTGGCGAATGCACTAGGTGCTGAAGGAAATTGGTTACAGGCAAAATTACTTTTTAACCAAGCATTTTTGAGTGATTCAAGTTTTGCGATAGCTCGTTCTAGTGAAGCACTAGCATGCTATCAATTGCATCAATTTGAGGAAGCAGAAAAACAGCTGCGTACAATAATTAGGAAGTACCCGCTGTTTGCTGATGCCAGGGCAGCTCTGAGTGTTATCTTATGGAAAAAAGGGGAAATAGGAGAGGCTGAAAGTCATTGGGCTGCTGCTTCAGGACTTGATAGTAGATATAGACAACACGATTGGCTATCTAACATTAGGCGTTGGCCTCCTGAGGCTTCGCATGATCTAATGGCATTTTTGGAGTTGAAGCCGCTATGACTTTTTGTAATGATTATATTGTGAACTTGCAGTCTTTTTTGCCTGAGTTGATTGAGCTGAGGAGACACTTACATTCACATCCAGAATTAAGTGGTAATGAGCATCAGACTGCAGCATTGGTTTCAGGAGAATTAAGAAAATATGGTTGGACTGTTAAAGAGTCTGTTGGTAAGACAGGCATAATTGCAGAACTTGGTAATCCAGAAGGGCCGTTAGTAGGATTTAGAGTTGATATGGATGCATTACCTATTCAAGAAAGAACTGATCTTCCATATGCTTCGTTAATACCAGGAGTGATGCATGCTTGTGGACATGATTTACATACCTGTATTGGTATTGGAGTTGCAAGACTCTTGGCTGAAAATCGTAGTCAATTATCCGCTGGGGTTAGGCTTTTGTTTCAACCGGCGGAGGAAATTGCTGCAGGTGCAAAATGGATGAAGCATGATGGTGCAACTCAAGGATTAGATGCATTGTTTGGAGTTCATGTGTATCCAGAGCTGGAAAGTGGTTTTGTTGGAGTTCGTAAAGGTATCTTGACTGCAGCTGCAGGTAAATTGGAAATAGAGATTATTGGGGATGGTGGGCATGGTGCAAGACCTCATCAGACAGTCGATTCTATTTGGATTGCTGCAAAAATTATTAGTGGTATACAAGAGCTCATTAGTAGGCAACTGGATGCTCTTTTGCCTGTGGTTGTTAGCTTTGGCAAAATTGAAGGAGGTAAGGTTTTTAATGTTATTGCTGATCGAGTGACTCTTTTAGGTACAGTCCGTTGTTTGGATGGCGATTTGAATAAATCTCTACCTGATTGGTTAGAGAAGAACATTAAAGCAATTGCAAGAAGTTTTGGTGCTGAAGCTCATGTTACTTATACCCCTATTGCACCTCCAGTTTTTAATGATCCGTACTTGACTGATTTGCTTCAAGCTTGTGCAAAAAGTTTGATAGGAGAGGAAAAAGTTGTTCAGCTGGATTTACCTTCATTAGGAGCTGAAGATTTTGCAGAATTTCTAGAGGATGTACCTGGAACTATGTTTCGTCTTGGTGTGTCTTCAACAGGTGATTGTGCTCCATTACATAATGGTTATTTTGCACCTGATGAAAAGAGTCTAGAACTTGGAATTAGTGTAGTTTTTTTAACATTGATGACTTGGATTAAGAATCAGGAACATTCGCATTCAAGGTATTAAATTGATGAGAACCTCTAAAAATATATATTTTTCACTTGCTGCACCCCTGTTAGTTTGTTTAGCGATTTTTGGTTTTTTTAATCGTAAAGATGATGATCGAGTCCAACCTATACCTGCTTTAGCAACAGGTATAGGTATGATTTTCTCTAGTTTTTTAGGTAGGAATCTACGTCGAAAAACATTGTTAACAAAAATTCAGGACATTAAAAATAATTTGAATTAATAATTTCACATGCAAGTTAGAGCTCTTGGTGACAAATTTCGCTAGCTTAAAAATATCACTAGGGGTGCCAAAACTCTTTTGGCTGAGATCACACCCTCTGAACCTGTCCTGGCAATTCTCTGGAAAGGAAAGTGAAAGAGAGTGATCGACGCTTGTTTAAGCAGCCTTTTGTTTTTCTATAGTTTTATGGTTATGCGAACTTCTTGGGTTCAATCACGCAAAGGAGAATCAAATGTTTCTCAAATGTATTTTGCCAGGCGCGATGTAATAACAGAAGAGATGTCTTTTGTAGCAAAGAGAGAGCAAGTTCCAGAATCTTTGATTAAAGAAGAGGTGGCAAGAGGACGCATGATCATTCCGGCCAATATTAATCATTTGAATTTGGAGCCTATGGCAATTGGTATTGCTTCCAGATGCAAAGTAAATGCCAATATCGGTGCGTCTCCTAATGCGAGTGATGTTAATGAAGAGCTGAAGAAGCTTCACCTTGCCGTGAAATATGGAGCGGATACGGTTATGGATTTATCAACAGGTGGCGTTAATCTGGACGAGGTCCGTATGGCGATCATTGGAGCATCACCTGTACCTATTGGTACAGTGCCTGTCTATCAAGCATTAGAAAGTGTTCATGGCTCGATAGAAAAATTATCTGAAGATGATTTCTTGCATATAATTGAAAAGCATTGTCAACAAGGTGTTGATTATCAGACTATTCATGCCGGCTTGCTAATTGAGCATTTACCAAAAGTAAAAGGGAGATTAACCGGCATAGTTAGCCGAGGAGGAGGCATTCTTGCTCAGTGGATGCTTTATCACCATAAACAGAATCCATTGTTTACTCGTTTCGATGATATTTGTGAGATTTTTAAACGATACGATTGTAGTTTTTCTTTAGGGGATTCACTGAGACCAGGGTGTTTACATGATGCTTCAGACGATGCTCAATTGGCTGAATTGAAAACTTTAGGAGAATTGACTAAACGAGCTTGGAAGCATGATGTTCAGGTGATGGTTGAAGGTCCTGGTCATGTCCCTATGGATCAAATTGAATTTAACGTTCGAAAACAGATGGAAGATTGTTCGGAGGCTCCATTTTATGTCTTAGGACCTTTAGTTACAGATATTGCTCCTGGTTATGATCATATAACTAGTGCTATTGGAGCAGCAATGGCTGGCTGGTATGGCACTGCAATGCTTTGCTATGTAACCCCAAAAGAGCATTTAGGTTTACCTAATCCAGAGGATGTACGCGAAGGCTTAATTGCTTATAAGATTGCTGCTCATGCTGCTGATGTCGCGAGACATAGATCTGGAGCTAGAGATCGAGATGATGAATTGAGTAAGGCTAGATATGCATTTGATTGGAATAAACAGTTTGATTTATCTTTGGATCCTGATCGAGCTCGTGAATATCATGATGAGACTCTGCCTGCGGATATATATAAGCAAGCTGAATTTTGCTCAATGTGTGGTCCTAAGCATTGCCCAATGCAAACAAAGATTACTGATAAAGATTTAGAGGATCTTGAAAATGTTCTTTCCACTAAGGGCGGAGCTGAAGTATCAGCTCCGAAATTAAGTCAAAATATTTAAATTAATAATTTGGATTTTTTGACTGATTTTTTTAGCCTAGAAGTTGATTTGCTTTGTTTAAGACATTATCAACAGTAAACCCAAATTTTTCCATACAAGTTCCACCAGGAGCAGAGGCACCAAAGCTACTCATAGTTACGCTATCACCATCCAGACCAATATATTTGTGCCAACCAAAAGTTTCAGCAGCTTCAACAACTAGACGCTTTCTAACATTTTTAGGTAATACTTCTTCTTTGTACGCATCGCTTTGTTCTTCAAAGAGTTCTACACATGGCATAGAAACAACTCGGACATTTTTCCCTTTTTGAGTTAATTTTTTTGCAGCTTCTACACATAAGTTCAACTCACTTCCGGTACCTATAAATATTAATTCTGGAACTCCAGAACAATCTTCAAGTATATAACCGCCCAATGCAACTTTTTCGATTGAAGAATTTGCTTGATTAGGCATACCTTGTCTGCTGAGGCAAAGTGAGCTAGGTCGATGACGATTTTGTATGGCTAATTTGTAAGCTCCGCTTGTTTCATTTCCATCGCCTGGTCTAAAAACCAGCATGTTGGGCATTGCTCGAAGAGATGGAATGGTTTCTATGGGTTGGTGGGTTGGACCATCTTCTCCTACACCAATGGAGTCATGAGTAAGCACGTAAATGACTCCTAATTCACTTAAGGCGGATAATCTCATTGAACCCCTCATATAATCAGCAAATACGAGAAAAGTTCCCCCATAAGGAATTAATCCACTGTCGTGGTATGCAATTCCATTGAGAATTGCTGCCATTGCATGTTCTCTTACACCGAAATGTAAATATCTTTTTTCAGGGGTTTCAGGTTGGAAAGAACCTGTTTCTCCTTGGATATCAGTGTAGTTGGAATGTGTTAAGTCAGCTGAACCTCCAATTAGTTCAGGAAGATTTGGACCAAGTGCACCTAAACATATTTGAGAATGCTTTCTAGTAGCTAAACCTTTGTCATCAGATGAATAAGAAGGCAGGTCTTTGTCCCAGTTTTCAGGCAGTTCACCTCTAAGAGCGCGTTCCAATTCTTTTGCTTCACTTGGATACTTTTCTCTATAAGTTGCTAATTGTTGGTTCCAATCATTTTCTAGTTGAGCCCCTTTCTTTATTGCCAATCTAAATTGATCATAAGCTTCTTGAGGAATTTCGAATGGACCATAAGACCAGTTCAGGGCTTTTCTTGTTAAAGCGGCTTCCTCTTCTCCAAGTGGCGCCCCATGCACACCAGCTGTATCTGATTTGTTGGGTGAGCCAAAACCAATAGTTGTAGTAATTTTAATTATTGAAGGTTTGTCATCTACCTCTTTGGCTTTTTGAATTGCTTCAGCAATAGCATTTACATCAGTATTTCCATTTGACACATGTTGAACATGCCAGCCATATGATTCATATCGTTTTAAAACATCTTCAGTGAAAGAAACATCTGTCTTTCCATCAATAGTGATGTGATTGTCATCATATAAAGCAATTAATTTGCCAAGTTTGAGATGGCCGGCAAGAGAACATGCTTCTGATGCAACACCTTCTTGATTGCATCCATCTCCCATAATTGCGTATGTGTAATGATCAACAATTTTGGAATCAGGTTTGTTGAATTTTGCTGCTAAATGAGCTTCTGCAATTGCAAGACCTACTGCATTTGAAATTCCAGCCCCTAAAGGTCCTGCGGTAACCTCAACTCCTGGTGTTTCAAAGGTTTCAGGGTGACCAGGTGTTTTAGCACCCCATTGTCTGAATTGTTTAATGTCATCAATTGTTACTGATTCGTAACCGGTGAGATGCAGCAGAGCATAAAGAAGCATGCACCCATGGCCAGCTGAAAGGACAAAACGATCTCGATTAAACCATTTTGGGTTTTTAGGATTATGCCGAAGGAATTTGTCCCAAAGTGTATATCCCATAGGTGCGCAGCCCATTGGTAAACCTGGGTGACCACTATTAGATTTATTGACTGCATCAACTGCGAGCATTCGAATGCTATTGATGCAAAGTGATTCAAGGGAAGCGGGCGCAGCGACCATTTTGTTCGTTTGTGATTAAAAGATTATGACTGATTGAGGTTTACTGCGCTTAGATCATTTTTTTGAAAGCAAGGCAAACATTGTGACCTCCAAAGCCAAATGAATTTGAAAGTACAACATTTAATTTGCTGTCTCTGGCAGTATTTGGAACATAGTCCAGATCACAGTCAGGATCTGGATTGCAATAATTAATTGTTGGTGGAATTAATCCATGTTTAATAGAAAGTACACATGCTACGGCCTCAATGCCACCAGATCCTCCTAGAAGATGACCTGTCATAGATTTTGTTGAACTAATTGGTATTTGTTTTGCTCTGTTTCCAAGGGCTGTTTTAATCGCAGAGGTTTCATTTCTGTCATTGGCATCAGTACTAGTTCCGTGTGCATTGATGTAATCAATTGTTTCTAGATCAATGGCCCCATCTTGAATTGTTTCTTTAATGGCTTTTGCTCCTCCTATCCCTCCAGGAGATGGAGCTGTTATGTGATGAGCATCACAAGTAGTTCCATACCCAATTATTTCTGCATAAATCTCTGCATTTCGTTTTCTCGCATTTTCAAGAGTTTCAAGAATTAATACACCAGAGCCTTCACCGATTACAAAACCGTCACGTTCTGCATCAAAAGGTCTACTCGCAGAAGCCGGGTCATCATTACGAAAAGATAGCGCCTTGGCACTGGAGAATCCTGCTACACCGAGAGGTGTGATGCTTGCTTCTGCTCCACCACAAATCATTGCATCAGCTTTCCCAAGCTGAAGAAGCCTAAAAGAATCTCCAATTGCATTCGATCCAGCTGCACATGCTGTAGAAACTGCTGAACTAGGTCCTTTGGCTCCTAAAGCAATTGCAGCAAGACCTGTTGCCATATTGGGAATCATCATGGGAACGGTAAATGGACTTACTCTTCCCGGACCTTTGATATTGAGTACCTGAGCCTGGGTTTCCATTGTGAGTAAACCACCAACTCCAGATCCAATGATTACACCAACGCGAGATGCATTGGTTTCATTGATAATTAATCCAGAATCTTTAAGTGCCTCTTTTGCTGCAATAACTCCAAACTTAGAAAATCTGTCCCATCTTTTGGATTCTTTTGGTTCAAGGAGCCCAGAAGGATCAAATTCAGAAACCTCTGCTGCAAACCTACAGGCATGCTGAGATGCATCAAATAATGTAATTGCACTAACTCCATTGGAGCCAGATTGCAATCCGTGGAGATAATCGTCGACGGTATTGCCAATAGGCGTAATAGCGCCGAGACCAGTTATTACAACTCGATGGAGTGTCTCCATCATACGTACCTCAGGATTGCTTCTCTTCAATGTATTTAATAGCATCCCCTACGGTTGCTATTCCTTCAGCAGCCTCATCAGGAATTTCTATATCAAAGGCTTCTTCAAGTGCCATAACAAGCTCAACGGTATCAAGAGAATCTGCTCCAAGATCATTTTGGAAGTTTGAATCTGCTTTGATTTCGCCTTTTTCAACGCTAAGTTGCTCTGCGACAATAGAGCGAACTTTTTCGAGAATTGCTTCCTGAGACATAATTCTGAGTATTTGTTTCTATCCTACGAGTTAATGGTCGCGAGTTAACAAGAGTGAAGCCAGATGCATGAATCTTTTTATCTTGTACCAAATTGAGTAAAGTTTTTTACATGCAACGTTATCTATAGGGCTTTATGTCCCACGCAGTAAAGATCTACGACACATGCATTGGATGCACCCAATGTGTAAGAGCTTGTCCTCTAGATGTATTGGAAATGGTTCCATGGGATGGCTGTAAAGCCGCTCAGATCGCATCATCTCCCCGTACAGAAGATTGTGTTGGTTGTAAGCGGTGTGAAACCGCATGCCCAACAGATTTCCTAAGTATTAGGGTTTATTTGGGAGATGAAACCACTCGAAGCATGGGATTGGCTTACTAAAATCCCTTAATGTAATTTGAGCTTTCATTAGGTTGATTTCAACCTAATGACTCATAATTGAAGTTAATAATTTTATATATGTATGTGCGGAATAGTTGCGCTAGTTGGATCTCGAGAGGCATCACAGCTTCTTTTGGAATCTTTAAAAAAATTAGAATATCGTGGATATGATTCTGCAGGTTTAGCAACTCTAAAATTTTGTGATGGTCCAACCAAAGGTGTAATTACTTGTAAAAAAGCAAAAGGAAAATTAATTAATCTTAAACACTTAATTACAGCTGATGACCCTATTGGTCAGGTAGGTATTGCTCATACTCGTTGGGCTACACATGGGAAAGCAGAGACAAAGAATGCACATCCTCATCTTGATTCGTCAGGCAAAGTAGCTGTTGTACAAAACGGGATTATTGAAAATCATTCTTTTTTACGATCTAAACTTGAAGCTAAAGGGATTGAATTTATTTCAGAGACTGATACTGAGGTGATCCCTCATTTAATTTCTGAAGAATTAGCTCGCCTAAAGACAATAAACAATGAGCAAGGGGGCGCATTGTTTCGACTGGCTGTTCAAAATGTGTTGGATGTATTACAAGGATCTTATGCTCTTGCAGTGATTTGGACAGAAACTCCTGATATTCTAATTGTTGCTAAAAGCAAAGCACCATTGTTAATAGGGTTTGGGGAAGGAGAGTTTTTGTGTGCTAGTGATACTCCAGCTTTTGCAGGATTTACAAGAACAGTTTTGGCTTTGGAGGATAAAGAACTAGCGTTAGTAACTCCCCTGGGAGTTGAAATATATGATTCTGAAGGGCAACGCCAACATAGATCACCTTCATTGATTAGTGGATATGAAAGTGATGCTGATAAAGGACAATTTAAACATTTTATGCTTAAGGAGATATTTGAACAGCCGGAAACTGCTCAATCATGGATTACAAGATATTTACCAGAAGGTTTGCCACTTGAATCACCAGTAGCTTTTCCGTTTGAAGATTCTTTTTTTGATTCAGTTGAGAAAATTCAAATATTAGCTTGTGGTACTAGTCGTCATGCAGCCATGGTGGGAGCTTATCTTTTGGAACAATTTGCAGGTGTTCCTACAAATGTTTTTTTTGCCAGTGAATTTCGTTATGCACCTCCTCCTTTGATACCAAATGTTTTAACTATAGGAGTTACTCAATCAGGAGAGACAGCTGATACCTTGGCAGCATTATTAATGGAACAAGAAAGGCGTTCTCAGTGTAAAAAAGATGAATTTGCGTCTAGACAATTAGGAATTACAAATCGAGGAGAAAGTTCTTTAGCAAGACAGTTAACTAATGTAATTGATATAGGAGCTGGATTGGAAGTTGGAGTTGCTGCAACTAAAACATTTTTAGGTCAATTATTAACATTTTATGGTTTAGCAATTATGTTTGCAGCAAGGCGAGAGAAAAGAACTTCTAAGGAAATATTAGAATTGTGCACTTTGCTAAGAGGTATTCCTAAACAATTGAGAGAAGTTATTGCTTTACATAATGAATTAACAGAAAAACTCTCACATAGATTTTCTTTAACAAAAGATGTAATCTTTTTGGGAAGAGGTATTAATTATCCAATTGCACTTGAAGCGGCTTTAAAGCTTAAAGAGATTAGCTATATTCATGCTGAAGGATATCCTGCAGGAGAAATGAAACATGGCCCGATTGCTTTATTAGATCAGGATGTTTCAGTGATATCAATAGCAAATAAGGGGATAGTTTTTGAGAAAGTGATTAGTAATGCACAAGAGGCTAAGGCTCGAGACGCTAGCTTGATAGGCATAGCACCTGAAGTTCCTGAGACAAAGATTTTTGATCATTTGTTGCCTATTCCTGAAGTAAGTGAATGGATTAGCCCTTTATTATCAGTTATTCCAACTCAATTACTTAGTTATCATATTGCGGCACGTAGAGGATTAGATGTTGATCAACCAAGAAATCTAGCAAAAAGTGTTACTGTGGAATAGATGCTTTACTTTTTAAATCAAGAGTTAAAGATCTAATAATCCTGGAGGCGGAGTAATAATTATCCATCCTTCTCTCAGTTTTATCTCTGGAACTATTTCTTTGACAAATGGAATAAAGATTATTTTTCCTGTAATTAATTTGACTTCTAATAGATCATTTCCAGCATGTATTAAATTAATTATTGATCCTATCTCTGTACTATTTGTGGAATATTTAACTTTTAATCCAATTAGGTCTAAAAGATGAAACTCTCCTTTTTTTAAATTTGGTCTATCAATTGCTTTAACTAACAATTTTTTTCCAACTAAATATTCAGCTTTGGTTCTAGTTTCAATTCCATTAATTGAAACTACATAGATTTCTTTACCTGGAATTTGTCTGCCAGCTATTAATTCTACTTTTTTAGGCTCTTCTTCTTTTTCTTGTATCCATCTATATCCTGGTTTCAGAAATCTTTCGGGGAAATCGCTACTGGGATTTACTCTTAATTGACCTCTAAGTCCTTGAGGCGCAACAATTTTCCCAATGGTTAACCAAATATTTTTTTTATCCATGTTTTAATTTGGTGAGCAGTAGAATTTGAGTAGAAATAATTTTTATTTTGAACCATTCAGAAAACATAATCTTGCCAGGTTCATCGGTCATAGTTAATAATCCTAGCTCTATTTACAATGGATATAAAGGATTTGTTCAGCGTATTACAGAAACGAAAGCAGCTGTTCTGTTTGAAGAAGGAACTTGGGACAAGTTATTGACAATTCCTATTCACGAACTTGATTTAATTTAATTATTCAATTCTTCAAGTCTTCAAGAGCATTTCTTGCTGCTTCTTTTTCTGCTTTTTTTATGGAACTTCCACAGCCTTCTCCAACAACATTTTGTTGAATATATACTTTGCAGTGAAATCTGTTTAAGTCGCCATGACTTTTGGAAATTTCTTCAACTTTATATTTGGGTTGGCTGAACCCTTTGCCTTGACTCCATTCTTGAAGGGCTGATTTTGAATTTTGTTTATGAGGGTCAGCTAATACTTTTTTAGTTTCAATATCCCAATAAGGTTGCAACCAATTTTGGATTGAATCAATGCTGCATAAGCATTCATAAAGAGCTCCAATTAAAGCTTCTGTGCCTTCTGCGCAGATGGTTTTTGCCGCAGCTTTATCTTTTAGTGCTTTAGGAGAAATCAACATTACTTTTTGTATGCCAATTTCCAACCCTACAGTCGCAAGCCATTCATCACTTACAAGCTGAGCTCTTAAAGCGGATCTGTCTCCAACCTGTAAATTTGGAAAATGTTTGTGAATGTATTCAGAGGCAGCAAGTCTTAGGACAGCATCTCCGTGAAATTCCAATCTTTCATGATTGATGACTGAGTTCATGGATGTATGGGTTAAAGCTTCATTGAGTATTGCTAAGCAGGTCGATTCATTATTTTTGATTTTTTCAATATCTGATTTTTGTATTTCACTATTCTTTAAAAGTGCATAAATTCTTTCTTTTGTAATTTCTTTTTGTTTGTTTGTCTTAGCCATACATTGCTTTTTATTTGAACTTTGTAATTGAATTTTAAAGAAAGCAGGTCATAAGCCGGGTTCTGTTCACTATCCAAATTGGTTAGTGGGTAATCATCTATCTGGGACTATTGTCTCCAATAGCCTCTAGCGGTTTTAAATTAGGTAATAGGTTAAATGGTCATCCTAAAACCTTTACCTTGCACCCAACCGGGGTTTACCTAGCCAGTACCTCTCGATACTGCTGGTGCGCTCTTACCGCACCTTTGCACCCTTGCCTGTACTCTTATGTTTGGGTTAATCCAAAGATGAGTCATCGGCGGTGTGTTTCTGTGGCACTATCCTCACGGTCACCCGCACTGGGCGTTACCCAGCAAGTTCGACCATATGGGAGCCCGGACTTTCCTCAATTGATAATTTATGGCATATATGCCATAAATTATCAATTGCGATCACCTCTCCTGCTTTCAGATTCCATAATGCCTTGAACGGAGAATTTCTTCCAGTGGGGCTGTAGCTCAGTTGGATAGAGCGACGGTTTCCTAAACCGTAGGTCGTGGGTTCGAATCCCGCCAGCCCCGTAAATTTTTAAAGTGCATCAGCTACATGTAGTGGGTAGCCAAAACTGCTACTCTCTCGCTAGCGTGTAATTGTGAACAGAAACAAGATGACACAGCTTCACGATTTACGTCTTCGTTTACTTGTCCAACAGGAGAGTGAACAAATTGCTAAATCCCAACCAACTGATTTAGATCTTTCGGTCGTACAAGCTAGATGTTTATGTTGGCTAGCTCTTTTATCAGAAGCGCATGAAGATCAAGCGACTGAAGCAGAATCTCGGGGAGATGCTGAGCAAGCTATGGGATGGTTTGCTGATTCCATGAGATTAAGAGATGTCATAAATGTAGTTACAAGTATTGAAGTTCCAATTCCTGAAAGTACAGAAGAAACAGAGTAATTTTTTTATGTAATTTTTAGATTTATTGATTTTATGGTCCTTCGAAGTGTCATTATATAGATTGAGCTTTTTGGAAAGTAGTGCCTGAAGAGCCATGTCAATGTCCTGATTGTCTAAGGTTCTACAAAGAACATGATCGTTTTGTTCGTGAATTTCCTACTCTTAAGCAACAACAGGAGCTTAATTGGGCGTCATTGCAGTCTTTTAGAACATTGGCTGGAAGAGTTTTAGAGGATCTTCAAAAGCAATATGCTGCAAGGTTAAATTCTGATTCAAATGACCTCAATTCTTTGATTTCTTCTGAGGAAATGCAGCAAGCGTTAACAGAATTAGAAAATATTAATGCTCATCTTTTTTCAATCGAGGTTTTAATGGAAAAGATATTTGATGTAAAATTATCTCAATCGATAGAAGATAAATTTAGAGAATTAGCAGGTGAATTGGCTCCTGATCCGTTGAATCCTGATAGATTAAGATTAAATCGCTTATTACATCAAACTCCTGATCTTCCGGATAAGAGTTAAATATTTTCTAATTTATATCACAAGAAATTTCTACATTTAGTGGCTTTACTTTCCATATAGATTGACAGTATTCTCTAATAGATCTGTCAGATGAGAAAAATCCTGATCGAGCTGTATTAAGCAAGGCCATGCGATTCCATTCTTGAGGTTTTCCCCAAGCTTTATTTACCTCGTCTTGTGCACGTAGATAGTCTGCAAAGTCTGCCATGACAAAAAATGGATCATTTTCACGAAGATTATTTATTAATGGAAGGAATAACTCATTATCACCATTACTAAAGTGACCTAACTCGACTAATCTCAATGCTTCTGATAATTCACTACAATTTTCAATATATTTTTTAGGATTATAATTATTTTGACGAAGTTTCATAATTTCTCTTTCTGTTTTTCCAAATAAGAAGAAATTCTCCGCACCTACTCTGTCTCTTATTTCTATGTTTGCTCCATCAAGTGTACCAATTGTAAGAGCACCATTCATAGCAAATTTCATGTTTCCTGTGCCTGAAGCCTCTTTTCCTGCTGTTGAGATTTGTTCCGATAAATCTGTTGCAGAATAAACCTGTTCTCCAAGTTTTACATTATAGTCAGGAAGAAAAATAACTCTCAGGTGACCATCCATATCGGGGTCAGCATTTACAACATCCGCAATTCCATTTATAAATCTAATCATTAACTTTGCCATGAAATATCCAGGTGCAGCCTTGCCACCAAAAATTACAGTTCTAGGAGCAATATTATTCGTACAATTGTTTTTTATTCGTAGATATTGCGCTATTACTTGTAATGCATTTAGATGTTGACGTTTGTATTGATGAATTCTCTTGACTTGAACATCAAATAGGCTACTTGGATCAACAAGGACTCCTGTTTGTCTATGAATATATCCGGCTAAGTTTCTTTTTCCAGAGAGTTTTGTTTTTGCGAACAATTCTAAAAATTCAGAGTTATTCTCTTTTTCTTCAAGCTTTTTCAGTAATTCCATATTTGTAATCCAATTTTTACCAACTTCATTGTCCAAGAGATTGGATAGTTCAGGATTAGCTAAGCCAACCCATCTTCTGGGTGTTACTCCATTTGTGATATTGGTAAATTTTTCAGGCCATAATGTTGCAAATTCAGGCATTAATTGTCTTTTTATGAGATCAGAATGTAATGCTGCAACACCATTAACATGATGAGCTCCAATAGTTGCTAAATGTGCCATTCTTACCGCTTTACATCCTTCTTCATCAATGATTGAAAGCTTTCTTAGAATAAGATCATTGCCTGGATATCTTAGTCGTACTTGTTGTAAGAATCTTCGATTGATTTCATAAATTAGTTCTAGATGTCTTGGTAAAAGACTTTTAAATAACTCTAAATCCCACTTTTCTAAAGCTTCTGGTAGCAATGTATGGTTTGTATATGCAACTGAGCTTGTTGTAATTTGCCACGCTTTTTCCCATTCAAAATGGAAATGGTCAATAAGGAGACGCATTAATTCTGCTACAGCTATAGCAGGATGAGTATCATTTAGTTGAACTGTCCAATGATTGGGAAAATCAGCTACATTTATTCCACGTTTTTCCAAACTTCGCAACATATCCTGAAGAGAACAGCTAACAAAAAAGTGCTGTTGTTTTAGTCTCAAGCGTCTTCCTTCATCAGTTCCATCATTTGGATATAGCACTTTGGAGATAGTTTCCGAAGCAACTTTTTCCTCTACTGCGCCATAATAATCGCCAATATTAAATGCATAAAAATCAAAACTTTCAGTAGCATCTGCTCTCCAAAGCCTGAGTCGATCGCAGCTATTTACTCTATAGCCAAGAATGGGTATATCGTGGGGAACTCCAATTGCATGTTCAGAAGGTATCCATCGAGATCGATAATTTCCTTTTTCATCTATATAACTTTCAGTACGCCCTCCAAAGCCTACAAAACAAGATTCATCTGGTTGCGGTAATTCCCAAGGCCAACCTCCTTTAAGCCATTTGTCAGTGACTTCAACTTGCCAACCATCTCTAATAATTTGGTTGAAAATACCAAATTCGTATCGAATACCATATCCAATTGCTGGAACTTGCAAACTTGCTAAGGATTCCATATAGCAAGCAGCAAGTCTTCCTAAACCACCATTTCCAAGTCCTGGTTCTTCTTCAACTTCCAATATGTCACTTAAAGATTCAATGCCAAATCTTCGAACAGCTTCTTCTGCTTCTTTTGTAATTCCAAGATTGAGTAAGTTATTGTTTAATTGTGGACCAATTAGGAATTCAGCAGAAAGATAGGCAACTGTTTTTTGAGGTTTTGCTCGAATTGCTTCTTGAGATGCAAGATATCTGGTCATCAATCTATCTCTAACTGCATAACTTAATGCCATATAGAGATCTCTCAAACTTGCTGTTGTAGCAAGTTTTCCAAGGGTAAAGAATAGATGTTCAGTCATGCCATCGAAGACAGCATCTGCATCAATTCCTGCTTTTATTGGATCTGCATAACATCCTGGTGTGGGCAGACGCAGATCTGGAGGCTGTGAGCTGCTCATGATGGAGGGTATTTCTGATGGACGCTAGCTAAAGTTTTTCATGGATATCCTTAAGTAACTTCAGATCAACACCTGAACAGATCATTTTTTTGTCATATCAAATTTTTTGTTGTACGGCGATCTAGTAATTTAGGTGGTTTAGGACAAGATCGAAATTCAGATCATGCTTTTATCTCAAGTTCTTTCAGTATTAAGTACTCATGATATTGAGGTTGCAGAAACATTAATTGGGGTTATTCGCTTTCTTTTGATTTTTGTTGCAGCTAGGGCTTTGGCAGAGATTTTAGTCCGATTGAGTTTGCCCACGATAGTTGGCGAGCTTTTGGCAGGTGTCGTTATAGGGGCATCTGGATTCCATTTGCTTATACCACCAAGTGCTCATGTAGCTTTAAATCAAGGCTTGGTAAATGTTATTAGCTCTTTGGCGGCTATCCCTAAAGAAGCTGTACCAGACTTATATTTTGAGACTTTTCCTTCTTTGCAAGCTGTAGCAACTCTTGGATTGTATGCATTACTCTTTTTAACTGGCTTAGAAAGTGAATTAGAAGAATTAGTAGCTGTCGGAGCCCAGGCTTTTACAGTTGCCATGGCAGGGGTAATTTTACCTTTTGCATTTGGAACACTTGGCTTGATGTTCATTTTTCATGTGGATTTAATTCCAGCAATATTTGCTGGAGCATCCATGACTGCTACAAGTATTGGAATCACTGCAAGTGTTTTTGGAGAGCTGGGATATCTAAAAACTAGAGAAGGGCAGATAGTAATTGGCGCAGCTGTTCTTGACGATATTCTTGGAATTGTAATTCTTGCAGTTGTAGTTGCGCTTGCGACTGGAGGTTCATTAGAGATTGCTCCAATTGTGAAGTTAGTTGTTGCTGCAACCGTTTTTGTTATAGCAGCAATTGGTTTGAGTAGAACTGCTGCTCCAGCTTTTGATTGGTTATTAGATCGACTAAAAGCTCCTGGAGCAGTAGTCGTAGCATCATTTGTTATTCTTGTTTTATGTTGCTTTGTTGCTACTGCAATTGGCTTAGAGGCAGCCTTAGGAGCTTTTGCGGCAGGTTTGATATTGAGTAGTTCGAAAAATAATCATGCAATACAACAGTCTGTGCTTCCATTAGTCTCTTTGTTTGCAACGATATTTTTTGTATTAGTTGGTGCTGGTATGGATTTGTCTGTGATCAATCCTTTAGATCCTTCAAGTCGTTCAGCTTTAGTTGTCGCAGGATTTCTTCTAATAGTTGCAATTATTGGAAAAATCGCTTCTGGATGGTTGTTTGTTATTGATAAACCGACTAATAGATTAGTTGTTGGATTAGGCATGATGCCAAGAGGAGAGGTTGGTTTGATTTTTCTAGGGCTTGGAACTAGTGCTGGTTTACTGACTCCGTCCTTAGAAGCTGCAATATTATTGATGGTCATTGGAACAACATTTTTAGCTCCAGTGCTTTTACGTATTGTCTTAAAAGATAAAAAACCAGGTGGAGGTAATTCTATCCCTGATGATATAGCTGCAGATCCTGTGGGGCTTATTTAATATGCTAAGAAAATGTTGATCATGTTGACCCACTTTTATAGATGAAAAATATCTATAATTTTTATCTTTGCTCAGCAGCTCTCTTTATCTAATGTCTTCATTAGTTGCCACTCCAAATCCCTCTTGGAACTATTTAGGCCATGAGGTTTATTCTGTGAAGAGTGCTCCCTTAGATAGTGATACAAAAAGTTTGGGTAAGGGAAAAGAACCTGTTGTGCTGCTTGTTCATGGATTTGGTGCTTCTACTGATCACTGGCGATACAACATTCCTGCTTTAGCGAAATCCTATGAGGTTCATGCAATTGATTTATTAGGGTTTGGACGTAGCGCTAAGCCTTCTGACCTGGAGTATGGAGGAGAATTGTGGAAGGAACAAGTTGTTGCATATGTAAATGAAAGGATTCAAAAAAAGACAGTAATTGTTGGTAATTCTTTAGGTGGATATGCTGCTTTAGCTGCAGGGGCTGCCTTGAAAACCGAATCAGCTGGAGTGGTTTTATTAAATGCTGCGGGATATTTTAGCGATGAGACTATTGAATCTACACCGACTGACCTCAAATCAAGGATTGGGAAAATGGTTGGTAAAGGAATCTCTAGGGATTTATTGATTAAATGGTTTATTTATCCTTTTATTCAAAGATTGATTTTTGAAAATTTGCGAAGACCAAAGGTTATTCGTAACACACTTAAGCAAGTTTATATCGACTCTTCTAATGTTGATGATTTTTTAATTGATTCCATTCGAAGGCCTTCGTTAGATCCTGGGGCATTTCAAGTTTTTCAAAAAGTTTTTCAAGCGCGTGGTTTAAAAGGAAAGCCGATTGATGAATTGTTTAATGATCTTCAATCGCCTCTTTTATTGCTTTGGGGGAATAGTGATCCATGGCTTAGAAATGCAAAAGCAAAACAAGAAAAATTTCGTATGTTTGCTCACAAAGCTTCATTAGAGGTTACCGAGGTTCTACTTAATGCTGGACATTGTCCTCACGATGAAGTGCCAGATTTGGTAAATAAAGAAATGTTGAATTGGTTAATGTGAACATATTATATGTTTAGACAAAAGATTATTTGAATTAATCGTGCTTACGAGAAAATTATTACCATATGATCATTGGGAATTTACATTAAATAAATCTAATTTTTTGCGAATAGTTCCAGCGAGAGGTGGTTTGATCTCATCGTGGGTTTGTAATGATCAAGAAATACTTTATTTTGATGAGCAGCGTTTTAAAGACTCTCTGCAGAGTGTCAGAGGTGGTATTCCCATCCTATTTCCTATTTGTGGCAGTTTATCCTCGAATAAATGTGTTTTACAAGGTCGAGAGTATTTGATGAATCAGCATGGATTTGCAAGAAATTTATCTTGGGACATTAAATATATCGAAGAAAAAAAAATAATCTTATTAAGTATGTCTAGCTCTAAGGAAACAATGCTTCAATTTCCTTATTCGTTTTTACTCGAAATTGAAGTTAAACTTACTACAAATGCTTTGAATTTCAAAGCTATTGTTTATAATTTTAGTCAGGAAAAAATGCCTTTTTGTTTTGGATTACATCCATATTTTACTGTGTCTAACTTGGAGCATCTTTCTTTGGTTGGTTTAGATAATACATGCTTAGATCAGAATATAATGAAATATTATTCGACCGATAATAAATTAGTTGAACTTTCTCGAGGAGTAGATTTTCTGGCTAAAATGTCAGAGCCTATAAGATTAATAGATTTATTAACGGGGAGACAAATAGAATTTAAATATTTACGATCATTTTCAAATGTTGTTGTTTGGACTGATCCGCCGAGAAAGATGATTTGTGTGGAACCTTGGACTAGCCCGAGAAATGCATTGAATACTGGGGAGGAATTGATGTCTGTTGAGCCTGGTTCTAGTAAAGAATTGTTTTGCAGTTTGATTGTTTCATAACTGAATTATTAACATTATAAATATATAATTTTTATTTTAATTAAAACTAATTATTTTATTTTTATATTTTGTATTGATTATGAAAAACGACATTTTTCTCGATAAAGTTGTAGCTATTGTTGGTGCTAAGAATGTCATTTCTCAAAAGAAAAAAACTGATTTTTATAGTACTGGAATTAGAATTGGAGAAGGTTTGGTTGAATTTGTTCTCTTTCCAAAGAACTTATGGGATCTATGGAGAATATTAGAACAATGTATTGCTTTTAATAAAATAATAATTATGCAAGCTGCTAATACAGGTTTGACTGGTGGATCTACACCAGATGGAGATTCTTATGATAGGGATGTAGTTATCATAAATTGTCTTTCAATTGATAAGCTTACTTTGATTAATAATGCCACTCAAGTCATTGCACTTCCTGGAACTACTTTATATCAATTGGAAAAGGCATTGTTGCCTTATTATCGAGGACCTCATTCTATTATTGGATCTTCTTGCATAGGTGCATCTGTCATTGGAGGGGTATGTAATAATTCTGGTGGAAATTTGGTGAATAGAGGCCCAGCATATACAGAATTATCATTATTTGCACGTTTAAATAAGGCTGGAAAATTAGAATTGATTAATCATTTAGGAATTGATTTAGGAGAAACACCTGAGTTAATTTTGCATAATCTGCAAAGTTCGAATTATGATCCTTTGAGTGTTCCTTTGACTGATCGTTGTGCATCTGATAGTCAATATGTTACTCGTTTGAGAGATTTGGATGCTAGTTCTCCAGCAAGGTTTAATGCCGATCCCAGACGTCTATATGAATCCAGTGGATGTGCTGGTAAAATCGCAGTGTTTGCAGTTAGATTGGATACTTTTCCTTTGCCTCAAGAGGAAAAGCTTTACTTTTTAGGAACAAATAATCCAGATAATTTCACTAATCTACGAGAAAATATATTAAGAAATAGTCCTGAATTACCAGACATGGCTGAATATATGCATTCTAGTTATTTTGATGCATCTTCTAGATATTGTAAGGATATCTTCCTTTTTATAAAGTATTTTGGAACAACATTCTTGAGAAAATTTTTATATATTAAGAAGTCTGTTGATCAATTTTTTTGTGATACTAAAATTTTCCCAAACAATGTTACAGATTTATTTTTACAGTTTATATCTAATTTATTCCCTAGTCATATTCCACAAAGAATTTGTTCTTATAGAAAGAAATATGATCATTTAATGTTTTTTTTAACCAGTGACGGATCTATCAATAGTATAAAAAATATCTTAGATAAAGAGAAAAGTATAAGCAATGACTTTGAATATATTGAGTGTACTGTTAAAGAAGCAAAAGATTTATTGCTTCATAGGTATGTTGCTGGTTCAGCGCCTTCTAGATATAAGATGCTTAATTCTAAAGATTCGGGAGAAATTCTTCCTCTAGATGTTGCATTTCCACGAAATTGCAAAGAATGGCATAATATTATTCCTTCTGATATTTTATCTAAAATGGAAGTATCATTTGTAATGTCTCATTTCTTTTGTATGGTTTTTCATCTAGATTTTGTTGTTAAAAAAGGAGTAGATGCTCAATCAGTTAAAGAAGAAATATTGAAGTTTTTTGATGAGAAAAATGTGAAATATCCTGCTGAACATAATGTAGGTAATTTATATAAAGCTGACAAAGAGCTAGCCTCTTTTTATCGCAATCTCGATCCTACAAATACATTTAATGCTGGTGTAGGTAAAATGTCGAAAAGAAAGTTTTATAATTAACGCAATTACAATTTTTGGAAAGATTTTTAATTTTGATAGCTTATGATTTTTTCTAAATTAAAATTAGCTTAAAGTATGGTGAATCATGTAATATTTAGGAATTAGTTATTGAGTATTTAATTTTAGGCATGTTAGCTAATGTATCTTCTCCTTCGATAGTCAATATTAGCGATCTTCGTTTAATGGCAGAGAAAAGACTACCTCGAATGGTCTTTGATTATATTGATAGTGGCGCTGATAGAGAGCAAACATTATCGGACAATTGTACTGCTTATAAGGAAATTTTGTTTCGACCACGATGTGCTGTTGCAACTCCATCTTGTGATTTATCCATTTCCGTTTTGGAACAGGATTTTCAACTTCCTTTTCTTTTAGCTCCGGTTGGTAGTAGCCGTATGTTTTATCCACAAGGTGAGGTGGTTGCTGCTCGTGAAGCCGGTATTGCTGGTACAGGTTATACGCTTTCTACGTTGTCAGGATGCAGGTTGGAAGATGTGAAGCAAGCAACTAATTTTCCAGCGTGGTATCAATTATATCTTTTGGGTGGCAGAGATGTGGCTTTAAAAACCATAGAGAGAGCAAGGTTAGCCGGTTATTCGGCAATAGTGGTAACGATTGATACGCCTGTCTCAGGACTACGCGAACGTGATTTACGCAATGGGACCAAAGAGTTGCTTTCTATGAATCCAATTAAGATGTTTCCTTATCTTTCGCAGATTCTTGTTAAGCCTTGTTGGATGACTCAATGGTTGAGTGATGGAGGATTAATGAGTTTTCCCAATGTGGAGCTTCAAGATGGTCCTATGGGTTATACAGAAATTGGCCCAGCTTTAGAAGCATCAGTTGTCACTTGGAAAGATCTTGATTGGATTCGTGAAGCATGGGGTGGAAAAATTCTTGTGAAAGGAGTTCATATTGGTGATGATGCTAAAAAAGCTATTGATTTAGGTGTAGATGGCATTGTTGTTTCAAATCATGGGGCTCGTCAATTAGATAGTGTTGCGCCAACGATTCGGGTTTTACCTGAGGTAGTCAAAGCTGCTAATGGGCAAATAGATGTTCTACTTGATGGGGGAATTAGAAGAGGGAGTGATGTTGTTAAAGCTTTATGTTTAGGAGCTAAGGCAGTTTTAATTGGAAGGGCCTATGCGTATGGATTAGGTGCAGCAGGAGGGCCTGGTGTGGCACGTGCAATAGATATTATTAAATCAGATGTTTTGAGAACCATGAAATTATTAGGGTGTGATTCTATAAAGAATTTGAATCCTTCTTTTATACAATTTCCTGATGATTGGAAGTAATCTTTTACCTTTTTTAAATTAGGAAAAAGATTATAATGACATGAAAATTATAATTTTTGATGATGATCCTACTGGATCTCAAACTGTTTATGGATGTCCTTTGGTCTTACAATTAAACAAAGAAGTATTAATAGAGTGGTTTAAAGATCCATCTCCCTTAATTTTTTTACTGATGAATACGCGATCATTATCAGTTAATAAGGCACAAGAGCGCATGAGAGAAGCTTGTCAATTGGTGAAAGAAGTAATTTTGGATCATGGAATGAAATTGCAAGAGTTTGTGTTTATTAGTAGAGGTGATTCAACATTAAGGGGACATTGGATTTTAGAGCCTAAGATTATCAATGAAGTGTTGGGACCCTTTGACGCTACTTTTCATGTTCCTTCCTTTTTTGAAGGTGGCAGAACAACTGTTGATGGCATACATCTTTTAAATAATATTCCGGTTCATCAAACAATTTTTGCTAAAGATAAGATTTTTGGATATACAACTAGTGATTTAGCTTTGTGGTTACAAGAAAAAAGCAATTTTGAATATATAGCTAAAGATATTGCTTCAATTTCTATTGCCCAGTTAGATGATCCTGATGCTTATCAAAAAAATAAGTTGCTTAAATATTTGTCTTATTTATCAGGTAATAAATTTTGTATTGTTAATGCAGCATGCTCTCAACATCTAAATACTTTTTCAGCTATTGTTATACCTTTAATGAAGAAAAAGAGGTTCTTATTTCGATCCGCCGCTAGTTTGATTAATTCTTTATCAGATATTAAATCTAAAGTGCAACCTACTAATAATTTTACTTGTTTTAGGAGAAAAGATCATTCTGGTAAACTAAAACCTGGGCTAATAATAGTTGGTTCTCATATTCAGTTAGCGGGTGAACAATTAAGAATTTTGTTGCAAGAACAATCTTGTATTGGAGTTCATGTAGATGCAAGAAATATTGCAAACATTTTTGAAAAAGAAGATGCAAATGGCGCTTTCACTCAACTAGATGAAAAGTATTCCAAGGAATTAGTACGAATTTTAGAAATGCATCAAACTCCTGTTCTTTATACAAGCAGAATTGAAGTTACTTTTTCCTCAATTGAGAAAAGGATGGAATTTGGTATTTTCTTGGCAGAATTTATGAGTCAATTGGTCTCAAAAATTTCTAAGAAAGTTGGTTATATAATATCTAAAGGTGGAATTACAACCCATATATTGCTATCTAAGGGATTGAAAATATCTACTCTTCATTTAAAAGGTCAAATTCTTCCTGGATTATCTGTAGTCTCTTCTTATGCTAAAAATCAAACCACACTTCCGATTATTACTTTCCCTGGTAATTTAGGTGATAAAAATACTCTCTTAGAAGTATGGAAAATGATGGAAATTATTTGATCTTGTAATGAGCTTAGAATCTTTCAATAATTGAATTTGCAAATTCACTGCAACTTAATGGAGTTTCTTTGGGCTCCATTAATCTTGCGAGGTCATAAGTTACTTTTTTTTGAGAAATAGATTCACTTAAACCTTTTGTGATTAAGTCAGCAGCTTCTTGCCATCCTAGGAATTCGAGCATCATTACACCACTCAAAATCACCGAGCCTGGATTTATTCGATTGAGACCGGCATGTTTTGGAGCAGTTCCATGCGTAGCCTCAAATATGGCAGCTTCATCACCAATATTTGCACCGGGAGCCATACCTAGTCCTCCCACAATTGCAGCTGCAGCATCTGATATATAGTCTCCATTCAGGTTTAAAGTCGCAAGTATTGAATATTCTTGAGGTCTTGTTTGAATTTGTTGAAAAATACTATCAGCTATTCTGTCATCAACTAAAACCATTTCTTTCCATTTCCCATCACCATGAGTTGCATTAATATTATTAATTACTGATTTTACTTCTTGGCATATAATCTCTTTTTTATCTTCAGTCAATGAATCAAATCCAGGATCTATTAATTTTGCATTATTTTCAATACTAAGATGAGGATTATTTTCTATATTATTTAATATCCAACTTTCTCTTTCGGTAATGCATTCATCACGAAATTCAGTTGTTGCTAATTCATAACCCCAGTCTCGAAAAGAACCTTCTGTAAATTTCATAATATTTCCTTTATGAACCAAAGTTACATGTTTTTTTGTTCCTTCCAGTTTTAATGCGTGTTGGATTGCCCTTCTGATATGTCGTTGACTACCATATTTGCTTACAGGTTTAATTCCTATTCCTGATCCGTTTGGAATTCTACGATTCTTGATAGATTGACTAGAAGGTATGACTTGATTATTTAAATATTCTATAAGTTGAATGCCTTGTGGATCATTGGCTTCCCATTCAATACCCATATAAATATCTTCAGTATTTTCTCGATAAACAATTACATCCAGTTTCTCAGGATTCTTATGAGGGCTAGGGGTTCCTTTGTAATAACGGCAAGGTCTGACGCAGCTATACAAATCGAATATTTGGCGAAGGGCAACATTTAATGATCTAATTCCTCCGCCCACTGGAGTTGTTAATGGGCCTTTAATAGCAATTCCATAATGTCTTATTGCTTCAATTGTGTCCTTAGGCAGGTACTGATAAGTTCCATATAAATCGCAAGCTTCATCACCTGCAAATATTTTGAACCATTCAATTTTTCGATTAATGCCATAAGCTTTTTTGACAGCTTTATCAAGTACTTTTTGCGTTGCAGGCCATATATCTACTCCTGTTCCATCTCCTCTAATAAATGGAATTATAGGATTATCTGGAACTATAGGAAGACCATTCTTAAATTCAATTTTTTTGCCTTTGGATGGATGAGATAATTTTGTAAAATTGACCATTTAAATTTAATTTCATCTAGTAGCTATTTCTAGAGAATATGTCTTTTTGACCTTTATTTGAATAAATGCGGATTTCAAAACGGATATTAATAGTTCTTTTTTATGCGTGCACTATTAATATTTACATGGCATCTTCATATTTAACCGAGGAATTCATGAATTGAATGCTTCTAATCAAGCAACCACATATGAAGTTGCCGCTGCGCTTGCGTCGGTAGGGACATTAGTAAAGAATTATTTCCCTGATGGATCAATAAATTTTAGTCCTTGGAGAGAGGATCCATATACAAGTTTTTGGCATGAAGAAGATACTCTTGATTTGTCGCTCCATTTCCCAGGCTGGAGTCCAAGTTATGAATGCAGGAGTCTTTTGATACAGCTGAGAGTGATTAAAGATTGCCCTGAGAAATTACCTCGGCTGTTAGGTGTCATGATGAGAGGTGTCACATTTGATGGAGAGAGATGGAGGCTTGTAACAGTAGGAGATTGGCATTTTACGGGACCTTATCTGCCAAAGCCAGCTGTCAAGGAGAAATTAAATTCTATGTGCCGTGATTTTTTTACTCTTTTTCCTTCAGATTAAATTTAAGTTTTTGATTCTTACCTTTTCTCATAAAAGTTCATTAGAGTATAAATGAGCTTTTTTTAAGGCCTCTTTATCCACCTCCCAATGCCAGTACCTCTTGCATTTCAACTTAGAGAAGGGACTAAAAAGTCTCATACTATGGCCGAAAATACTGGATTTGTAAGTTGTTTCTTAAAAGGAGTTGTAGATAAGAGTACTTATCGAAAATTGATTGCAGATTTATATTTTGTTTATTCAGTTATGGAAGATGAGATCATGAAACTTTCAAAATCAGGACATCCTGTAATTTCTTCTATTTGTTTTGATGAACTCCATAGAAGAGAAACACTTGAGCAAGATTTAAGTTATTACTTTGGACCAGCTTGGTTAGATTTAATTCAATCTTCTTCTTCTGCTCAAGCTTATGCAGATCGTATCAAATATATATCGGATACTACTCCAGAACTTTTGGTTGGACATCATTATACAAGATATATAGGTGATTTATCTGGTGGACAAATATTAAGTAGGATAGCAAAGAAGGCCATGAATATAAACGGAAAAAATGGATTACGATTTTATGAATTTGATCAGATTGATGATCAAAAGAAATTTAAGAAAGAATATAGTTTAACTCTTGATTCATTACCTATAGATCAGCATATGGCAGATAAGATTGTAGAAGAGGCCAACTTGGCTTTTAAATATAATATGGATATGTTTAAAGAATTAGAAGGTAATTTAATAACTGTAATTGGTAAATTATTATTTTCAATATTGACTAGGAAAGCTCGAAGAGGGAGTACTGAAAGTGCATAATCTATATAGATTAATTAATTCCTTAATTGATATAGTTTATAAAAATTATTTTAATTTACTTTTATCTATATATTAAATATATTTTGAATGGATTCAATAAACTTTGAAGAACTTCTAAATCAATTAGAGACTAGTATAGTTTCCAATGGGGGTAAGCAGGTTGAAGTTGAAACAGGAATTGATCAGTGTATTTCTCTAAAGAATAAAGCTATTATAAAAAATTGGCTTTGGGATGTGCCAGGATTCAGACGGTGGCGAATTACAAGAATGGATGCTGGGAGTAAAATCCAAGTTCTGAATTCTGTAGCTTATCCTAGTTATATTAATGATAAACCAATTCTAGGTATTGATATTCTTTGGTTTGGTTTAAAAAAGAAACTTGTTGCTGTTTTGGATTTTCAACCTTTGATTCAAGATGAAAATTATTTCTTAAATTATTATAATGGATTGAAAATATTAAAAAGAAATTTTCATGATTTAAATAGTAATAGATCTTTTAAGATCTATGATTCTAATAGGTATTTCTCACCCTGGGTAATTTTTTATAATGGATTAATTGATGATTTAAGTCATTCTTTGCCTGATGTCTTTGAGCAATTTCTTAATACGTATTGGCAGCTAGAACAGTATAAAATTAATGAATATAATAAAATAGATCCTAATGATGTTAAGAAATTGCAAATCAATTATGATATTTATAGTGCAGAAAAAGATCCTGCTCACGGCTTATTTAAGAGCTATTTTGGTATAGAATGGGCTGATGATTTTGTGCAGACTTTTTTATTTCCTTTAAGTAGTATTCATCAAAATAAATGATATTTATAAGAAATAATAGTTTATCACCATTGGGAATAGAAGAATGGAGATGGAATGATTTTATGAGTGAATTAATGAGTCAATTGTCGGTTTTTGAACTTCACCCATGTGAGATTCCTAATGATTTTCTTTATAAGAAAATTGTCACTGGATCTCCTCGTAATCCCTTAGAAGTTATTACATCGACTTGGGCATGTAAATTCAAAAAAATTAAGCAGATCAGGGTAGCATGTATAAAAAGCAATAATTCATTGGCAGTTTTTAATTTGTTGATACATCCATCACATCATTATGATCTACCTTTTTTTGGTGCAGATTTTGTCACCTTACCAAATGGACATTTGTTAGCTTTAGATTTACAGCCTGTTTTGAAGGCAGATATATTACACACAAATGATGTTTGGTCTCGTTTAATACCTATTCATAATCAGTGGCAATCATTATTGCCTTCAGGTGGCCAAATTCCTAAAGAAGCAGAATCTTTTTTTTCACCAGCTTTTTTATGGACAAGATTGCCTTTAGGTAATAAAAGTGATCGAACTATTACTAAAGTAATAAAACCAGCTTTTATAGAATATCTTTCTTTTTATATTAAATTATTGAAAAGTTCGGTGAAGGTTTCCAGCGAACGCTCATTGCAACTTTTAGAGGGGCAGAAGTCTTATATAACTTACCGATCAACTAAGGATCCTGCTAGAGGAATGTTGACACGTTTTTATGGAAAAGATTGGACTGAAGATTATATTCATAAAGTTCTTTTCCAAATCTAGATAATTTTTTGGATATTAGATATTATTGAACTTAGATATGTCTATTGAATCCCAATGTATGTAATAGTAAACTAATATTTAGCTTTAAACAGTTTTCATGCTTACAAAGATTTTATTTGTTTGTTTAGGCAACATATGCCGATCACCTGCAGCAGAAGCAATTTGTTTATTCAAACTTAAACAACAAGAATTGTTAGAAAACTTTCAAGTTGATTCTGCGGGAACCGGTGCTTGGCATGTTGGAAAAGAGGCTGATTCTCGAATGAAAGATGCTGCAGGCAAAAGAGGAATTTTGATTGAAAGTAAAGCTAGACAAATTACGTTAGATGATTTAAATAGATTTGATTTAATTCTTACTATGGATAATACGAATTTGAAAGATGTAGAAAATCTTGCTGACGAATTAAATTCTCAAATTAGTTCAGAAATTAGGCCCTTACTTTTTTATGGAAGTAATAAAAATATTCTAGAAGTTCCTGATCCATATTATGGAGGAGAAAAAGGATTTGAGGAAGTTCTAGATTTGCTAGAGGATGCTATCAACGGGTTAATACTTAACCTCAATGAAACTTAATTGGCCATACTTCTTGAGGTATTTCTTCTCTAAACATATCAATTAGAGAATCAACTACTTCTTCTATTGTCATACCATCTGTTATTAATAACTTCGAATCTTTAGCTTTGCATAATGGTGCTATCTCCCTTGTACTATCTTTTAGATCTCTTTCCTTTATTTCTGTTTCAAGTTTAGATATATTAGATACTGAAAATCCTTTTTCTTTCATATCTATTGCTCTTCTTCTCGCTCTTTCTCTTGGAGTAGCAGTGAGAAAAACCTTGAGTTGGGCATTGGGAAAGACTGCAGTCCCAATATCTCTACCTTCCGCAACTAGACCACCTCTTTTACCTATTTCTTTTTGTTGAAGAGTAAGCTTTTCTCTCACTAATGTTTTTGCAGCAATATTGGATACTTCAGAAGTAACTTGAGGAGAGCGAATCTCATTAGTAATATCTTGATCATTGAGAATCACTGTTTGTTTTCCACTATCAGATAATTGAAGATCTAAATTAAAGTCATTTAGTGCTAGTTCAATCTCATTCTTATTATTATGGTTAATCTTTTTTTCTTGTATCATCCATGTCACGGCTCGATACATTGCTCCTGTATCCAAATAAATTAGTCCTAATTTCTCTGCAAATTTTTTAGTTACTGTGCTTTTACCAGCACCTGCTGGTCCATCAATTGCCACAATTGGATGTTGCTTAAGCAAAAATGTGTGGTCTATTAAGCGAGTTTTCCCACATTTTACTGCTGCAGCTAATAAGCAAATTTGACTTTTTTGTGAATCAATAGAAGTTAAGGTTTTTGGATTCACAGTTTCTATATATTCCACATTTAAATTATTTTTTTCTAATGAGTTTTTAACTTCTTGAAGATTTATTGAATTGTTTTCTTGATAATCTTGAGCTGCTTTCTTTAAAATATTAGGTAACATCAAAGCTTTTTTTCGGTCTTCTTTGGAGAGATATATGTTACGTGAGCTATATGCTAATCCATCCGTATCTCTAATTGTTGGTATTGAGTGTACTTTAGTTTGAATATTTAATTCATTAATGAGTTGTTTTAAGATTACTAGTTGTTGCCAATCTTTTTCGCCTAGAAACAGATGTGTTGGTCTAAGAATACTTAGCATTCTTATGACTATTGTAGCTACACCATCAAAGTGTTGGTTTCGAAGAGCACCACATAATTTGTTATTAAGATTTTTAGGAACGTTGATTGTGAAATATGAATCTTTTCCATTAGGGAATATATCTTCAAATGAAGGAGCCCAGATTACGGTTGCTCCTGCTTTAGAAGCTTTCTCACAATCATTTTCTAAATCTCTAGGATATTGTTTAAAGTCTTCATTCTCTCCAAACTGCAATGGGTTGACAAAAATGCTGACTAAAATATTTGAATATTTTGGCTTTGAAAAAGCTTTGGCTTCTTTTATTAAAGCCTCATGACCTTGATGAAGACAACCCATTGTTGGGACGAAATTCATATGATCTGGTTGAATCTGATTTCGCCAATCTTCTAAATCAGTCAGAGTTTTGAGTATAGTTAAGTTCAAAATGGATTACGAAAAGTCATTTGCAATTTTTACTTGATATTGTGGTGCTAATAAAAAATAGTATTTTTTAATGGCTGCTTAAATCTTTGACTATTAATCAACATCAAAGATTTTGCAATAGCATTCTTTTTAAAAACCATGGATTACAAGTCAGCAGGAGTAGATGTTGAAGCAGGGAGAACCTTCGTTAATCGTATTCAGAATATTGTAGAAAGTACTTCCAGACCTGAGGTGATAGGGGGAATTGGTGGTTTCGGGGGCTTAATGCGTTTACCAAAAGGATTAAAAAATCCGGTTTTAGTGTCTGGGACAGATGGAGTGGGAACAAAACTTGAACTTGCACAAGAGCATTTTTTGCATCATGGAGTTGGCATTGATTTGGTTGCGATGTGTGTCAATGATGTAATTACTAGTGGAGCAGAGCCACTATTTTTTCTTGATTATATTGCTACTGGAAAATTAGGACCAGATGCATTGACTTATGTTATCCAAGGGATTTCTGCAGGATGTAAAGAATCTAATTGTTCATTATTGGGTGGAGAAACAGCTGAAATGCCAGGCTTTTATCCCGAAGGTAAATATGATTTAGCAGGTTTTTGTGTAGGAGTAGTTGAAGAAAATAAAATTATTGATGGAAGTAAAATTCAATCTGGAGATCAAATTATTGGTCTTCAAAGTAGTGGACTTCATAGTAATGGTTTTAGCCTGGTTAGAAAGGTTCTTGAGGATAATGCTGTCACTCATCAAAGTACTTTTGGACCAGAGAAGCAGTCATTGATAGATTATTTTCTTACACCAACAAAAATATATTGCTCTTTAGTTCAAGAGTTATTGCAATCAAAAATTTCTATCAAAGGAATGGCTCATATTACGGGGGGCGGTTTACCTGAAAACTTGCCAAGAGTTATCCCAAATGGATTAAAGGCATCTATTAATAGTCTTTCTTGGGAAATACCGCAGATATTTCATTGGTTAAAAGAGAAGGGAGATATTCCAGAAACGGATTTATGGAATACGTTCAATATGGGAATAGGTTTTTGTTTAATAATTCCTTCGAAGAACTGCCAAGATGTAATTGATATATGCATCAAGCAAGGATTTAATGCTTGGAACATAGGAAAGATCGAGGAACACGCTATAGAAAGTCATTCGAGAATTACAGGCATACCTTCTTGATCTGAAGCACTTTCATCTTGTAAATATTTTTACACCTTGTGTGTGCTTGAAATTGTTAGAAACTCTTGACCTTAAGTTGATGATGTTAGATACTTAAATACTAAATAAAGCAAACCGAAGATTTATCTTTCGCAAGCTGCGAATTTAGATTTTTAAAATGTCACCTGGAAATCAATCGCGTTTAACGCGTAGGCGAAGTTCAGCAGGACCAGTGCCTCCTAAAAGGCCCTTAGGCAATGCTGCTGCAATAGATAGTCGAAATAGTGGTCCTAGACCTACTTTTTTGACTCTTAGAGACCATGGAAAAGTTTATGTTGCTGATTTACCCAATCTTTCGGATGGACAATTAGCTCATATTTCCAAAGAGGCTGAGGAAGTTTTAACAAGCCTAGAAAGGCGCATTACTGACTTAGAAGTTGATACGCCAAATAAAGATAATGACACTTTAATAAAAGCTTCTACAAAACATGAAGTTACTTTGAGGTTCCTTAGGGCTATTGAAGGCGAACAGGAACATCGTCGTAACAATCCAGCTCTTAAAGATGCAGCAACTGAGTCTTTGCCTAGAACATTTCTTGAAATCGCTCGACATAGGTTGCCGGGAGCTACGTTTGATTCTTTGTTAAGAGAAGCCTTAGAAGCTTGTGCTAAAGAAGAACAAGAAAAGAATCTTCCTGTTGAAGAGGAGGAGAGGGAAGCCCCCCCACCATTAAAGATAGTTGATTTACCTCCTTCATCGAAAGAATCTAAGGTCTTAATAACGGATTAATTTTTCAAATGAATATGAAATTTTTTGATCATGAAAAATGTAAAAGAAGAACTAACAAAAAATATAAATAAGGATTCTGACTCCAATAGAATACTATGTACTCATTGTAAAAGGACAAAAAACAATGGAGTTAAATGCATAGGAATGTGTGTAGCAGATAACGAGTATTAATACAGTTATTTTTAATAAAAACTTTTATTAATATTATTTGCAAAAATCAATATAATACTAAGATTTTAGCCTTTTCTGCAAAAGCTAAGAGAATGGAAAGAATACTTTTTCAAATCCTATAAGGGCTCCAAGAGAGGCAATAATTACAGCTGCCACTTGAACCACTCCAAAAAGAGAATAAAGATTGTCTTGAGGTTGAACTTTCGGCATGAACTTGATTAATTTTGGTTTAGACTATATAAGATTGATCAAAAGAAGGCTAGTAATCTTTACAATACTAGAAGCCTGAATATGCATAAGAATTTTGTTTATGATCAATTTCTCTTGCGTTAAAAAATCATTTAGAATTTGGAAACTTACTTTATAAGTCGATTAATTTATTTTTAGTTGCATCTTTTAGCTTTTTAAAACGCTATACATTCATCAATTTTTAATTGTTTGTTTACTAGGATAATTCTTTTGAGTTCTGTCAGTGTTTCAGAATGCTTTACATCTTTTCCTATCTTTCTCAATCAAATGACATGTTAGCAGGATTGGTATAAAGTGAAAATGGACACTCCTCACACAATTGTCCAATAGAGCGCTGCTCGTTGAGGGCGCTCTTTTTCTATTTACGATGCCTAAATCATATACTTGAAATGAGTTTCAACTTTAATTTTTAATTTTTTTTGCTTACTTAGAATTAAGAATTTACGATAATAAAGACAAGTTAAGTAAATCATCAATTTTTTCTTTATTAAAAAAATTTTGTTAATTACACTCCAAAACAAAGAAGGTTTTGCGAATGAATTTGGGATTTGGTAAGAAGGCGGCACCCAGATTCGAACTGGGGATAAAGGATTTGCAATCCTCTGCCTTACCGCTTGGCCATGCCGCCCAGCAGGTTTTAAAACCTACTCCTTTGGATCGTATCAGTCAGAAGTATAAAAATGTGCTCGTGCTATCGAATGGTCATGGTGAAGATTTAATTGCGCTGAAAATTTTAGAGGCTTTGCATAAGCTCCATCCTAAATTGAAATTAGAAGTTCTTCCATTGGTTGGAGAAGGTAAGGCTTTCGAAACAGCAATTAAACAAAGATGGTTGGTTCAACTCGGCATACCTAAGCGTTTGCCAAGTGGTGGTTTTAGCAATCAAAGCTTTCTAGGGTTAATCTCTGATATTTTTTCTGGCCTGTTTGTTGTTTCTTGGAAGAATTGGCGTTGCGTTAAGAAAGCTTCGAGACAAGGAATATTTATTCTTGCGGTAGGTGATTTATTACCTTTGTTTTTTGCTTGGAGCAGTGGTTCTGCATTTGGATTTATAGGTACTCCTAAAAGTGATTACACATGGAAGACTGCTTTTGGATCATCTTTAAGTGATTACTATCATTTGCTGAAAGGAACAGAGTGGGATCCTTGGGAATGGTATTTGATGCAAGATGCAAGATGTAAGCTTGTAGCAGTTCGCGATCAATTGACCGCTAGGGGTTTGAGGAGAAAATCTGTAAGAGCGTTGGCTCCTGGTAATCCGATGAGAGATGGATTTGATTTTACTGAATGTCCTGAGTCTTTGAAAAATACAAGGCGCCTATTATTACTTTGTGGAAGTCGGATGCCTGAAGCAAAGATTAATTTGCAAAGATTGCTGGTTGCTGCCGAGAAAATTAAAACGGATCAATTGTTGACCTTATTTGTTGTGATTGGTTCTGAACCTTCTCTGAATGAGATTTCTTTTACTTTGAGTCACTTAGGCTTTCAAAGAGCACAGCATTTGCATAATGATTTTGCTTATGATTATTTTTTTGTAAAGCAAAAACTTCAAGTTTTTATTGGAAAACATCAATTTCAAAAATGGTCAAGTTTTTCGGAGATTGGTCTTGCTAATGCTGGAACAGCTACTGAGCAACTTGTAGGACTTGGTGTGCCATGTCTTTCTTTGCCTGGTAAAGGGCCTCAATTTAAATATTGTTTTGCAAAGCGACAAAGTCGTCTGCTCGGAGGTAGCGTTATTCCATGTAGAAGTCAACAAACTCTGGCTAAAGTTGCAAGCCTGATGCTCACTGATGATTCGATAAGATATGAGTTAGCTTCTATTGGTAAACAAAGGATGGGAATGCCCGGAGGGAGTGAGAATTTAGCAAATTTAATTTTAAATGTATTAGGAGTATGATCAACAATGGCTTCTATTTAGAATAAAATAGATACTTACTTTTAGAATGATTAGACATGCCAAGTATAAAAGAACATGATTATTTAAAACTTTGCGCTCAATTGGCATCTTGCTTGACTATTAGCATTGCCGCTGCGAAAAAGAAAATTGATATTACTTGTGCAAAAAAAGGTATAAAAGATATTTCTGCAAGAAAAGAAATAGCAGAGAAGCTTTTAGAACAAGCAAGAGAAAATTTGGTAAAAGGAGAGTCGTCTATTACTAATCAATTAGATCAATTATTAGAAGCATTGGCTGAAGATGAGAATTTTATGGTCGAGGATTAAAATATAAACGCTATTAATGTTCAAATATATTGTTAAACCGTAATCTATCTAATTCACAGATTGTTGGAATGCACTTGAAACATTCTTGTGCAAGTTCCCATCTTTTTTCTCTTTTTAACATATTTGTCAATTTGATTTTTGCTTGAATTAAATATCGAACATCATTGGCTGCATATTCAAGTTGTTTTTCTGATAAAGATTCGCTCTCACCCCAGTCGCTGCACTGAGCTTGTTTATCTAGTTCTATCCCTGTAAGCTCAAGTACTAATTCTTTTAATCCATGCCTAGGAGTATAGGTTCTGCCTAGTTTACTAGCAATTTTGGTACAGAAAATTGGATTGACTTCAATATCAAGGTTGCTTTTTAGTGCTGCTACATCGAATCTTGCAAAATGAAAAACCTTTTCATTAGATGGATTCTCCATTAATGCTTTTAATAGAGGAGCTTTTGTTTGTCCTTGTTTGATTTTCACACAGGCAACATTATCCTTTTCATCACATATTTGGACAAGGCACAAACGATCTCTGCCATGGATGAGTCCCATTGCTTCAGTGTCAATAGCCAAAGTAGGCATATTAGAAAAATGCTTTGCTAATTTTTCATCTAGGTCTTGAACAAAGACTTTGAAACTTGTAGGATTTTTCCTGACACTTGTCATAAGTTAATTAAGCTAATTTAAATTAGACTATTGGATGAAAGTCAATTAATTTAATTTGTAAATAGTTTTTATATTTTCTTTTTAACAGATTTGTTTACCAATGTTAAAACTTGTTCTATTATTTAAATTAATTAATTAATTAATTTAAATAATAGACATTTTATTTTAGTTTTTAAGCATGCAGTCTTCATATTATTCTACGCTAATTTTAACCTTGTTGTTGGCTATTGGCCTTGCATTTTTTTTAAGGGCCGCTAGCAAGGATAGAACGACCGTAGTCGAAATTTCCTCTCCTTTACCTGCTATAGACATTTTAAATGGAATTAGTTCTTGGTTGGAAGGAAGAGGTTGGATGGCTAAAGGAGGTAATGCTGATAAGAAATTGCTTATTTTTAAGGGTAATGTTATGGCCAGTCCTTACTTGGCTGTTTTCCTTTCCCTTCTTTGTTCATTAGGTGGAGCCTGTTTAGGATTAGTCATTTGCCAATTATATTCATATGAGGATTGGTGGCCATTACTTCTTTCAATTATTGGACCATTTGCAGGTTTGTTTTATCGTTCTAAAGCTGCTAGATCTGAATCTTTTGAAATAAGATTGATTAGTTCAGATTCGAATTCTCAGAGCATTTTACGAATAAGGGCTCATCGAGATGAGTTAATTGCATTGGATAAAGAACTTTCGAAGGATTTTAAATTATTTAGTGATGCTTCATTAACTTCATCTCCTATATAAACTTTAATGTATCTAAGTACTGCTTATTCACGTCAATTTATTAGTGAAAAATATATTTTTTGTTTTCTTTTAATTTGCCTATTTTTGATTTTTCCCCCATTCATTTTTGCGGAAGAAGCTATTGGCTTCTTGGGAGAAAAAGTTAAGAAAGATAGTATTTGGAGAGGAAACAAAATCATATCTTCGTCGATCTGCATTTTGATAATGGCTGGACATTCAGATTCTCAACAAATTAATGGTGCTGATGGAACTGTTGGAGAATCGGTCGGTCTTTTTGGAATGGATCCCATGGATTCAGAAATGACTGATGAACTTTTTTGGAATTTACAAGTAAGAGATGCAGTTGTCAGAATAGGAAAGGAAAAAGGACTTATTATTGATTCGTTTGATCCAGGAATTAGAACTATTGTCGATCCTAATGACCCTCAAACAAATTGGTCAGTAGGCTCTAATTTTGCAAAGTTAGGTGTTTATGTACTTGAAATACATTTTGATGCTTATGGACATAATGGTCTTGGTTCTGGTTTAATCCCTCCATTATCTAAAAGTATTAATAATATAGATGAATCTCTTGCTCAAAGTTTTGGACGATACCCACTTTTTTTTCGTGGAGGTCTTGGTGCACCAAGGCGTAATATCAGAATTCTTGAAATTGGTAAATTAGAGGGAGCTTTGGAGAAAAATCTTCGGGATCTTAAGTCGCGACAAAAAACTATAGATCAAATTGCTCACAAAATTGTACAAGCAATTTTTGAAGGAATTGAGAACAAGTTTATTGTTAATCCAAAGCTTCAAGCGGACGACATTTTTCTTCCAGATTTTTATCAGTGAACCATTCCTGAGGCTTTGTAAAAACGTCAGTTAGTAGCGCTTCTCTTGTTCCTGGATCGGCTTTGTATCCATATTCCCATCTCACGATGGGGGGTAAAGACATCAGTATAGATTCTGTCCTGCCATTAGTTTGCAGGCCAAAAATAGTCCCTCTATCCCATACCAAATTAAATTCAACATATCTGCCCCTTCTATAAAGTTGGAAATTTCTTTCTCTATCACCATAAATCTGAGGGTTTCGTTTTTTTACTAATGGAATATATGCGGGTAAAAATGCTTTTCCACAAGCCTGTGCTAATGAAAAAAGGTTTTCCCAAGATAGTGTTTGTTCTCCAATTTCTTGTGCTTTAACTGCCGCAGGACCATTTTTATTTTGACCCTTGTATAAACTCCCTGAGCCATCCTGATAATCAAAAAATATTCCGCCTACTCCTCTAGATTCATTGCGGTGCTTTAAGAAAAAATATTCATCGCACCATGGCTTAAACACTTTGTGAAGATTAGGATGAATAGAATCACATGCTTCTTTATGAACTGTGTGAAAATGACGCGTATCACTGAGAAAAGGATAGTAGGGGGTGAGATCGGCTCCTCCTCCAAACCACCAAACGGGCCCTGCTTCAAAGTATCGATAATTTAAATGAACTGTAGGAATATATGGATTTTTTGGATGCAATACCATTGATGTTCCAGTAGCAAACCATTTGTGTCCTTTTGCTTCTGGTCTTTGATTTAAGATGGATGGTGGCAATTCGGCTCCTTGCACTTCAGAGAAATTGACTCCACCTTGTTCAAATATTGCGCCTTCTTGCATGACTCTAGATCTTCCACCACCTCCTTCTGGTCTTTCCCAACTCTCTTCCTGAAACTTCCCTGTCCCATCAATTTCTTCTAGGCCTTTGCAAATGTCGTCTTGTAGACCTAGTAAAAAAGCCTTTGCTCTACTCCTGGATTCCGTGGGTGGATTTAAAAGATTTTTGGATGACACAGTTTTATTTATTGTTATTTTCTTTATGAGGGTAGGTCATTGGCATACCCTCATTAGCATTAGTAAAAAATTCTTCTAAATTATGTTTACTGACAAGGAGGCAGTGCAAATCCTGTCTTCTATAAAAGACTCAGGAAGTAATCGACCTTTGTTAGAACTTGGGTGGTTTGAGAATGTTTCTGTAAAATCTTCTAAATTAATTATTAGATTAAATCTGCCAAAATTTGCACTAAGTCAAAGGGAAAGAATCGTTTCCGAAGTTAATTCAGCATTTAGTAAGGTCCATGAAATTACTGAGGTCCAATTTGAAATTAGTAATTCTAATAATCAGCAAGAAATTGGACAAAGTGGGCATGGAGAAGTTGCTTCTCTTCAATCTATCCCAGGTGTAAAAAATATTATTGCAATTAGTAGCGGTAAGGGCGGAGTAGGAAAAAGTACAGTTGCTGTAAATCTTGCTTGTGCCCTATCTCAGCAAGGATATCGAGTCGCTTTGCTTGATGCAGATATTTATGGACCAAATACTCCGATTATGCTTGGCGTTTCTGATAAGACGCCCATAGTTACTGGAGAAGGCGCAGAACAGAAAATCATTCCAATTGAGACTTGTGGAATTGCAGTTGTTTCAATGGGCTTTCTTATAGATGAGAATCAACCAGTTATTTGGCGTGGACCAATGTTGAATGGAATTATTAGACAATTCTTGTATCAAGCTGATTGGGGAGAAAGAGATTTTCTTATAGTTGATTTACCTCCTGGTACTGGCGACGCTCAGTTATCTTTAGCTCAAGCTGTTCCTATGAGTGGGGTTTTAATAGTTACTACACCTCAAAAAGTTTCTTTACAAGATTCAAGAAGAGGCTTAGCAATGTTTAGACAAATGAACATACCAATCTTAGGAATAATTGAAAATATGTCTGTATTTATTCCACCTGATAATCCTGAAAAGAAATATATTTTATTTGGTTCTGGGGGCGGTAAATTGTTATCAAAAGAAAATTCAGTTCCTTTATTAGCTCAGTTGCCTTTGGAAATGAAATCCATTGATGAATATGATGAAGGCTTGCCAATAGTTTTACAATACCCTAATTCATTAACTACTAAAGCTTTCAGAAATCTTGTTATGTCTATTATTGAAAATATTCAATATCAAGTCAAATAATATAATTAGATTGGATAACTTATGCCTAATAATCTTATTGCTAGAAATATTGATTTTACAAATAAAAATCAAATAGATTTTGATTTTATCTTATGGATTGTACCATTTATTTTAGTTATTTTATCGACTATATTAATTGCAAGTACTCAACGTAATGGATTTGATTCTTTATGGTATTTGCATCTAATAACTGCTGGGTTTGGTTTTTTGCTTACATTTATTTTTTCTTATTTACAGATAGAAAGACTTCGCAATTTTCTTATACCTTTATATTTTATTACTTTATCTGGTTTATTAGCTGTAAAGCTATTTGGTGTTTCTGCCTTAGGCGCTCAACGTTGGTTAAGTATTGGAGGAATTAATATTCAACCTTCAGAAATTGCAAAAATTACCTTAGTAATTGTTCTAGCACATATTTTGGAAACACAGAAATTCCGCAACCTTACCCATTTATGTAAACCGATAATTGTTGTTTTCTTCCCTTGGTTTTTGGTTTTTTTGCAACCTGATTTGGGCACTTCTTTAGTATTTGGAGCAGTTATGTTGATCATGCTTTATTGGGCAGGCATGCCTTTTGAATGGATTATTTTATTTTTATCAGGAATCTTGACAGCTATTTTTCAGAGCTTATTTCATTTAAGTCTTTTTATTTGGATTCCTTTGGTGGGGTATTTGGCCTTTCGATCACTTCCTAAGAAATATTGGAGTGCATCTTTCATGATGATTTTTTTAACTGGAATAGCCTTTCTTACCCCTTGGCTTTGGAACAATGCATTGAAGGATTATCAAAGAGATCGATTAACTTTATTTCTTGATCCAACTAAAGATCCTTTAGGGGGGGGGGTACCATCTCATTCAAAGTAGTATAGGTATAGGTTCAGGTGGTCTCTTTGGGACTGGTTTATTAAAAGGGCAATTAACAAAATTGCAATTTATCCCAGAGCAGCACACTGATTTTATTTTTAGTGCCCTTGGAGAAGAAATAGGCTTTTTGGGAGGAATTATTGTGGTCATTTCATTCTTTTTATTAATTTTTCGGCTTTTAAATGTTGCTAGAAATGCGCATACAAAATTTGAATCTCTAGTTGTAATCGGTGTAGCTACAATGTTTTTGTTTCAGGTTGTAGTGAATATCTTTATGACTATTGGACTTGGCCCAATTACTGGAATTCCATTACCATTCATGAGTTATGGAAGAACAGCATTGCTAGTTTGTTTTAGTGCGGTTGGCATGTGCCTATCGGTTTCACGCAGAGCAAAATTATTTAAAAAAAATTAGTGATACAAGAAGCATCTATTATTTCTATTCAAAAACGAATGGCAGTAGGAGTGCCTATTGGAAAATTGGATGAACAGATTGTCAGACGGTTGTGGTGGGCTGCCTTAGATATTTTGCAAGAACAAATTTTGTTGCCAATGAATTTAAAAAGAGGGTTGTGGCTTGCAGCCCCATTGCCTGCTTTATATGAATCAAAATTGTTAGAAGAACTTCAAGGTTGGGTTTGGACGCCTGAACATTTCCCTATCTTAAATTCTTCTTATGTAGGGTTGTTGCCTCCTTCATCTACGAGGACTCGTCATCAACAAAATATTTCACATCATGAGCGGTTTCAAAAATTGCATTTACGTCCTGAAGATGGCAATGATCCATTTTTGATAATTATCACGAAAGAAGTACAAATCGCGCTTGCTTTAGAAGGTCAACCGGGTAAAAGAAACTTATTAATGAGAAGTGACCCTGAAACTTTGACAGATGTATTAAATATATTAGATCAACGTTTAAATATTGAGGGCCCTAAGCATAGCAAGGAATTTAGAGATTCATTATCCAACTTAGGTCAATTAAAAAGTAATGAGGATATTGCTAAAATTTTTTGGCCTTTAATCGCCTCAAGATTGGCAGGAATTGCACCAAGTTTAAATATACAGTCTTATCAAGAAATGCAGAGAAATGAAGATTTAGAAGGTCAACCGAATTTACAAAACTCTCTTTTGGAAGCACTTACTCATGAAATTCGAACCCCATTAACTACTATTAGAACTTTAATTCGTTCTCTTTTAAGAAGAAATGATTTTTCTTCTTTAGTCATTTCTCGATTGAAAGAAATAGATACGGAGTGCACTGAGCAAATTGATAGGTTTGGTTTGATATTTAATGCTGTAGAGCTTGAAAAGAATCAAACGCGAAAATCTGATTTAGCTACAATTGATTTAGGAAATACTTTGGAAATATTATTTCCAGCTTGGGAACAACAATTGCATAGGCGAGGTTTAAAACTTTGTTTGGATATAACGCCTGATTTGCCAAAGGTTCTTAGTGATCCAGAGCGTTTGGAGTTAATGCTTGGTGGCTTAATTGATAGAAATACGAGAGGTATTGAACCTGGGGGAGTTCTTTTGTTAGAGTTGCGTCCAGCGGGCCAGCGTTTAAAACTAAAAATAACCAGTAATTTTTCTTCTGCAAAAGATAAAAAAAAGATTGAGGAAGCTTCTGTCCAAAATAATTCTGATTTAGGAACAGTTTTGAGTTGGAATCCAAATACAGGAAGTTTACAATTGACTCAAGCTGCTACTCAAAGGCTTTTTGAAAGTTTAGGAGGAAGGTTGACGCGACAACGGGATAAAGGAATAACTATCTTTTTCCCTACTGCGGAAAGTCAATAATTTGTTGTTCTAATGTTGACTCGTGTGAAGGTTATGCTGACGAAGTGATAAAAGGTACAAAAGATAGTGCTACTTTCAACTTGTAACTGAATGAAGAGTCTAAAGAACAACAATGACTGAAGTTCTTCAAGGTAGCCTCCCTCAGAATATTGGCAGCACTGGTGGTCTTCTTAACTCTGCGGAGACTGAGGAAAAATACGCAATTACTTGGACGAGTAAGAAGTCGCAGGCTTTTGAGCTCCCTACAGGAGGTGCTGCAATGATGAATGAAGGGCAAAATATCATGTATTTTGCTAGGAAGGAGCAGTGCTTGGCATTAGGTACTCAATTGAGAACTTTTAAGCCAAGAATGGAAGATTACAAGATTTACAGGATTTTCCCCGGAGGAGAAACTGAATATCTTCATCCTAAAGATGGGGTGTTTCCAGAAAAAGTAAATGAGGGTAGAGCAATCACCAATCACAATCCGCGCAGAATTGGCCAGAATCCAAATCCTGCAAGTATAAAGTTCACTGACAAAAACACTTATGATTCTTGATCCGACAATATTCAATTAAATTCTGGTATCTTTTAAAAATAAGGCTGTATGTAAATGGTTAATGAATGCAAATATCTGATCGTGATTCATTTTTAGATGCTGCCTCTAGAGGCCTGAATTATATTCCACTTGTTCATACTTGGCCTGCAGATTTAGAAACTCCTCTTTCAACATGGATAAAAATTAGTGTAGATTCGCGTCCAGGTGTGTTGTTGGAGTCCATAGAGGGAGGAGAAACTTTAGGTAGATGGAGTGTTGTTGCTTCTGATCCTTTATGGATTGCTAGTGCAAGAGGTAAAAAATTAACTCTTTCCACTAGAAATGGGACGACTGAGCAACTCTCTGGAAATCCTTTTGAGCTTTTAAGAAAATTGTTAGAAACCTATAAATCTGAATTAATTCCTGGACTGCCTTCTTTGGGACAATTGTATGGAATGTGGGGATATGAATTGATTAAATGGATTGAACCAAAGGTTCCTGTTCATTCATTTAAGGGAAAGCGTAAAAAAGTTCCAGATGGTGTATGGATGTTTATGGATAAGATTGTTATTTTTGATCAGGTCAAAAGATTGATTACTGCAGTATGTTATGGCGACTTAACAGTAGAAAAGTCCCCTGAAAAGGCTTATGAAATAGCCTCACAAGGAATAGAGAAAATAAATTATTTGATGACACAGTCTTTACCAAATATTCAACCTTTAAAATGGAACTCCACTTCAGAAATATCAAGTGCCATTGAAAGCAATTGGACTCAGCCAGATTTTGAAGATGCGGTAAAAAAAGTTAAAAAATACATTACTAAGGGCGATATTTTTCAACTTGTTTTGAGTCAAAAGTTTGAGACCAAAGTTCCTCACTCTCCTCTTGATTTATATAGGAGTTTGAGAATTGTCAATCCTTCTCCTTTTATGGCTTTTTATGATTTTGGGGATTGGCAATTGATTGGATCCAGTCCTGAAGTTATGGTTCAAGCAAAACCGGATCATCATGGAATCTTGGCAAGCCTAAGACCTATTGCTGGGACAAGGCCTAGAGGGAATTCAACGCAAGAAGATTTAAAGCTGGAAGCTGAACTTTTAAGAGATCCCAAAGAAAGAGCGGAACACGTTATGCTCGTTGATTTAGGTCGAAATGACTTGGGTCGTGTATGTAAAGCTGGAACAGTTGCTGTGAAGGATTTAATGCTTATTGAAAGATATTCTCATGTGATGCATATAGTTAGTGAAGTACAAGGTTATTTAGATCCCCATAAGGATATTTGGGATTTGTTGATGGCGTCATTTCCAGCTGGGACAGTTTCTGGTGCACCTAAGATACGGGCAATGCAATTGATCCACCAATTAGAATCCCATTCTAGAGGTCCTTACTCTGGTGTATATGGTTCTATGGATATCAATGGAGCTTTAAATACAGCAATTACTATTAGGACTATGATTGTATATGCCCAAGCCAAAGGATTTTCCAATGTTGAAGTTCAAGCAGGAGCTGGAGTCGTAGCAGATTCAATCCCAGAAAAAGAGTTTCAAGAAACTCTCAATAAAGCCAAAGGAATGTTTACTGCTTTGGCGTGTCTTGAAAAATCTGTTTGATTTATGAAAGAATTTCTGTTGAAAGGTTTTGAAGTTGAACTCTTTACGGGTCTGAATTCTGGTAAATCTATAGGTGTATCTGCTTTAGCATCTAAAGCTTTCCCAGATTTTGTTAAGGAGCCTGATCAACGTAATATCGAATATATTACACAGCCTGAAAAAGACTACGGCAAGATAAAAGAACTGCTTTTGGAACCTCGTCGAAGATTAAGGGAGTGGTTAAGTTTAAGAGATTTAACTATCTTGCCTGGTAGTACATTAAGTTTAGGAGATAGCAAGAAATTTGAAAGATCTGATTTTTCCAATCCTTATCATGAATTTATTGAATCTAGTTATGGCAGTAAAGTTGTTACGGCAAGCGTGCATATTAATTTAGGCATAAATGACTTATCAGATATTTTTGCAGCTTTAAGGCTTGTCAGATGTGAAGCTCCGCTTTTTTTATCCTTAAGTGCAAGCTCTCCTTTCTTAGATGGTTTGATTTCCGGGGCTCATTCACAAAGATGGCTTCAGTTTCCGAAAACACCTGTGAAAGCACCTTTGTTCGTTAATCATTCTGAATATGTCACGTGGACAGAAGAACAACTAAAACAGGGAATTATGTGGAATGAACGTCATTTTTGGGCCTCAGTTAGACCGAATGGTGTTAAGCGTCCTTATGAATTGAATAGATTGGAGCTTCGCATCTGTGATTTGATTACTGATTGCGATTTATTGATAGCTATTACGGTCTTACTCGAGCTAAGAATTATGAGTCTATTGAGTAATCTAGGTCGATTAGATCCATTGAAAATCAGTAAATTTAGCTTGACTGAGCTTGCTGATTTATGTGATAAGAATGAAGAGGCAACTGCTAGGAATAGTTTGGATGCAGTGTTACATCATTGGGAAGATGGCAAAACGATTACTTGCCGAGATTGGATTTCGAAGATTGTTGAAGAAGTTACTCCTTTAGCAATTGAACTAAATGTTCTTTCTCTCTTGAAGCCTATTAGAGAGGTTTTGGAGGAGGGTAACCAATCCATGAAATGGTTGAAATCATTTTCAGAAGGATTATCCATCCCTGTTCTGCTTAATGATTCCATTCAAGCAATGGTGCGGGAAGAAAACCTCTTCCTAAAACAGCACATAGACTTGGGTTGCTCATGACTACTCCTCAACAACTTTCTATGTCTCAATCATCTGGAAAATCTAATATTGATAATGAAGCAAGACCAATATTAGCTGATCAGATTTCTGGACGGTTGCTGCAAGATCGTTTGGAGTTGGTTGAGGATCTTTGGGAAACTGTTGTACGAAGTGAATGTCCTTCAGGTCAAGCAGATCGTTTGCTCAAATTAAAGATATTGAGTAATTCAATTGATCGTGAAGGCCATAAACGCACCAATCAAATTAATGAGATTGTCTCTTTGATTGGTGATATGGATCTAGCTGAGGCTATTGCTGCAGCCAGAGCATTTTCTTTATATTTCCAGCTGGTCAATATTTTGGAACAACGCATTGAAGAGGATAGTTATTTAGAAACTATTAGCTCGGGATTAGTAGTAGATAATTCGAAAGAACCAATTGATCCTTTTGCTCCGCCGTTAGCAAGTCAATCTTCACCGGCAACTTTTAGAGAATTATTTGAACGCTTGAGACAATTAAATGTTCCCCCTGGACAATTGGAAGAACTGCTTAGAGAGATGGATATTCGACTTGTCTTTACAGCCCATCCAACAGAAATTGTTAGACATACTGTGAGACATAAGCAAACTCGTGTTGCAAGTTTATTACAGCAATTGCAATCCGATAAGTTAATTTCTGCCTCAGAAAAGGCAAGTCTCAGATTGCAATTAGAAGAAGAGATCACATTGTGGTGGCGTACTGATGAGTTACATCAATTTAAACCATCGGTTTTAGATGAAGTTGACTATGCCCTTCATTATTTCCAACAGGTTTTATTTGATGCTATGCCTCAATTAAGACGACGAATATGTGCATCATTATCACGCACTTACCCGGATGTGGATATTCCCAAGGAAGCCTTTTGTACCTTTGGTTCTTGGGTTGGATCTGATAGGGATGGCAATCCTTCAGTTACACCGGAAATCACATGGAGAACAGCATGCTATCAGCGACAGTTGATGTTGGATTTATATATTAATTCTGTTCAGGAATTGCGCGATCAACTGAGTATTTCTATGCAATGGAGTCAAGTTGGAGCACAACTCCTTGAATCTTTAGAGATGGAACGTGTAAGATTTCCTCATATTTATGAGGAGCGGGCAGCAAGATATAGATTAGAACCTTATCGATTAAAATTAAGTTATACTTTAGAGAGATTAAGGCTTACTAAGCAACGAAATCAGGAATTATCAAGTGCTGGTTGGGAGACCTCTTTGGAGAGTCATAATTCGTCTATAAATTTATCAGATGACCTTCATTACAGTTCAATTGATGAGTTTTTAAATGATTTAGAGCTTATTCGAAATAGTTTGGTAATGACGAATCTTAGTTGTGAGCATTTAGATACTCTCTTGACGCAGGTTAATATTTTTTGGTTTCTCTTTAGCCAGTCTTGATATTCGGCAGGAAAGTAGTAGGCATAGTGAAGCAATTGATGAATTAACAAATTATTTAAATCTCAGTCAAAGTTATTTAGAGATGGATGAAGACGCGAAAGTTAAATGGTTAATTGCTGAGCTGAAAACTTTAAGACCATTAATTCCATCTGCTGTGCAGTGGTCACAAAGTACAGAAGAAACATTTTCGGTCTTTAGAATGCTGAATCGTTTGCAGAAAGAGTTTGGAAGTCGTATATGTCGTTCTTATGTAATTTCGATGAGTCATTCAGTCTCTGACCTTTTAGAGGTTTTACTTCTAGCTAAAGAGTTTGGATTAGTGGATCTTTCTAGAGAAATATCTGAGTTATTAGTAATTCCCTTATTTGAGACTGTAGAGGACTTGCAACGAGCTCCATCAGTTATGGAAGAGTTGTTTAGTACAAAAATCTATAAGAAGTTATTACCTAAAGTCGGGGAAAAATTACAGCCATTACAAGAGCTTATGCTTGGTTACTCGGATAGTAATAAAGATTCAGGATTTTTGTCTAGCAATTGGGAAATATATCAGGCACAGATTGCACTTCAAAATTTGGCTAGTAGGCATGATATTGCATTACGGTTGTTTCATGGGCGAGGTGGTTCAGTGGGAAGAGGTGGAGGTCCAGCTTATCAGGCAATATTAGCGCAACCTAGCGGAACATTAAAAGGTCGGATAAAAATCACTGAACAAGGTGAAGTGCTTGCTTCTAAATATAGTCTTCCAGAATTAGCCCTTTATAATCTTGAAACTGTTACCACTGCTGTCTTGCAGAATAGTTTGGTGACGAATCAATTAGATATGACTCCCAGTTGGAATCGACTAATGACAAGATTGGCCGAACGATCTCGTAAGCATTATCGTGCTTTAGTTCATGAGAATCCAGATTTAGTTGCTTTCTTTCAAGAAGTAACTCCCATTGAAGAAATTAGTAAGTTGCAAATTTCTAGTCGTCCAGCACGTAGGAAAACAGGTTCAAAGGATCTTTCAAGTTTAAGAGCTATACCTTGGGTTTTTGGTTGGACACAGAGTCGTTTCCTTTTGCCAAGTTGGTTTGGTGTGGGCACAGCTTTAGAACAAGAACTGAAAAGTGATCTGAATCAATTGGATTCACTTAGGTTGCTTAATCAACGTTGGCCTTTCTTTAGAATGTTGATATCAAAAGTTGAGATGACTTTATCTAAAGTAGATCTAGAGGTGGCTCATCATTATATGACTACTCTTGGGAGTGATAAGAATCGGGAGCAATTTCAGGAAATTTTTTCCATTATATCCAAAGAGTATAATCTCACTAAAAGTTTGGTATTGGAAATTACTGGCAAGTCACATTTATTAAGTGCCGACCCTGCATTGCAATTATCTGTCAATTTGCGAAATCGTACTATTATCCCTTTGGGATTTCTTCAAGTAGCTCTATTGCGTAGATTACGTGAACAAAATCGTCAACCTCCTATTAGTGAGACTATGATGAATGAAAATGATGGTGGGCGTACTTATAGCAGAAGTGAATTATTGAGAGGTGCCTTGTTGACGATTAATGGTATTGCTGCAGGTATGCGTAACACAGGTTGAGGTTTGTTTTCCTTTAACAGTTCTAAATCTTTCAAGCTGCCTTTAGACTTCATATTGGAGTTAAATGATGCGCCTTCTCCACAAGAGCTGAATCGTTTGCTTGCACGGTGCAATTCAGATACTTACTCTCCTCAAAAATTATCCAAGGCATTAAACAATAGTTTTTGTAATCTTTCTATTTTGGAAAAACAAACTAAAAAACTCTTTGGTTTTGTGCGAATAACCACTGATCTGGGCTTAAATGCAAATCTTTGGGATTTAGCGGCTTTAAAGGGACAGCATCAAAAACAATTTTTAAGTGTTTTGATTTATCAATCTCTTTTGATAATTAGAAGAGATTTACCGGGGTGTAGTGTTTCTATAGCTGCTCCATCAATTGCACTTCAGATTTTAGAAAATGAGGGTTTCATTGTTGATCCAGGGGGAATACGAGCTATGGCCTATCGAATTTAAAGTAATTGTTTGTTGTGAACGAGCATGGAGGGACTCGAACCCCCGACTCTCAGAACCGGAATCTGATGCTCTATCCAACTGAGCTACATGCCCACAGCGATTTATATGCCGCAAGATGAGAACTAATTAAGTCTCAATAGAGCTAGTTTACCTAAAGGTGCAACAAGTAAGATTAGTCTTCAGCAACTAGAGCTGCATAATTTTCGCAGTTACAGACACTTACAACTGACACTAAATGAAAAACGCCTTTTAGTGATTGGTCCTAATGGTGTTGGGAAATCAAATCTTTTGGAAGCTATAGAGTTGCTTGGTAGTCTGCGTTCGCATCGTTGTAAGAGTGATCAAGATCTTGTTTTTTGGAATGAAAACAAGGCAATTGTTAGTGCTACTACTACTCATTGTGAAAAAATTGCCTTGGAATTTAGAAAAGGTATAGGCAGAAGAGCATATAGAAATGGTCAATATTTACCAAGACAATTGGATTTACTCGGGTCATTAAGGTGTGTAGGATTTAGTGCACTTGATTTAACATTAGTCAGAGGTGAGCCGGCATTACGTAGAAATTGGTTGGATAGAGTAGTTCAGCAATTGGAGCCAATTTACGGTGATTTGATAACACGTTTTAGTAGATTGTTACGTCAAAGAAATCAGTTATGGAAGCATTGCAAAAATTTTAATAAAGAAGATCTGAATGGTTTGTTAAATACGTTTGATGAACAAATGGCACTTGTGAGCACACGTATTCATCGTCGTCGGAGCCGAGCTTTAAAACATCTGCAGCCACTAGCTTCTGCATGGCAAGAACGTTTAAGTAATGGATTAGAACATTTAGACCTTAAGTATCTTGCCGGTAGCAACTTGGCTGGAAAAGAGGATGAATTGACTTGGAGGGTGTCGATTGAAAACCAACTATTGGAGCAAAGGAGCGATGAAGAGAAATTGGGTGTCTGTCGAGTGGGTCCTCATCGAGATGAGATCATATTTATTTTGAATGATGTACAAGCTCGTAAGTATGCTTCTGCAGGCCAGCAACGCACTCTTGTATTGGCATTGAAGTTAGCTGAGTTGGAATTGGTAGGTGAGATGTATGACGAGCCTCCAGTTTTGGTTTTAGATGATGTCTTTGCTGAACTTGATCCCACTCGTCAGCTTTTGCTTCTTGAGGCAGTTGGAGATAATCATCAGTGCTTGATCAGTTCTACTCATTTAGATGCATTTGAAGGTAATTGGAGAAAAGGATCTCAAATTTTTGAATTGCCTCTTGGTAAAGATGAAATTTTCTAAGTCAGTCCAATGTGTGAAGGTTTATCGTAAAGTAACAAAATCAGTATGTATTTTATTCGCTCAGAATCTGAAAGAGAAATGAAGGAAAAAGGACATTTGTTGCCAGTCCATACTATTTGCAAGACCTCAATGCAAGGAAAGCATTGTATCCTTGAGTTATATGGTTGTGATCAATTGATATTGAACAATGAAAATCTTATAAAAATTAGCCTTCAAAATGCTGCAGAAGTTGCTGGTGCAACATTATTGAAAATGGTTACTCATAGTTTTTCACCGCAGGGGGTAACAGGCTTGGCATTATTATCTGAGTCTCATATCTCTATTCATACTTGGCCTGAAAGTCAGTATGCTGCAATCGATGTTTTTACCTGTGGAATGCGAACTTCACCAGAGAAAGCTTGTCAATTTTTGGTAAAAGAGTTTCGTGCAAAAAAATTTTCTTTGAAAAGCTTTTTTCGAGAAACATCACTGAAAAATGACTCTTTGATGAGGCTACCTTGAGTCTGATTGATTACTTTTTCATAAATGTATAAAGAATAATTATTGATTTTGAATATCCCTGTTCAATTTCCCACTTTCTAGTCCCTCCATATCAATGCTTATTATTGAGAATCCAATTGATAAGAAGAAATCAATCGTGCGTTGTCTGTTTGTACTAAGTAATAAATCTTTAATGCGGTCAGGTGGAACTTCTATTCTTCCAACACATCCTTGAATGCGCACCCTAACTGTTGGGAAGCCTTCATCAATTAACCATTTTTCTGCTTTAGCGACTTGCTTTAGCCTTGATGAAGAAATGGTTTCTCCATAGGGGAAGCGAGAAGCTAAGCATGGTTGAGCAGGTTTGTCCCACCACGGAAAGCCAAGGGCTTTGGAAATCTCTCTAATAGATTTTTTGTTTATCTTTAATTCTGCTAGCGGAGATCGCACGCCTGCAAGATTAGCTGCTTTAATTCCTGGTCGGTAATCTGATATATCATCTGCATTTACTCCATCAATGACCTGTGCATTCGAAAAAGTTTTTGCCATACGTTTGAGGTTCTTATGTAGTTCGGTTTTACACGCAAAACATCTATTGGTTGGGTTGTTGGTGTAATTAGTATCTTGTAATTCATTAGTATTACATTCTTGATGGCTAATTCCAATCCATTTTGCTTGTATCCGTGCTTCGTCAAGAAGGTATTCCGCGAGAGCAGGTGATACACCAGTAATTGCTATTGCTTCTGACCCTAATTGTTCTTTTGCAATTGCAGCTATGAGAGAACTATCCACTCCCCCTGAATAAGCAACACATACTTGGTTGAAACTTTTAATTAATTCTCGTAAAAGATCAAGTTCTTTGATTTGAGACTTTGCAAGTTGCTCTTGTAGCTTTAGCATCATGTTCTAAGCCTTTCATTGAAGATTATCTTCATTCGTTTACCTGGTTAAGATCTTTTAAAGAAGGAATTATTAATGGAGTCCCAACAAGATTTAAATACTTCCACTTCGTCAACTAAGGATCAATCCTCTAAACGACAACGTAAGAAATCAATCGGGATTGTCACTGCTGCGGATAGTAAAGAAAGAATTCATGGGCAATTGCATGTTTATGATGGAGAAGGAAAGGGGAAAAGTCAGGCTGCACTTGGAGTCGTTTTACGTACTATCGGATTAGGAATATGTGAGCAACGTAGGACTAGAGTTTTACTTTTAAGATTCTTGAAAGGTCCTGGTAGGTCTTATGACGAAGATGCAGCAATTGAAGCTTTGCAGCAAGGTTTCCCACATTTAATTGATCAAGTCAGAACAGGAAGGTCAGATTTTTTTACGGCACAAGAATCGAATATGTTTGATAAAAGTGAAGCAAAACGGGGTTGGGATATTGCTAAAGGAGCTATTGCAAGTGCACTTTATTCAGTAGTTGTACTTGATGAATTAAATCCTGTATTAGACCTTGGACTTTTGCCTGTTGATGAAGTTGTGAAAACAATATCTTCTAGACCTGATGGTATGGAGGTAATTGTCACAGGAAGGGCAGCTCCGCAGGAATTAATCCAAGCCGCAGAATTGCATTCTGAAATGCGTGCGCATCGTCGATTAGAGTCTGCGACCGAGTATCCTATGTTGTCACTTTCGCCTGGTGGAATTGAAATTTACACTGGCGAGGGTAAAGGCAAATCTACGAGTGCTTTAGGAAAAGCTCTTCAAGCTATAGGTAAAGGGATTAGTCAAGATAAAAGTCATCGTGTTTTGATTTTGCAATGGCTTAAAGGAGGTAGTGGTTATACAGAGGATGCTGCCATTGCTGCTCTTCGTGATAGTTATCCTCATTTAGTTGATCATTTGCGTTCAGGTCGTGATGCAATCGTATGGAGAGGACAACAGCAACCTATTGATTATGTTGAAGCAGAACGGGCATGGGAAATTGCGAGAGCAGCTATTGCTAGTGGACTTTATAAGACAGTGATTCTTGATGAATTGAATCCAACTGTTGATTTGGAACTACTACCAGTAGAGCCCATTGTAGAAACTTTGCTAAGGAAGCCATCAGAAACTGAGGTTATTATTACTGGTCGATGTAAAAATCACCCTTCTTATTTTGATTTGGCAAGTGTACATTCAGAGATGGTTTGCCATAAACATTATGCAGAAAAAGGAGTAGAATTGAAAAGAGGAGTTGATTATTAATTATATGTAATTGCCTCAGAGTTCTTTGTTCCATGCGTCCATTCCCCCTGTAATATTTATTGAATTAATTCCATTTTCTTTTAATATTCTGATGGCTTTTTTAGATCTTATTCCAGATTGACAGTGTATATATAAGTCTTTGCCTTTACTAAGGTATTTTATTTTATTAAGATCTTTTTTTGCTTCTATGTTCTTTAAAGGAATTGATATTGATGAATGGATAGATTGATTATTATATTCCAATGAAGTTCTTACATCAATTATTAAAATTTTTTCCGGTTTAGTTTCTATTAATGCTTTTAGATCCTTTACAGAAATGCTCTTCAAGTCTGATTCTTTAGAGTCGAAGGAAGATAAGAAACTTTTGTAATCTATTAATTCTGTTATGTTTTTTCGATCTTTTGATTTATATAATCTTAATTCTTTAAATTTCATTGTAAGAGAATTGATTACTAAGACTCTTCCATCTAACACATTTCCTATGCCAGTAATAATTTTAATAACCTCTGTAGCTTGTATTATTCCAATTAGCCCTGGCACAATTCCCATTACCCCTAATTGAGAGCATGAAGGGAGCATGCTTTGCGGCGGTGGCTCTGGTATAAAGTCTCTAAAACTCGGGCTATCTTTAGTAAGATTGAAAACTGTTGCTTGTCCTTCAAATTTTGAAACAGCACCAAAAATCATTGGTTTTTCTAGAATTAAACATGCATCATTAATTAAATATCTACTTTCAAAATTATCTGTACAATCACATATAATATCAAAATCCTTTAATATTTCTAATGCATTTTTATTTGTTAAAAAGGAATTAAATATTTCGACGTTGCAATTAGGATTTATCTCTATAATTCTAGATCTAGCAGAAACTGTTTTATCTTTACCAATCCAATTTGTTGAATGAATAATTTGCCTTTGAAGGTTAGATCTGTCTACTAAATCTGAATCAATTAAACCAATCTTTCCAATACCTGCAGATGCAAGATATATAAGTAGCGGTGAACCAAGACCACCACAGCCTATACAGGCTACCGAGCTAGCCTTTAGCTTTCTCTGTCCCTTTTCTCCTATTTCTGGTAATAATAGTTGTCGCGAATATCTTTCAACTTCTTCTGAATTCAATTCGAAATGATTTTCGCTTTGGGACCTCATTTTTGCATTATTGTAAAAATGTTTGTGATTGCTTGAGTAGTCTAGGAATTTCTTTTGATTTGATGGTGAAAGGCTTTTGATAAGAAGATTTGCATAGAATTGTTTCTTTTTATAATCATTATTAAACTCTTATAAAAGTAGAACAAGTAACAAACATAATTTAGAGAGAATCATTATTGACTTTAGACTAAGGCTGCATAATTACTTATAGTTTGCTGATCTAACACTATATTGTCGCTTGAGAAACAAGTTCGGTCATTGGAATTGGGATATTTGGTTGTCATTAAAATTAGTTGGTAAATAATTTTTTTATTAAGCTAGATAGTTAGTTTTGGCTTGTTTGCCTGTAGGTATGGTTCGGTCCTCGCCCTATCATGGTTCGGGATTGTCTCTAAATTAAAGTTGGCACTTAAAAGATTAATTAGATACACTCAAACCAACATTCAATTGTAAGCACTTGGTAATGAGCGACGTAACCCCTGAGTCTAATCAAGACTCAAACACTGATACGACCGCCTCTGGGCCAAGTATTTCAGAACGTGCTAATGACTTTTTAAGTCAGGCTAATGAAATCCTTGGTAAGGTTGATTGGACTCAGATGGGTAAATATGGTAAGGCTGCAGGCATTATTGCAGTTGTAATTGTTGCCCAAATTGTGATCAAGGTAGTTGTTGATACTGTAAATTTCTTCCCAATCTTGCCTGGTTTGTTAGAACTTTTAGGGATAATCGTAGTAGGCCAATGGAGTTGGCAAAATCTTACAACTAGTGAGAAGAGAAATGCAGTACTAGAAAAAGTACAGAATATTCGCAAGGAATATATCGATTAGTTCATTGTATTTTTTAGTTTAGAAAATCAATAATAGAATTCATGGTTGAAAAGCATTGAGTTTTATATTCTCCGCCAAATATATTTGCATGATTTAGAAGATGATAAAGATTATATATATTTATTCTTTGTAAATTATCTGAAGGTAGTTTCCATATTCTTTCGTATTCAATGTAGAAATCTTTAGAAAAACCTCCGAAAAGTTTTGTCATCGCAATATCAACCTCTCTATCTGCCCACCAAATGGCTGGATCATAAAGAACTCCTTTGTTGCTTTGACTAGTGGATGTATTTCCTTTCCATAAATCGCCATGCACTAAAGAAGGGGAGGGTTTATGTTTATTTAAAAAGGTTGACATTTTAGTTTTTAATTCAGTCGTTAAAGAAGGCATACCCCAAGCTTGGGACATTTCAAGTTGAGGAATCAGCCTTTTATTTACAAAGAATTCACCCCAGTTTTGACCCCATCCTCCTATTTGAGGGCTGCTCCCAATAAAACCATCTTTTCCCCAACCAAAGCTATTTTGATTATATTTTATGGATTCTTTATGAAGCAGAGCTAAACCCTTTCCTAGCTTCTTTTCACTGCCTACATTTAAATCCATCCATGACATTAGCAATATTGCTGAATTTGATAATTGTTGAACAATTAAAGGTTCAGGAACTATTAAAAAGTCATGATTTATGTTTTTATTTAAGATGTGAAGTCCATCTGCTTCAAAACTAAGCATTGCAAACTTGTCGCGATGACAGGTTTTAGCGAAAAATTTTTGGCCAGTTTCCAAAATCAATTCCCAGGCCTGATGAATGCATCCACCAGTTACTGGATTTATTTTTTTGATCTTTTCTCTGTAAAGAGGTCCAGGACAGCTTTTCAATTCTTCCAGAATAGTTGCATCCATATTGGGTTTGAGAAATTAGATTTGCTTGATCTTTATGTCTGATCAAAAGATAATTGTGGTGGGAGGAGGTATTGCTGGTTTGACAGCAGGAGCTTTACTAGCTCATGAAGGGTTTGATGTGACTTTACTCGAAGCTCATGCTCAGGCTGGAGGTTGTGCCGGTACTTTTCGAAGAGGGCCTTATGTTTTTGATGTAGGAGCTACTCAAGTTGCTGGCTTGGAAAAAGGTGGCATTCACGAACGAATATTTAGACATCTTGATTGGCCGCAACCTAAAGCAAAGATTTTAGATCCTGCCTGCATTGTGGATCTTGGGGATGGGAAGAAGCCAATTCACCTATGGTATCAACCAGAAAAATGGGAAAAAGAGCGGAAAGAACAATTTCCTGGCAGTGAAATGTTTTGGTCTTTAATGAATCAGTTACATAAGAGTAATTGGTTATTTGCAAACAATGATCCAGTCTTGCCTGCTCAGAATTTGTGGGATTTTCAGCAACTTATAAAGGCAACTCGACCAGGCAATTTCTTGAGTGCCTTATTTAGTAGATCATCTGTTGCAGATTTGTTATGGCTGTGTTCCTGTAGTAAGGATTTAAGACTTAGAAAGTTCCTAGATCTGCAAGTAAAGCTTTATTCGCAAGAGACAATCGAAAACACTGCTGCTTTGTATGGAGCGACTGTTCTTCAAATGGCTCAAGCTCCTCTTGGTTTATGGCATTTGAATAGCTCAATGCAAGAACTTAGTAATAATTTACTGTCGTGTTTTTGTAGAGATGGAGGTAGATTATTGACTAGACATAAGGTTGTAGGTTTAGTTGCGAGAGACAAAAAAAAATTGTGGAATGTAAATGTAATTAATCACAAGTCTGCTTCTCTTCAATTTGAAGCAACCGATGTGATTTGTACGCTTCCACCGCAGAGTCTTCTCGATTTAATGTCAGAAAAGACTGGTTTACTAAAAAATTATCGAATTAGATTAGAAAAATTATCAGAACCGTCTGGAGCAATTGTATTTTATGGAGCTATTAATCGAAATGCTTTGGCTTCAGATTATTCTGGCCATTTTCAATTAATTGATGAAAAGTTTGATTCTTTATTTTTGTCTATTAGTCAGGATGGTGATGGACGAGCTCCTTTAGGACAAGCAACTATTATTGCTAGTGCTTTTACCGATGTTGATTTTTGGGCTTCTTTGAATGAAATTAATTATGCTCAACAGAAAAAAATTGCCTTAGATGCAATTGTAACTACATTAAATCTTCAATTAAGTATTGATTCTCAAAAATGGCTACATAAAGAACTAGCTACACCAAAAAGTTTTGCAAAGTGGACAGGTAGGCCTCGAGGAATTGTTGGTGGGCTTGGGCAAACACCAACAACTTTTGGTCCTTTTGGATTATCTAGTAGAACACCAATAAAAGGTTTGTGGTTATGTGGAGATTCCATTTACCCAGGTGAGGGTACTGCTGGGGTTAGTCAATCTTCTCTTATGGTATGTCGTCAATTATTGTCTGAATATGGCCTTCGATTGCATTTAATGAATTAAGTAATTAATTTAGATCTAAAAAATCAGATCTTCTTTGCTTCGTGTTTTGCAATTCTATTTCTAATTTTTGCCAGTTTTGAGTGCGGATTACTTCTTCTAATTGATTTAGTGATTCACGATAAGAATGAATGGAATTTAAAATTTCTGAATTATTATATTCAGCCATAGCAAGACCAAGATTAGGATTTCCTCCGCCAACTCTTGTTGTATCTGCAAAACCGCTGGAAGCAATTTTTTTTGCTAATGTTAGTAGCTGATTATTTTTTTCGTTGGATACAGCTTTCAGTAAAGAGGCGCTAATAAATACTGGTAAATGTGAAACTAGTGCAACTGCTTGATCATGAGTGTCCGCATCTGTTGTAATGCATTTGCTACCGATAGAGGTTGCTAATTCCTTTACTAGGCTTAATGCGTGTTGGTTGGTTGTGTCATCTGGAGTAGTAATCCAAGGCCTGCCTACAAATAAATCTTTTTGACCAGCTTCTACGCCTGATTGGATTGTGCCAGCCATAGGATGACCTGCTACAAAGTTTGGGTGTAAGTTTTTCCATGTTTTTATAATTGGTTTTTTTACTGACCCTACGTCTGTGACCACAGCATTAGTGGGTAAAGCATCTAGTAAGTCACGAGATGGATGGATCAGTTGTGGTAAAGGTAAAGCAAGAATTATTATTGAGCAATCAGCAATTATTTTTGGATCAGTACTTATAAACTGAGCTAAGCCTCTGTCTTTTGCTCTAGTTGCAGTTTCCTCTTTATGGGTCAGTCCACAAACTTCATGACCTTGTTTTTGAAGGTCCAGTCCCATGGAACCACCAATTAATCCAAGACCTATGATTCCAATGCGATGTAAATCCATTGTCCTTAAATCTGTGAGTTTTGTTGGATTTGCTTCTCAATATAGGGTGGAATTTTTGTTTCTTATGTAACCTTTCTAAATGATTGAGGTATATGCTCATAATTATCTAAAGAACCTTCTAAAGAAGGATGCTTTACTTTGGCCTCATAACTTAACCTTGAGTAGACTTGTAGCACGAAGTTTGCGACGACGAGATAAATCAAATATTCTTTTAAAGACTAGTGATCACAATGAATGTTGGCCAGGAGTTCTTATACCTCTTTGTTTAAATAACTCGGATGTTGTATTGGTTCTAACCTCAGCACAAAAACGTAGGTTATTACAACTAGAAGTTCCACGATTAAAACAAGAGGGTTTAGATCTTGCGTTGTGGGAAGGCAATGAACCACCTATCAATGGACAAGTTTGGATATTAAATCATATGGAACTGGTGGCTGCGTATCGCAAAGATTACCTTCTATTTAAACAATTGATTATACCAGAAGCAGATCTCTTCTCTAGACGATTAAGAGAGGCAATGTCGATAAAACTCTTATCCGCAAATTGGGATTCTTTAAGCAGGGCATATCCTTGTGCATCGTCTGCATTAGTCAATTTGCATGAACGTATAAGCCGAAAATTATTTTCCAATGCAACTAGACCTGATGCGATAGTGAGGATCGATTCGTGTGATTTGATTGCATTAAAAGATTTAATTGGAACATTGCCTCAGCCTCCGGAACCTTGGAATTCTTTGTTGAACATTTCGAGTCAAGATTGGGTGAGTTGGGCAGCTTTGGAGCATAAATTTCTTGACTGGAGCTGGCATTTTCAACCATTAGAACCCTTGATCACTTTTCGTAAAGTTTTTAAAGAAAATCCATTCATTACTCTTGGAAGTTCATTCTCAAATGAATTGAATTGCCTTCATGAAATTTTCAATGTTAATGTCACACTAGGTGGTCCAATTAAGCAAGAGCCAATAAAATTATTTGTGCCATTTAGACAACCATTGCCTAACTCTGAATGTTTTGCTGAGCATTTATTAGAACAATCAAGACGTCTTATTCTTGGTAGACAAGGGTTAACAATAATTATTTTAGATGATGAGTCATTACTCAGAAAATTAACTGCACAACTTGCCGCTGAATTTGGGAAAAGAGTTATTTACCAATCAACAGCTCCTGAGACCAATGGCGTTATATGTTGTTGTACGAGTTGGTGGCTGTCTTTTTCAGAAAAACTTCCTTCTGCGGAACAACTTGTATTTGCTCTTTTGCCAATTAGCAGCCTGGAATCCCCTTTAACGGCTGCCAGGGTTGAGGCATTTAAACGACAAGGTTTGGATTGGTTTCGAGATTTGCTTTTGCCAGAGCTTTTAGTACTTATGCCTAAGATTGTTTTACCCCTTAGGCATAATCAAGGTCGCATTGCGATTTTAGATGGACGCCTTCGCTCTAGAGCATGGGGAACGAAAGTTTTCGATATACTTCAGCCTTGGATACCTTTGGAGCGGCTTTTGCCTGATTAACTGAGCGCTTTGCAATTATTTACTTAGACTGTAAATAAATATAATTCAAAATGAATTATGGGAGAAGCACGACGCAGAGCCCAAGAGGGTCTTACACCAAGAAAAAAAAGCTCTAAAAAAAAGAGAGATATTGTTGATTCTCCACGAGTGATTAGTTGGCTACCTCTCACCCAGAAACAAAGAGATCAGTTTTTTGATATCACTATTAAAGGCGGCTGGATAGGCATCGGACTTTTAGTATTGATTTGGATCATGGTACGTTTTATTGGTCCTGCTGCTGGTTGGTGGGTACCCGCTGATTTGCATTGATTTGGTGCATTATGCAGCAGTAGAAACTTTTTTTATCGCAGCTGTTTCACTTGCATTTCTCGCTGCTGTTGCGAGGGGTCTCATTGAATTGGCACTGACTTCTGATCCTTCGGTTAACTTTTGTCTGACTAGGGTCTCTATTGTGTCTTTTGCTTCTTTATTTTCTTCTAGCCAATTAATTGTATTATCACGACCTTGCCCTATATTGTCTCCATTATAGCTATACCAAGCACCTTTTCTGGTGACAATATTTGTTTCTTCTGCCATATCTAGGAGACACCCTAATGTACTAATACCTTTGCCAAATAGAATATCAAATTCCGCAATTCTAAATGGTGGAGCCACTTTGTTTTTGGCTACTTTGACTTTAGCGCGTATTCCATATTCCTCTGTACCTCTTTTGAGAGTTTGAATTCTACGTATGTCAAGTCTTACTGATGCATAAAACTTTAGTGCATTACCACCTGTAGTCGTTTCAGGGTTTCCATAAGTTACTCCTATCTTCAGGCGTAACTGATTTAAAAAGATTACAGTACATCCTGACTTCCCTATGTTCCCTGTGATCTTTCGCATGGCTTGGCTCATTAGTCGTGCTTGACTTCCTACTGCATGGTCCCCCATTTCTCCTTCAATTTCAGACCGAGGAGTCAGCGCTGCTACTGAGTCAACAACAACTAGATCAACAGCTGTTGATCTAATTAATTGATCAACAATTTCTAATGCCATTTCCCCTGTGTCTGGCTGCGATACTAGAAGATTTTCAATATCTACGCCTAGAGATGCTGCATATATCGGGTCAAGAGCGTGTTCTGCATCAACAAAGGCAGCTACACCTCCACGTTTTTGAACCTCTGCTATCGCATGTAGCGTAAGAGTCGTCTTACCTGAACTTTCTGGACCATATACTTCGACAACTCGTCCTTTGGGATAACCTCCACCAAGTGCAAGGTCGAGTGTCAGAGCTCCAGTAGATATAGTTTCTACTCGCATTTTCGAGGCGTCTCCTAAACGCATTATTGACCCTTTGCCAAAGTTTCGTTCGATTTGCCCTAGAACAAGGCTTAGTGCTTTATCTCTTTCTCCAGAGTTTTCGTGATTACTACGATTATCTGAATTGGAGGATTGTGGTTTTTTGATTTCAACTGGCATTGTTGTTGATTATTTAAATTGAACGAAAAATGTGGCAAGTTAGCGTGGATCGTAAATCCATCATTCTCAGCTTGTCTCTTGCTGCCATTAGTACACACGTACCCTAGCGAGTCAAGACCACTTAGCCAATGGTGACATTAAATTTTCTGGTTTTAATAAATGAATATTTGATGGAAGATCTTTAGTGTCATCTGGTTTGAGATAACCCCAACTTGCCAAATAAAGAGGAATAGAATTTAGATCGGGGGTTTTTAGAACAGTTTCAAGTGTCGCTCGGCGGTCCTCTAGAAAGCCTGCGATAGTATGATTTTTAGACATTTGACGTAAGAGATCGGTCTTTTCTCCTGCTTCGTGACCATATAAAAGTTTTGGATGAAGATTTAAATAATTCAAAAGCTCTGCAGTAAATTGAGTGCTTTTAGTTGTTAATACTGCAAAATCAATTTTTTCAACCGTAACCAGTTGATTAATTCGTTTTTGTAATCCTGGGAATGCAACATGACTTTTTAGCCACTTGTCTTTATTTATATTTATAGTTTCTTTGCGAACTCTATCTAGAACATTTTGTAGTTGATCAGGATTCCAGCCCCATTCGTTAAGAGCTTTTTTGCAATTTATTTTATAGTTATTAGCAAAATTTTTTACTCCTGCTGTTACGAGAGGACTTTCATGCCTTGTTAGTTCTGCTGTAATTAAAACCATTTCCCATCCATTCTTAACCCATGGTCGTAATTGTTGGAAGGCTGATGGTACGTTTTTTGGTAAACGAGGTACTGTGCTTTTCTCTTTTAGTAATTCCAATAATGCTTTTCGAGAACTATTCCAGTACTCAACTCTTCCGTCAACGATTACTCCATCAAAGTCAAACACAAAAATGGATTGTTGAGCCACACAACAAAATTGAAAGAACTGGGGCGCTAGGATTCGAACCTAGGAATGCCGAGACCAAAACCCGGTGCCTTACCGCTTGGCGACGCCCCAATGAAATGTCAGAAGAACACTTCTATTTAGTTATACAAAATAATTGCACATTGTGGACCAACCGCGTTCATCTCATCACGACATGAATTTGATTGAATTGTGTTTCTGTTGGTTTATTTTGCCTGTGTGGGTAATTGATGCATTCGTTTAGTCCTGAGGAAATTTCTTCTCTAACCATGGATTAATTAGTTCTTTTGCAACTTTGAGTGCTTGTTCCCAGCCTTCTGGCCATTCGATTAGTTTTTTATTTTTTATTTTGGCTTCTATTAAGAACGGTTGTATCAATTTTCGAGCAATTCCTCCAAATGCAATCCCTGCTACTTCATTTTTTTTATCTAAGTGACAGATAGTTTGTTGATTTGTACCTCCGGCAAGCTGAAGAGGCCCAGGAGGGGCTATTGAGCGCATATTGTGTAAAAGTTTTATTGCCGCTCTTGAAGTTCCTACACCAATATCGCTACTCATAGGTCTTCCATCAAGTTGCCAGATTGGTTTTTGACTATATCGCCGTAAGCATTGGTGTCGAGACCATAACTCTTGAGAAAGCTGATCTTTCGAAATTCCATGACCTTCTAAACCACAACTAACAGCAATTCTTTTGAGTGGAACTTTAGATTCTAAAATTGATTGAATTGCATTTTCAAAGGCTTTAATTCTTCCTGGTGCAGTATGAATTTCAACAGCATCTGGTTTAGTTTTTGAAATTAGATCACCAAAATTTTCTATTGCTAAACGATGATTTTTTTCAGTTATAAATTGGAAGGGGCAGATAGGTAAACAACGACCACAGCCATAACAAAGATCTTCAACTATTCCATCTTTGATATTTATTGCATTAGTGGGACAAATTTTTTCACAAGGCCTTGAGCAGTCTTTTGGGCAGATTTGTGGATTAAAAAATGCTTTTCTAAAGTGAATATCTGTTCCATCACTCACAGATACCATTAACCATGGTTTTACTCCAAGTTTGTTTTCCGCCCAATTTAGACCTTCTCTGGCAGCATTAATAACAGCGACATCTGCGGCTAAATCTATACAATTCACACCGGCTGCAGCGTATACTGCGCATAAATCAGTGATAGAAGTTAAATCTTCATTACTTGCTCCGCAGATAAATTTAACCCAGGTTCCTTTTCGAAGAGCTATTTCATGTAAGCAACGATTGTCCTTCAATGAATTTTAAAAATTTCTAGATTGACTTAAAAATGAGCGCATCGATTGCCAATGCAGTGTTCTTGCACCTCCTATCTCAATGACGATTTTTAATCGAGGCTCCCTATCACAAAGATCACAAAGTGAAACCAATTCAGAACGGGATAATACTTGGCCTTCGATCAACCAAAGAACCATTGATTTGTTTTCATTAATTAATTCGTGTAATTGAGGTATAACCTGCTGGACTTCTCCTAAGGCTCCATTTCTCCCAATATTTTGGTGCCCTAGATGAGGGGGTCTGATCCCATGCAATTGAAAAAGAAAAATTTCTGGATCTCCAAAACCTCGTGCAGAAGTTATCTGAGTTTTATAACCAGCTGTTTTTAACCTTCTTAATAATCGAGTTTCTGAACCTCCTTCTAAAGGGGTTTTTATTGCAAGACAACCAAAATTTTCGAGTTCATCGCGAAATTTTTGGCCCGAAAGCAAAAGAGGCATTTCAATGAATTTGTTTGTTTTAGAGTTTGGCAGCTAAAAGGAAGGCTTTTTAGGTACGTGTTGGTGTATCCTAGTAAATTGCAGTGTTTATCTGTGCCCGTATTGTGCTAGCCGGGCCTCCAGAAGCAATGCAGTTTCAACGATTGCGTTGGATCCATTGGTTTAAGCATGAAAGATTGATGTCTTTCTTGTAGAGAAACTAATCGAATTAATTTTAGTTCGAGAAAGTCTCAACCAGCTGATTTTGCTAGCTTTTCTAGAACAAGATTTTAAATCCTTTCATTTTATTGGGTTGAATTTTTTGTTAATTAGGTAGCAGTAAATCAGTTTATTAATACTCTCCAAATCACTTGGAGATTTAACAAGCTGGCCTTATTGAATCTATGTCAATTGGCATCTTAGGTAAAAAGCTTGGCATGTCCCAGCTTTTTGATGATCAAGGCAAGTCCGTACCTGTCACTTTAATTGAGGCTGGACCTTGTCGTATCACACAAATAAAAAGTTCTGCAACCGATGGTTATTCTGCTGTTCAGATTGCCTTTGGAGTTGTTCGAGAAAAATTGGTTAACCGTCCATCAAAAGGACATCTTTCAAAATCTGGCGAAGACCCTCTTCGCCACATACGTGAATATCGTGTAGATGATTTGGAGGGATATAAGTTAGGTGCACAAGTAACTGTTGGTGATTTCGAAGCTGGGCAAAAGGTAGATGTCAGTGGCACAAGTATGGGGCGAGGTTTTTCTGGTTATCAGAAGAGACATGGTTTTAGTCGTGGCCCAATGAGTCATGGTTCTAAAAACCATCGTGAACCTGGTTCTACTGGTGCTGGTACAACTCCTGGAAGGATTTATCCTGGGAAAAGGATGGCTGGCCGATATGGAGGGAAAAAAATTACAACTAGGGGTTTGATGATTATGAAAATTGATAGCGATCACAACCTGTTGGTCATTAAAGGCTCTGTCCCTGGTAAACCTGGTTCCTTATTAAATATTCGACCTGCAAATTGTGTTGGCTCCAATTCAATTAAAGGAGGTCGCTAGTTATGGCAAATTGTTCAGTTCTGAATTGGGATGGCAAAGAAGCCGGCAAAGCCAAACTCAATTTAAAAGTAGCCAAAGAATCTACTGCTGTTGATTTAATGCATAGAGCAGTTTTACGTCAGCAGGCTCATTCACGACAAGGCACTGCAAGTACTTTAACTAGGGCAGAAGTTAGAGGAGGAGGACGCAAGCCTTATAAACAAAAAGGTACTGGTAGAGCTAGACAGGGTTCAATCAGAACCCCTCTTCGTCCAGGTGGTGGAATTATTTTTGGGCCAAAGCCAAGACAATATAATTTAGCTATGAATCGAAAGGAGAGAAGATTAGCTTTAAGAACAGCTTTGATGGCAAGATTTCAAGATGTGATAGCAGTTAAAGATTTTGCTTCCACCATTGCAGTTCCTAAAACCAAGGAAATTACAGATTTCTTAGCTCGTTTAGGAATTGCTGCAAATTCTAAGGTTCTAATTATTCTTACTGATCCTTCAGAGGTTATCAAGAAGTCTATTAAGAACTTAGAAAGGGTAAAGTTAATTTCAGCTGACCATCTTAACGTTTTTGACTTGTTAAATGCTAATTCGTTGATTATTGGCGAAGATGCTTTGGCAAGGATTCAAGAGGTTTATGGAGATGACTGAAATGTTTAAAAACCGCCTTGCAGACGTAATTCGTCGTCCATTAATTACAGAAAAGGCTACAAGAGGTCTTGATTTAAATCAGTACACTTTTGAAGTCGATCATAGAGCTGCAAAACCTGAAATAAAAGCTGCAATAGAGCATCTCTTTGATGTCAAAGTAGTTGGAATTAGTACAATGAACCCTCCTCGAAGAACAAGAAGAGTTGGACGTTTTTCAGGTAAAAGACCACAAGTTAAAAAGGCCATTGTGAGATTGGCTGAAGGTAGTTCTATACAATTGTTCCCTGATTCTGAAGATTAAAAAAAATGGCAATTCGTTCTTTCCGTCCTTATACCCCTGGTACTCGAACAAGAGTAGTCACTGATTTCAGTGAGGTAACAGATCGCAAACCTGAGCGTTCTCTTGTTGTTTCAAAGCACCGTTTCAAGGGTCGCAATAACAGAGGTGTTATTACATGTAGGCATAGAGGTGGTGGACATAAAAGGCAATATAGAATTGTTGATTTTCGAAGGGACAAACATGGTATTGCGGCTAAAGTAGCGGCTATTCATTATGACCCACATCGAAATGCAAGATTAGCTTTGCTTTTTTATAAAGATGGTGAAAAGCGGTATATTTTAGCTCCAGCAGGAGTCATTGTTGGCCAAGAATTGATCTCAGGACCAGACACTCCAATTGAAAATGGTAATGCAATGCCATTGTCAGCTGTTCCTTTAGGTTCAAGTGTTCATTGTGTTGAACTGTATCCTGGTAGAGGTGGGCAGATGGTTCGTTCTGCGGGAGCCAGTGCCCAGGTTATGGCTAAAGAAGGTGATTATGTTGCATTAAAACTTCCGTCTACAGAGGTTAGGTTAGTTCGTTGTGAATGTTATGCCACTTTAGGAGAGGTAGGTAATTCAGAAATTAGAAATACTAGCTTAGGTAAAGCTGGTAGAAAACGCTGGTTAGGCAGAAGACCTCAAGTGAGAGGTAGTGTAATGAACCCTTGTGATCATCCTCATGGAGGAGGAGAGGGCCGTGCCCCAGTTGGCCGAGCTGGTCCTGTCACTCCTTGGGGAAAGCCAGCTCTTGGGTTAAAGACTCGAAAGCGTAATAAGCCTAGTAATAGGTTTGTTCTAAGGAAACGTCGTCGAGTCTCCAAACGGAGTCGAGGAGGGCGTGATTCTTGATGTTCTTCATAGTCATGTATTTCTTCTCTTAAATTCTCCATCATGGGACGTTCACTTAAAAAAGGCCCTTTTATTGCCGACAGCCTTCTTAAAAAGGTTGAAAAACAAAATAATGAAGATGACAAGTCTGTCATTAAGACTTGGTCAAGAGCTTCTACAATCCTTCCACTAATGATTGGTCATACTATTGCTATTCATAATGGCAAGTCGCATGTACCTGTTTTTATTACTGAGCAAATGGTTGGCCATAAGTTAGGAGAGTTTGCTCCTACAAGAACTTATCGAGGCCATATGAAAGATAAAAAAGGAGGTCGCTAAAATGACGGAATCTTCACTCGCACATGCTCACGGTCGATTTATTCGAGGCTCAGCTTCTAAGGTACGCCGAGTCTTAGATCAAATTCGTGGTAGAAGTTATCGAGATGCATTGATTATGCTTGAATTTATGCCTTATCGATCTACTGGAGCAATAACTAAGGTGCTTAGATCCGCTGTGGCTAATGCAGAGAATAATCTTGGATTAGATCCTTCTTCATTAGTAATTCAAACTGCTACGGCAGACATCGGACCTGCTATGAAACGTTATAGACCAAGAGCACAAGGAAGAGCATTTGCTATTAAAAAACAAACTTGCCATATCAGTATTAGTGTGGCTTCTTCTACTGAATCAACGACAACGGAGGCTTCTGACTGATGGGACATAAAATTCATCCAACAGGCTTACGCTTAGGGATTACTCAAGAACATTCTTCTCGTTGGTATGCTTCTAACAAGACATATCCTTTACTTCTGCAGGAAGATGATCGAATCAGGGTCTTTATCCAGAAGAAATATGGGGCTGCTGGAATAAGTGACGTTCTTATTGCTCGGAAAGCTGATCAATTAGAAGTGGAATTGAAAACTGCTCGACCAGGAGTGATCGTTGGACGTCAAGGGAGTGGAATTGAAGAATTGAGATCAGGAATACAGAAAACAATTGGAGATCGAGCTAGGCAAGTTCGTATTAACGTTGTTGAAATTGAGCGAGTTGATGCAGATGCGCATCTTTTGGCCGAGTATATAGCTCAACAACTTGAGAAAAGAGTAGCTTTTCGACGGACCATTCGAATGGCAGTTCAGAGAGCTCAAAGAGCTGGAGTTTTGGGTTTAAAAATTCAAGTTGGAGGTCGTTTAAATGGTGCAGAAATTGCAAGATCAGAGTGGACTCGAGAAGGCCGTGTTCCATTGCACACCCTCCGGGCCGAGATCGATTATGCAAATAAGACAGCTAATACAACTTATGGAGTTCTAGGCATTAAAGTATGGGTTTTTAAAGGTGAGGTCTTATCTAAGGAAGAACAACCGATTCCTGTCGGAGCAAATCCGAGAAGGAAAGGTAATCGTAGACCTCAACAATTTGAGGATAGATCCAATGATGGAAAATAAGGAGGTTTAAATCATGCTTAGTCCAAAACGTACTAAATTCCGCAAACAGCAACGTGGCCGTATGAGAGGTGTTGCTACTAGAGGCAACAAAATAGCTTTTGGTCAGTTTGCATTGCAGGCCCAGGAATGTGGATGGATCACTTCTCGTCAGATTGAAGCGAGTCGAAGAGCTATGACACGCTATGTCAAAAGAGGTGGTCAGATTTGGATTCGCATTTTTCCTGATAAGCCAGTCACGATGAGACCTGCAGAAACTCGAATGGGTTCGGGTAAAGGCAACCCAGAATTTTGGGTTGCTGTCGTGAAGCCTGGGCGCATATTGTTTGAAATGGGTGGAGAAGAAATTACTGAATCAATTGCAAAAGAGGCAATGCGCTTGGCTCAGTACAAGTTACCTATTAAAACAAAGTTTATTTCTTTGCCAGTAGGTGAGTTGCCCACGCAGCAAGGTAAGGCTTCTGCTGCTGCATTAAGTTCCAATGACTCCAATGAGTCAACGGAAGAATCAGTTTCCCCTGTGGAGTCTTAAAACATGGCTGAATCAGAAAAACTAGACCTGGCAAAATTGTCAGACATTGAGCTTAATGAAAAGATTGATCTCATACGACGTGAGTTGTTTGATCTTCGCTTTCAAAGAGCTACAAGACAGTTGACTGAAACGCATCGTTTTAAAAAAGCTCGTGTCCAGTTAGCACAGCTTTTAACCATTCAGAGTGATCGTAGTCGCTCAAATTCTTCAACTTGAAAATCTTTTAAAAATCATGGCTCTTAAGGAAAGGTTAGGAACTGTCGTCAGTGACAAGATGGATAAAACAGTTGTGGTTGCGGTTATTAATCGCTTCCCGCATTCCATCTATCAAAAAACTGTTAGTAGAACAACTCGCTATAAAGCGCACGATGAAAATAATAATTGCAAGATTGGAGATAGAGTTCGAATTACTGAAACTCGACCGCTTAGTGCTACTAAAAGATGGACTGTTGCTGAGGTTTTAAATGCAAATAATACGAATCAGGAGGCGGTTCAATGATTCAACAGGAGACATTCCTTACTGTTGCGGATAACAGTGGTGCAAAACGTTTGCAATGTATTAGAGTTCTTGGCTCTAATCGTAGATATGCGCATGTGGGTGATGTGATAGTCGCAGCTGTAAAGGATGCTGTGCCAAATATGGGAGTTAAAAAATCGGATGTTGTAAAGGCAGTCGTAGTACGTACAAGAGCAACCCTTCGGAGAGATACAGGTAATTCAATTCGATTCGATGATAATGCCGCTGTATTAATCAATGAGGATAAAAATCCTAGAGGTACAAGGGTGTTTGGTCCAGTTGCTCGTGAATTGCGCGAACGTAATTTTACAAAAATTGTTTCTCTTGCCCCAGAGGTGATTTAAAATGTTGAACTCTTCAAATTCAAAGCAAACAAAAAAACCTTCCTCGCCAATTAAAATGCGAATTAGAAAAGGAGACACAGTTCAAGTTATTAATGGGAAAGAGAGAGGTAAAACTGGTGAAGTTTTAAAAACTTTGCCAATTGAAAATAGAGTCATTGTAAAAGGAGTGAATCTTCGTACTCGGCACGTCAAACCAACTCAAGAGGGGGAATCTGGTCAGATAGTGACTGAGGAGGCTTCACTCCATGCCTCTAATGTAATGATTTATTCCACTCAAAAAAAAGTTGCAAGTCGTGTTGAGATTGTTATTGCTAAAGATGGTTCAAAAAAACGAAAACTTAAAAAGACTGGTGAATTGATTGATTAATTTGCTTCATTCATTCAGTCTTTGATTCACTGATTGTTTTCTCTCAATCTTTTCTTTCATCAATTCTGACAACGACCAGAATTTTATTTTCATCAACCATGTCACTTAAAAATCGCTATCGAGAGACTATTAGGCCTAAATTATTGAAGGATTTAGGATTTTCTAATATTCATCAAGTTCCAAAGGTTGTCAAAATTAATGTTAATCGTGGGCTAGGAGAAGCAGCTCAAAATTCAAAAGCCCTAGAAGCTTCTCTTTCAGAAGTTTCTACTATCACTGGCCAAAAAGCTCTTGTAACAAGAGCTAAAAAGGCTATAGCTGGCTTTAAAATTCGCCAAGGTATGCCAATTGGTTGTGCGGTTACTTTGCGTGGTGAGAGAATGTATGCGTTTTTGGAAAGATTGATAAATCTTGCTTTGCCAAGAATTAGAGATTTCCGTGGAGTGAGTCCTAAAAGTTTTGATGGACGTGGAAATTTCACACTTGGTGTTAAGGAACAATTGATTTTTCCTGAAATTTCTTTTGATAAAATTGATGCTATCAGGGGTATGGATATAACCATTGTTACTAGTGCCAGAACCGATGAGGAGGGCCGTGCTCTTCTTAAGGAGATGGGAATGCCTTTCCGGAGTAATTAAAACTATGGCTAATCACGATCCAATTTCAGACATGCTTACTCGTATTCGAAACGCGAGTGAAAAGAGACATGAGAAAACATGTGTTCCTGCTTCTCGTATGTCTAGAAGTATTGCGAGAGTTCTTCAAAGAGAAGGCTTTATTTCCCAAATAAGCGAAGAGGGAGAAGGAGTTAAAACTCAATTGATTCTTGAATTGAAATACAGCGGTAAGCATCGCCATCCAACCATTCGTTCTATGCAGCGAGTCAGTAAACCAGGTCTTCGCATTTATAAAAACAACCGAGGTTTGCCTAAGGTTTTAGGTGGCCTTGGAGTGGCTATTATCTCTACCTCTAAAGGTGTAATGAGTGATCGCGATGCGCGAAAGCAGGGTATTGGCGGAGAAGTTCTCTGCTACGTCTATTAAATCAGGAGCTTTTTATCATGTCTCGTATTGGCAAAAAACCTATACCAGTGCCTGAAAAGGTAGAAGTGATTCTGGATGGACTTTCAGTAACTGTGAAGGGACCTAAAGGTGAGTTGACTAGAACTCTTCCTGAAGGAGTTAATATTAGTCAAGTTGACGGATCAATTGTAGTTTCTGCGGATAACGATAAAAGAAAATCTCGAGAAAGGCATGGTTTATCTAGAACATTAGTGGCCAATATGGTCGAAGGAGTAAATAATGGTTTTTCTAAACAGCTTGAAATTGTAGGTGTAGGGTCTCGTGCTCAAGTTAAAGGTAAAACACTTGTTGTGAGTGCTGGTTATAGCCATACTGTTGAGATTGCACCACCCGAAGGGATCACATTTAAAGTTGAAAGTAATACAAATGTATTCGTGTCTGGTATTGATAAAGAGCTAGTTGGGAATGAGGCAGCGAAAATTCGTGGAATACGTCCCCCAGAGCCTTATAAAGGAAAAGGAATTAAGTATGCTGGAGAACATATTGTTCGCAAGGCTGGTAAATCAGGGAAGAAATAAACAATTTCTTTGATTTCATAATTTTTCTTTACTCATGTCAAATCTCTCCAGAAAACAAAAAACTCAGAAGCGTCATAGACGGCTTCGTCGCCACTTAAGTGGAACAGATCAACGTCCTAGGTTATCTGTTTTTCGTTCTAATAATCATATTTATGCACAAGTGATAGATGATGCTGCTCAAAATACACTTTGTTCAGCATCTACTCTAGAAAAGGAGTTTCTATCTAATAGTAAAGTGAATGCCAGTACCTGTGCAGCATCAACAGCTGTCGGTGAACTGCTTGCAAAACGGGCTCTTGAGAAAGGGATCAAGCAAGTGGTTTTTGATCGTGGGGGCAGTCTTTATCATGGCAGAGTGAAGGCTTTGGCTGAATCTGCTCGTCAAGCTGGTCTTACATTCTGATTTTTACAATGACTGACTCTAAAACCAAAAATAAAACAAACGACAATTCATCGTCTTCTGCATCTGCATCTTCTGAGACACAACAGGAGCAACGCAAAGGTCGAGGGGGAGATCGTAGAGGTAGACGCTCTGACAGAAGGAATCAAGAGAGAGACTCTGAATGGCAAGAAAGAGTAATTCAGATTCGAAGGGTTTCGAAGACGGTTAAAGGAGGGAAAAAAATGAGTTTTCGCGCAATAGTTGTTGTAGGCAATGAGAAAGGTCAAGTAGGAGTGGGAGTAGGTAAAGCTGGAGATGTAATAGGAGCAGTTAGGAAAGGAGTGGCTGATGGAAAGAAGAATCTTGTCCGAGTACCTTTAACTCCCAGTAGTTCAATTCCTACTCTTTCTAATGGAAGAGATGGTGCCGCAAGTGTTTTAATTCGTCCTGCTGCACCTGGAACAGGAGTTATTGCGGGTGGCTCTATTCGTACTGTTTTAGAATTAGCAGGAATTAAAAATGTTCTTGCGAAGCGCTTAGGGAGTAAGACTCCTTTAAATAATGCTCGTGCTGCAATGGTAGCTTTGTCGCTTCTAAGAACTCATAAAGCTACTGCTAAAGAACGAGGAATCTCTCTTGAGCAGATTTATTCTTGATTTTATTATGACTATTAAACTCGATTCTTTAAAGGCTAATAAAGGAGCCCGAAAAAAAAAGTTGCGCAAAGGTAGAGGTATTGCAGCTGGTCAAGGTGCAAGTTGTGGTTTTGGTATGAGAGGGCAAAAGTCCCGCTCTGGAAGACCTACTAGACCTGGATTTGAAGGTGGTCAAATGCCTTTATATAGAAGAGTGCCTAAGTTGAAGCACTTCCCTTTAGTCAATCCTAAGTTTTATACGATTATTAATGTCTCAGATTTCAATGAATTGAAGGATGACACCGTTGTTAATTTAGATTCCTTAGTAAAAGCTGGATTGGTTACTAGCCCTAAATACCCTCTAAAAGTTTTAGGTAATGGAAAACTAAAAGTTAAGCTATCTGTTCAAGCTGCTGCATTCACTGCTTCTGCTAAGAAAAAAATTGAAGAGGCAGGTGGCACTTTTGAAGTTTTTTAATAAAATCTAATTTTGTGCTTTTGAAGTTTATTATTCAAGTTCATGTTTGTTACTAGAGGTCGTAACCCGAGTGCTTCAGAAGTAGCTTCTCAGCTTGTTTTAAATAAAGAGCTGAGAGCTAGGGTTTTGACTACTTTAGGCATTCTTTTGTTTGTTAGATTGGGGATATATATTCCGGTTCCTGGGATTGATAGAGAAGCTTTTAAGGAGTTTATACAACAAGGAGGACAACTAATAGGCTTCTTGGATATCTTTACAGGAGGAGGAATTTCTACTCTTGGTATTTTTGCACTTGGCATTCTCCCTTTTATTAATGCTTCTATAATTATTCAATTATTGACGGCAGCATTGCCTCAATTGGAGGATTTGCAAAAAAATGAAGGGGAAGCAGGTCGTAGGAAGATTTCTCAAATCACCCGTTATGTAGCTCTTGGGTGGGGTTTGATGCAAAGTATTGTATTTGCACTAATTCTTAGAAAATATTCAATTGAAAGTTTAGGAGAAGTGGAATTTGTTTTTCAGACAGCAATTGCATTAGTTACTGGTTCAATGATTGTAATGTGGCTTAGTGAAATCATCACTGAAAAAGGTATAGGGCAAGGGGCTTCATTAGTTATTTTCTTGAATATTGTTGCAACACTTCCTAAAGCACTTAGTTCTACTATTGAAAAAGCACAAACTGGAGATAGGAATGATGTTTTTGGAATAATTGTACTTTTAATAGTTTTTTTAATTACTATTGTTGGAATCATTTTTGTGCAAGAGGGTTCAAGAAGAATTCCTATTGTTAGCGCAAAAAGACAGATAGGAGGAACTGCTTTATTGCCAACTAGACAAAGCTATCTTCCTTTGAAGTTAAATGCTGGTGGTGTAATGCCCATTATTTTTGCTTCTGCTTTGATTTTTCTTCCTATCACAATTGCTAATTTTACTAAAAGTCCTTTTTTGATTCAAGCAGCAAGTTCATTAAACCCAAGTGCATCAAATCCTTGGCCATATGCACTTACATTTTTCACTTTAATACTTGGATTTGCATATTTTTATGCTTCTTTAACAATCAATCCCATTGATATTGCCGCAAATTTAAAAAGAGGTGGTGTTGCAATTCCGGGGGTTCGTCCTGGTAGTGCTACTGCAAAACATCTTTCAGGTGTGCAAAACAGATTGACTTTGCTAGGGGGTGTTTTTTTAGGTTCTGTTGCAATTGTCCCTGCTGCTGTTGAGAGGGCAACAAATGTTCAAACATTTCAAGGATTAGGAGCTACTTCGTTATTAATTCTTGTTGGTGTTGCTATAGATACTGCTAAGCAGGTTCAAACTTATGTGATTTCTCAAAGGTATGAGGGTTTAGTCAGACAATGATTTATAAACGATCTTTTTTTTTTCTAACTAAATAAAATGAAAAATCGACTGTTGTTTTTAGGACCTCCTGGCGCTGGTAAAGGTACTCAGGCTGATTTGATTTGTAATAATCAAGGATTATTGCATTTGTCTACAGGAGATTTGTTGCGCGAAGAAGTTTTTTCTGGAACTGCACTTGGGAAGGAAGCTGAAATTTTAATGAATAAAGGAGAGTTGGTTAGTGATCAGATTGTCTTATCAATAGTTGAGAAAAGACTACTAAAACATAATGAAGGTTGGCTTTTAGATGGATTTCCAAGAAATCTTCCTCAGGCTGATTTGCTGGAAATTTTGCTTCAAAAAGTTTCCCAGCCTATTGAGGCTGTGTTGTTTATCGAAATAGATGATCATACTTTGATCAAACGCATGCTTTCAAGAGGTCGGAAAGATGATAATGAAAAAGTGATCAGTAATAGACTGAAAATATATCGTGAACAAACTGCTCCTCTTGTTAATCATTACAAAAAACTTGGGATTTTGGAGGCTGTTGATGGTTTTGGGTCAGTTGAAGATGTTAATAGGCGGATCAAAAAAGTTTTAAATTAAGCGGTGTAGTAACATTGGAGTTTGCAAATAAGGACAGCCTCACCCTATGAAGGTGCGTGCCTCAGTCAAAAGAATGTGTGACAAATGTCGGGTGATTCGTCGCCGTGGCAGGGTAATGGTGATTTGTACCGCTACTCAAAAGCACAAACAACGCCAAGGTTGATTCTGATTCTTTGGCAACTATCTAAATAAAAAGGTTTAACATCCCATTGACTCTTTTTATTTAAATCATTTACTTCCACTAGAATTTAGTGGTTTTTCTATCCTTCGGTTTCAAGTTTTTAAGTGGCAAGAATCGCCGGCATTGACATACCCCGTGAAAAACGGGTCGAAATCGCCCTCACCTATATCTATGGGATTGGATTAACCCGAGCCCAAAACATCCTTGAGGAAACAGGGGTAAACCCTGATATTCGAGTCAAGGATTTAGATGATAGTGATGTGCAAAAACTCAGAGTGGCGTCAGAAGCCTTCACTATTGAAGGTGATTTACGTCGACAAGAAGGAATGGCGTTGAAGAGATTGCAAGACATTGGATGTCTTCGTGGTCGACGCCATAGAATGAGTCTCCCAGTGCGTGGTCAGCGTACTAGGACAAATGCTAGAACTCGTAGAGGTTCTCGCAAGACTGTTGCAGGTAGGAAAAAATAATTATTAGTTCTTTCACTTTTGCCTATTAATATAGGTTCCTTTCCCTTTTACCCAATCAGGCCCCAGGCTAATGGCCACACCAGCAAAGAAAACAGGTTCTAAAAAGTCTAAGCGCAATGTGCCAAATGGCGTTGTGCATATTCAAAGCACCTTTAACAACACAATTGTTTCCATTACTGATAGTAACGGAGAAGTTATCTCATGGTCATCAGCTGGTGCAAGTGGCTTTAAAGGAGCTCGAAAGGGGACACCATTTGCTGCCCAAACTGCTGCTGAAGCAGCGGCTAGACGTGCACTTGATCAAGGCATGCGACAAATTGAAGTTCTTGTACGTGGACCAGGTTCTGGTCGTGAAACGGCCATTCGTGCATTACAAGTTGCTGGTCTTGAGATTACATTAATTAGAGATGTAACTCCTCTTCCTCATAATGGTTGTCGAAGAGCAAAACGCAGGCGCGTTTAACCTTTTTCACTTATTGTGAAGTTCTTTAACTCTTTTTTCTCGATTTAGCCCGTGCTGCCATACCAGATTGACCGGATCGAACATCAAGTTTCTGATGATCGTTCTCAAACAGGAATATTCCTAGTCGGCCCTTTAGAAAGAGGCCATGCTACTACTTTGGGCAATTCTCTTAGGCGAGTCCTGATGGGAGGCCTGGAAGGGAGTGCGGTGACTGCTGTTCGGATTTCTGGAGTTAACCACGAATATGCAACTATTCCTGGCGTTCGTGAGGATGTATTAGATATTTTGTTAAATTGCAAAGAGTTAACCGTAAATAGTCGAAGTCAAGAATTAGAAATTGGTCGATTAGTAGTCAATGGACCCGCTGAAGTAAAAGCTCGTGATGTTCAATTTTCTTCTCAAGTACAAATAGTGGATGTTGATCGTCCAATAGCCACTGTTCAGGCTGGTCATAGTCTTGAATTAGAACTTCATGTTGAAAGAGGAGTTGGATATAGGCCTGTAGAAAAGAAAAATGATGAGACAAGTGCAATTGATCTTTTGCAAATAGATGCGGTATTTATGCCCATTAAAAAAGTAAATTTTACTATCGATGAAACTGCAGTTTCTGAGGGTGGCACTGCTCGAGAAAGATTACGTTTAGAAATTGTTACTGATGGTTCAATAACTCCAGATGATGCTATTTCCGAAGCGGCAAATCAACTTATTGAGTTATTTCAACCCTTGGCTACTGTCACAATGGTTGAGGAAATTCCTCAAGAGCCAGAACCAACAGCAGAAGCTCAAATACCTTTGGAAGAATTGAATTTATCAGTAAGGGCCTATAATTGTCTTAAGAGAGCACAAGTTAACTCTGTCTCTGATTTAATGGGATTCAGTTATGAAGACCTTTTGGAAATCAAAAACTTTGGATCGAAATCAGCTGACGAAGTTATAGAAGCTTTAGAGCGAATAGGAATTTCTATTCCTCAGAGTAGAACTTCTTCGTGAAGCACATTTTCAAGTTTAGGACTTTTTTATACCATGCGTCATCAACTGAGAATTTCACAACTTGGTAGGCCAGCTGATCAGAGAAAAGCACTTTTGCGAGGCTTAACTACACAGTTAATTCGTGAGGGTAGGGTAACTACAACAAAAGCACGGGCAAAAGCTTTGCGAGATGAAGTAGAAAGAATGATTGGATTGGCTAAAGATGGCAGTTTGGCTTCTAGAAGAAGAGCTATTGGATATATATATGATAAAAAGTTAGTTCATTCACTCTTTGAAAAAGCTCAAGAACGTTATGGAGATAGACAGGGAGGATATACCCGAATTGTAAGAACAGTTTCCAGACGCGGAGATAACGCAGAAATGGCAATTATTGAGCTTGTTTGATTATTTATAAAAGTTGCTTAAATATTCATGGCAACTGACTTAACAGCTAGAAGAATAGCCTTATCAATTCAATATCAAGGAACAGAATATAATGGATGGCAAAGCCAAAAGCAGGGAAAAAGTATTCAACAAGTCTTAGAAGATGCTATTTATTCCCTAGAACCATATAGACCAGTGAAGGTTGTTGCAGCAGGAAGAACAGATGCTGGAGTTCATGCGGCGGGACAGGTGGTTCATTTTGATTCTGTTGGTCAAATTCCAGTCAAAAGATGGGTTTCAGCATTGAACGGAAGATTGCCAGCTTCAATAAGAATTCGTGATTCAAGTGAGCAATCAGTTGAATGGCATGCATGCCATTCTGCTCTATATAGAAGATATCGATATACAATTTATAATGGCAAAACTCCTAATCTTTTTTTAACTCCTTGGACTTGGCATCGCTATAGCTATCGTTTAGATGATGAAGCTATGTCGAAAGCTATTAAGCCGCTAGTTGGTTTGCATGACTTTTTTGCTTTCCAAAGAAGTGGGAGCAATAGAGCAAATGCATTTACAACAATTCAAGAAATACAATTAGAAAGAAGAGGGGACTTACTTTTTTTTGAGATTCAGGCAAGTGGTTTTTTGTATGGCATGGTTAGATTATTAATAGGACAATTGGTCACAGTTGGAGAGCATAGGTTGTCCATTGATGATTTTGAAAAGCGTTGGAAGGAAAGACGCAGATCTGAGGTGAAAGAAGCTGCTCCTGCTAGAGGTCTTTGCTTTGTTCGTGCAGGTTATAAACAAAAGGTTTTTAGAGAAAATATAGTTTTTGATAGCTTTCCAGTTCTTTCTCTTTTGACTGATGATTCTCCAAAGAGTTTGTTTTAAGTCAATAAATAGATTCGATTTTTTGTATATTTTTTAAAAAATCATCCTTCAAAGTGTAAAATAAAAAATTGAGTTGTAGATCATTGAAATGGTCTGACTCTCACTGAACAACCCTTGTTATGACAGGGGTATACTTAACCGGCAAGCCGGATAGATGAACAAGACAATTACTCCCTCAATTGACTCGATAAGCCGCCAGTGGTATCTAGTTGATGCTGAAAATCAGACACTTGGAAGATTGGCTACTGAAGTAGCTTCTGTTCTTCGTGGTAAGAACAAGCCTAGTTTCACTCCTCATTTAGATACTGGTGATTTTGTTGTTATTGTAAATGCTGAAAAGATACAAGTTACTGGTAAGAAGGGAAGTCAGAAATTATATAGACGTCACTCTGGTCGTCCTGGTGGAATGAAAGTAGAAACTTTTAATTCTCTTCAAGAACGTATTCCAGAAAGGATTATTGAGAAAGCTATTAAAGGGATGCTGCCTCATAATGCTTTAGGAAGGCAGTTATTTAGAAAATTAAAAGTTTACAAAGGTTCAGATCATCCACATGCTGCCCAAAATCCTCAGGTTCTTTCCATTTCTTCTAACTAAATCATCAAAATGAATAGCTCTACGAAAAATACAGTTGTTTATTGGGGAACTGGTAGAAGAAAAACCTCAGTAGCCAGAGTTAGATTAGTACCTGGTAATGGCAAAATTACAATTAATGGTCGGCCAGGAGATCATTATTTGAATTTTAATCCAGCATATATATCAGCTGTTAGAGCTCCTTTAATTACTCTTGGCTTGGGAGATGCTTATGATGTACTTGTCAATGTTTATGGCGGTGGTTTAACAGGTCAATCAGATGCCATAAAACAGGGAGCTGCAAGAGCTTTGTGTGAGCTATCTGCTGACAATCGCAAGCCTTTGAAGACTGAAGGTCATTTAAGTAGAGACCCAAGAGCTAAAGAAAGACGCAAATATGGATTGAAGAAAGCTCGCAAGGCTCCTCAGTTCTCTAAACGTTAAAATATTAAATTACAACGTTTTTCTTATTTTTCTAATTCAAAATGCCTAAAAAAGATATCCACCCAAAATGGTATTCCGATGCAAAAGTCATTTGCAATGGAGAAGTTGTTATGACGACTGGATCAACTCAGCCAGAGATTCATGTTGATGTTTGGAGCGGCAACCATCCATTTTTTACTGGAACACAAAAGATTCTTGATACAGAAGGTAGGGTTGATCGTTTTATGAGAAAGTATGGTATGGCTAACCCAAATAACGAAACAAACGATTCGATACAAGATAGTTCTTCAGATTCATCTACAAAGGGGTCCTGATTTTTTTCTATATACAACATATGAAAAAGAGTTGATGTGTTATGGACACCTCAACCCTTAAAGCAAGACTTGATACTGCAACTGCCAGTTTCAAAAGTTTGGAATTGCAGTTAGCAGATCCAGATGTAGCTTCTGATCCCAAACGCTTGGAAACTATTGCTAGAGAAAGAGCTCGGTTAGAGCCTTTGGTTTTAGATTACGAGGCATTGAAGGCTATTGATGCAGAGGCTCTTGATGCCAAGCAATTATTGCGAGAGAGTAAATCAGACAAAGAAATGGAATTATTAGCTCAAGAGGAATTGCAAAGATTAGAGAATCTTGAAAACATTTTAGTTAGTCGATTAACCTTGGCTCTTCTGCCAAAGGATCCAAGAGATGAAAGAAGTGTAATGTTGGAGATTAGAGCTGGTGCTGGAGGAGATGAAGCTTGTATTTGGGCAGGAGATTTAGCAAGAATGTATGAACGATATGGTTTTAAAGTCGGGTGGAATGTCAAGCCAATTAGTTCAACTGAGGCAGATTTAGGAGGTTTTCGCGAATTAATTATTTCAGTAAAAGGAGATGCAGTTTTTAGTCAGTTGAAGTTTGAGGCAGGTGTTCATCGAGTTCAGCGTGTACCTGCTACAGAATCCCAAGGACGAGTTCATACTTCGACAGCAACAGTTGCTGTAATGCCCGAGGCTGATCCAGTTGAGGTTAAACTAGATCCTACGGAGTTGGAAATTAGTACCGCCAGATCTGGAGGTGCTGGTGGTCAAAATGTTAACAAAGTTGAAACTGCTGTTGATTTATTGCACAAGCCAACTGGGATAAGAGTTTTTTGTACTCAGGAACGATCGCAACTTCAAAACCGAGAAAGGGCTTTGGAAATTTTGAGAGCCAAGTTATTAGAGAAGGAAATAGAGGAAGCAAATGCTAAAGAAAGATCGGCAAGATTGGCACAGGTGGGAACTGGAGATAGAAGTGAAAAAATTCGTACCTATAATTACAAAGATAATCGTGCTACTGACCATCGCTTAGGACTAAATTTTCCTTTAGAAAATGTACTTGAAGGTCAATTAGATGATTTGATTAATGCTTGTATTGCAGAAGAACAAAGACTGAAAATGGAAGAATTGGGTTCACATGATACTGATTGAATTTTATTAATTCCAACCAATTACGTATTTTTTCCATTCTGCATGATTACCTAAATTAATTTGTTTGTTGGCTTCAAAATTTAGTGTATTCAAAGGTTTATGAGGAATATTTTTTAGTTTCATATTTGCTTCTTTTGGAGTTCTATTGCCTTTTTCTATGTTGCATGAGATGCATGCAGTTGTTACATTCTCCCACTTGTCTTCCCCACCTCTGCTTTTAGGAATTATATGGTCAATAGTTAATTTTTCTCCTTTATATCCGCAGTATTGGCATGAGTAGTTATCTCGCTGGATCAGATTTTTTCTATTGAGTGTTAATTCTCTATATGGGACTTGGATGAAGTATCTCAGACGGATCACTGTTGGAAGTTTGATATCTTTCCTAATGTTGTGATTTGAATCTTCTTCTAAAGTCTCAGCTTTACCTTTAATCGTCAGCACAGTGGCTCTTTGCCATGTTGTAATATTTAAAGGCTCATATGAAGCATTTAATACTAGTACCTGGCTCATGCGAGCTAAGTAATTTTATATCATCATACTTGCATTAGAGGAATACTGCTGTTTTATTGATTGCAAGTGCTATGACTTTAGAAAATATTGATTTTCGTCAAAGAGCTTGGGTCGAGGTTTTTCCTAAAGCAATTAAATCCAATACTGAAGTAATTAGGAATCTGATTTCAAACAACTGTTTATTGATGGCAGTTGTGAAAGCTGATGGTTATGGTCATGGATCCGTTACCGTTTCTCAAGCAGCTTTAGAAGGAGGAGCTTCTAGTTTAGGAGTCGCAACTTTGCAAGAAGCCTTGGATTTAAGAAAATCCGGAATTGCTTGTCCCATACTCATTCTTGGGAATTTAGTAACTAGGGAAGATTTTAACTTTTGTCTTGATTGGGATCTAATGCCTACTTTAAGTGATTCTCGAGAAGCTCTTCTTTGTCAAAAACTAGCTGAATCTAAAAATAAATCTTTTGATGTGCATATAAAAATTGATACTGGTATGACAAGATTGGGATGTGATTTAGATGCTGCGACAGGCTTGATCGCCCTTGTTGATCAATTGAAGAACCTTTCTCTTCAAGGAATTTATAGTCATCTTGCTTTGGCTGATGCTGAATTAGATAGTTGTGCTGACATAGAGACACTTAACCAGAAAGCAAAATTTGAATCTGTTTTATTAGATATAAAAGGAAGAAAAAAGAAAATTTGTAGGCACTTGGCTAATTCTGCAGGCACTTTCAGAGATAAAAGTCTTCATTTTGATATGGTCAGAGTCGGTTTAGCCCTATATGGATATAGTCCTTTTGCTAATTCCAATAAAGATTGTATTTTGCAGCCTGCGCTGGCTGTTAGAGCAAAGGTAACGCTAGTGCGAGATGTACCCTCTCAAACTGGAGTGAGCTATGGACATTCTTTTAAAACTCAACGTCCAAGTAGACTTGCAGTTGTTGGTATTGGCTATGCGGATGGAATTAGTCGAGCTTTGTCTGGAGCGATGAAAGTCTTAATCGATGGAAAAACCTATCCTCAGGTAGGCTCGATTACCATGGACCAATTGGTAATTGATATCACAGAAAATCCTGGTATTAGAGTAGGTAGCATTGTTACTGTGCTTGGTGAAGATGGAAATTCTTCTATAACGCCATATCAATGGACTGAAATTACTGGGTCAATTCCTTGGGAAATATTATGCGGTTTTAAATACCGGCTTCCAAGGGTTGTGATTTGAACTTCCTGAAGAATTAGGGTGTAATGCTTTTATTTTTAGTATCCTCTTGATAAGGTATTGATGCTACTGGAGAGGTGGCTGAGTGGTTGAAAGCGGCTCCCTGCTAAGGAGTTACAGAAGGCAACTTCTGTCGAGGGTTCGAATCCCTCCCTCTCCGTTGAATTTTTGGCTTTAATTAGTTCACAAAGATTGAACTAATAGTTTGATTGAAAAACGTGTTCAATTTAATTTGGTTTTCTCTTCCTCTCAGTAACTTATATTTTTGAATTAGTGTGATAAATGTATTTATGTTCCTAAAAAACTATCCTTTTAAGGGTTAAAGGATATAAGTTTTGATCTAAAGATTGAACTTTTTAAAGAGAATAGATTATATAAAAACTCCTGTAAGGAAATTTACCTTACAGGAGTTGCAATTAGGACAGTATATTTTTATAGATTTAACCAGCTGCCCATACACCTTTAACGATTGGCATAATTGTATCGAGATGAAGGGTTCCACAAAGCAACCAAGCAAACACAGCTCCACCGCAACCTCCTAACCAGAAGCCACTTGTGAAGTCGGCCCATCCTGATCTAGTGAATAAATCAGCTGGTGGATTATCTATTGTGCAATCTGAAGGCTGTATATTTGGAGCTTTTCCTGGAGCATTATACAAAACTAATAAAGCAGTAAGAATATGAACTGCTCCAATAGTTCCTAATAAACCTGCTGTAAGAGCAAATTCAGTAGTTCTTAGAGGTCCTGTCATTGCATATGGACCATAAAGTAAATAACCAAATGCGGCTCCTACTTCTAAACCACGAAAATTTGGAGAAAGTCCAGCTCGATAAAAGGGAAGATTGTTTAAAAAAGCTTTAGTGAAATAACCACTGTTCACTGGTGTCGACAAATTGCCAACACAGGGATCGGAAACGGGATTCACAGCCCATTGATCGACAATTCCTATGTCACCAGGGCGAACTGAGCTGTCAACGTATTTCTCGTTGAATTTCACAGGCTCAGATGACTTTAAAAAGGGGTCTTGAAATTCAGTCATGGGCGTATAAAGAACTTTGTTTACTTAAAAGAAACAAAACGTGTTTCAGTCAGTTGCTGTGATGTAGCGACCAACAAGAACAATAAAAACTGCTGGAGTTACTAACCCTATAAGAGGGACGAAAACAGCAGGAAGCCAGGTCGCGGCAAACTCGCTAGACATTGGGTGTACCAAAAGATCCACTCTTACTGTATAGAGTTAACGTGTAATAGATACGTAAACACCTCATTGGTGACATAAAAGTTCAATCCAATGCCACGAATCAGAATTTTTCCGCCCTTGAAAACATGAGTCAGTTCTTAGCAGTAACTACAACAATGGTGCTTACCATAATGCTATGGGGCTTTGGTAGAAAGCTTAAAACCCCTTTTGCTAGCAAGGCTTCTACTGGTTTTCAGCCAAGTCAAACTGAATTAGCTGTTGATTTTGGAATTGATTCTAATAAGTCATCTGACAGATCTTTCGGGAAAATGTCTTTTCCAATGCCAAAGAATTCAAGAGAAAGAATTTTGCTGAAAAAACATTTTAAAAAACTTATGTCTTTTGGGCCAGACGAGAAATTGCTTGTTATGGAGCACGCTATTTCATGGGGAGACCCATCAGTTATTCCTTTGTTAAAGCAGGGACTTAAAGATATGGATAGTCGTGTGGTGATTAAAGCTGCTGAAGCTATCTCTAAATTTAGGTCTTACCCACCATCATCAACGAAAAAGAAATTACGAGTTTACCCTCTTAATGTTTTTCTAATGCGATAAATTGGTCTACCTTGGCTTTCATGATAAGTACGTATTTGTAATTCACCTAGCAGACCAAAACAAAATAGTTGTACACCAGCAATACCAAGAATCAAAGCAAATGTGAGAAGAGGACGATTGCCAATATCTTCTCCAGATATTTTGGCTATTAATAAATATATAGTAGCTAAAGAGCTACTTAATATTGCAATAATTCCACCAAAACCAAAAACATACATAGGCCTCGTTAAAAAACGATTTAAAAACCAAATAGTCAATAAGTCCATCATTACTCTAAATGTCCTATCAATTCCATATTTACTTTTTCCATATTTTCTAGATCTATGATTTACTTTCATTTCTGTAATTCTGCCACCTTCAATATTTGCTAAGACTGGTAAGAAGCGATGAAGTTCTCCATACAAATTCATATCAGAAAGAACTTCTCGACGATATGCTTTTAATGAGCAACCGTAATCATTTAGATGAACTCCTGTGACTTTTCCAATAAGTTTGTTTGCAATTTTTGATGGTAATTTCCTTCTAAATTGCGAATCTTTGCGCTTGTACCTCCAGCCACTAACTAAATCAAATCCTTCTTTTAACTTGTTTATTAGAAGAGGTATATCCGCAGGGTCATTTTGAAGATCACCATCAAGACTAACAATTATTTCACCACTAGAAATATCAAAACCTGCTGCCATTGCAGATGTTTGACCATAGTTTTTTCTCAGTAAAACAGAAATTAGTTCTGGTACTTGTTTGATTAGATCTGATAGAACTTGCTCACTTTTATCTTCAGATCCATCATTGACAACGATGATTTCAAAACTTTGTTGCGTTTTTTTCATCGCATTTAATACTTCTTGAATTAATTGAGCAATACTTTCTTCTTCATTGAAGATTGGTATGACAATGGATATATCTACTTTTTTTCTCATAGATTTAATCTAGGGCAGTACTATCATGGCAAGATTCAACTCTACCTGCGCCACGTAAAATAGAGAGATAATGAGACGAAATAGCATTGTTGTTTATTATTTTTAAACTATCTATACCAATTCCATCCCTACCAAACTTTTCCCCTGAACTGTGCCAATAGGATCCATTTCCAATATATATTGCTACATGAGAGCAACATGCATTGCTTCCAAAAAACAGTAAATCTCCTGCAAGAATTCCTTGGAAAGAAGTTTTATCAAATTCTATATTTCGGCAAAATTTTTCTTGTTGATATGCATCACGTGGAATCCAAATTTCTTCTATAGCAAAGGCAGTTTGGATTAACCCTGAGCAGTCAAAATTTGGTCCTATCGTTCCTCCCCATAAATATTGGTTAGGTTGCTTAGATGCTTTTTCTATCCAATCCAGAATTTTAGGAATTTTATTTTTTATTTTCGCTTTTGTGAATAATACAGGCGTGAAATTGTTGATTGGTTCAATCTTCTTGTCTATATCTTTTGTTTCAATCCAACAAATGTAACTATCTTCTAAGAGCTTGATTTTGATTCGTTGTGTTTCGCTTGAAGAAGCCGCCGCACTGCGACCAGAAGTTATTTCAAATTTTCTACCAGAGATAATTTGCGTAGAAAGTTCATTGCCTTCACTGTATTTATATCCTTCAATACTATTATTTAATAACCACTTGCTTCCAGGGGTGAAAATTTTATTTCTGGGATTTGTTTGCAATTGAGACATTGATTACTTGAAAATTCGATGAGCTTCTACATTCATGATTCTCAAATGGAAGGTTTTTTAAACCAATTAATTGAACGTTTTGGGAAGGAATCGAGACTAGATCTTCATAATAATCTTTCCTTGACTTGGATTCTTTATAACAACCAAAACCCTCAGCCATGCAGCGGAATTGGAGCAGGTTGGTTGGAAGATAAACTCATATATCCTGCAAGTGTCGTGAAGTTATTTTATGCATGTGCTATAGAAACTTGGTTGGAAAGAGATTTAATTTTGGAATCGAAAGAACTTAACAGGGCAATGTATGAAATGATAGTTAATTCAAGTAATGATGCAACTAGTTTTATTGTCGATCTCCTTACTGCAACTACAAGTGGTCCTTGTTTAAACGGTGAGAAATGGGAAATATGGAAGAAGCAAAGAAATTGGATTAATGATTGGATTCATAGTTTGAACGGCCCTGAATTTAAATCTGTTAATTGTTGCCAAAAAACGTGGACTGATGGCCCTTTTGGTCGTGATTTTGATTTTTATGGTGTTGCTAATAGCAATCGAAATGCTTTAAGTACTGATTCAACCGCCAGATTATTGGAATCACTTATGACGGGCGCTTTGTTAAAAGTTAGTGCAACAACAAAATTAAAAAAAATTTTGTTTCGATCCTTAGATCTTATGAAACGAAAATCAGATCCAGCAAACCAGGTTGATGGATTTTTAGGAGAAGGTTTGCCAGAAGGTACAAAATTGTGGAGTAAAGCAGGTTATATGAGTGAAGTTCGACATGATGCTGCTTGGTTTAATACACCTCAAGGTAAAACAATGTTGTTGGTAGTTTTTTCTCAGGGAGAAATTTTATCAAAAGATAGTTTTTTATTACCTGCTTTAGCAAGTCAATTAAGTCAATGGGAATTTAAGTAAAAACCCCCGCTAACCAATTAGTTAGCGGGGGTTCCTTTCCTTCAACTCTCAATTATTCAAATTATTATCCAAACTTGCCTGAGGTCGACGCGATAACAAAAGCACCAAAGGTGACAAAATTACCGACCGTAAAATGGGTTAATCCAACAAGTCTAGCCTGAACAATAGATAAAGCTACAGGCTTATCTCTCCATCCAACCAAGTTGGCAATTGGAGTTCTTTGATGAGCCCATACAAGAGTTTCAATAAGTTCTTGCCAATACCCTCTCCATGAAATTAGGAACATAAATCCAGTTGCCCAGATTAAATGACCAAACAAGAACATCCAAGCCCAAGGAGATAGAGCATTAACTCCAAACGGATTGTATCCATTAATCAGCTGAGAACTATTTAGCCAAAGATAATCTCTGAACCAACCCATTAGATATGTGCCTGATTCATTGAATTGGGCAACATTTCCTTGCCAAATTGTTAGATGTTTCCAATGCCAATAGAAAGTAACCCAAGCAATAGTATTAAGTGCCCAGAACATTGCAAGGTAAGTTGCATCCCAAGCAGAACTATCACATGTACCACCTCTACCAGGCCCATCACAAGGGAAAGCATAACCAAAGTCTTTCTTGTCAGGAATTAACTTTGATCCTCTAGCATCTAGAGCTCCTTTAATAAGGATTAATGCTGTTGTATGTAGACCAAGAGCAATTGCATGGTGGACTAAGAAATCGGCAGGCCCAATAGGAAGGAAGTTGGTTAGGGCATCTTGCCGATTAATCATATCCATCCAATAGTGATTCCCAGGCATACTATTTGCTGCCATGGTTGCAGAACTATTGGCATTGGCGAGCAGTGCGTTAATGCCATACATGACTTTACCGCTAAAGGCCTGGAGTGCTTGAGCGAAAACTGGTTCTACTAAAATTTGCTTTTCAGGATTACCAAACGCAACTACAACATCGTTGTGAACGTATATTCCTAAAGTATGGAAGCCTAATAGCATAGTCACCCAACTTAAATGACTTATTAGAGCCTCTTTAGTTTCTAGTACTCTTGCAAGAACATTCCCTTTATTTAGTTCAGGATCGTAGTCTCTTACAAAAAATATTGCTCCATGTGAGAAAGCCCCAACCATCAGGAACATAGCTATGTACTGATGATGCGTATAAAGAGCTGACTGAGTCGTATAATCCCTTGCAATAAATGCATATGAAGGCAGAGCACCCATATGCTGAGCAACTAAACTACATACTGCACCTAATGATGCGAGAGCTAAACCTAATTGAAAGTGGAGTGAGTTGTTAACTGTCTCAAAAATGCCATCATGATTAACACCAAAATGACCTGTATGAGGATCATTTGGATTATTGGTGTTATGGGCTTCTGTTATTTCCTTGAGAGTATGTCCAATACCAAATGTATTTCTATACATATGGCCGGCAATAATGAACATTACACCAATTGCCAGATGATGGTGGGCAATATCGGTAAGCCATAGAGATTCACTTTGAGGGTGAAGACCTCCTAGGAAAGTAAAGATTGCAGTACCAGCTCCCTGCGTTGTGCCAAATACAGCATCAACAGAGTCAGGATTCTGTGCATATGCCCCCCAGTTTAATGAGAAGAATGGAGCAAGCCCTTCAGGATGAGGTAGCACACTTAACCAATTGTCCCAGCCAACATGCTGGCCTCTGGACTCAGGAATAGCTACATGGACTAAATGTCCCGTCCAAGCAATACTGCTAAATCCAAATAGAACTGCTAGGTGATGGTTTAATTGAGCTTCTGCATTCTTAAACCATGCCAAGGAAGGCCTGAACTTTGGTTGCAGATGTAACCAGCCAGCAAATAAAAGCCAGCAAACAAGAATATTTAAAAATATCGCACCTTGGAACAGTTGTGCATTGGTTCTCATGCCAATGGTGTACCACCAATGATAAAGACCAGAATATGCAATATTTACAGGAGATGTTGCACCTGCTTGTGTTAAGGCATCTGTAATACCTTGTCCAAAGTGTGGATCCCAAATTGCATGCGCAATTGGGCGAATATGCAGTGGGTCGGTAACCCACTGTTCAAAGTTGCCTTGCCAGGCGATGTGGAACAGGTTACCTGCAACCCATAAGCCAATAATGGCTAGGTGACCAAAGTGAGTAGCAAATAGCTTCTGATAAAGCTGCTCTTCAGTCATTCCGTCATGACTTTCAAAGTCATGAGCGGTTGCTATGCCGTACCAAATACGACGGGTTGTAGGGTCCTGTGCCAGACCCTGGCTGAACGATGGAAATTTCGTTGCCATGAAGGGAGAGGTTCAGGAAAGGTTAGCCGAGCCCAATAAGGCGGGCGTGGAAGAATGCCCAGGTGGTAGCGATTCCACCTAGAAGGAAGTGAGCAACACCAACTGCTCTACCTTGAGTAATTGAAAGAGCTCTTGGTTGAATGGTTGGAGCCACTTTTAGTTTGTTATGTGCCCAGATTATGGACTCAAATAGCTCCTGCCAGTAGCCTCTGCCACTGAATAGGAACATTAGGCTAAAGGCCCAAACGAAATGAGCAGCAAGGAACATCAGGCCATACATGCTAATGGGTTGACCATAGCTAGTTAAAACCTGAGAAGATTGAGCCCAAAGGAAATCACGAAGCCAACCATTTATTGTGATGGAACTTTGAGCAAAGTTTCCACCAGTTAGACCCCAGACATCACTTTGCATTTTCCATGAGAAATGGAAGATAACAACAGATATTCCGTTGTACATCCAGAAAAGGCCAAGGAAAACATGGTCCCAGGAAGATACTTGGCATGTACCTCCTCTACCTGGTCCATCGCAAGGGAATCTGAAACCAAGTTGAGCCTTATCAGGAATAAGTCTTGAACTTCTGGCGTAAAGTACACCTTTAAGAAGAATTAGAAGTGTTACATGAATTGTGAAAGCATGAACATGATGAATCATCAAGTCAGCAGTTCCTAGAGGAATAGGTCCTATAGCAACTTTGCCTCCAACCTCTACAACATTTCCATTAAAGACTTCACTTAAAACGCTGCCAGGTAGATTGCCTGCTCCAACTAATTCACCTGTGCCAACAGCACTTTGCTGAAGGTTCTGAACCCATTGGGCCAAGAATGGTTGTAATTGAATACCTGTATCACTAAACATATCCTTTGGCCTTCCAAGAGCACGCATTACATCATTGTGAATGTAAAGACCAAAGCTATGGAATCCTAGCCACATGCAAACCCAATTCAAGTGACTGATAATTGCATCGCGCGCTTTGAGAATACGATCAAGAACGTTATCTATATGAACTGCAGGATCATAGTCTCTAATCATTGCTATACCTGCATGAGCTGCAGCACCGCAAATAAATAGACCACCAATCCACATGTGATGAGTAAACAGTCCTAGAACTGTTGGGTAATCAATTGCTATATAAGGGTATGGAGGCAAAGCATACATATGATGTGCAACAACAATGCTGGCTGATCCGACCATGGCAAGATTAATGCTTAATTGACCATGCCAACTGTTGCTTAGGAATTCAAATATTCCTTCATGGCCTTTTGGAGCTGGAAAAAGAATTGGATCACCTTTATGGATATCCATGATTTCTTTCATACTGTGACCAACACCATGCACATTGTTTCTCCACATATGTCCACCAAAGATGGCAAATACACCAAATGCTAGATGGTGGTGGGAAATATCTGTCATCCAAAGGCTTCCTGTGACAGGATTTAGCCCACCTTTATTGGTCAGGATATCGCTGAAAGCCCACCAATTAAGTGTGAAGAAGTTTTCTACTGTTCTGCCTGCAAGACTAGGGAAAATCTGACTTGCTACAGCTGGATCACAAAGTCTTGGTGCAAGAGTTGTAACGTCTGCTGCACTAGCAATAGTGACACCATCAACAACCAAGGGATTGCCTGCATCTATAGCATCCAAAAGTGCCGCAACAGGAGCACCAATATGAATTAAATGGCCAGCCCATGCAATAGAGCCTAAGCCAATTAAAGCAATTTGATGATGCTGAAGCATAGGTTCTATTTTTTGGAACCATTCAAGCTTCGGTGCAGCCTTGTGGTAGTGGTAAATACCTCCGTGAAGCATTAAGGCAGCCATAATGACGCCACCTATGGCTAATGCCATTAGCTGCACTTCGCTGGTAATACCCCAAGCTCGCCACATTTGGAAAATTCCTGATGTGATCTGGAGGCCTTGATAGTTACCTCCTAAATCAGCATTGAGAATCTCCTGACCAACTATTGGCCATACAACCTGGGCTCCAGGCTTTACGTTTATGGGATCGGCTATCCAGCCGGCGTAATTAGAGAAGCGTGCTCCGTGGAAAAAAGCAGCACTCATCCATATAAAGACAACTGCTAAATGTCCAAAATGAGCAGAAAAGATCTTTCTACTGGTCTCTTCTAGATCACCTAGATGAGTATCAAAGTCGTGAGCGTCAGCGTGGAGGTTCCAAATCCATGTTGTGGTTTTTGGACCTTTTGAAAGCTTTGAAGACCAGAACCCAGGTTTATTGAGTTTTTCGTAGTCAACAGGAGCATGGTCCCTATCAACAGGCTGGTCATAAGGGGTGGGTGCTCCCCCTTTCGCTTTCTCCCCACGTTCTGGTGGGCTAATGGTCATCGAGATTTTTCCTCGAGGAATGGTTTCTGGTGGTGGGTTTCCACCTGGTTGTCAATAATGAAATAGAGAAAAATCCATCTCAAAATTGATTAAAGGATCCCTATTTAAAGGATCTGATTTAAGAAGCATAGATCCGAGAGCCAGTTACTACGTGTTCAAGTAACAAATGTTCTACCCAGCGAATCTTGTTTTTTTTAAAATCCAAACTTTTTACTTACTTTCCTCTATGACTTGAAACAAAGACCTGGACAGGGTTTTCCGATATAAAATTGTCATTTTCAGATCAATCATTAAGATCAACTATGAATAAAAAGTAATTTTTATATCAACGAGACCTTCTTAAATTCTTTACAAACGAGCCAAATTATTTCCTCTTTCAAACCAAATCAAAAAATTGCGATTGGATTTTCTGCTTCTGCATACGATCTTTTGCTGAGACTTAAAACCAATGGATTTGCAAATGTACTTGCATTAACTCCTGGTGCAGCATCTAAGCTAGATCTGCTTTCAGATAGCTTTGAAGTTGATAGAGCAGATTCGATTTTTAGAAAGTATTGGTCTTCTGATGCAATTTTTCTTGTTATTGGTTCAGTTGGTGCTGTTGTAAGACTTATTGCACCTTTAATTGAAAATAAAGAGAGTGATCCTGCAGTTCTTGTAATGGATCCTCTGGGAAAGAATATAATTCCTCTTTTAGGTGGTCATATAGGTGGTGCTGAAGAATTAGCCAGTGAATTAGCTGAACAACTAGCAGGAAATTCTATTTTCACAGGATTTTCAAGGACATTAGAAAAGATTTCAATAGATAGTTTTGGCGAAGTCTGGGGCTGGAAGAGATCAGGAGATATTTCTTCTTGGAACAAATTGATGATTAAGTCCTCGAAAGATATACCAATATTAGTTTCTCAAACATCTGGTTCAAATTTTTGGAAAAATTCTCGGGGCGCAGAAAATACTTTTGACCATACAAAAATACGTGAAAAGGATGTGCCATTTCAGCTGCCAGATCTGAATATAGGTTCAAAGGCTTTGTCTGCTTGCTGTTGGCATCCAGCCACTTTATGGGTTGGGATTGGTTGTGAAAGAAATACAAGTCATAGTCTTTTAGAAAGGGCGTTTGAAGAATCACTTTTAGAAGCTTCCTTGGCAAAAGAAGCTGTTGCAGGTTTTGCGACAATTGACATTAAATCAGATGAAATTGCTATCAAAGCTTTGGTAATGAAAGAAGGCCTACCACTACGTTTGTTTTGTTCTAAAGATCTTAAAAAAGTTAATGTCCCCAACCCATCGGAATTGGTTAATAAAGAAGTAGGAAGCCCATCAGTTTCAGAAGCATCTGCATTGTTAGCAGCAGGGGCTAAGGGGAATTTAAAATTTACGAAGCACGTATATAAATCTCAAAGGAATGAACAAGGCGCTGTGACTATTTCTATAGCAGAATCAATAGAACCTTTTGCTCCACAAAGGGGAGAATTACATCTTGTTGGAAGTGGCCCAGGTGATCTCAAATATTTAACAAATGATTCTCGAGCAGCTCTTTCAAGAAGTGCAATTTGGATTGGTTATAAAAGGTATTTAGATTTACTTGAACCATTGAGAAGATTTGATCAAGTCAGAATTGATGGTGCTCTTAAGCATGAACTTGATCGCTGTCAGTTAGCTTTGAAATTAGCCACACAAGGTATCAAAGTATCTCTTATTTCTTCAGGCGATAGTGGTATCTATGGAATGGCTGGGTTAGCCTTAGAGGTTTGGTTATCTCAATTAAAATCAGAAAGACCAGGTTTCAAAGTACATCCTGGCATAAGTGCTTTTCAGATCGCAGCTTCTAAAATAGGCGCACCTTTAATGCATGATTTTTGTTCGATTAGTCTCAGTGATTGCTTGACACCATGGGCAAAGATTCAAAAACGTATTGAAGCAGCAGCAGCTTCAGACTTTGTGATTGCTTTTTATAATCCAAGGTCTCAAGGCCGCGATTGGCAACTCCAAAATGCAATTGATATATTGTTGAAATTTCGAACAAAAACGACGCCGACAGTTGTCGCTCGTCAACTTGGAAGAGAACATGAAAACATTGAAGTTCATCTACTTGGATCTGTTCCTATAGATACAATTGATATGCTTACATTGGTCTTGGTTGGGAATAGTACAAGCTTTTTCAAAGATAAATTTATAGTAACTCCTAGAGGTTATTGACATTATTTCTTGAATAAAATGACTTTGATTATTCTCTCTTTCTATAATTTTTTTAATTTTGGAGAATGAGTATTAATAAGCCCGATTGGTTAAGAGTAAAAGCACCTCAAAAGGAACGAATTGGAAATGTATCTAATTTGTTGAGTGATTTAAAGTTGAATACTGTATGTCAAGAAGCTAGCTGCCCAAACATAGGAGAGTGTTTTGCTGGAGGCACAGCTACTTTTTTAATAATGGGGCCAGGTTGCACTAGAGCATGTCCCTATTGCGATATTGATTTTGATAAAAGTGTACGTGCATTGGATCCCTCAGAGCCTTATCGCTTGGGTGAAGCTGTCAAAAGACTTGGTTTAAAACATGTGGTGATAACTTCTGTTAATCGTGACGATTTAGAAGATGGAGGTGCTAGTCAATTTGTTCGTTGTATTGAATCAGTAAGAGAAAGCTCGCCAGACACAACAATTGAATTATTGATTCCAGATTTTTGCGGTAATTGGGATGCTTTGGCAATTGTTATGAATGCTTCACCTGATGTCTTGAATCATAATATTGAAACTGTTCCAAGATTATATAAAAAGGCTAGGCCTCAAGGTATATATGAGCGATCTTTGGAATTGTTATTTCGAGTAAGAAAAGAATCTAACAAAGTATATTCCAAGTCAGGACTAATGGTTGGTCTTGGGGAATCAGATGAGGAGGTTTTTCAGGTTCTTTCCGATCTTCATGATCATAAAGTTGATATAGTTACGATCGGCCAATATTTGTCCCCCGGACCTAAACATTTGAGAGTAGATAGGTTTGTGACCCCTAATCAGTTCGAAAAATATAAAATAGAAGGAGAAAATCGTTTTGGTTTTTTACAAGTAGTTAGTTCTCCTCTGACTCGTAGTAGTTATCATGCTGGGGAGGTTGAGCGACTTATGAAAATTTATCCTCGTTAAATATGTCTAACAGATTTTTTGACAAAGGTATATATTGATGAAGCTCCCATTCCACTAATTTGTTCTTAATCATTGGGTCTGTTTTTATTATAGTTTCGGCATTTTGAAAATTTATAGATTCTAGTATAAGAATTCCTCCTCCCCCCGGGAGACCATTCTTGTCAATAAGATAACCTGAGAATATCCTTAGTCCAGTTTTTTTTATAGACTTAACCCACAATTTATGCTCATTTATATATTCTTTTCTTTTACTTGGTATTAAAGAAAGTGTATATTTTGTAAACTTTTCTGTTTTAATAAAAAAAGACATTAATAAATAAAATTCTTTAAATCAAACCAACTCTTTTTTGTTCACTTGGAGGTACTAAAACCTTAAAAAGTTTTTTACTTATGTTCCAATTATTAATAATTTGCTCGGCTTTTATGCTTTGCGTCTGTATTGCATGCTCTTGAATTAATGGCTTAAGAATGTTTTCTTGCTGTTTAGTTGATAAAGGGTGTATTTCTACAATTTCTTTATTTACTAGTGATTCTGCTTGGTTCTTGTCATCGAATAGGAAAGTTAATCCACCAGTCATGCCAGCTCCAACATTTCTGCCTGTTGATCCAAGAACAACAACTATTCCACCTGTCATGTATTCACAGCAATGGTCGCCAGATCCTTCTACAACTGCTTCTGTTCCACTATTCCTCACTGCAAAACGTTCTCCTGCGATGCCAAGAGCAAATAATTTCCCTCCAGTGCCTCCATATAGACATGTATTCCCTAATATCACTTGATCAGAGGCATTAGCTGTCTTGGCTGGAGGAACTATTGTTATTACACCACCATTGATGCCTTTCCCAACATAATCATTTGCTTCGCCTATAAGTTTAATATTCATTCCTTGTAGAAGAAATGCTCCAAAACTTTGTCCTGAAAAACCTTCAAAAGTTAAATTTAGATTACCTTTGAAACCTTTGTTTCCATGAATTTGAGCAATTTCTCCAGCAATTCTCGCACAAACACTACGGTCAGTATTAATTATCTTTATGCTGCGATTAACTGATTTATGTTCAATTATTGCATTTTTTATTTCTTGATCTTTTAGTAATTCATCCTCTAAAACATTTCCATTAGTATGAGCCTCATTTTCATGATTCAACCAAAATCTGTTAGTTGAATTATTTATTGGATTTAGTAGTGAGGATAGGTCTATACTTTTTGTCTTTGGAATCTCTAAGTTTCGTGATTGAAGGAGATCTATTCTACCAATAATTTCTTCTAGATTAGAAAAACCTAATTCACTCATTATTTGTCTTACTTCTTCCGCAACAAATAGGAAAAAATTAACCACATGTTCTGGCAAACCTGGGAATCGCTGCCTTAAGGCTTCTTGTTGTGTAGCTATTCCAACAGGACATTTGTTTGTATGACAGATACGAGCCATTATGCATCCTTCAGCAATCATTGCAATTGAACCAAAACCATATTCCTCGGCACCTAGGAGTGCTGCTATGACAACATCCCAGCCAGTTTTTAATCCACCATCCGCTCTCAATAAAACTCTATCTCTAAGACCATTCTCTAATAGAGATCTATGCACTTCAGTAAGGCCCAACTCCCAAGGTAATCCAGCATGTTTGATCGAGCTAAGAGGGGATGCTCCCGTTCCTCCATCATGTCCGGAAATTTGAATAACATCTGCATTTGCTTTTGCTACGCCTGCAGCAATTGTTCCTATACCAATTTCTGCTACTAATTTTACACTTACTTTGGCTTTTGGATGTACTTGATGCAGATCGTGAATTAATTGAGCTAAATCTTCTATTGAATAAATATCGTGATGAGGTGGTGGCGAAATTAATGCGACACCAGGCTTACTATTTCTTAGCTTTGCAATATATTTATCTACTTTAGGTCCAGGCAACTGGCCACCTTCGCCTGGTTTTGCTCCTTGAGCTACTTTGATTTCTAATTGTTTTCCACTTCTTAAGTATTCAGGTGTAACTCCAAATCTTCCAGAAGCTATTTGTTTAATTGCAGAGCAAGCAGTGTCACCATTTTCCAGTCCTTTTAGATTGGGGAATGAATTTGAAATTTTTTGTTCATTGACATCACTAAGAATTTGAAATCTTGTTGGATCTTCTCCACCTTCCCCACTATTGCTTTTGCCTCCAATTCGATTCATTGCTATTGCTAGAACTTCATGTGCTTCTCTAGATAGTGCACCTAAACTCATTCCACCTGTGCAAAATCTTTTGCAAATACTCTCTACACTTTCAACTTGATCAATTGGTAATTTTTTTCTTCTATTTGTGAATGTAAGCAAATCCCTTAGAGCAGTTGGAGTTCTGGATTCAAGAAGTGACTTGTATGTTGAAAAGTGATCATATCCTGGCCCTTCTCTAACTGCTGCATGAAGTGCTTTAGACATTGATGGATTGTTTAAATGAAATTCCCCTCCGCTTCTGTATTGAACAAAACCAAAGAATTCAAGCTTTTTCTTATCCATTTCAGGGAATGCTTTTGAATGGAAGGTAAGTGTTTCATTGGCTAATTCTTTTAAACTTAATCCTGCAATTCTGCTAGTTGTTCCTTTAAATGCGAGGTCAATAATATCTGCTCCTATTCCTATGGCTTCAAAGATTTGGGCACCATGGTAACTAGCTAAAAGAGAAATGCCTATTTTTGACAGTATCTTTCTTAATCCATTTTCCAATGCCTCCTTTAAATTTTCCTGTGCCTTAGCGATAGTTAAATCTTTGAAAGTATTTGTCTCAATTTGTTTTTGAGTTTTAGGACTATGCCACCAATGTCGTGTAGTTTCCCAAGTCAACCAAGGACAGATAGCACTGGCTCCGAATCCGATTAGACAAGCAACATGATGAGTACTCCAGCATTGGGCCGTTTCCACAACAATTGAAACATCAAGTCTTAGTTGATGTTTGAGTAAATGATGGTGTACTGCTCCAACTGCAAGCAGAGGAGGAATGTATGTTTTATTTGTACTTATTCCTCGATCTGAAAGTATTAAAATTTTATTTCCATTTTTCACCGCAGATGATGCCTCATTGCAAATGCTTGTAATACCTTTTTGAAAACCTTCTATTGCATCATCTATTGAAATGAGTGTAGATATTTTGATTGCTTTTAAGTGTTGCTTTGATAAAAGATCTAATTCTGCTTCGTTAATAATTGGAGATTTCAGACTGATTACTGAAAAGGAATTTTCTTTAGGCTTTAATGGTGATCCTCTCTTTCCTAAATGCATCTCAATACTCATTACAAGCTTTTCGCGTAATGGATCTATTGGAGGATTTGTTACTTGAGCAAATCTTTGCTTAAAGTAGTCATATAAAAGGTGCGCTTTATTAGAAAGAATTGCTAAGGGGATATCATCACCCATGCAATAAGTAGGTTCTTTTGCACTACTTGCCATGGTGTCAATAATTATATCTAGATCCTCAATAGAAAATCCAAATGCACTTTGCTTTTGCAGTAAATCTTTCCTTTCTAAATTTCTTTGAGTTAGCCAGGGTTGGGGAGTTAAATTTAGTTGATTGTGGGAAAGCCACTTTTTGTATGGATATCTATTTGCTGCTTCTTTTTTAACATCCCAGTTTCTTAAAAGCCTTTTTTCTTTAAGATCAACTGCTAGCATTTGACCTGGTCCTAGACGTCCTTTTTCTATTACATTGCTATCTTTAATATCGACTACTCCAGTTTCGGAGCCCATTATTACGAAGTTATCTTTTGTAACACAATATCTTGCAGGTCTCAGCCCATTTCGATCAAGAGTGGCTCCTATAAAACATCCATCAGAAAAAACTAAAAGAGCAGGACCATCCCATGCTTCTTGAGTGCAGGCTGAATATTCATAAAATGCATTTATTTCGGGTTGTTTTTTTAAAGCTGGCTGATCACGAAAAGCTTCTGGAACTAGAGTTAGAAGACTATCTGTTATTGGACGACCACTTCTAACTAGTAATTCTAGTGTTGAATCAAGATTTGCTGAATCACTAAATGATGGATCAACGACAGGACTTAAGTCTTTTGCCGTTTCATTCCAAATTTCTTCAAGATGTACTTCGGTTGCTTTTGCCCAATTTAAATTTCCTAAAAGAGTATTTATTTCTCCATTATGTCCAAGGAGACGCATAGGTTGGGCAAGAGGCCAACGAGGAAGAGTATTTGTACTAAATCTTCGATGGTAAATAGCAAATGATACTTCAAACTTCGGGTTCTTTAGATCGAGAAAAAATTCAGATAATACTTTTGATCTAACCATTCCCTTATATACAACTGTTCGACCACTTAATGACGCTAAATATGGTTTCTCAGATAGATCAATGCTTGCACTGGAAAATCTGCTTTGGATTCGTTTTCTTAATCGAAATAGTAAGTTTTCAAACTCCTCTGCCTGTAAATTTTTTTCTAAAAGCCATTGCTCAATAAATGGCGCTGTTTCTTTAGCTTGAGGGCCAAGAACTGAAGAATTTATAGGAACTTCTCGCCATCCTATAGATAATAAACCAAGTTTATTGGCTTCTTCTTCGAAAAGCTGCTTACTTTTCTCGCGCTGTTTAACATCCTTAGGCAGAAAAACCATGCCTAAACCTTTTGAGCAATTTGATTCATTATTTATTTCAGGCCAAATAGTTTGAAAAAATCCCCAAGGTATTGCGCATAAGATCCCTGCTCCATCTCCTGAATCGCCATCACCGCCACAACCTCCTCTATGTTCCATGCACTCGAGACCTTTAAGTGCTTGTTGTAAAACCCAATGGCTTGCAATACCTTCAATTTGCGCTAAAAAACCTACCCCGCATGCATCCTTTTCATCTTTAATGGCATTCGGTGGACTGCTGTCACAGTATGGCCAATTTTCAATATGTGTTTTTTGAGGCATGAATGCAAGTACCCTTTAGATCCCTCTAAATAGACTGAAAATCAGTGCCATAGGTATTAAATTATCCTAATGGAAGATTGTGTCTAATTGTTTTAAAACTCGAAAAGGTGATAAATCAATTGATTGGCCTCTTTTATCTATTGTTTTTGAATTTTAAGCAATGCTTTTAGAAAAAAGCTCTCTTATTTGCCCTTGAACTAGTAGAATAGAAGATTATTGATAAGGGTCCAAATTTTTTGACCTTGTTGATCTTCGATGCCAACTATTCAACAACTTATTAGAACTGAGCGACAGCGTTTAACTCGCAAAACAAAGTCGCCAGCATTGAGAGCATGCCCAGAAAGGAGGGGGGTTTGTACAAGGGTTTATACTTCAACGCCTAAAAAGCCAAACTCTGCTTTACGTAAAGTTGCAAGAGTTCGTTTGACTTCTGGTTTTGAGGTTACTGCTTATATACCTGGTATTGGGCACAATCTTCAGGAACATTCAGTTGTTCTTTTGAGAGGAGGTCGAGTTAAAGATCTTCCAGGTGTTCGTTATCACATTATAAGAGGAACCCTAGACACTGCAGGAGTTAAAGATCGGCGTCAATCTCGCTCTAAGTATGGGGCTAAAGCCTCCAAATCATAAATAAATCTTAATTTACTATTCATTCATTTAGTACTTATGTCTAGAAGAAACGCTGCAGAAAAAAGACCAGTTTTACCTGATCCTCAATTTAATAATCGCCTTGCAACAATGATGGTTGCAAGGTTGATGAAACATGGCAAAAAGTCCACAGCTCAGAAAATCTTGTCACACGCGTTTGGTCTGATTAATGAACGTACAGGATCTGATCCAATAGAACTCTTTGAAACAGCTATTAAGAATGCCACTCCTTTAGTTGAAGTCAGAGCAAGGCGTGTAGGGGGTGCTACATATCAGGTGCCTATGGAGGTTCGTCAAGAAAGGGGTACTGCAATGGCACTGAGGTGGCTCGTTAATTTTTCAAGATCTAGAAATGGTAGAAGTATGGCGCACAAGCTTGCAGGTGAATTAATGGATGCTGCCAATGAAGCTGGAAATGCTGTCCGCAAACGTGAGGAAACTCATAAAATGGCAGAAGCAAATAAGGCATTTGCTCATTATCGTTATTGAATCTTTGAGATATTTTCTCAAAACCCTTTCGCTTTTGCCTATTGCCCTGTAGAGTCACTTCCGCCTTAAACTATTGAACCTGGAGACATCGTTGTGGCTCGTGCCTTCCCCCTAGAACGCGTAAGAAATATTGGTATTGCAGCGCATATAGACGCTGGAAAGACCACAACAACTGAAAGGATTCTTTTTTATTCAGGTGTAGTGCACAAGATTGGTGAGGTTCATGATGGTGCCGCTGTTACTGATTGGATGGCCCAAGAACGTGAGCGAGGAATAACAATCACAGCAGCTGCAATATCAACAAGTTGGCAAGATCATAGGATTAATATTATTGACACTCCAGGCCACGTCGATTTTACTATTGAAGTTGAAAGGTCGATGAGAGTTTTGGATGGTGTAATAGCAGTATTTTGTGCTGTTGGAGGCGTTCAGCCGCAATCTGAAACTGTTTGGAGGCAGGCAGATCGGTATTCAGTGCCAAGGATGGTTTTTGTAAATAAGATGGATAGAACAGGGGCGGATTTTTTAAAAGTTTATGGACAAATCAAAGATCGGTTGAAAGCCAATGCAGCTCCTATTCAACTTCCTATAGGAGCGGAGGGAGAATTGTCAGGCATTATTGATTTGGTTGGTAATAAGGCTTTCGTTTATAAAAATGACCTTGGAACTGATATTGAAGAGACTGCTATTCCAGCTGAAATGGAAGACGAGGCTGCTGAATGGCGCAGTAAATTAATGGAAACTGTTGCCGAAACAGATGAAGACTTAATAGAAGCTTTTCTTGAAAATGGAGAATTGACTACAGAGCAGCTTAAAAAGGGAATTAGAGAAGGAGTGCTGAATCATGGTTTAGTCCCAATGTTATGTGGCTCAGCATTTAAAAATAAAGGAGTTCAACTTGTTTTAGATGCGGTTATTGATTATTTGCCTGCACCAATAGATGTGCCTCCCATACAAGGACTTCTGCCAAATGGTGAAGATGCTGTCAGGCCCTCAGAAGATCAGGCACCTTTCAGTGCTCTAGCTTTCAAAGTCATGGCTGATCCATATGGAAAATTGACTTTCGTGAGAATGTATTCGGGGATTCTTGAAAAAGGAAGTTATGTGTTGAACTCAACTAAAGATGCTAAAGAGAGAATTTCTAGATTGGTTGTACTAAAAGCAGATGATCGTGAGGAAGTGGACCAATTACGAGCAGGAGATCTAGGCGCAGTTCTTGGTTTGAAAAATACAACTACTGGTGACACATTATGTTCAACAGATGAGCCAATTGTCCTTGAGACTCTTTTTGTACCAGAGCCTGTTATTTCTGTTGCTGTTGAGCCCAAGACCAAAGGAGATATGGAAAAGCTTTCAAAGGCTTTGATTGCTTTAGCAGAAGAAGACCCTACATTCAGAGTCAGTACTGATCAAGAGACTAATCAAACCGTTATAGCGGGGATGGGAGAACTACATTTAGAGATACTTGTAGACAGAATGCTTAGAGAATTTAAAGTTGAAGCTAATATTGGTGCCCCACAAGTTTCGTATAGAGAGACGATTAGATCAAGTTCAAAAGGTGAAGGAAAATATGCTCGTCAGACTGGTGGTAAGGGACAATATGGTCATGTAGTAATTGAAATGGAGCCTGGAGAACCTGGTTCAGGCTTTGAGTTTGTTAATAAAATCGTTGGTGGAGCTGTACCTAAAGAATTTATTGGACCTGCTTCAAATGGTATGAAAGAAACTTGCGAGTCTGGGGTTTTGGCTGGATATCCTTTGATTGATGTAAAAGTTACGATGGTTGATGGTTCTTTTCATGATGTTGATTCATCAGAAATGGCATTTAAAATTGCAGGATCTATGGCTTTTAAGGATGGGGTTAAGAAATGTAATCCAGTTCTTCTTGAGCCAATGATGAAGGTTGAAGTCGAATGCCCAGAGGATTTCTTAGGATCAATTATTGGAGATTTATCTTCTAGGAGAGGTCAGGTTGAAGGGCAATCTATTGATGATGGAGTATCAAAGGTTCAATCCAAAGTACCTTTAGCAGAAATGTTTGGTTACGCCACTCAACTGCGTTCTATGACGCAAGGTAGAGGTATATTCTCAATGGAGTTCAGTAAATACGAGGAAGTACCTCGTAATGTTGCTGAAGCAATTATCTCTAAGAATCAGGGTAATTCCTGATATCTTCGACATCAATCGTCTATTATTAAACTGATTCTTTAAACAAATGGCCAGAGAGAAGTTCGAAAGAAACAAGCCTCATGTCAACATCGGGACTATCGGGCATGTTGATCATGGCAAAACTACCCTTACTGCTGCTATCACAAATGTGTTAGCTAAAAAAGGGCAGGCTCAAGCGCAAGATTATGGTGATATTGATGGTGCTCCAGAGGAAAGAGAGCGCGGTATCACAATAAATACTGCTCATGTTGAGTATGAGACAGAGGGTAGGCATTATGCCCATGTTGATTGCCCAGGACATGCTGATTATGTGAAAAACATGATCACAGGTGCGGCGCAAATGGATGGGGCGATTTTAGTTTGTGCTGCTACCGATGGCCCTATGGCTCAGACTAAAGAGCATATCCTGTTAGCAAAACAAGTTGGTGTTCCTGCGCTTGTTGTTGCTCTCAATAAATGTGACATGGTCGATGATCCTGAAATCATAGAACTTGTTGAAATGGAAATTGGAGAACTTCTTGAAGGATATGGTTTCAATGATGTTCCAATTGTTCAAGTTTCTGGTTTAAAGGCTTTGGAAGGAGAGGCTGAATGGGAAGGCAAGGTAGAAGAGTTAATGAAAGCTGTTGATGACTCCATTCCAGAACCTGAAAGAGAAGTGGACAAACCTTTCTTAATGGCTGTAGAAGATGTTTTTTCTATTACAGGCAGAGGGACAGTAGCAACAGGTAGGATTGAAAGAGGAAAGGTAACTGTTGGAGAAGAAGTAGAGATTGTTGGAATTAAAGACACTCGACTTACAACAGTTACTGGTGTTGAGATGTTTCGCAAGCTCTTAGATGAAGGGATGGCAGGAGATAATGTTGGATTGCTGCTTCGAGGTGTTCAAAAAGAAGATATTGAACGTGGAATGGTTTTAGTTAAGAAAGGTTCTATTACTCCACACACACAATTTGAGGGAGAGGTTTATGTCTTGAAAAAAGAAGAAGGTGGAAGACATACCCCTTTCTTTGCGGGTTATAGACCTCAGTTTTATATTCGAACCACAGATGTTACTGGACAAATAACTGCATTTACAGCTGATGATGGAAGTTCTGTTGAAATGGTGATGCCAGGAGATAGGATTAAAATGACAGGTGAATTGATTTGTCCTGTGGCGATTGAGCAAGGGATGAGATTTGCTATTAGAGAAGGGGGAAGGACGATAGGTGCAGGAGTAGTTTCAAAGATTATTAAGTAAATCTTTTCTTATGGCTAGATTTAAATCTAGCCATAAGTTAGATTTATACTCAGGCTTTTTTAAGAAAGCCTTTTGAACCTTGAAAATTCATTTTTATCCTTTTTTCTTAAGGAAGCACTTTTACTGATTTATTCTTATGACAACGGCTATAGTTCAGCAGAAGATTCGAATACGCCTTAAAGCTTTTGATAGGCGTATGTTAGATCTTTCTTGTGAAAAAATTATTGAAACGGCTGATAATACAGCGGCTACTGCCATTGGACCTATTCCTTTACCTACTAAAAGAAAGATTTACTGTGTTTTACGTTCTCCCCATGTAGATAAGGATTCTAGAGAACATTTTGAAACACGCACCCATAGAAGAATTATTGATATTTATAGCCCTTCAGCAAAAACGATTGATGCTTTGATGAAGCTTGATTTGCCTAGCGGAGTTGATATTGAGGTTAAACTTTAATGTTGGAAAACTCTCATTTGCTTAAAGATTTAAGTATCATTTAGATATGTTAGAGAGTGTTCCGTGACCGATATTTCTGTCAGGGAGTTGCCGCTATTCCCTCTTCCTGATGTTGTTCTTTTCCCTCAGGAAGTATTACCGCTTCATATCTTTGAATCTAGATATAGAATGATGCTGAAGACTGTTTTGGAGACAGATAGTCGTTTTGGAGTTGTTAGATTAAATCCCCAGACGAAGAAGATAGAAGATGTAGGTTGCTGTGCTCAAATTATTAAGCATCAAATATCTGATGATGGCCGAAGTAATATAGTTACAATGGGCCAACAAAGATTTAGGATTTTAGAAATTATTCGAGAAGCTCCTTTTTATACAGCCTTAGTTAGTTGGATCGATGATCAAGCTACTGAAAATCAAGAGGATTTAGATGAACTTTCAAATACAGTTTTGGTTGCATTAAAAGATGTTGTTTCTTTAACTGGAAAGTTAACAGATTCTGAAAGGCGCCTGCCTGAAGAATTGCCTAAGATAGCGAGAGAATTGTCCTTTTGGATTGCTTCACATCTAGGCGGACCAGCTGCTGAAGAGCAGCAGAGATTACTAGAAATGTTAGACACCACTGCAAGATTAGAACGTGAATATGAAATGCTTGATCATACGCGCAAGCAGTTAGCAGCTCGAACAGCATTAAAAGAATCACTATCGAATGCAGATCAGAAGAATAATTAATGTTTGTTAATGTGTTCTTGCTTACTATATCTTTAGTAATTGTTATTTTGTTTTTTTGGCTGATTAACGATCGAAAATATACATCCATTAAAACGGTATCTGAATCTTATGATTCATGGACTAATGATAAATTATTAGAAGCATTGTGGGGCGAACATATTCATCTTGGGTATTATAAAAACCCTTCAAAAAATCAGGATTTTAGACAAGCAAAAATTGACTTTGTTCATTGTTTGGTCAAATGGAGTGGCTTAGATAAGCTACCCAAAGGATCTCGAATTCTTGATGTTGGATGCGGAATTGGTGGTAGCTCTAGAATTTTAGCTTTATATTATGGATTTGAAGTTATTGGAATAACTATTAGTAATGAGCAGGTTAAAAGAGCTAATGACTTAACACCAAATAATGCTAATTGTAGTTTTAAAATAATGAATGCACTAAATTTAGAATTCGATGATGGAAGTTTTGACGGCGTTTGGAGTGTTGAAGCAGGGGCTCATATTTCAGATAAATATAAATTTGCTGATGAAATGCTTAGAGTGTTAAGGCCAGGAGGAGTTTTAGCTGTAGCTGATTGGAACAGAAGAAATTATGAACATGGAAAATTAGGAATAGTTGATCATTTATTAATGAAACAACTTTTAAATCAATGGTCTCACCCTGAATTTTCAAGTATTGAAGATTTTCGAGAAAATTTGTTAAATAGTACTTATTGTTCAGGAAATGTTGAAATTGATGATTGGACAAAATTCACTATACCATCTTGGAATGATTCCATTATTGAAGGTATTAGAAGACCAATGCTTTGGATAAGATTAGGTCCAACTTCTTTAATTAAAGGTTTGCGAGAAATACCAACTATATTAATGATGAAATGGGCATTTTCTAAAGGTCTAATGAAATTTGGAGTTTTTAGGGCTAGAGGTTGAGATTATTCTAAATTTAATTGAGTATTTTTATAAGAACCAAAGTAAATTAGATTCTCACATAAAGGTTTTAACAGACTGTTTAATTTATTTTTTATATTATTAGTTTTTTCTTTTAATTCAATATCGATGAAGAAAATGTATTCACCCAACTCTCTTTTGGATGGTCTCGATTCTATTCTGCTCATGTTCAGCCCTAGCTCAGCGATACATTTTAAGGCTTCTAATAATGCACCAGGAGTGTTGGCATGCAGCGAGAATGCAAAACTAGCAATGTCAGTAAATGGATTATCCTTCTCTTCATTTGTTAAAAGTACAAATCTAGTGCAATTTCCTGGCACATCATTAATAGGAAAAGCAATGTTTTGCACCCCTGAAAAGGAAGAAGAATCTTTTGATGCTATGGCGGCACGAAACTTACTGCCTTGGACCATTCTGACAGCTTCTGATGTTGAATTAGTGGGTAATTGAAGAGCATCAGGAAGGTTTGTATTTAGCCAATTGCTACATTGAGCAAGTGCTTGAGGATGAGACAAAACTTCGGATATTTCAGAAATATTGCCACTGCTAATTAATGCATGGCGAATTGGTAAGACTAATGCTCTTTGAATAAATATGTTGGGATAAGTCCATAGAGAATCTAAGGTTCCTGTGACCCCTCCTTCGACCGAGTTTTCTATAGGTACTACAGCAGCTTCACAATCTTTATTGGCAAGATGTTCAACTACTGACTTAAGCCCTTTACAAGCTACAAATTCAGGCTCTGAGAGCTTTTCGAGCTCTGCTAAAGAGCAAGCTGCTTGTTCAGCAAAGGTCCCTTTGGGTCCGAGATAGGCCACTTGAGTTGGCATTAGTGAAAAAAGAGTGCAAGTGTCGATAGGATCATGACGCTTTAGTTGAGAATTATGTCCCTGGCTTTTAATGCTAGACAGAAAATTGACTTACCTGTCACAAAAAATATTCAGCGACTTCCTGATTATCTATTACAACAGGAAAGGGTTGTTGGAGCAATGCTTGAGCCAAAGAAACTAGTTTCTTTGGGACAAGGGGCTTTTCGATACAATGTCACTAGCTTCAAGGTTTTTCAATTAGAAGTCAATCCGGTGGTATCAATTGCAGTAGTTAACACTGAGGGAAACAAATTGCAAATGCACGCAACTGATAGTGAGCTTGATGGCTTGGGTATTGTTGATGATTTTGAATTGATGCTTGATGCAACATTAATTGCCACTGAAAAAGGTTTAATTGGTGAAGCTTTTCTTGGTGTAAGTGTTAGTCAACCTCCTTTGTTGCGATTAATACCTCCCAAATTATTGGAATCCACAGGACATTCAATCTTGAATGGCATTTTGTTGGGAATTAAAGCTAGAGTTGGTCAGCAATTGACAAAAGATTTTTCTAATTGGTGTGATGAAAATTAATAGCTAATCGTCGTTTTAGATTTTATTTTCGAGATGAAAGTTTTTCTGTGTAAAGGTGTTTCACCTGATTGAATTAATTTCATGCGATGAAAGTATGTTCCATATCCAGCATTTTTTTCAAGACCATAATTGGGAAATTTGATAGCTAACCTTTGGATAAGAGAATCTCTCGCAACTTTTGCAATCACGCTAGCTGCTGCAATGGCGGCAGATTTATCTTCTCCTTTGATTAATGTTTGTTGTTCTCCTTTCCATAGCCTTAAAGGTAGATTTCCATCAATAAGAAGAATTTCTGGCTGAGGATTTAATCGATGTATTGCTCGAATCATTGCTTTCTCTGTAGCTAATCGTATTCCTAGAAAATCTATTTCTCTTGCTGAAGCTTGCCCAATTCCCCAATTAGTAGCCAGTGTTTTAATAAGGGGAACCATTGAGGTTCTTTTTTTAGGGGATAATTTTTTGCTATCTTTAAGTCCTGCATTAATCAACTTCAGTTCTGCTTGTTTATTTAAAATAACAGCTGCCGCAAATACTGGGCCAAACAAAGAGCCTTTTCCTACTTCATCTATTCCAGCAATTTTCGAAAACATAAATATTAATTTGTGGCTGAAGAACGGCGCCTTCTTCTTCGTGGGTCTTCTATTTCGTCTTCTGCAATTATGTTTTTATCTGATTGATCTAAGGAAGGATCTTGTATTTCATTTAATGAATTAGAATTTTCCTTAGAGTCAATAGTTAAATTGGTTTCATCTTCTATTTTATTATTTTCATTATTTAAAAGATTATTTTTTTTATCTAAGCTTTCTTCACCATTTAAATTAATATTTAAGGATGAATCTATTGGACTTAAATCTTGATTTATTTTTTCAGAATTTTTGTCATCAGATAATTTAACCTCAATTGAAAAATTATCCGTTTCAGGCTGATTTTGCAATATTAAAATAGGATTCAATCCTAGCTCACTATATACATATTGATGCTCTTCATCCATCTCAATAATAATATTATCCTTTTCTTCTTTTTTATTTGTGCTTTCTGAATTATTGATTTTTTTTGTAATTACTCCTTGACTATCTTCAATAACACTTTCATTTTGTTTGTTTGGATTTGTTATAGATATTGATGCTTGTAAATTTACTTCATTCTTTGGTAATCCAGCATTAGCTTCTAATGTTTGAGGTTTTCCTTTTTCTGGAATGCTAGGGATGTGACCTAATCCTGAACAATTGCTGCATTCTGTGCTAAATAATTCATAAATATTTTGGCCCTGTCTTTTCCTTGTAAGTTCAACTAACCCTAATTCCGTTAATTGAGATATTTGAGGTCTTGAAGAGTCATCTTTGATGGCAGCTGTAAAATATTCCAAGAGCTGTAGTTGGTCTCTACGTGATTCCATATCAATAAAATCAATAATAATTACTCCTCCGATATTTCTTAATTTGAGTTGTCTAGCTATTTCTACAGCTGCTTCACAATTTGTCCAAAGAACTGTTTCTCTTGAATTTGCAGAGCGCGTGAAAGATCCTGAGTTTACATCTATTACAGTGAGCGCTTCTGTTGGCTCAATAATGATATAGCCTCCAGAAGGTAAATCTACTCTAGGTTTTAAAGCATTTAAAATTGCTATATCGATTTTAAAATGTTCTATTAAATTACTTGTTTCAAGCAATTGTTCTATTTTTACATGTGACTTTTCTTTTGCGAGAAAACCTTGCGCTTTTTCTTTTCCTTCATTCGTTTCAACTATAATTTCAGAAACTTCTGAATTTATATGATCACGAAGTACTCTGTGGATAAAATCTTCATCTCGTCTTAGGAGAGTAGGTGGATTAGCACGTTCTGATGCTTCTTGAATCGATTCCCACTTTTTGATTAGTTGTTCTAGGTCATCAATTATAAATTCTTCTGATACTTCTTCTGCTTCAGATCTCAGTAAAATGCCTGTGCCAGGAGGTTTAATTAATACTCCTAAAGCTTTTAGGCGATTACGTTCGTTTTCAATATTAATTTGGCGAGATACATTTACACCTTGTCCATTTGGTTGAAGAACAAGATATCTTCCAGGAAGTGAAATATTACCTGTTAGTCGAGGCCCTTTATTTCCAGTAGGCTCTTTCATGACTTGTACTAAAACTTTTTGTCGAGGTTCTAGTAATTCGGTAATACTCCCAGCATTTTTTTTGAGCTTGAGCGGGCCTAAGTCAGTGACGTGAATAAAACCATTCTTTTCACTTGCACCTATATTTACAAACGCTGCATCTATGCCTGGTAATACATTTTCTATGGTTCCAAGAAATATATCTCCAATTTGGTAATGACCCTGTGCAACAATTAGTTTCTCTACTCGGCCATCGGAAAGCAAAGCGGCGATTCGCTCTTGCTCTGCAATGATGATTTTTTGGGGCATATAAAAAATTAGAGTCCGTTCACTCTGTGTTTGAAAAATTGGCAGTGAAACTGCTTGAGTTAGTTAAAATCAAATACTAAGGTTTTTGGAAGGGATGAGGTGAGAGCTTTAGCTCTTATAGAAAGTTGATTACTTTTGATCCGGATATAACTTGCCGGATATTTTGAGTGGAAACGTAATTTTCTTCCAAATTCACTTAGGTCAATTTAGCTCTGCTGAGCTTTCTTCTAACCCAATTAAATTTTAGCACTTTTTAAGATGAGTTCCTTTCTTTGAATGTTTTTTATTTCTAACGTATTTGAAAGAATTTGAGAGAGCCAATGCTGAATATGAAGAGGTTTGATGCTTTGACCGTTTGAGGAGATAAGGCTGTGTAATTCGATAGACACAAATTTTTCAGAAGAAAAGTCTTGCCAACTGATTAAGTTTATTTTTTCTAACATAGGTCGAAAATCTCTTTCTCTATAACGCCCTTTCTTATCAGTATCTTTCCAAATTAATGTTTTGGATTGGGTAATTTTTTGTATAGCAAGGTTCCATGTTTCTATAGAACTTTTCTCATTGGATTGGCTGATTAAGTCAAAAGTCCAATGTGATTGGATAAGCTCTTGCGCCAGACTGATTTTTGTTATCGGAATGGCTTTTACTTCTAATAGATTAATTCCTTGAGGCAATACTTTTTGAAGTTGCTCTTTAATTAACAATGGATTGATTTCCTCAAAGAAATCAATATTCATCCATTCTCCTAATCCTTCTATTCCTAAGGGTAATGCAAGGGCAATTTGCAGACGAGGAAGAGGGTGAAATCCTCCTGTATAACTCACAGGTAATTGACTTCGTCTTAAGGATCTTTCGAGTAAACGAATGAGATCTAAATGACTAATGAGATGTAAGGGTGTGATTTTTGCAAATTTTACTCTAACTCTCAATTTTTTTTCAGTCTTTAACTCTTTAGGCTCGTGTTTTATTGGGATTTGGTTGGGACTTATCACTTCATTTGCTCCTAGTTCTGGCCCACATACCCCACAACTACTGCATTCATGAAATGAGCAATCAGGAACTGTTGTTTGCTGTAGTGCATGTTGGAGATCTTTTATGAGCCATGTTTTTTTGATTCCCGTATCTATGTGGTCCCATGGTAAAGGTTGTAAGCAACGTGTAATTAGATCATTTGTTTTTAAACTCTGTACTGAGCCCCAGGTTCCCATTTCTAGTTTTCGAAGTTGTGTAGCAAGACCTGCTTTTGCAATTGCTTGAGACCAAGCCTCGTATGTACGTTCTTGTGATTCAAACCATGCATCCATACCGGCACCATTTTTCCATGCAGACTCGATTACAGGAGCCAATCTTCTATCTCCGCGACCGAGAAAATCTTCTATGGCAGATATTCTGATATCAGTAAAATTAACTTTTATGTTTCTAATTTTCAGATTAAAAAATGAATCCTTCAATAGTTGTTGTCTTCTTAATAGCTCGACATGTGAGACACTATGCCATTGAAATGGAGTATGAGGTTTTGGGGTAAAGTTGCTAATTGTGATATTTAATTTTAATTTCCCGAGACTTCTACATTCTTCTTGTAGCCATTTGCATGTATTTGCAATGGCTACAATGTCTTCGTCCTCTTCGCCTGGAAGACCAATCATGAAATACAGTTTGATTTTTTGATATTTGTGCTCCATTGCTTTCGTTATGCCAGCAAGCAGATCTTTATCTGTAAGACCTTTGTTGATTATGTCTCGAAGGCGTTGACTACCTGCTTCGGGTGCAAAGGTAAGTCCAGGTTGACGCCCACCGCCAACAATATGAGCAATATTTTCATCAAATCTATCTACTCTTTGACTAGGTAGTTGTAATGTAATATTCTCACCATTGAATTTATTCTTGAGATTAACTCCTACCTCAGGTAGTGATAGGTAATCACTACAGCTTAAAGAGAGGAGTGAAAAGTCGCTATAACCTGTCTCTTTTATGCCATTTTCTACGGCTTTGATGATTTTATCTGGAGCTACGTCTCGGGCTGGCCGAGTGAGCATTCCTGGTTGGCAAAAGCGACATCCTCGAGTGCATCCGCGTCTTATTTCAATTGTAAGTCGATCATGTATTGTTTCAATATTTGGAACCAATCCCATTGAATAACTAGGCATGGGTGTAGCAACACGTCGAATAATTCTCTTGGCTACGGATGGGGAGATTGGTTTGATTGAAGAGAAGTCTGGTAATGGTTTGTACAGTGATGGAACATATACACCAGGGATTTCGGCGAGGCTGAACAGTGTTTCTGATCTTTTAAGTCCTAATTTCTTAGACTGAGATATTATTAGACCTATTTCTGGGAGTAGCTCTTCTCCATCTCCCAAAGCAAAAAAATCAAAAAAATCTGCGTAAGGTTCTGGATTGCTTGTTGCTGTAGGCCCTCCGGCAAAGATTAGTGGTTGTGATTTTGGATCATTTAGTGAAAGGTCTTGACGGTTTTTTGCGTAGATATTTATTTCAGCTAAATCAAGCATTTCTAGAATATTTGTTGCACCAAGTTCATAACTGAGACTGAAACCAAGCAGATCAAAATGTTTTAGTTCAATCCTTGTTTCAACTCCAAATAAAGTTGAAGAGCTGGACCTTAAACGTTTTGCGAAATCAGATTCTGGAAGATACGCTCGATCACAAAGTTGATTTGGGATATTATTGAGTATTGAATATAAAATGATGTGGCCAAGATTGCTTGCACCTACTTCGTATAGCTCTGGATAACTAAGTGCCCAGTGTACGTTAGTTGCCTCCCAATTACGTATCTTTGTACCAAGTTCTTTACCCATGTATTGAGCTGGTTTGTGGATTTCACTATCCACTAATTTCTCAAAATGAATTGGTTTAAAAAAATTTTCTCTATCTATCGAAGAGGTTCTATTAGAAGACACAGTAGAAAAACTTTTTTCTATCGTATTCAATTTTTCTTCACTTAGTTACCTTTTCGAGGCAGTATATAAAAGTGGGTTAATTATTTTTTCTCGTGGTTCAAGTCAACAGTAATTATTTAAAGCTTAAAGCTGGTTATCTATTCCCTGAGATTGCTAGGCGGATTAATGCTTTTTGTAAGCTGCATCCTGAAGCAAATCTTATTCGGTTGGGGATAGGTGATGTTACTGAACCTTTGCCTGATGCTTGTTGTAAGGCGATGCAGCACGCAATTCAAGAAATGGCGACCCAAGATGGTTTTCATGGCTATGGACCTGAACAAGGCTATTTGTGGCTTCGAGAAGCAATAGCTCAAAATGATTTTCAGAGTCGTAGTTGTAACATCTCAGCGGAAGAGATTTTTGTTTCAGATGGATCCAAATGTGACAGTAGTAATATTCTTGATATTCTTGGCCCCGGAAATCGTATTGCAGTAACCGATCCAGTATATCCAGTATATGTAGATAGCAATGTAATGACTGGACATACTGGTGATGCTTCTTCGTTAGGCCATTATGCAGGTTTAACTTACATACCTTTAAATGCTGAAAATGGTTTTCAAGCTGAGCTTCCTTCTAAGCCGGTGGATTTGATTTACCTTTGTTTTCCTAATAATCCCACTGGTGCTATTGCAAATAAAGATCAATTGGCTAAATGGGTAGATTATGCTCGAAGGAATCAGTCATTAATATTATTTGATGCGGCTTATGAGGCTTTTATTCAAGATCCTTCTTTACCACATTCAATTTTTGAAATCGAGGGCGCTAGAGAATGTTCAATTGAATTTCGGTCATTTTCTAAAAAAGCTGGTTTTACAGGAACTCGCTGTGCATACACCGTAATTCCAAAATCTCTTAAAGGAAAAACTGAGAATGGGGAAATAATCGATTTATGGTCATTATGGAATCGAAGACAAAGCACTAAGTTCAATGGAGTTAGTTATATTGTTCAGCGAGGAGCTGAAGCTGTTTTTTCCTTAGAGGGGCAATCTCAAACAAAGAAACTTGTTCGTTTCTATATGGATAATGCTGCTCTTATTAGAAATAAACTTTCCAACGCAGGTTACAAAGTATATGGAGGGCAGCATGCTCCCTACGTTTGGGTCGAAGCTCCTAATGGTTATGATTCCTGGAAATTTTTTGACTTTTTACTGAATGAAGCCAATGTAGTAGGTACACCAGGAAGTGGTTTTGGTGTTGCTGGAGAAGGTTTTTTTCGCTTATCAGCTTTTAATAGTCGGGAAAATGTTGAACAAGCAATGAAACGGATAATTAGTATTTGATTTTGATTTTGTTATAAACTCTTTATTACTCTTAGAGTTTGGCTGAATAGTCAGTATCACACATGGTGAGAAATTTAAGCAGTAGCCCTGGTGGTGCAGCAGTTGTAGAGAAGAAAGTTGAACGAGTGAGAAAGAAATCTCCTCGGTATAAGGTTTTGTTACATAATGATCCTGTTAACACCATGGATTATGTTGTAAAAACTTTGCGTCAAGTTGTACCCCAGCTAAGTGAGCAAGATGCAATGGCAATTATGCTTGAAACGCATGAAACGGGGATAGGATTAGTTATTATTTGCGATTTGGAACCGGCTGAGTTTTATTCAGAATCTTTAAAAAGTAAAGGATTGACAAGTACCATTGAATTGGAAAATTGATTAATTCAATTTCTGTTTATTGGAAACATTGGGTGCTTCAGCGTCGTCTTTGGGTCCCGACAATTTTACTGTTTCCTTTTTTATATTTGTTGGGTTGGGTTTTAGCCCAACCTTTTTTATTTCTTTCATTTCCATTTAGCATTGATTCCAATCAGGTATCTATTTTAGGAACAGTATTCACATTTTGTTCGTTTTTATTAGTTCTACCAAGCTGGGGCAAGTTGAGATGGAAGAACCGACATCCTTTGTTCTTATTGGGATTAAGAAGCACTAATTTTAAAGCATCTTTGAATTCGTCGATGCATGGCTTTCTCTGGGCTTTGGTTTTTTTGTTATGTGTTATGACACCTGTTTTTTTTGGTCCTGGTGTAAAGTTTCAAGGAATTCTTAGAATTTCAGATATTGCAAATGCGATCATCTTAGGCTTTGGAGTTGGATTTGCGGAAGAATTAATTTTTCGTGGTTGGTTGTGGAAGGAATTGACTTTTTTGTTTGGGCCAAAACGAGGCCTTGTTTTTCAGGCAATGATTTTTAGTTTGGCACATCTGGTTTCGTTGTTAAAGTCCAATTTAGACTGGATTGAATTACTAGCTCTTTTAGTTGGCTTGTTTTTGTTAGGATTAGTTCTTAGTTTGAGACGTATTTTAGACAAAGGTTTTTTAGGAGGGTGTATTTGCTTACATGGAGGGCTTGTAGGGCTATGGTTTTATCTTAATGCAGGTTTGATAGGTATATCAGATAGTACGCCTAGATGGATGATTGGTCCTGGAGATGTTTCCCCTAACCCTATTGGAAGTTTTATCAGCATTTTTTGTTTGCTATTAACTCTGTTTTATTATCGAACTGCTTTTGCGATTGCTGGACGCCCTTGTAAAGGTGATCGTAGTGCTTCCTCTAAAGGAGCAATCCCATAATCTCTTTCTAAAAGTTTGATAACTGTTCGCCCAAAATTATTTGGGCACAATTCAAATGCTTCCAGGCAAATTCTGCCGAAGACTTTCCCCATTGGTTCTGGATTCCACAATAATTTACGAGCTGTCCATGGCATCATGCTCATAGGGTTGTATCCAGGTTTGATTAGTCCTTGGTCAAAACCGTATTGTTCAAGATGAGTATGAGGTTGGAGTCCAATAAAGAAAATTGCTGGTTCAACTTTTTCAGCACCAAAAATTCGTTCTAGTTCTCTGTGGTATGAGATGGTTTGACGAATAGTCTCTGGTTTCTCATCAATAACATTGAATGAATAATTTACTGAGACATGGTCTTTAAAACCAGCATTAGATAGTAATTTACAATTATCTAATACAGTTCTTAAGTTATAACCCATACGCATTTTTCTAACTAATTCTTGTGAACCAGAGGTGATACCTATTTCAAAATAACTCATGCCTGTTTGCACCATTAACTTGGCTAGTTCGGCATCAAGGTTGTCAGCTCTTATGTATGCAGCCCAGCGCATGTCTAACATATTCTCTTGTTTAATTCCCTTGAGAAGCTCTTTTGCATCTTCGATATAACGCTTAGCAGGAATAAATTGTGCATCTGTAAACCATATATTTCGGACACCTAATTCATACAATTGTCGAATTTCCTTAACAACTTCATTAATTGGATTGACTCTTACTTGTTTTCCTTCAACAACCGTATAGACACAATAACAACAGTTGTGCGGACAACCTCGTTTTGTTTGAACCCCGATGTAAAAATCTCCACCATCTAGGTACCAATGTATTTGAGACCAGATTGAGCATATATATGAATAGTTGCAAGCAGTTTTGATAGCACTAATGGGTTGTTCATGTATGAGTCCAACTCTGGGTTTTTCTCCAGCTATAAAACATCTTTCTTTATCAATGGCTTCACCTAAAAGTAATTTTTGCAATAAAGGCTCACCTTCTCCTATGGAAACAATTGTTCCTGCTGGCAAAGATTTACCTAGTTGCTCATAAAAAACACTTACGGCGCCTCCTCCTACAACAGCTTTTGCATCACTGACAAAAGTCTGCGCTTGCTTCAGTCCTTTTCTTATTAATTTCTGGTTTCGCCATAATTCTCCATAATGACTTTTCATTAGTCTCAAACCTCCAAATGCTCCTCGTAATTTTTTTAAAGGATTTGGAGAGTAAAAAACTTCAAAAGAATGTTGCAGGGGATTTCCTCCTCTCCCATCAACTGGCGCATAGATTTGAATATCTCTCCAGGAGAAGACTAGAATTGAAGGTTGAAAGCTATTAATAGTAGATATTAAAACTCGTTCAACATCAACAACTGGTAGGGCTGCAAGATCTAATATTTTTTGTTGTAGCGTTGGAAAGCATTTGTGTAGATGATCTGCAAGATAAATGGGACCAATAGGAAATATTGGATTACATGGGAGTCTAATAATTAATACTTTGGCCTTTTCCAAAATAGAAGAGCTAGATTCGCTCATCTGTTGTGACTTTGATTCTATGTAACTCATGGTTGACTTTACTTGCATTGACAGTTGAGATGCATCTAAAGAATTGAGGTAGGGATTTAAATTGAGAAACTTTTCTTTTGTTCATACAACCTTAATATATTTTTAATCAGTTGGTTTAGAGTTTGGTCTTTGATGAAATTTCAACTAATACATATTGGCATCAAAGAAAAAAGGTTAAAAGGCTTTAGGTATAAGCGTTTAATTAATTCTGGGATTTTTAGAGGTAACGATACACGTCAAAAATTAATTGATTGCCAAGGCCCATTTCATGGCTGGACGAATGCTTCTGCTAAGAATTGGGTTTACGCAAGAGTGAGGGAGCAAAAGGAAGGTAGAAAAGTACACATAGTGTGTGATTGTTGCGATACAAGATGCATGTCTAGTAGTTGTGAACATACATTAATGGATAAAAATACTGAAAACAGAAGAAATCCCAATTGCTATGGACAAGAACTGGTAGATTTGATTATTGATTTAGCTAAACAAAATTAGTTCTTGGTTAACAGATGTTTCTTATTAAATATCTTTAATAGAAAGGTTTATTCATTTTTTTTAATTTTTAAAAGACTTTCTAATACCTTTGACCACAAACGAATTCCTTCGATTACTTCAAACTTCTTATTATCTCCCTATGCGAATGAAAATGCAATGCGCATAAAAGCTGATTGCGTTGAGAGGGTGACAAGGGTAAAAATATGAATATCGAACTCAGAGGCGCCTTATGACGGTAGACACTCCACCTGAGTATTTGCTTGAAGCAGACTGACTTCTGGCTCCTGCTCCAACAGTCTCAATAATCAGTGGGCTTTCGTCTGAAGCGACAAGGATCAATGATTTAGGTGCGTCAATTCAGTCGATACTCCTCTTGCATCGTTTAGGTGCCCTTATAGGAGAATAAGCCTAACCCCTAGAAACTTGGCCCCAGGTGCCTGTATCCAGAAGCTTCTCAACTCTCCTGATTAATTGTTGCTAAGCATTGGTAAATAAAACGATCAGCAAGAAAGGAGCTCTTTTTGAGCTCCTTTCTTAATTTTTACTATTTTTTCTAGAAGATATTTTTTGTATGGACTTTCACTAGTAAACTAGATTTGAGAATGCCGGTGAGCGGAATTGAACCGCTGACCTACTGGTTACGAATCAGTTGCTCTACCTCTGAGCTACACCGGCTTAAATAGCAATTTTACCTTGAATTTAGATCCAAATCTTCGTAAAAAACTTCTAAATGAGTCGCAAAATCCTTTTAGAGGTGTTAGAAGAGTCATATGGGTTGCTTTAACTTCTTCTGCAGGAATAGGTCTTTTGATAATGGGCGTTAGATTTTTTTCTGGTGAAGATGTTTTGACTAATGATATTGCAATTCAACTGATTGCTTTTATTTTGTTTTCTACATTATTTGTTTTAGATCGCTCTAAAGATTAGCGAACATTTGGATGATTTTGTTTTCTATTCGGCAAAAATCTTTTGCACTTCCTTTTTGTTTGATTGTTATGTAGTTAATTTTCTTCGTTGAGTTACCAATTTATATCCTTCAATAAGATCACCTTCTTTCCAATTTGCAAATCGATCGCACCCTATGCCACATTCAAAGCCATTTGCTACCTCTTTAACTACATCTCTATTACGTCGCAAAGAGTCAAGATCTCCTTCAAAAACAATTTGACCTGATCGTTTGACCTTTACTTTGCAATTACGTTGGAGTTTTCCATTTGTAACATAACAGCCTGCCACCGCACTTTTGCCGATAGAGAAAATAGCTCTAACTTCAGCTTCACCAGTTTTTTCTTCTACCAAATCAGGTTCAAGTAATCCTTCCATTGCAAGTTGTATGTCTTCAAGAAGCTTGTAAATAACTTCATATTCACGAACATCGACACTGTTTGCATCGGCTGCTCTTTTGGCTCCAGATGCCATCGAGGTATTAAATCCAATAATTACTGCTCCAGAAGCTGCAGCAAGATCGACATCGGTTTCAGTGATTTCACCTGGTGCAGATAGAAGAACTCTGACTTGAACTTCATCTTTTGGTAATTGCTCTAATGATCCGAGTATTGCTTCTACACTTCCTTGAACGTCAGCTTTAAGAATTAGATTTAGTTCTTTTAGCTCCCCTTCATTTGCTTGCCCCGACATTGCTGCAAGTGATACTCTTCGTGATGCCATTTGTTGAGCAAGTCGAGTGGCTCTGGCATCTGAAGCTTTTACTCCAACTACATTTCGTGCAGATTTCTCATCTGGATAAACTTCAAACTCATCTCCTGCTGTAGGCACTTCGTTGAAACCAAGAGCCTCTACAGGGCATGAAGGACCAGCTTCTTTGAGTCTTTTACCATTTTCGTCAACCATTGCTCTAATCTTTCCGAGAACTGCGCCTGCTGCTACAACATCTCCAGATTTCAGTGTCCCATTTTGCACTAATAATGTTGCAACAGGACCTTTAGCTTTATCAAGATGTGCTTCTACGACTGTTCCTTTTGCAAGACGATCTGGGTTGGCTTGAAGATCTTCTACTTCGGTTACAAGGAGAATCATTTCTAATAATTTGTCTATATTTTCCCCTTTGATTGCACTTACAGGCATCATTACTACATCTCCACCCCAATCTTCTGCGACTAGTTCTTGTTCAGATAATTCTTGCTTAACTCGGTCAGGAGATGCACCTTCTTTATCTATTTTATTTATGGCAACAACAATAGGAACTTTTGCAGCACGCGCATGACTAATTGCTTCTAATGTTTGTGGCCTGACTCCATCATCAGCTGCCACTACAAGTACTGCTACATCTGTAACTTTTGTTCCTCTAGCACGCATAGCTGTAAAGGCTTCATGACCAGGTGTGTCTAAGAAGGTGAGCTTGCGTATGTTGTTGTCATGTTTTACTTCAACTTGGTACGCGCCAATATGCTGAGTAATGCCTCCGGCTTCTCCTGCAGCAACTCGGGCTTTTCTAATGGCATCTAAAAGACTTGTTTTCCCATGATCGACGTGTCCCATAACAGTTACGACTGGGGGTCTTCTAATTAAATGTTGGATGTCTCCTTCTTCAATCATCTCTACAGTTTTCTTGGCAGCTTCTTCTGCATCATCTTGTAAAACAGGTACGCCAAATTCTTCAGCAACAGTTTCGATGGTTTGTAAGTCTAAAGATTGCGTAACTGTTGCTGTAATTCCTTTGAAGAAAAGGGACTTGATGATCTCTGAGCTTTCAACACTTAGTTTGTCTGCTAGTTCTTGAACAGTAATGTTATCTTCGGGAACAATAATCATTTCTGGACGGACTTGTTTTGCTTCACGAGCTGCACGTAACTCCATAGCTCTTCTTCGTTGCCTTTGACGGGTTGATTCTTTTTTGCGTTTTCTAATTGCCCCAGTTGGTTTAGAACTAGTCTTCTGCTTGGACTTGGCTTTTGTTGGACTTGCAGGACGAGCTAAGCTTGCTGAAAGCAATGTAGCTTGCTGACCTCCAGCAAATCCACTGGTTTCTGTAGTTAAGGCATCATCATTTTCACCAATAATATGAACCTTTTGGCGTTGTTTTTGAGGAGATTTATTCCTCAGTGCTTCTAATTTTGCAGCATCATCCCAATCAGGTCTTTTTTTTCTAGCTGAACCTTGTGCATTTGCGCGTTGAGGAGGCCTTTTTGGTGCCGCAGATGGAGTAGGTCTATTTGTTGGAGGCTTGGCTGATGGTACCCCTTCTCTCTTTACACCTTTTGCTGATTCATTCCGTCTTGTAGGAGGCGTCGCTTTATTTGTAGGCTTTTGCAATTGCATTAGCTCACCAGGTGCTACTGGCCTGCGCATTCCCGGGGGCATCCCTGGTCTTCCTGGAGGCATCCCTGGTCTTCCTGGAGGCATCCCTCCTGGTCGTGGTCGCATTTGTTGTGAACGATCACTATCTGACCTTCTTCCACTACCTTGTTTGAATTGTGGAGAATATGGATTACCTCCTGGTTGACGATTATCTCTATCTTTCGGGCCTCGTCTGCCAGTATTGGATTGTTTATTGTTGTTGCGTCTGATAGGTGCACCAACTAGTTCAACTTTATTTTTGTTCTCTTTAAATGGTGTCTCATTAGACTTTCTTTGTGTCTTAGATTGAATATTGTTTTTTCTTTCACCTAAAGGTCTTCTCGAATTAAGTGAGGAATTGTTGTTTGATTTTTCAGCTTGGGCTGGTCTGTAGTTGGTTACTTGTGGACGTGGACGTGGACGTGGAGGTGCTGCTAACGGCTTATTAGGAGTGGAAGTCTTTTGCCCTATTGTATTTGAGGGTTTTTGAGTAAGTGGTTTTGAAGGCTTGTTAAATAAATTTGATGATTTGTTAGTTGTCTGTGGCAGTGGTTTTTGCTGTTGCTGTGGTTTTGATGGTTTGCTAATGATGTTTGTTTTTTTATCCTCTGAAACTGCTTCTCTTGCAATTGGTGGGTTTATTGAGTTTTTTTGACTAATGGGCGAAGTTGGGCGAGCTGGCTGCTTAGGTTGTATTTGAGAAGGATTAATATTTTTGGGTTGATTAGAAAGTGGCTTTGCAGGTTGTTTGGGTTGTATAGGGGATACTATTTTATTGGTTGTTTTGTTGTCTTTTTTTAGAGATGAAGGAGGTGTAGGAGACTTTGCAATTTTTTGCTTTGAGGGTGAAATAGATGGGATTTTTTTCTGCTCTGACTTGTTTTGTTTATGGTTGTTGTCCCTAATGTTGTTTGCTTTGTTTTTTTGTACCGTTGCTTCTGCGGCTTTTTTAAGAGAGAGGATTTCTTTATTGTTTGATTTTGGTTTCGCAGGGCTATGTATATTTTTTGTCCCAGATATTAATTGTTTGATTTTTGATGCGTCTTCATCACTGATTGAACTGCTATGACTTTTAACTGAAATCGATAGCTTTTTAGCAGCATTAAGCACATCTTTATTGTCCAGATTTAAATCTCTGGAAAGTTCGTAGATCCTGATTTTGCCGCTGCTGGTCATTAATTTTTGGGTGAATGCTGGCAACAGTTGTGAGAAGATCCCTTATGGTTTTGGGTTCCTTCTTTTATATTGCCTTAGTAATTGAATCCTTGCTCTGATTCAATCGATTTTGAAGTACCTCGATAACAGTGGTTTTGACCTGACATCTAAGTGCTTTTTGTAAACGTTTCCGTTGCCAAGCTTCTTTGAGGCAGTTCTCATTAGGGCATAAATAGGCTGACCTACCCATTCCTGTGTCAAGAACAACACCAACCTTAAAGTCTCTGATTACTCTCCAGAGCTTCTTGCGATCGAAAAGGTTTCTACAAGCAACGCAACGACGCAGGATGGGAGAGTGTTTCACCGGGGTCTATCCTCTTGGTTATCTAACTGATCGTTTTTCTCTGAGTTGTCTTGGCTTTCTTCATCATTAGTTATATCAGATGAATTTGTTGTATCAATTTCATCAATCTCAGATTTTTCTTCTTCATCTTCTGGAAGAGGATAAAGCTCTCTTAGACGGGCATCTTCTTCAGCCCTTGCGGCTTGTTCAGCAGCTAAGCGATCTTCAGCTTCTCTTTGAAGAGCTTCTTCTTCTTCTCTTTGCGAGATAAGCTCCGCAACAATTGCATCTTCAGCTGCTTGATCATATTCTTGGGAATTTTTAACGTCGATTTTCCAGCCTGTCAATCTGGCTGCTAAGCGAACATTTTGTCCTTCTCTGCCTATAGCAAGACTGAGTTGATCAGGCGGGACAAGTACATGTGCATGTTGACCTTCGGGATCAACAAGTCTTACAACTTCCACTCTCGCTGGACTGAGAGAATTGCAGATATACTGGACAGGATCTGCAGACCAACGAATGACATCAATTTTTTCACCTCTAAGTTCATTGACGACCTGTTGAATTCGCGAACCTCTTGCTCCAATGCATGCACCAACAGGATCAACTTCTCGTTCAATACTATCAACAGCAACTTTTGTTCTTGGCCCCACAGATCTACTAGGAGGATTGGCCTCTCTAGAAACTGCAACAATTCTGACTGACCCCTCTTGTATCTCAGGAACTTCATTTTCAAATAAATACACTACTAATCCCGCATTTGCTCTGCTGACGAATAACTGAGGTCCACGCCTTGGTACTTCACTTACTTCTTTAAGAAACACTTTGAATGTTGCATTTGCTCGATAATTATCATTAGGAAGTTGATCTTTTTTGGGTAGTTCAGCTTCTACTTCTGGTCTTCCCAAGCCAGAAGTAACGCCCATAATTACAGACTGACGTTCAAATCGAATTACTCGTGCAGTGAGTACTGGGTCCTCAAGATCAGCAAATTCTTCTTGAATCATTCTTCTTTGCTGATCACGCAATTTTTGAGCAAGAACTTGCTTTGTTGTTGCAGCTGCCATTCTTCCAAATTCTTCTTTTTCCGGAGTTACATCAAGAACTACTGTGTCCCCTTCTTGAGCATCTTCAGCAACTTGCATTACCTCTGACAAAGCTATTTGATGATCTTCGCTTTCAACTTCTTCGACGATGATTTTGCTTGCTAATACTCGATAGCCTTCTTCATCTAGATCTAATCCTATATCAAAGTTACTGAAGTACTCTTCTTCAAAAGGATTTTCATTTATTCCTAAATATAGGGTTCTTCTATATCTTTCATAGCCTTTAAGTAGGGCTTCTCTCAAAGCAGTTTCTACGACTTGAGCAGGGAGTTTTTTCTCCTCACTAATGTCTTCGATTAAATTATTGAGCCCGGGGAGTAGAACTAATGCCATCGATGATGGAAATGTGAATTGGAATGAAGTGGTTTAATGTTGACGTTGTTATTCAGTAGGGCTTACTAGCCGCACTTGAATAACTTCATCTCGAGGAATTTTGCTTATTTTCCCTTTGATATTTATTTTTAAGTGTTCTTTTGATCTTGTGTGTAGTAATCCACTTTCAATAATTTGTGAATTGGATTTGCTTTTGGTGGCAACCTCAATTGGGAAGCCTTTAAAGGTTATGAAATCTTTGTCAGTTTGAAGAACTTCGGTTAGGCCAGGGCTGCTAACCTCTAAAACATGAGGAATGTTCAGTAATTCTGAATTATCTATAGATTCACCAACTGATCCACTAAATTTAGAACAGTCATCTAATGAGACATCTTCTCCATTTTGATGACGAATTTGAATTTGTATTGTCATAGGCTTAATCTCAGCAAAAATTTTAAACCCTACTATTTCAAAACCTTCTCTTGTAGCTGTTAGTCCAGCCAAGTGTTCTAAATCTTTTGAGATCTGTTTTAGCAAGGGATAGAATCTTAAGTTGGGTCTTAGCCCAACAGTATTTATATTGAACCTACCTTCTCTTAAAGAGGGTACTGTTAGGCTAGTTAATTCTACTTGATGATCTTTTAATTTTCTATATTTTCAAGTGATTTATTTGAAATGCACTTCTTTTAAGTTACCTAGGCCGCAATTTCTTGATTTATAGCATTAAAATTCTCACAATTTATATGGTAAAAATTTTAATGAGATTTAAAGGATATTTGGCCTATTGCTTGTGCTTGATTATAGTTTTTGGTGCCGTGAATCCTGGATATGGAATCACGGATTCAATTAAACAAGAATATGCTCACAATTTTGTAGCAGATGCAGTTCGCAAAGTCGCTCCTGCTGTTGTTCGAATTGATACTGAAAGAGAAGTTGAACATGAATCTTTTGATCCCAATCTGATAGATCCTTTATTAAGAGATTTGTTAGGGGAACCAAATCTTGGCCCAGAAAGAGAGAAGGGACAGGGTTCAGGAATATTGATTGATGTAAATGGTCTGGTCTTAACTAATGCTCATGTAGTTGAAAGAGCTGATGATGTAAGTGTGACCCTTGCTAATGGTCAGAAAATTGATGGAGAAGTTGTAGGTACAGATTTTGTAACCGATTTAGCTCTTGTTCGTTTGGGAGAGAATTTAATATTAGATGCTGCACCTTTAGGAGATTCAGAAGACATTGCGGTTGGAGATTGGGCTATTGCTTTGGGAACTCCTTATGGCCTGGAGAGAACAGTTACGTTGGGAATAGTTAGTAGCTTGCATCGAAACATTAATAGTCTTGGATTTTCCGACAAGAGACTGGATTTAATCCAAACTGATGCTGCAATTAATCCTGGTAATTCGGGAGGTCCATTGGTGAATTATCGAGGTGAAGTTATTGGTATTAACACGTTAGTTAGATCTGGTCCTGGAGCTGGATTAGGATTTGCAATTCCTATTAACCTTGCAAAACGAGTTGCAAAACAATTGTTAGATAAAGGAGAGGTGATACATCCATACTTGGGAGTGCAACTGGTTCCTTTGGATGCAAGGATTGCTAAAGAACATAATATGGATCCAAATTCTTTAGTCGAATTACCAGAAAGATCTGGTGCTTTAGTTCAATCTGTTGTAAATGATAGTCCAGCTCAGAAGGCAGGTTTGAGGAGAGGTGATTTAATTATTTTTGCTGAGGAAAAAGAAATTGATAATCCTGCTTCATTACTAGAAAAAGTAGAGAATTCTAAAATTGGTAAACCTTTTACAATAACCCTTATAAGAAATAATAGTGAGATAAAACTTTCTATACAGCCTGAAGCATTACCCAAGATAGGTTAGAAAGGTTGCTACTGTCTCGACAAGTTTTTTTTACATATGACGGATCTACAAACACAAATGAAGTTAGCAGTTGCGCAAGCTGCTGTTGAAAACATTGAGGATGGAATGGTTCTTGGTCTTGGTTCAGGCTCTACAGCAGCTTTAATGATTCAGGCGCTAGGAATGAAACTTCAAGATGGATCTCTCAAGAATATTGTTGGCGTAACTACTTCTTTTCAGGGGGAAGTCCTTGCACAGCAACTAGAAATACCTTTACGCAATTTTTCTGCGGTCAGCAAAATTGATTTAGCAATAGATGGCGCAGATGAAGTCGACCCTTCTTTTCAACTAATTAAAGGAGGAGGAGCTTGTCATGTTCAAGAGAAGCTAGTAGCTTCAATTTCCGATCGATTTATTGTTGTTGTTGATTCCTCTAAAATTGTTCAGAAACTTAATTTAGGATTTCGTCTTCCTGTGGAAGTTTTGCCAATAACTTGGCAATTAGTCCAAAGCAAATTGAAAGATCTTGGGGGTATAGCAGATCTAAGAATGGCTGAGAAAAAAGCAGGACCAGTTGTGACAGATCAAGGTAATTTGGTTCTTGATGTAAGTTTTAAAAATGGTATTGATGACCCTAAAAACCTAGAAAGAGAAATTAATAATTTGCCAGGTGTATTGGAAAATGGTTTATTTGTAAATCTTGTAGATGAAGTGTTAGTTGGAAAAATCGAAAATGGATCTGCCATTGTCAATAATTTGCAAAAGATTAGTTAAGTCTTCGCTTAATAGATTGCGAATGACTGTGGAGTCCTTCACTATTGGCTAATTCGATTATTGCATTGCCGGTTTGTTTAAGAGCTTCTTTAGAAAAATTTATTATAGAGCTATTTTTCATAAAAGTTTCTACTGCTAATGCACTGCTAAATCTAGCTGTACCAGATGTAGGTAAAGTATGATTTGGACCTGCAAGATAGTCTCCTGTCGCTTCTGGACTCCATTCGCCTATAAATATTGCACCAGCATTTTTGATTTTTTTTGTGAATTCTATAGGTTTCTCAATTAACAGTTCAAGATGCTCCGGTGCAAATTTGTTACTTAACATTGCACATGTTTCTAGATCTTTGCATAGAACAATTAGGCCCCAATTTTGAAGTGCTTGGAGGCATATATTTGCACGAGGATGTTCTTTTAGTTGAGTTTCAATTTCTGAATTGATTTTTTCTGCAAGGTTAGTCTCTGTAGTTAACAATATTGCTGCAGCCAGTGGATCATGTTCTGCTTGTGCTAATAAGTCAGAAGCCACTTGCTTAATATTGGCAGTCTTATCTGCAATTATTAAAACTTCGCTTGGTCCAGCGAGAGAATCAATACCTACTTGTCCATATACACTTTTCTTTGCCAACGTGACATAAATATTCCCTGGTCCACTAATAACATCTACGCGAGGAACGGTTTCAGTACCAAATGCAAGTGCTCCTATTGCTTGAGCACCACCAATGCGAAAAATTTTATTAATTCCAGTGATATAAGCTGCTGCAAGAACGGTCTTATTTATTTCTCCTTTTTTGTTAGCAGGAGAAACCATGATAATTTCTTCTACTCCTGCCACTATTGCAGGAATTGCATTCATTAGAACAGTGCTTGGATATGCGGCTCTTCCTCCTGGGATATAAATCCCGGCTTTGTCTACAGGGCTCCATTTTCTTCCAATGATTTCCCCATGAGTTCCGTTCAAAAGTACGTCTTTAGGAATTTGAAGTTTGTGAAAGGTTTCAATTCTCTTTTTTGCCAGAGATAGTGCTTCCTGTAATGCTTTTGGGGTTGTATTCCATGCATCCAGTATTTGTTTCGATGATATTGCTAATGGTTTAGGGGTAAACCCATCAAGCTTTTCTGTAAATTGGACTAGTGCTTTGTCTCCTAGTTTTTTAACATCATCGAGAATCTTTTTGACAGTAATAGCAACTGCATCTTCATTATCAACACAAGTGCGAGAAGAAATTTCTTTCAGTCTTTTTAGACCAATCTTATGATCTGCCACGCAATTTAAAATCTGACTTTTTTCAGCCAATCTTCTTTTTTGAACGCTTTGCTTAAATTAGAACGTCATCTCATTAATTGTCTTGTTTTTGACCTAGAGTTTTATTTTAGTTAGCTTCTTAAGCTATTATTTTAAGGCTAATCTGAAATTTAAGGTTTAAGTGGCAAATAACAATTCAGCTAAGAAACGAATTCAGATTGCAGAACGCAATCGCATCCAAAATAGGTCTTACAAGTCTGCAATTAAGACTTTGATGAAAAATTTTTTTGAGGCCTCTAGTGTTTTTCAAGCAAAACCTAATGAAGATTCAAAAAAACATATTCAAAGATCAATCAATGATGCGTTTAGCAAGATTGATAAGGCTGTAAAAAAAGGTGTTATTCATAGAAATAACGCTGCAAACAAAAAAGCTAGATTGAGTGCTGTATTTAAAAAGGTTGAAGAGTCAGTAGTAAAACCTAATTGATGCAGTATTAAATTACCGTTTTCCTTTGTTAGAAAGACTTCTTCAAAACTCCCTCTTTTCTAAAAGTGACCGTTAATTCCCTGATAGATAGTCACTGTCATATAGTTTTTTCTTCTTTTGAAAAAGATTTAGATGAAGTTGCAGCAAGATGGAGGTCTGCGGGCGTTTCAAGCTTGTTGCATGCCTGTGTTGAACCGTCAGAAATCCCTTCGATTAAGGCTTTAGCTGATCGCTTCCCTGAGCTTAGGTACTCTGTAGGCATTCATCCTTTAGATACAAAATCCTGGGAAGGCAAGGTAAGTATAGATATTTTGAGAGATGCTGCTCTTCAAGATTCTAGAGTGGTTGCAATTGGAGAGTTGGGACTTGATCTTTTTAAAGATTCGAACTTAGTAGAACAGTTAGTGGTTTTGCGTGCTCAACTTGAGTTGGCATATGATTTGGACTTGCCAGTAATAATTCATTGCAGGGATGCTTCTGAACCGATGTTGAAATTATTTCAAGAACTACAAGAATTAGGGCGAATGGTTCGTGGTGTCATGCATTGTTGGGGTGGGAATGTAGAAGAAATGGAAAAATTCCTTAATTTTGGTATGTATATTAGTTTTAGTGGAACAGTTACTTTTAAAAAAGCAACCGATATACAACAATGTGCTTTGAAGGTTCCAGAAGACAGGTTCTTAATTGAGACAGATTGCCCTTTTTTGGCCCCTGTCCCTAGACGAGGGAAAAGAAATGAACCGGCATTTGTTGAATTTGTTGCCTCTAAAATTGCTGATATCAGAGGTCAAACTTTCGCTTCTGTTGCTGAGAGTAGTTCTTCTAATGCAAGAAGATTGTTTGGTTTACCATAAATTAGAAATTTATGTAGAAAAAAAAAACTTATTAAGTTAATATTGAATATTGACTTGGGCTTGGCGTAGATTTCTACGTTCTCTCCTCGGAAAGCCTTTACCATCAAAGGTTTTTGTCGACTTATGCCTTCTTGAACAGATTTAATTGAACCGTTGAATTCTTGGCAGCCTTTCTTTTTTTTCAAAGAGAGGTCAATTTTTTTCAATGTTTTAATTACATTTTGATTAGATCGCAACAAGTTCCAAGGATTATTTTCTTCCTATATCAGCAGCAGGTTCTCGAATGAGTAGAAGTGCGATTCAGGTCGCTAAGACCGCTACATACCTGCCAGATTTGGTTGAGGTGCAGCGAGCAAGTTTTAAATGGTTTTTAGACAAAGGATTAATAGAGGAACTTGAGAATTTCTCTCCAATTACTGATTACACCGGTAAATTAGAACTTCATTTTATTGGTGATGAATACCGCCTTAAACGACCAAGGCATGATGTGGAAGAAGCAAAAAGAAGAGATGCAACTTTTGCTTCTCAAATGTATGTCACATGTAGGTTAGTTAATAAAGAGACAGGAGAAATTAAAGAGCAAGAAGTGTTTATAGGTGAACTACCTTTGATGACTGAAAGAGGAACTTTTATTATTAATGGAGCTGAGAGAGTTATTGTTAATCAAATTGTCAGAAGTCCTGGTGTTTATTTTAAAGATGAGCAAGATAAGAATGGTCGAAGGACTTATAATGCCAGTGTAATTCCTAATCGTGGAGCTTGGTTAAAATTTGAGACAGATAAAAATGATCTTCTTCATGTACGTGTAGATAAAACAAGAAAAATTAATGCCCATGTTCTTATGAGAGCAATGGGACTTTCTGATAACGATGTAATTGATAAATTAAGACACCCTGAATATTATAAGAAGTCAATTCAAGCTGCTGATGATGAAGGAATTAGCTCCGAAGATCAAGCCTTGTTAGAGCTTTATAAGAAATTAAGGCCTGGTGAGCCTCCATCTGTTAGTGGAGGTCAACAACTTCTTCAAAGTAGGTTTTTTGATGCCAAGCGTTATGATCTTGGGAGAGTAGGAAGATATAAGATAAATAAGAAATTGAGACTAACTATTCCAAGTTCTGTTAGGACATTAACTCATGAAGATGTGCTTTCTACAATTGATTATTTAATTAATTTAGAATTGGATGTTGGAGGAGCAAGTTTAGACGACATTGATCATTTAGGTAATCGAAGAGTTAGATCAGTTGGAGAATTGCTTCAGAATCAAGTAAGAGTTGGGTTGAATAGATTGGAAAGAATAATTAAAGAAAGAATGACTGTTGGAGAAACAGATTCTCTTACTCCTGCTCAATTAGTGAATCCAAAACCTTTAGTTGCAGCTATTAAAGAATTTTTTGGATCTAGTCAATTAAGTCAATTCATGGATCAAACCAATCCATTGGCAGAATTAACTCATAAGAGGCGTATCTCAGCTTTGGGACCAGGAGGACTTACAAGAGAGAGAGCTGGCTTCGCTGTTCGAGATATTCATCCTTCGCATTACGGTAGGTTGTGTCCCATTGAAACGCCTGAAGGTCCAAATGCTGGCTTGATTAATTCTCTTGCTACTCATGCAAGAGTCAATTCTTATGGTTTTATTGAAACACCTTTTTGGAAAGTAGAAGATGGAACGGTTCTGAAAAAAGGTGATCCTATTTATCTTTCTGCAGATTTAGAAGATGAATGTAGAGTTGCTCCTGGCGATGTTGCGACATCAGAAGATGGCAAAATAATTGCCGATCTGATCCCAGTCCGATATCGTCAAGATTTTGAAAAAGTTCCCCCTGAACAGGTTGATTATGTTCAATTGTCTCCAGTTCAGGTTATATCAGTAGCAACATCTCTTATCCCTTTCGTGGAGCATGATGATGCAAACAGAGCTCTTATGGGTTCTAATATGCAGCGTCAAGCAGTACCGCTTTTGCGACCTGAACGTCCTCTAGTTGGTACTGGTCTAGAAACTCAGGTAGCAAGAGATTCCGGAATGGTGCCTATCTCCCAAGTTAATGGGACTGTTACTTATGTGGATGCCAATTCTATTGTTGTTACTGATGAAGAAGGCATAGAACACACTCATCAATTACAGAAATATCAAAGATCAAATCAAGATACTTGTCTCAATCAGCGGCCTATAGTTAGGGATGGAGATAGGGTAATTGTAGGTCAAGTATTGGCAGATGGATCAGCTTGTGAAGGAGGAGAAATTGCTTTAGGGCAAAACGTGTTAATCGCATATATGCCTTGGGAAGGTTATAACTATGAGGATGCAATTTTAGTTAGCGAGAGATTAGTTAAAGACGATCTCTATACTTCAGTTCATATAGAAAAATATGAGATTGAAGCACGTCAAACAAAATTAGGCCCTGAAGAGATTACTAGAGAAATTCCGAATATTGCTGAAGATACTTTGGGCCATCTTGATGAAATGGGTATTATTCGTGTAGGTGCATTCGTTGAAAGTGGAGATATATTGGTTGGTAAAGTTACCCCTAAAGGAGAGTCTGACCAGCCTCCAGAAGAAAAGTTATTAAGGGCAATTTTTGGAGAAAAAGCAAGAGATGTTAGAGATAACTCGTTAAGAGTTCCAAGTACAGAAAAAGGTCGTGTTGTTGACGTTCGCATATACACAAGAGAACAAGGTGATGAATTACCTCCTGGAGCAAACATGGTAGTTCGTGTATATGTTGCACAGCGACGTAAAATCCAGGTTGGCGATAAGATGGCTGGTCGTCATGGGAATAAAGGAATAATCAGTAGAATTTTGCCTAGAGAGGATATGCCTTATCTACCCGATGGGACTCCTGTAGATATTGTCTTAAATCCTCTGGGTGTTCCAAGTCGAATGAATGTGGGACAAGTGTTTGAGCTTTTGATGGGATGGGCTTCGGCTAATTTGGGCTGCAGAGTTAAGGTTGTTCCTTTTGATGAAATGTATGGACCGGAAAAGTCTTATGAGACTGTTCAGTTATATTTGAAAGAGGCTGCTAAACAACCAGGGAAAGAGTGGGTTTATAACAAAGATGATCCTGGTAAGCTTTTATTAAGAGATGGAAGAACTGGAGAACCTTTTGATCAACCAGTAGCGGTGGGTTATTCACATTTCTTGAAATTGGTTCATTTAGTGGATGATAAAATTCATGCTCGTTCTACAGGGCCTTACTCTTTAGTAACTCAACAGCCTCTTGGTGGCAAAGCTCAGCAAGGAGGACAGCGTTTAGGAGAAATGGAGGTTTGGGCGCTTGAAGCTTATGGAGCGGCTTATACATTGCAAGAATTGCTAACAGTAAAATCAGATGATATGCAAGGTAGAAATGAGGCTTTAAATGCAATAGTCAAAGGGAAGCCAATACCTAGGCCTGGAACTCCCGAATCATTTAAAGTATTGATGAGAGAACTTCAGTCTTTAGGTTTAGATATAGGTGTTTATACAGATGAAGGAAAAGAAGTTGATTTAATGCAAGATGTAAACCCTAGAAGAAGTACTCCGAGTAGGCCAACATATGAATCTTTAGGTTCTGATTACCAAGAGGATTAACAGTTAATTCTTTTTCTTTTTTGTCTTTAATTAAAACGATTTTTTCTCATGACTAACAGCAATTTAAGAACAGAGAATCATTTCGATTATGTCAAGATAACTTTGGCCTCGCCTGAAAGAGTTATGTCATGGGGACAACGTACTCTTCCAAATGGACAGGTTGTAGGTGAAGTAACCAAACCAGAAACAATAAATTACAGGACTTTAAAACCTGAAATGGATGGTTTGTTTTGCGAAAAGATTTTTGGACCTTCTAAAGATTGGGAATGTCATTGCGGAAAATATAAAAGGGTTCGTCATAGAGGTATAGTTTGTGAGCGCTGTGGAGTTGAGGTAACAGAAAGCAGGGTTAGACGTCATAGAATGGGCTTCATTAATCTTGCAGCACCTGTCTCACATGTTTGGTATTTAAAAGGGATACCTAGTTATGTGGCGATTTTGCTTGATATGCCATTGCGTGACGTTGAGCAAATCGTATATTTCAATTGTTATGTAGTTTTAGATGAAGGTGATCATAAAGATTTGAAGTACAAACAGTTACTTACTGAAGATGAATGGCTGGAAATAGAAGATGAGATTTATGCAGAAGACTCAACTATTGAAAATGAGCCAATTGTTGGTATTGGTGCTGAGGCTTTAAAACAATTGCTAGAAGATATAGATTTGAAAGATGTCGCAGAACAATTGAGAGAGGAGATTTCCGGAAGCAAAGGACAAAAAAGAGCAAAGCTTATTAAAAGATTGAGAGTTATCGATAATTTTATAGCTACCAGCGCTCGTCCAGAATGGATGGTTTTAGGTGCGATCCCTGTTATTCCTCCTGATCTAAGGCCTATGGTTCAGTTAGATGGTGGAAGGTTTGCTACTTCTGATTTAAATGATTTGTATAGAAGAGTAATTAATAGAAACAACCGTTTAGCTAGGTTACAAGAGATTCTAGCTCCTGAGATTATTGTTAGGAATGAGAAGCGAATGTTACAAGAGGCCGTTGATGCTCTTATAGATAATGGAAGACGAGGAAGAACAGTAGTTGGTGCAAATAATAGAGCTTTGAAATCATTGAGCGATATTATTGAAGGAAAACAAGGTAGATTTAGGCAGAATTTGTTAGGTAAAAGAGTTGATTATTCTGGTAGATCAGTGATAGTTGTAGGACCAAAATTAAAAATGCATCAATGTGGTTTACCAAAAGAGATGGCGATTGAGTTATTCCAACCTTTTGTTATTCATAGATTAATACGTCAGAACATTGTAAATAATATTAAAGCAGCTAAAAAATTGATTCAGCGAGCAGATGATGAGGTAATGCAGGTATTGCAAGAATGCATTGAAGGCCATCCTATTTTATTGAATAGAGCACCAACACTTCACAGACTCGGTATTCAAGCTTTTGAACCTAAGCTTGTTACTGGCAGGGCAATTCAGCTTCACCCTTTAGTTTGTCCAGCATTTAATGCTGATTTTGATGGTGATCAAATGGCTGTGCATGTCCCACTTGCAATAGAAGCTCAAACTGAGGCAAGAATGTTAATGCTAGCGAGTAACAATATTCTTTCGCCTGCAACAGGTGAGCCAATAGTTACCCCATCTCAAGACATGGTTTTGGGATCATATTATTTAACTGCTTTGCAACCTAATTTTGAGAAGCCGGATTTTGGAGATCAATCTAAAACATTTGCTAGTTTAGAAGATGTGATACATGCCTTTGAAGATAAGAGAATTAATTTGCATGATTGGGTTTGGGTTCGGTTTAATGGCAATGTTGAGGATGATGATGAGGCTAATACGCCTTTAATTCAAAAAGATCTCGAGGATGGGACTAAAATTGAACAATGGTCATTAAGAAGAGATCGTTTAGATCAAGATGGAGCGTTAATTAGTCGTTTTATTCTTACAACTGTAGGCCGTGTGGTTATGAATTACACGATTATTGATGCTGTTGCCTCAGCTTAAATTTTTCTTCTCTTTCTCTTTTTTCCACTACTAGATAGACATTGACAATGACTTCTACTTCTCCAAAATCTCGTAAAACTTCAAGCAGAAGAAAAGGTTCGAAAAAAAAGGCTTCTAAGGCAAATCAAATTCCGCCTTTGTCTAAAACACCTCCATCTTTTAGGAATTGTGTTGTCGATAAAAAAACTTTAAAGCAATTAGTTGCATGGGCGTATAAAAATCACGGCACTGCTGTTACTGCTGCGATGGCCGATAATCTTAAGGACCTTGGATTTAAATATGCTACACAAGCTGCGGTGTCTATTTCAGTAGATGATCTAAAAGTACCTGAAGCTAAGCAGGATTTATTGGGACAAGCTGAGGACCAAATTACTCAAACTGAAGAGTCATACAGACTTGGGGAAATTACAGAAGTAGAACGTCATACGAAGGTTATCGATACTTGGACTGAAACGAATGAGAGATTAGTTGATGCGGTTAAAAAGAATTTTAATCAGAATGATCCTCTTAATTCCGTTTGGATGATGGCCAATTCAGGAGCAAGGGGAAATATGTCTCAAGTACGTCAACTTGTAGGCATGAGAGGACTTATGGCTAACCCTCAAGGAGAAATTATTGACTTACCAATTCGCACTAATTTTAGAGAGGGGCTTACAGTTACAGAATATGTAATATCATCTTATGGTGCTCGTAAAGGACTAGTTGATACTGCACTAAGAACAGCAGATTCAGGTTACTTAACTAGACGTTTAGTAGATGTAGCTCAAGATGTCATTGTTAGAGAGGAAGATTGTGGTACCTCACGTTCAATCGCAGTAAAAGCAGAAGATGGTCGTTTTGGGAACAGACTAGTTGGACGTTTAACAGCAGAGGATATTTTGGATAAGGAAAATGAAGATACAATTATTGCTAAAAAAGATGTAGCAATTGATCCAGAATTAACTCTTCTCATAGAAAAGGCACGAATTGACTCTGTAATGGTTCGTTCTCCACTTACTTGTGAGGCAAATCGTTCAGTATGTAGAAAATGTTATGGCTGGGCACTTGCTCATAATCAATTAGTTGATCTAGGCGAGGCAGTTGGAATTATTGCTGCTCAATCAATTGGTGAACCAGGTACTCAATTGACAATGAGAACTTTTCATACTGGAGGTGTTTCCACTGCTGAAACCGGAGTAGTGCGATCAAGCATTGCAGGTAAGGTTCAATATGGAGCCAAAGCACGTTTTCGTGGCTATAGAACACCTCATGGCGTCGAAGCTAGACAAGCTGAGGTTGATTTTGTTTTAACAATTCAGCCACACGATAAGGTTAAAGCTCAAAAAATAGAGATTTCTAGTGGGTCTTTGATTTTTGTCGAGGATGGTCAAGAAGTGGATTCAGATGTCACTTTGGTTCAAATAGCTGCTGGTGCTGTCAAGAAAAGTGTTGAGAAGGCTACTAAGGATGTGATTTGTGATTTAGCTGGTCAGGTTCGTTATGAAGATGCTATTCAACCTAGAGAAGTAACTGATAGACAAGGGAATATCACTTTAAAGGCCCAAAGATTAGGTCGAATTTGGGTTTTGGCAGGTGATGTTTATAACCTTCCACCTAATGCACTACCAGTTGTTCAAAGTGGTGTTAGTGCAATTGAGGGTCAAGTGCTCGCAGAAGCTAGTCAGGCTAGTGAGTTTGGTGGTGAAGTACGACTTCGTGACTCTATTGGAGATTCTCGAGAGGTACAGATTGTAACTACTTCAATGACTTTAAAAGATTTTAAATTGTCAGAAGAATCAACTCATTCAGGAGAAATTTGGAATCTCGAAGCAACAAATGGAACGCTATATAGGTTAAATTCTATTCCTGGAAGCAAGATTGGTAATACTGAAGTTATTGCTGAACTTTCAGATGATAGATTTAAAACAAAGACTGGTGGCATAGTGAAATATGCCCCTGGACTCACTATTAAGAAGGCTCGTTCTGCAAAGAATGGTTTTGAAGTAAGCAATGGTGGAACTTTGCTATGGATTCCACAAGAAACACATGAAATAAATAAAGATATTTCCTTGTTAATGATTAAAGATCGTCAATGGATTGAGGCAGGGACTGAGGTTGTGAAGGATATATTTAGTCAAACTGCTGGTATAGTCACAGTTTCTCAAAAGAATGATATTCTTCGGGAAATAATTGTTAGAAGTGGAGATTTTCATCTTTCAAGTGATTCCAATGCTTTGGAACGTTTTGAAGAAGAAGGTCAGTTAGTGAATCCAGGAGAGACGATAGTTAAAGGATTAACAGCTGATCAGATGGTGTTTGTACAAACTGTTGAAACCGGTGAAGGGAAAGGCGTTTTACTTAGACCAGTAGAAGAATATACAATCCCTGATCAGGCGCAATTACCAGAATTATCTCATGTTAAGCAGTCGAAAGGACCATCTTTAGGATTAAAAGCTATTCAAAGACTTCAATATAAAGATGGAGAGCTTATTAAGTCGGTTGAAGGGATTGAATTACTCAAAACACAATTAATACTTGAGACATTTGATACCACACCTCAGATGACTATTGATGTTGAGGCGGTGACTGATAAGGATGCCAAAAACACACAAAGATTGAGACTTGTTATTTTAGAGAGTATTTTAGTGCGTAGAGATACGATTTCTGACTCCAGTCATGGATCAACTCATACGGAATTACAAGTCAAAGATGAGGCGATTATCGAAGCAGGAGATGTAGTAGCCACTACTCAGATTCTTTGCAAGGAGCAAGGAATTGTTCAATTGCCTGAGATGATTGAAGGGGAAACTATACGGAGACTAATTGTTGAACGTGAGCAAGATACAACAACTCTTGTCTCTACAAATAAACCTATCGTAGAAGTGGGACAACGAGTTATAGATGGTGACTTGCTATCGAAGGATCAACCCCTTTCTTGTTGCGGTGAAATAGAAAAAATTGATGGTAATAAAGTTACTCTTCGAACTGGAAGGCCATATATGGTATCTCCGGATTCTGTATTGCATGTGAAGAATGGAGACCTTGTTCAAAGAGGTGATGGTCTGGCTTTGCTAGTTTTTGAGCGACAAAAAACCGGTGATATCGTACAAGGTTTGCCAAGAATCGAGGAATTGCTTGAAGCACGTAGACCTAGAGATTCAGCAATTCTATGCAAAAGAAGAGGTAGTGTAGATATAGCTCAAGGAGATGACGATGAATCAGTCGTAGTAAAGGTTATTTCTGGTGATGATGTGGTTGACGAGTACCCTATATTACTTGGACAAAATGTTATGGTTAGTAATTCTCAAGAAGTTCAAGCGGGTGAATTATTAACAGATGGCCCAGTCAATCCACATGAATTATTAGAGTGTTTTTTCCTTGATCTTCGAGAACGTAAACCTTTAATGGAGGCTGCTCAACAAGCAATAGCGATGCTCCAACATCGTTTGGTAAATGAGGTTCAAAATGTCTATAAATCACAAGGTGTTTCTATTGATGATAAACATATAGAAGTGATCGTTAGACAAATGACTAGTAAAGTTCGTGTTGAAGATGCTGGAGATACTACTCTATTACCAGGGGAATTGATTGAGATTCGTCAAGTAGAAGATACCAATCAAGCTATTGCTATTACAGGTGGTGCACCAGCAGAGTTTACCCCTGTATTGTTGGGAATTACTAAAGCTTCTTTGAATACTGATAGTTTTATTTCAGCAGCTTCGTTCCAGGAAACAACAAGGGTACTGACTGAAGCTGCTATTGAAGGTAAATCTGATTGGTTAAGAGGCTTAAAGGAAAATGTCATTATCGGTAGGTTGATTCCTGCAGGTACAGGCTTTAGTGGATTTGTTGAAGAACTGAGGGCAGAAGCTGGTCCTCATCCAGATATTTTGGCTGAAGATCCCGCTGGTTATCGGCGCATTCAAAATTTACGTCCAGATTATACAGTTGATATGCCAGTTGCATCTCAACCGGCAAAATTAACTTCTGTTTTAGATGATCCTAGTGATGCTGATTTAGAAGCAACTAGAAGTCGTCATGGTATCGATGCTTCAACTAGTAATTTTGCAGCTTTTGTACGTCCAAGTGGAGATGACCAGTCTCAAGAAGATCAAATGCCTGATCCTGCAGCTCTTGAAGGTCTCCAAGAAGAAGGATTACTGTCAGATGAATAAAATTAACCTTATAATTATTAATATGTTCAGGAGCATGTCATGCTAGAACCAAAAATAGTTCCAAAGCGTAAATTACCTAGATATGGCTTCCATGACCATATAGAAAATCTTAATGGTAGGTGGGCGATGATTGGATTTATTGCATTAATACTTTTAGAGTACAAGTTGGGTCATGGAATTCTTGTTAGTAGGTAGTTTCTTAAATATTGGAAAATAATAATGTTCAGTTACTTGGGTTAGGAGAAAGCGAGCTTGAACAATTTGCTATAGATTCTGGTCAACCCTCATTTAGGGGAAGACAACTTTATCAATGGCTGTATAAACGAGGCATTACTGATATTGATGAAGTTACTGTATTGCCAAAGAATTGGAGAGATTCTCTAATTAAGCAAGGTATAACAGTTGGCACTTTAACTGAGAAGGATCGATGGGTTGCTGAAGATGGCACTATTAAGTTGTTGCTTGCGACAGTTGATGGAGAGTTGATTGAAACTGTTGGGATACCGACTTCGCAACGTTTAACAATTTGTATTTCAAGTCAAATTGGATGTTCAATGGCCTGTAGATTTTGCGCAACTGGTAAAGGAGGGTTACAACGTTCATTAAAAGTCAATGAAATTGTGGCTCAATTTTTTGCGATAAAGAATGTCTTTGGCAAGACTCCTTCTCACATTGTCTTCATGGGTATGGGAGAACCCCTTTTAAACATAAAGGCAGTTTTGTCCTCAATTAGATGTTTTAATCAAGATTTGCATATTGGTCAACGAAGAATAACTGTCAGTACGGTAGGTGTTTTGAAATCACTTCCAATTCTTGCTGAGTCAGCACTAAAATATCTTGGCTCAGTGCAGTTTACATTGGCTGTAAGCTTGCATGCTCCTAATCAAAATTTACGCGAGTTGCTAATACCTTCGGCAAAACAATATCATTTAAACACCTTATTAAATGATTGTCGACATTATATAGATATAACTGGAAGAAGAGTAAGTTTTGAATATATCTTATTGGGAGATGTCAATGATCAAAATGAACATGCAGAAGAATTAGCTGATCTTGTTGCAGGATTTCAGAGTCATATTAATTTAATTGCCTATAATCCTATAGAAGAAGAGACTTTCAAGCGTCCGAGCCTTAATCGCATTTATGCTTTTATGGATATATTAAAAAGACGTGGTGTTACAGTGACCTTTCGCAAGAGTCGAGGTTTGGATAAGAATGCAGCATGCGGACAGCTTCGTCATATTCAACCCTAATTAATGAAGAAGACGTTTAAATAGAAGAGTGAGTTAAAAGTTAATTATTGCATGGCATTTGTAGATTGGATTATTTTATCTTGCTATTTGTTTTTTTCAGTAGTAGTGGGTGTTTATTTAGCAAGACGGAATAGCAATGAAGATGATTATTTTGTTGCTGGTCGTAATTTGACAGGATGGCTTGCAGGGGCTTCTATGGCTGCAACCACTTTTTCGATTGACACCCCACTTTATGTGGCGGGTCTTATTGGTACACGAGGTTTGGCTGGTAATTGGGAGTGGTGGAGTTTTGGGTTGGCACATGTTGCTATGACTGTTATTTTTGCACCAATGTGGAGACGTAGTGGTGTATTGACTGATGCTGCTTTTACGGAATTGCGATATGGAGGGGCTGCTGCAGCTTATTTGAGAGGAATTAAAGCATTTTTACTTGCAGTCCCTATTAACTGTATAGGCATTGGTTATGCTTTTTTGGCTATGCGTAAGGTCTCAGAAGCTCTTGGAATTGTAGATGGTCATCAAATATTTGGATATTTCACAGACACCTTGTTGCTACTTTCCTTGGTTGCTTTCTTTATGCTCTTGTATACATCTTTAGGTGGGTTATGGGCAGTTGTATTCAATGATTTTATTCAATTATGTTTGGCTCTTGTTGGAGCATTTGCCCTAGCGTTTACTGTTGTTCATGCCTCAGGTGGTATGTCACAATTGCTTTTCAAAATAAAAGATTTGGATAGGCCTGAATTATTGTCGATATTTCCTTGGTTATGGAATAAAGATGGTTTTGAATGGATAGGCAAAGCAGGAATTAGCTCAGCAACTTTTTTTGCATTTCTCTCTTTGCAATGGTGGAGTTTTAGACGAAGTGATGGTGGAGGAGAATTTGTCCAACGCTTGTTAGCAACAAAAAATGAACAACAAGCTACAAAAGCCGGATGGGTTTTTCTTATTATCAATTATGTTTTACGGAGTTGGTTATGGATTATTGTTGGCCTGGCTGCATTAATTCTTCTTCCTGATCAACAAGATTGGGAGCTAAGTTATCCACTTCTGGCTGTTAGATATCTCCCGCCAGTAGTCTTAGGAATAGTAGTGGTTTCGTTGATAGCGGCATTTATGAGTACTGTTAGTACATCATTGAATTGGGGTGCGAGTTATTTAACTCATGATCTTTATAAACGTTTTGTTAGGCCTCAAGCAACTCAGAAGGAGTTGATTTTTGTAGGGCAATTAACGTGTTTATTGCTTTTGATCATAGGAATTTTTACGGCCTTAATTAGTGACAATATTGGTTCAATATTTAGACTTGTTATCGCCATAGGTACTGGTCCAGGAGTTGTACTTGTGCTGCGATGGTTTTGGTGGCGAATTAATGCAATTGCTGAATTAGCAGCTATGTTGAGTGGCTTTTTTATTGGATTACTAACGTCTGTTGTACCTGTTATTCGGATAGAGGATTATGGGATGAAATTGCTTGTTACTACATCCCTTACTGCAATTGTTTGGTTGATTGTCTTGGTGTTAACTCCACCTGAATCAGATGAAGTCTTAGAGAAATTTGTTCGTTCTGTGAACCCTCCAGGACCTGGTTGGAAGGTTTTAAGAGAACGTTGTGGAATTGTTCCATTCCATACATTGCAGAATTTAATATTCCAGTTCTGTTTAAGTGCCGGTATTTTATTTGGATTGATATTTGCATGTGGGGGTTTTTTACTACATATGGAAAGAAGCGGCTGGATAGGTTTGGTTATCTCAGTGTTGTGTATTGTTGGGGTCAGAAAAAATGCGATTTCGAAATGTTTTTCATTGCATTGAGGTTTAAATTTTCTGAATGTGCATCAAAATGAAAAAAAGATTATTTTCTCTTGAGCTATCTCCGTACTACGATTTTACCTTTAATAATTGTTATTCTCTTTGGATTTGCTTTAATTGCAGTGACTGCTCGTATTTGGCTTCCAGGAGATATGCTTGCTCCTGCTCCACTTAGTTAATCATAAATCACTTCTTCTGGCTAAAATCCTTATATGAAAGAAGAGATCTTTAATTCAACTAACGAAGGACTGCAAAGTCTTGCGATAGATCCTGATGTTCTTGCTAAAGAATTAGAGGCTGAACTGCAGGGGGATCCTTTAGATGAAATTGATGTTCAAGGAAGTAAGGCTGATAAAACGAAAATTTTAAATGAATGTCAATTGGGCTTAAAATGGCTAGAGCAAGTCCATGAAGAGCGTTTGCAAGGTCTTAGAGTCTTTTGCGAACATCGAGATTCACGGGCAATTCCTTTATTAATTCCTTTATTATCAGAACCTTCTCCAGTGGAGAGGATGAGTGCAGTATATGCATTAGGAAGGAATCCCTCACCTTTAGCTATTGATAAGCTTGTAGAGCTTTTAGAGACTGATGGAAATGCTTATGTAAGAAAAGCTGCTGCATGGAGTTTAGCGAATTATTCTAATTCTCCAGTTATGGAACCACTTATTAGAGCTTTACACCAGGATGTTGCTGCAGTTCGTCTTTGGGCGGCAAGCTCTTTGGCTGAAGTAGGTTCTATTTCTCCAGACAAATCAGAGATTGTCGTTTCAGAACTCCTTCTTAGTTTACGAATTGATCAAGAACCTCTTGTAAGGAGTAATTGCATTTGGTCACTTGGCCGTTTATATGAGAATTTACGTGAATCCCTTAGATCAGAATTAACAGATGGCTTGTTTTGTATTTTGTTGAACGATGTAGAACCTTCTGTCAGGGATGAAGCGAAAATTGTTTTGGATCAGATTAAGGATAACAAGGTTGCAAGTCGACTGAAAAACTTGCTGGATAAGGGAGTTTTGTTTTGAAATGAATTCTTAATGTTTCCTTGTATCAATTGTGGTTACTATTTGGCCTGGTTTTATATATCATTTAGTTCATTTAAATTTCTTTGATGCCTCAACGCACTTTACGATTCAAAATTCGTCAAGATGGTTTAGTTGAGGAAACTGTCGAAGGAATACTTGGTCAGAACTGTTTACAGCTCACTGAGAAGCTCGAATCTGCTTTGGGACGTGTTGAGCGTAAAGAGTTAACTGCTGAGGCTTATGAGTCTCCAAAAGATCAAGTTCAGCTAATACCGGAACAAATTCAAGTTTTTTAAATGTCTCATTTCAGCACAATTAAAACCCAACTAAAGAAGAAAGAACCCTTGCTTCAAGCCTTAATAAATCTGGGCTATGTGCCTCAAGAAGGGCAAATGAATATCCGTGGATATCGAGGACAAACTGTGCAGGCCGAAATGGCTGTCAAAATTCCAGAAAGTGGTGATATAGGATTTAGATGGAATGTAAATACAAAAGCCTATGAGTTAGTTACAGATCTCGACCTGTGGCAACAAAATATACCTGTTGAGCGATTTTTGTCTAAGGTGACTCAACAATATGCTCTTAATACTGTTCTTTCTGCAACTGCAGACGAAGGCTATCAAGTATCTGAAAGAAAAAACAATCTTGATGGATCTATTGAATTGGTTGTAACACGTTGGGATCCTTGATTTTTTGAATAAAAATCCTTTTTTAGCTTTTGAAGCAAAGGCTTTAGATGAAAATAGGCCTAATGGTAGAGAACCTTTATTAGGAGGTAAATTACGTTCAAAAGCTGTATGGGTAGATGAATCTTTGTGTATTGGATGTACCTATTGTAGTTGTGTGGCAACTAATACATTTGCTATGGAGAAAGATAATGGCAGAGCAAGAGCTATTCGTCAGGATGGAGATTCTTCAGAATTGATTCAAGAAGCAATAGATACTTGTCCTGTCAATTGTATTGAATGGGTCAGATTTGAAGAATTGGAGAATTTGCGTTTGAAATTAGAATCCACTCCTATTAGACCTCTCGGGTTGCCACCTTTAAGGTGAAACTAACTGGTGGAAGAAAATATGATTAGTATGCAACCATGTTTTTCAAATTTACCTACACGTCGTTTTGGACGTACTGAGATTAATATTCCTGTTTTATCAATTGGTGGAATGCGTTTTCAGCATAGTTGGAGTGAAGTTGAGATGCAGGCAGTGCCCAAAGATAATCAGAAAAATTTAGAGAAAATACTTAAATTTTCTGTGGCCAGTGGTCTTCATCATATTGAGACAGCTAGACATTACGGCACTTCTGAGAATCAACTTGGTTGCGCACTCAAAACTATATCTGATTCTCAACGAATTCTTCAAACTAAAGTTCCCCCTAGAGATGATCCTGAGCTTTTTGAACAGGAACTTGAGCAAAGTTTCTCGAAATTACAATGTAAGAAACTGAATCTTCTTGCTATACATGGGATTAATTTACCTGAACATTTAGATCAAACTATTCGTCCTGGTGGATGCCTGGAAGTTGTTCGGAGATGGCAACACAATGGCCTGATTGATTTTGTTGGTTTCTCGACTCATGGACCTACGGATTTAATTGTTCAGGCTATTCAGACCAACTTGTTTGATTATGTGAATCTTCACTGGTATTTTATTTTCCAAGAAAATGAACCTGCCTTAGAAGCTGCTAAGAATTTTGATCTAGGTGTTTTTATTATTAGTCCTACTGATAAAGGAGGTCATTTACATACACCTTCAACGAAACTTATGGAACTATGTTCACCCCTTCATCCAATTGTGTTTAACGACTTATTTTGTCTCAGTGATCCAAGAGTTCATACCATAAGTCTCGGTGCATCTAATATTGAGGATTTTTCTTTACATTTTGATGCGTTGGGCTTGTTATCAAAGGCTAATCATATGTTGCCAATTATTAAAGAACGCCTCGTATCATCCGCTAAAGACTCATTAGGAGAATATTGGCTAAATACTTGGAAAGTTGGATTACCAACGTGGGAAAACACTCCTGGCAAAATAAACATTCGCGTTTTGATGTGGTTATACAATCTTTACAAAGCTTGGGGGATGACTTCTTATGTTCAAGCGAGATATAGTTTGTTAGGTAGTGGTGGTCATTGGTTCCCAGGAGAGAATGCTGATTGCGTTGATTCTGAAGTAAGTTCCCATGCTATAGAGTTGTCACTTAAACTTAGTCCATGGACTGATCAAATTATAGATAGATTACGTGAGCTGAGAGATACATTTAAAGGAGAATCTTTGCAGAGACTTTCTAATACTTAGATGATCAACGGTTTTTTAGATGGTGTCCCTACAGATCTTGGGAATTTGTTAGGACATTCACCAATTTTCGAGATATAGATAGCATTTCTGACACCTCGATTGTCAGGCAATTCAAAATGTGCAACTTTTTTGATATTTGCATTAAGAAGAGGAACTATTTGCTTCAATTTTGCGCTGTCATTTTTTGACCATTTCCCTTTATAAAGTACTGCTTCCCCTCCTTGAGATAAGAGAGGAATCAAGTATTCGACTAATACAGGTGCAGAAGCGACTGCTCTTGCTATCGCAATATTATATTTACCCCTAAACGTAAGATTTTGTCCTGTTAGTTCTATTCTTTCTGTGCGAATATTAATTTTATTTGTTAGATCAAGACTTCTTACTATGCTTTTTAAAGCGGAGGTTTTCTTGTGAATGGAATCAACCAATGTTATGGAAGTATTGGGAAGAGCTATAGCAAGAGCTAAACCTGGTAAGCCACATCCAGTTCCTACATCAATGATGTTATGTTTAGGTGATTGATTATTTATTGCCTCTTGAAAGGGCCAAAGACTATCTAGGATCTGTGATATCCAGAAATCATTTCCCCCGCTAAGTTTTGTTAGATTTGTTTTTTTATTTGCTTCTTGCAGTAGCTCTTGCAGATGATTGAGTTGTTGGAATTGCTTTTCAGATGGTATCCAACGTAGTAATTCCCAGATGTGATTTAGCTCATCTTTTAATAGAGTATTAATAGGCATGTTGAAAGTTTTTTTGTTTAGAATTTATGAGATTGAACTTTAAAACTTCGTAAGTTTAGATGACTGTTTCTAAGAATCCTTATGAACTTTTGCATGTGATGAAAACTGCTGATATACAGGAGATTAAAAAAGAATTTCATCGTTTAAGTAAGCTCTTACATCCAGATACAACTTTGCTCCCACCTAAACAGGCAGAGAAGGAATTTCGACAAATCTGCGAAGCCTATGAGCTGCTTTCTGATCCAATAAGAAGGGAAGCTTACGATAGAAAATTGTCTTTGGCTCAAAAAAACATGAGTGTTGAAGACTATGAATCAAAAGTAAAGACAGTACAACTTGGTTCTAAAAAGAAAATTGTAAATACTACTAACCGCAGGCCTCTTTCTGGAGGAGAGTTATTTTCCTTGTTACTTTTGTGCATTGCATTATGCATTAGTTTATTATTAGCTATTGTAGTTGCGTTATTCAATGGAAAGGAGTTGCAAGTAAGCCCAATATGGTTGCAGTCATATTATTCTCATTCATTTGCTCAAGATAACCATATAAAGTTTGTTCATGATGTCAAATCTACCACCGCCTAAAACACCTTTAAATCAACATTCTTTAGGTTCGTTAGAATTCTGGTTGATTAGTCTGGGAGCTGAAAAAAGTATTGAGAACCCTTGTCTATGGAATTGGATTACTCCTAATTGGTCTGCTCAAATACATTTAAAACAAAACGAGATTATGGTTGTCTGGACAGGCAACCATAATAAAGAAGAGCAAAAACATAGCCAATTTAGCTTCCCATATGGGTTATCTCGTCAAGATGTTGAAGCAGCTCTGCAGCATGGACCTTAACTTTCAGATTTGATCAAGACCACTTTTGATGACTTGATAACAATGTTTTAATTGAGAATCACTAATGCATAGTGGTGGTAGTAAATAAACTACATTACCTAATGGTCGAATAAATACATTGTTTTGCATGGCATAGGCTTTGAGTGTTTTACCAACAATATTCATATAACCATCCTCTGTATTTGTTTCTATCTCAAAGGCTGCAATTGTGCCTGTTAGGCGTACTTTTTTAATTATTGGATGCTTGGATAGCTCTTTAAGATGCTTTAAATGTTTGGATTCAAAGTCTTCATAAGCTTTGGGATCTTTTTCAAGTAAATCTAGGCTTGCATTGGCAGCTGCGCAACCTAGAGGGTTTGCAGTAAAGCTATGTCCATGCCAAAAAGTTTTTTCTGGCTTGTCACCCAGAAAACCATCAAAGATTTTCTCACTTGCCATAGTTACACCCATAGGAAGGCATCCACCAGTGAGACCTTTAGATAAACAGATGAGATCTGGAAAAATGTTGCTACGTTTTGAAGCAAACAAAGATCCGGTTCTAGCAAAACCAACCATTACTTCATCAGCAATCAACAACGTTTTGCATTTACTGATAGTGTTTTGAACTGCTTGTAAAAATTCTGGCCTAACCATCTTCATTCCTCCAGCTCCTTGGACGAGTGGTTCAAGAATTACTGCTGCAGTAGGCCTTTGAAGGAGAATCTCAAGTTTTTTTATTGCTTCCGCTTCACGTTCCTCTATATCTTTCTTACCCCACCAAGTCGTAGGCCATGGTGCTCGGCTTACTGGAAAAAGCATTTTTTCAAAAGGTGCAGTAAATAAATTTCTTTCACCCACTGCCATGGCTCCAAACGTATCGCCATGGTAGGCATCTTCAAAAGCGATAATATGATGTCGTTGCTCTCCCTGGTTGTACCACCATTGAAAGGCAAGTTTTATGGCTACTTCTACTGCAGTGGAACCGTTATCCGAAAAGAACAACTTTTGTAATCCTGTTAACTTACTTAGTCTGTGTGCAAGACGTTCAGCTTGAGGATGTGTAAAGTCTGCGAAAATAACTTGTTCTAATTGTTTTGCTTGTTCATATATAGCTTTTGCAATGTATTTATTTGAATGACCATGAAGAGTAACCCACCAACTACTAATTGCATCGATAAGAGGTTCACCGTTTTCAGTGAAAAGCAGTGCTCCATCAGCCTTAGTGATTCTCTGTGGTGGTTTAGATGATGAGAGTTGAGTAAATGGAGGCCAAATGTTTTTGTGCCATTCTTGTGGATAGTCATCTAATGCTTTGATATTGCTTTCCATTTCTCTTGTTGTTCATTTGACTATCTTAAATGACATCTATTTCAATTGATATGTGTGACGAAATCGTTGTTGAAAATGTTTAATTAAATTGATTGATCACTAATTAAACCCGAAAGAGTGGAAGTTAACCCTTGTTTTGTCCATTGTTCAGAAAGAACCCTTGCAGATAGATGTTCAAACTTTGGTAATTGAGCAATTATTGGCACTTTGCCGAATTCTTCTAATGTTTTTGGATTGTCTGGATGCAATTCCCCATTCAGAATAATTCCAAGAATTGGTATGCCTCTGTTTTTTAAAGCTTCTATTGAGAGCAGTGTATGATTTAATGTTCCCAATCCACTTCTTGCTACTAGAATGACAGGAATCATCCATTTCTTTAATAGATCTATTTGCAGGTAGTTGCGTGTTAAGGGGACCAAGACTCCTCCTGCAGTTTCAATTATTAGAGGTTTGTTTATTAACGGTAAATTTAGTTTCTTTGGATCGATTATTCTATTTTCTTTCTCTGCTGCCCAGTGAGGTGATACTGCTGCTTTAAATTTATATTTTTCAGGAAGCGATCTTTCAGGTGGCAGTTGAAGGAGTTTGCAAATTGTTTTGGTATCTCCTCCATCTTCTAGGCCACTTTGAATAGGTTTCCAATATGTTGCATCTAATCCTTGAACTAAAAGACTACTGACAATTGTTTTACCAATATCTGTATCAGTACCACATACTATGAGCCGAAGATTTTTAAAATTCATTTTCTTACTAGCATTATAAAAATTGACCATGTGAGAGTGCGAAGGTGATTTTTCGGAGAAATCACCCAGGATTTTTGAATTTTTCGCCATTCGCCGACCGTGAGAGATGTGTAAGGAGTTGATTTGCCACCAACATCAACTAAAGATTTCAATAAATTATTTACTGTAGATGCTTCTTGAATAAAATTCTCTAATTGGTGAAATTGGATGTTTTTTTCTTGAAATATATTTCGTAGCGATTCATGTGAGGGGAATTGCATTGCTGTACATTTTACATTTGCTTTGAAGGCTGCTTGATACCATTCTGGGAAAGATCCTTTTACTGGTAGGCTTATTGCTAGCAACCCTTTCGGTGCCAATATAGAGAACCACTCTTTTAATTTGTCCTCTGGTTTTTCAAGCCAATGTAGTGCAAAATTTGATGCTATTAAAGTTGGAGCCAAATCAAATGGTGGGAGGCCATAGTTTAGATCAAAGACTTTAGTGTTCTGTCTTGGGCGATGTTGCTCAAGCATTTTTTTAGAACCATCAATACGTAGTACCGATTGGTTAGGTTTCTCCTTCTCTAGAGCATTTGCTAACAAACCTGTTCCAGAGCCCAAGTCGATCCAAGGACCATTTGGAATGAATTGATTGGTACAATATTTAGCAAGTTTATTTGCAAATGTTTGTTGAAGATGCGCACTCTGGTTATATTTCACAGAGGCTTCATCAAAATTAGAAATAATAAATTTCTTCCAATTTTTCTTCATTAATTTGAATCTAACCATGAACTGATATTTTTTATTAGATTTGGTAGATATATAAAATGTCCTTCACCTTCAATGAGCCAATGACTTGGTTCTTTAATAAAATAAGATTTCAGTTCATTTAAGAAATGAGCTCTTGTTATATGAGAAATGATTGCGTCATGATCTGAATTAATAACTAGGACTTGAGCTAATTTATTTAGCTTTGAAGGTAACTCTCTTGTATTTATTAAGAGATCAAGGTCATTTTGAAGTTTTTTTCTTCCTTGCACAGATATTTGTTCTTGAATTGGCATGTTAATTGAGGAAATATCTGCATTAGTTTTTTTTGCCTTTAAGGCGAATTTAGCAAGCATGGAATTTTCAGTTTTCTCTTCAAAATGTTTTTTCATTCCATAAAGTGCTTTTTTTACAGCTCTGCTTTCATTTCCAAGTGGAACAAAACGACTAAAACTATTGATGAACACAAAATGTGATGCTTTCTTGATGATTGAATTAGGAAGAAGATGTATTCCTAGAGAGTGACAAATAACAACTTTTTTTGATTGATTCACATTTTTGATCTTTTCTTGCCATGTAGGTTGTGATACATCTATGAATCCATATCCTCGCTCAGTATTTTGCCAAGCCCAACCCTTGGACTGAAAGTACTCTTCCCATTGCTGCCAATATTTACTATCGCTGAACCATCCATGCATTGTAATTACTTGATTCATCGTTGTTGACCAAGATTGCACATAAATCTTTCCAATGTGTTTTCAGGTAGATTCTTGCTTATTACTATTCTTAATCTGGATGTTCCTTCAGGAACTGTGGGTGGTCTTATAGCAATAGTTAATAAACCATTGGCTTCTAAGTGAATTTGTTTGTTTAATGATTCTTCATCACTGCCAAGTATTAAAGGAATAATTGGACCATTGCCATAAGGAATATTCCAACCTTCTTTTAAAAGTTGAGTTCTCCAGTCTTTAGATTTTTCTTGGATTTGTTTCCCCCAATTTGGATTTGCTTGAATGAGTTTTAGTGCTTCTAGTGCTGCTGCAGCTAATGGAGGAGCAAGAGCAGTCGTATACCTAAAGGCACCACTAGTTTGCAATAATTTCTCTCCATTTTTATTGTTCGTTGCTAGAAATGCACCTCCACTTCCAAAAGCCTTACCAAAAGTACCGCTGATCATTGTAACGGCTTCCGATAGTCCATAACTCATCCCTCTTCCTTGATAGCCCATGACACCAAGTGCATGGGCTTCATCTACTAATAGTTTGGAATTACTCTGCTGACATAGAGAAGCAATTTCTTTTATATTGGGACAAGTGCCTTCCATGCTGAAAAGACTTTCTGTAATTACTAAAGGAGGCTCATTTGGCTTTTCTTTAATTGATTGTTTTATTAGTTGTTCTAAATTAGCAATATCGTTGTGTGCAAAACGTTTTACTTTTGCACCAATAGATTTGATTCCCATTAAGAGGGAATAATGTATTAGCTTGTCTGCTAATACAGGTGTGTGTCGGCTGGCTAAAAGATTTATAGCTGCTATATTTGCTTGAAATCCACTAGGAAAAAGAAATACTTTTTCAAAGTTAAGCCATTGGCTTAGAGTTTCTTCTAGTTTTTTATGAATAGGTCTGCTACCAGTCACAAACCTTGAGGCTCCAGCCCCTAGGCCTTCAGATAACATGGCTTGTTGGGCAGCCTCTATTAATTTTGGATGTTTGCTCAGTCCAAGATAATCATTGCTCGCAAGATCAATTAGCGAGAGTTTGTTGTTGTTCTCTAAAGAACCGATCAATTCACAAGGATTGTTGCCAGGACTCCATGTTCTTAGATTTCTTACTCGTGTTTTAGGAATCTTCATATCAGTATCAGTTTAGCGACTTATTAATTGGAATTTTGTATTTTTGTCTTTTTAGCATTTGCTTGCCTTTCATGAAGATGGCAGTATTACCTTATGAGGTGTGATTTGTTATTAGGATTTATTAGATGAGTTTTGAAGACAATAGAATTTCTGTGGATTTTCTTGGTGAGAATTTAGATTTACAAAAAATTTTTCCATTCCCTTTGGATGATTTCCAATTACAGGCAATTGAATCTTTGAAGAATGGTTATTCTGTTGTGGTAAGTGCTCCAACAGGATCTGGTAAAACATTAATTGGGGAATATGCGATTTATCGAGCTATGTCTCATGGACAAAAAGTTTTATATACCACTCCTTTAAAAGCTCTTTCCAATCAAAAGCTTCGAGATTTTCGAAGTCAATTCGGCATTGAGAATGTTGGGTTAATGACGGGTGATTTAAGTATTAATAGAGATGCTTCGATCATTGTTATGACTACTGAGATTTTTCGCAATATGCTTTATGCCGCTGTTGATGAAAAAGATGATCTATTAATTGATGTTGAAACAGTTGTGTTAGATGAATGTCATTACATGAATGATTCACAAAGGGGAACTGTTTGGGAGGAGTCGATAATTCATTGTCCTTCATCGGTTCAACTAGTTGCATTGTCAGCAACTGTTGCAAATGCAGGGCAGCTTACTGACTGGATTCAAAACGTCCATGGTCCAACGGAATTGATATCTAGTGACTTTAGACCTGTCCCTTTGCATTTTAATTTTTGTAGTGCTAAAGGCATACATCCTTTGTTAAATGATTCAAAAACTGCTCTTCACCCAAATTGCAAAGTCTGGAGAGCACCTAAAAGAGGACGAAGGAAAGGAAGAGTCCCAAAATCTATACAACCGGAAGCTCCTTCAATTAATTTTGTTGTTCAAAAAATGGCTGAGAGAGATATGCTTCCTGCTATTTATTTTATTTTTAGTAGACGTGGTTGCGATAAGGCTGTCAAGGATTTAATGAAAGAGTCAAACTTATTGTCATTAGCTGAAAAAGTCAGAATTGAATCCTTGTTAAATTCATTTATAAAAGAGCATCCTGAGGGTGTTCGTCAGGGTGTTCATCTTGATGCATTGAAGAGAGGCGTAGCTTCTCATCATGCAGGAGTTTTACCTGCATGGAAGGAGTTGGTGGAGGAGTTGTTTCAAGAAGGTTTGGTTAAAGTTGTATTTGCGACAGAGACTTTGGCTGCAGGAATAAATATGCCTGCTCGGAGTACTGTGATTTCTATGCTTTCTAAACGAACTGAGAATGGGCATAGACCTCTTATGGGAAGTGAGTTTTTACAGATGGCGGGTAGAGCTGGTCGTAGAGGTTTAGATGTTCAAGGGTATGTCCTTACTGTACAAAATCGTTTTGAAGGTGTGAGAGAAGCAGGTCAGTTAGCGACATGCTCAGCAAATCCTTTGATAAGTCAATTTACTCCAAGTTATGGAATGGTTCTAAATCTTTTACAACGTTATGATCTTGAAAAATCAAAAGTCTTAGTTCAAAGAAGCTTTGGTCGCTATTTGGCTGGTTTGGATTTATTTGAAGAAGAAGAGGTTCTTGTACAGTTAAAACAGGAGCTATCTAAATTTAAATCTATAGCAGGTGATGTCCCATGGACTGAGTTTGAAATCTTTGAAAAGAACAAAAGTCGATTGAAAGAAGAAAAGCGTTTGCTTAAGGTCCTTCAAAAACAGTCTGCAGAGATACTTGCTAAAGAACTTAATTCTGCATTGCGTTCTACAAGAGTGGGATCATTGATTAGTTTGCAGACCCCTGCTTTGAAAGGTAAAGTACTTCCTTCTATAATTGTCGAAAAAATTGAGACTAGTAGTCTCAATTTGCTTTTTTTGTGTTTAACCAGTTCGAATATTTGGGTTCTAATCAATTCACAATCAGTTGTTGGTTTGCATGTGGATTGCGAGTGTTTAGATGTAGAGTCACTGAAGCCACCTTCTTTAAAACGTATAGGAGAAATCTGTTATGGTGATGCGGTAAGTGAGAATCTCTCTGTGGAGCTTGAGCATATTGCGAAGTCTCATGATATGGCTACGCCGCAATATGATCTTGCTAGTGAGGTTCTTTCTCAAGCAAAGTTAGTGCATTCTTTAGAAGAGGAATTAGTACGTTTGCCTGCTTATCAATGGGGTGATAGGAAGAAACTAAAAAAACATCGTAAACGAATGGAAGATCTAGAAATTGAAATCAAGGATCGACAGCAAATGATATATTATCGCTCGAATCGTCATTGGGAGACCTTTTTAGAATTATTAGAAATTTTGCAGTATTTTGGATGTTTAGATGATTTGAGTATAACTGATGTAGGTCAGACAGTAGCAGTATTAAGAGGAGATAATGAGCTTTGGATAGGTTTGGTTTTGATGAGTGGTCATTTGGATGAGTTAAAGCCTCCCAGCCTGGCAGCTGTTATACAGGCTATTAGTACAGAGTGTAATCGTCGTGATTTGTGGACTAATTTTCCGGCTTCTTCTGAATCGCTTGAAGCATTAAAGAATCTTTCCTCTATTCGTAGGCAATTAATGCTATCTCAAAAGAAGATGAATTTAGATATACCAATTTGGTTTGATGCTGAAGTAATGGGCTTGGTGGAGAAATGGGCAAATGGTGGGACTTGGCAAGATTTAATTGCAAAGACTTCATTGGATGAAGGAGATGTTGTTCGGTTAATGCGAAGAACTATTGATCTTTTAGCACAAATTCCACATTGTGTAGCAATTAGTCAGAAGCTCAAGCGTAATGCTTCGCTTGCCTTGAAATTACTTAATCGTTTTCCAGTTCGGGAATTAGAAGATCTTTTCAAGGAACCAATCAATTATCACAATAATCTGAACCCAGCAACAAAGCGCATATGAAATGAAAAGAGCTAAAAATAGCTTTTAAGTCATAGATTTTGGGTCAACAATACGGTCAAAAAGTTCCTCATTAATGAAGCCAAGCTTCATTGCTGCGTCTCGTAGAGTTGTATGATTTTGATGAGCATATTGTGCAATTTGACTAGCTTTTTCATATCCAATGATTGGAGTTAGGCTTGTTACAAGCATCAGAGAGTGATTCAGATTTCTTTGTATTTGAGCAGTATTTGGTTCAATACCATCAATCATTGCTACTCGTGAACTTTTGCAAGCACTAGCGAGAAGATTAATGCTTACTAAGATATTAAATCCTATAAGAGGCTTGTAGGCATTCATTTGTAGATGACCACCACTTCCAGCTATTGCCACAGCAGAGTCAAGACCAATGATTTGAGTACACACCATTGCCATTGCTTCACATTGTGTTGGGTTGATTTTTCCAGGCATGATAGAACTTCCTGGTTCATTTTCCGGAAGTAATAGTTCTCCTATTCCTGCTCTTGGTCCACATGACAAAAGGCGGAGATCATTAGCTATCTTTAGTAGTGATACCGATAGCATTTTTAATTGTGACATTACATTTACCAAGCCATCATGACTTGCCATGATTGCAAACTTATTTGATGCGGATTTAAAAGGAATATTTGTAGTGCATGCTATATCATTTGCGATATTGGTATCAAAATCAAGAGGAGCATTGATACCAGTACCTATTGCTGTCCCTCCAAGAGGAAGGTGATAAATTTCATGTAAACTTTCATTGATTCTATTGCGTGCTGTTAATAATTGTTCTTTCCAGGCAGAAGCTTCTTGACCAAGTGTTAAAGGTACTGCATCTTGTAAATGAGTTCTACCAATTTTAATTATCTCATTCCATTGAATAATTTTTTTGTCAAATGATTGGATCATTTGATCAAGTTCAGGTAATAGCTTGGTAATAATCTCTTGGGAGGTAGCTATTTGAATTGCTGCAGGAAAAACATCATTAGTTGATTGTGATTGATTGACATCATCATTTGGATGTAATGGATTATGACTACCCAAGGCACATCCAGTTGCAAGTGATGCAATATTGCTAATGACCTCGTTCACATTCATATTGGTTTGTGTTCCACTTCCTGTTTGCCATACGCTTAAAGGAAACTGATTATCATGTCTTCCAGCAGTTATTTCTTTGCATGCATTAATTATAAAATCTTTTTTTTCCCTTGAGAGAACTTTTAACCGATAATTTGTGATTGCAGCAGAGCTTTTTATTTGAGTTATCGCATATATCAATTCGATTGGGATTTTGCTATTGCCTATCTCAAAATTTATTAGAGAACGTTGTGTTTGTGCTCCCCATAATGCATTGGCTGGAACCTGTATTTTCCCTAAACTGTCATGCTCTAATCGAAAAGAATTAGTCATTTAATTTTGGCTTGGAAAGTTGCATTTAGATCTAAATCCATAAATATGAGTTTTAACAAGTTTTATATTTCAAGGCGCTTCCAGATAACATTTAGATTAGATTGATGTAATTCAGTACTAAAGCAACTATTGAGTTGCTCCTCAGAAAGTATCTCGGAAATTAATTTGTCATTAATAAGATTTGATCGGAAGTCCCCAGATTTATTATTCCAAGCAGCATGTGCATGCTTTTGTACCAATTTGTAGGCTTCTTCTCTTTGCATTCCATTTTGCACAAGAGCAAGAAGTACCCGCTGGCTAAAAACAACACCTCCATAAAGGTTCATGTTATTAATCATGTTGTCTTTATATACACCAAGCTCTTTTATGACGTCACTCATTTCTCTTAACATGAAATGAAGTGTTGTCGAGGTGTCAGGTAACATCATTCTCTCAGTTGAGCTATGACTAATATCTCTTTCATGCCATAGAGCTACATTTTCTAGAGATGCAATTACATAGCTACGGAGTACTCTTGCAAGGCCACTAATTCGTTCACTACGAATTGGATTCCTTTTATGAGGCATTGCAGAACTACCTTTTTGTCCTTTTGCGAAGCCTTCTTCGACTTCGAGAACATCACTTCTTTGTAAGTTTCTAATTTCAGTTGCAAATCTATCTAATGAAGAACCGATTAATGCAATGGTTTGTACATAGTTTGCATGACGATCTCGAGAAATTACTTGAGTGCTTGCCGTATCAGGACTTAATCCAAGCTGAGCACAAGTGATTTTTTCAATTTCTGGGTCTGTATTTGCATAAG
>QCKE01000003.1 GCA_003215555.1 Prochlorococcus sp. AG-409-K04
TAAGCGTTTTTCGCACAAATTTTCTACCTTTTATTATGATTTTTATAGTTGATTGTTTCATTTGAAGTTTTTTACTGCTTGGACCAATTCAGAGTCAAAAAAACTTTCGAGTAAAATGGCAGGGTGGGGACTTCTTGTGCTAGCTATCTATTGCTTCATAGCTTTTTTTACTCCTTTATTTATTGAAATTGGAATTGTTCCTGATGGACAGTTGGGGCTGGATAGCCCCATGTATGCTGCTCCGTCTTTTGAACATTGGTGTGGTACTGATCGATTGGGACGGGATGTTTGTGTAAGAACTATGCAAGGTACCACGGTTGCATTGCAAGTCGTCTTTATCGCTGTTAGTTTTGCTGTTCTTTTGGGAGTGCCTATAGGTATTTTCAGCGGTTTTGTGGGTGGAATTACAGACAGAATATTGGTGTTGCTCATGGACACTTTGTATACAGTTCCTGTATTGCTTTTATCTGTTGTCATAGCTTTTCTGCTAGGCAGAGGAATTCTTAATGCAGCTCTTGCCTTATGTGTTGTTTATATTCCCCAATATTTTCGTGTGGTTCGTAACCAGACGGCACAAGTAAAAACAGAACTTTATATAGAAGCAGCTAAATCAATGGGTGCAGGTTCATTTTGGATAATGAGAAAATATCTATTAAAAAATGTAATTGTCTCGATACCTGTGTTGTTAACATTAAATGCCGCTGATGCAGTGTTAGTCCTTGGTGGACTGGGATTCCTTGGTCTGGGCTTACCTGAAACTATTCCGGAATGGGGTAGTGATTTAAATATGGCGTTAGATGCAGTCCCCATTGGCATCTGGTGGACAGCTTTATATCCAGGTATTGCTATGTTTGGTCTTGTTATCTCTCTTTCTTTAATAGGGGAAGCTCTTGAGGGGCTTCTTGGTGAAAGAAGTAATTTCTTAGAGAATTAAACAGTCTTTGAAAATCCAGGAATAATTTAGTACCGTAATTCTTTTATTCTAGGAAGATCTTCAAGAATCTCTCCTGTAATACTTAGCTCAGGATATTTTCGTCCTTGTTCTTTGCACCAAGAGGCTACTTCAGGATAGGACCATTCAAATAAAGTATTTTCATATAGGTTTTTGCTTAACCCTTCTCCTGAGGAAGGTACGATATTTCGTTCTTTTCTTTGACGTAATGCTTCGAACAGTAATATTGCTGAAGCTACCGATACATTTAAAGACTGAACCATTCCTACCATAGGTATATATATAGATTCATCTACTAATTCAGAGGCTGATTTGCTTAAGCCCCATTTTTCTGCACCCATAACAAATGCTGTGGGACCTGTATAATCAAGAGATCGATAGTCAATCGCATTTTTATTTAGGTTGGTTCCATATATTTTAAACCTATTATTCCTTAATTCTTGGATTGCTTCTGTAATGCATGTATGCTTTTTGAGTTTTACCCATTTCTGACTACCTTGAGCTGTACTATTAAATGTAGGTATTCTTTTTTCTCTGAAGATTGCATGTGCTTCTAATATACCAATGGCATCACAAGTTCTTAGAATGGCTGAAAGGTTGTGTGGTTTTTCAACTTCCTCTATAAGAATAGTAAGATTTGACATGCGATGATTTAAAACAGATTTAATTCGTTCAAAACGACGTGGTAATAGAGGCATGAAATTTGAATAAGAATGTGTGCTAAGGGAGATCTTCTGAATCTATTTTGAGAAAGCTGTTAATCTTTATAGATGATAATTCCAAGAATAAAATGTTGCTATCAAATTACATTAGAAGAGTAGAATAATACCACTCAGATGAAGGTAAAGAACCGTGCCTTGATATCTAGGCTTGCATCATGGGAAGTGCTTCAAGCAGTATCAGCTGGTGCTTATTCAGAAGTTGCAATTGAACGGGTTTTTAAGAAGTATGATCTAAGTGTAATTGATAAAGCATTTACTACTGAATTGTCATGTGGAGCTATACGTCAACGTCAGCTTCTGGATTATTGGATTAATTCTTTAGCAAAGATACCTGCGACTAAGCAGCCGCCTTTGCTACGTTGGTTGCTTCATGTAGGGCTATATCAGATTTTGTTCATGGATAGAGTTCCTTTGTTTGCTGCAGTTGATACAAGTGTGGAATTAGCTAAGCATTATAAATTAAAACGTCTGTCTTCAGTAGTTAATGCTGTATTAAGAGAAGCGATTAGGAAACGGGATTCAGCGGAAAATTTTTATTTTAAGGATGGCGAAGCAAAATATATAGCGTATAAATACTCTCTACCTGTATGGTTAGTTGATAAATTAATTTCTTGGAGAGGGAAGGAAGGTGCTCAAGATATTGCTATAGCATCTAATAGAGTTCCTTTACTTGATTTAAGAGTTAATTGTAGACGTTCTAGTTTACATATTTTGCAACAGAAACTTGCTGATATAGGTGTTGAGAGTAAAGCTATTAAAGGATGTCCGGATGGTTTGCAAATTGTTTCCAGCTCAGGAGATTTGCGTCATTGGCCAGGTTATGCGGAAGGAGAGTGGTCTGTCCAGGATCGCTCTGCTCAATGGGTTGCACCTTTGATTGAAGCACAGTCTGGCGAAAGAATTTTAGACGCTTGTGCAGCTCCTGGTGGGAAAACAACTCATTTAGCAGAATTAATGGGTGATAGCGGAGAGATATGGGCTGTGGATTCTTCACAAAGGCGCTTAAATCGTGTTTTGGGTAATGCAACTCGGCTTAGGTTGAACTCTATTAATTTCCTTCATGCTGATTCTGTTAATCTATTATCTCTAAAGCCTTCATGGGAAGGAAGATTTCATAAGATTTTATTAGATGCACCCTGTTCTGGACTAGGTACGTTGGCAAGGAATCCTGATTTAAGATGGAGGATTTCATCTCAAAAGATTCATGAATTAGTCCAACTTCAATTTAAATTATTAGAAGGAATATTGCCTTTATTAAAGCCTGGTGGAAGGATCGTCTATTCCACTTGTACTATTCATCCAGATGAAAATAATCATCAAGTTGCTAAATTTGTTTCACTGCATCATCAATTAAAACTTAAGGAACAAAGGCAAATATGGCCAGGAGATGATGATGGAGGTGATGGCTTTTATGCAGCAATTATTGAATCATGCTAGGAGGAAATCATTAAAAACTTTTGGGATACGAGCTTTTGGGAAAGTTTTTATTCTCAATATCATTGGCGATTGATATCATAAATTGTTTCCAAGAGTATGCTGAATCTCCGCTACTCCCTTTCACCTCTTTGTTATTGTCTCTCCCATACCAAACACTTGTGGTTAATTGCGGAATAGAGCCAATGAACCAAAGATCACGATTCCCTTCTGAAGTACCTGTTTTACCTGCTACTTGTCTATTCTTTAATGAGGCAGCTCTCCCAGACCCTTTGAGTACAACTTGTCTAAGCATCCAATTCATTGTATCGGCCACTTCAGGCGAGATTACTTGAGTGGTTTTTTCTTTCTGCGATTTGTGTGTCCAAATAATTTCGTCATCAGGTCCTCTTATCTCTTCAATGGCTGATGGCTTTATATATATGCCTCTATTTGCAACGCCTGCATAGGCGGCAGTCATGTTTAATATAGTCTCTTCATATGCACCAATAGCTAAAGGGTAGAATTTACCAAGGTTTGTGTTCTTGCCTATTCCAAGACTATTGGCTATAGTTATAACTTTCTCAAAGCCTACTTGTGATAGCAGATCAACAGCGATTGTGTTTAAGGAGTTCGCGAATGCATGAGTTAAGGATACTTCCCCGTAATATTTATTGCCAAAATTCTTTGGGCAGTAGCCATACCAGCATCTAGGCGTATCGAAAAGTACATCTTCAGGTTTGAATCCGGTTTGGATGGCAGCGATATAGGGAAATATCTTGAAGGTGGATCCAGGCGATCTCAGGGCTTGAGTAGCTCTATTGAATTGATTTTTGTTAAAATCAATTCCACCTACCAGTACTCTTATCAGTCCAGTTTTTGGTTCAATCGATACTATCGCTCCTTCTGCTTCGGGTGGACTGTACTGTTTGATTATTTCTTGAGCTTTTAATTGCCAAGAAAAATTTACACTGGTAATAACCTTTAGCCCACCTATTTCAAGTTGTTCTTTCGAAAGAATGTGTGGGAGTTCTTGTTCTACGTGACTAGTAAAAAAAGGGGCTTTGCTTTGTGAAAATTTTGGAGTAGCCGGTTCAAGAGCTACAGGGCTATTAATTGCGATAGATAATTCGGAATCAGAAATAAAATTTTCGAGCCTCATTTTTTGAAGAACAATTGATCTACGTTTTAGAGCTAAGTCAATATTTACTAATGGAGAATATAAAGAAGGAGCTGGAGCCAGTCCAGCAATCAGAGCGGCTTCTGCAATACTTAGCTGACCAGGTGCTTTTTGGAAATAGATCCATGACGCATCTGAAATGCCATAAGCATTCGAACCTAGATAGACATTGTTTAGATATTGCCCAACAATTTGTTTCTTTGATAAGTTTCTTTCTAGCTTATAAGCAAGACCTATTTCCTTTAACTTACGTTGTAATGTTTTATCTTGATTTAAGAAGATTATGCGCGCTAGTTGTTGAGTAATTGTGCTTCCACCTTCAACGACTGATCGTTCTTTTATATTTGTAATTGTAGCTCTCAAAATGCTCCACAAATCGACTCCTTTGTGCTTGTAAAAACGCCTGTCTTCCGCAGCAACAAATGCTTTTACAACAATTTCTGGCATCTTTTCTGGGGCTATTTTTTGACGCGTTGCAGGACCTAATTTTTGAATAATCAGTCCTTCTGATGAAATTAATTCAATGGTACCTGGCCGACTAAAAATATCTACTTTGCTTGTTGACGGTAAAAAAGCATCTATATAGCTGCTGATATATTTTTCGGATATTGCTGTTAAAGAACCAATAGCTAATGCGCTTGTTGTTAAAAATAAAAAAGTTTGAAGTTTTTTCTGCACCAAAGCTAGACAAGTGAGCTATGACCTATAGCTAACGCTGTAACTAACATCCCTAATATCAAAAAAGGTTGAGCACTTGCTTGATATTTAACGTCATATTTTAATGGATTTCTAAGTAACCAAATATCTTGAAAGGTTATTTGAGGAATTATTAATAATATTAAAATTACTGATGCTAAATTTTGGCCTATAGATATTAGAACTACAACCATTGCAAGTTGAAATATGTCGATCATCCCAGCGCTGATATAACTTGCGTTTTTAATTCCAAATGCAACTGGTAATGATTGCAGACCTAATGCTTTGTCTCCCTCAACACTTTTGAAATCATTTATTACTGCGATTCCTAGCCCAGCCAAGCTATACGCTAATGTTAAAATTGCTGTTATCCAAGTCAGTTGCCCAAACAGAGCTTGGCCTGCCCACCATGGGAGGGCTATATAACTGGCTCCTAGGGCATAATTGCCAAGCCATCCATTTTGTTTAAGTTTTAATGGCGGAGCTGAATATATATAACTAACAAACGAGCCTCCAAGTGCCAGTAGAAACACTGAAGGTGTTGAGTGCTTTGCCCAGAGATCAAGACCATAAGCAACTGCTAGTCCTGACAAAAGAAGTACCCAGATTTGTATTTTTACTTGTATGAGTGAAATTGCACCTGAAGGTATTGGTCTATTAGGTTCATTGATTGCATCAATTTCTTTGTCGTAATAGTCGTTAATTGTTTGAGTGTATCCAGCGAGTAAAGGACCACTCATAATCATGCATGCTATAGATGCAAGGACATTGCTTATGCTCCAATGGTAGTTTCCACTTGCGGCTGCGCCGCAAATTACACCCCATAACAAAGGAATCCAAGTAATTGGTTTCATGAGTTGCAAGCGCAACTTCCAAATGTTTGTGGTTTCTGATCCTCCTTTTATTCCAAGGAGCTGACGAGTATCACTCACTTTTTATAACCTCAACTACGTCCAATTTCATTTTCAAAGAACCAGTTTTTTGTTCCATCTGCAAGTTTAAGGACTACTCCAACACCTCCTCCATCAGTCATTTTATAGTCTATGACTGTTGCTTTTGGGTCGGAGGATATTTTTTCAATTAAATTACCTGATATACGATCTTGAACTTTGTCCAGATCAATTTTTACTCTTGTTCCTATTTTTGTAAGGTTTACTAGTTGAGGCATGAGCTGTAAGTTCTTTGTTGTTGGCAACCTTAACAGTCGCCGTCCTTTAATTAAAACTTATGGTTGCTCTTCGTTTAATTCCGTGTCTTGATGTTGCAAACGGTCGTGTTGTAAAAGGTGTCAATTTTGTTGGGCTTAGAGATGCTGGAGACCCTGTGGAGTTGGCTTGTAGATATAGTCAAGAAGGGGCTGATGAATTGGTTTTTTTGGATATAGCAGCTAGTCATGAAGCAAGACCAACTTTGATAGATATTGTTAGGAGAACTGCTGAATCAGTAACTATCCCTTTTACTGTGGGTGGTGGAATTAGTTCAATAGAGGGCATAACTGAACTATTGCGTGCAGGTGCAGACAAAGTAAGTTTAAATTCCGCTGCGGTTACAAATCCTGATTTAATTCTTCAGGGCGCTACTCAGTTTGGATCTCAGTGCATTGTTGTTGCGATTGATGCTAAACGTAGAACTTCCGAGTCTTGCGGGTGGGATGTTTTTGTTAATGGTGGACGAAAGAATACTTCTTTAGATGCAATCTCATGGTCTAAAAAAGTTGAAGAATTAGGCGCTGGAGAAATACTTTTGACTTCTATGGATGGGGACGGAACACAGCAAGGTTATGATTTGGATTTAACAAGAACAATTTCTGAAGAAGTTTCTATACCAGTCATTGCATCTGGTGGTGCAGGCTCTCTTCATCATGTATTTGAAGCACTAAGCTATGGGAAAGCTTCTGCAGCTCTTTTAGCTTCTCTTCTGCATGATAAAGACTTAAGCATTGCGGAAATAAAAACATACCTTTTGAAAAAAGAACTTTTGATTAGACCTATAGATTATTGATGTTTTTTAGTCCTTCTTAAAAAGACAGCTCAAACCAATAATTGATATGTTAAATCTATTTTTAATAATTAATTTAAATACAATTAATTATTTGAGATACATTATTCTAATCCTTCTAGTGGAATTGTTCGCAAGTGAAACCTAGGGATCCTATAGCAATTAGAGAGTTATTTGATTCAATTTCTCAAAAATATGATTTTTTAAATGATCTATTTAGTTTTGGTCTTCACAGGTTTTGGAAAAGGCAATTGCTTTCATATTTGGCCCCACTTTCAGGCGAAAATTGGATCGATCTATGTTGTGGAACTGGGGATTTGAGTTTGCCTTTGGCTCGTTTGGTTTCTCCTTTAGGTAGTGTTTTGGGTGTCGATTTTTCTCATGCACAAATACTTCTTGCAAATAAAAGAGCTCTGACTGAGCAAAACTTGTCTATTTCATGGTTAACAGAAGATATTTTGGAAAACAACCTCCCTTCTAATAGTTATGATGGAGTGGTAATGGCATATGGGCTAAGGAATCTTTCCGATCCAGAAGCAGGCTTAAAGGAAATTCACCGTCTTTTGAAATCAGGAGCCAAAGCAGGAGTCTTGGATTTCAATCATGCGGTAGCAGGAACAAAAACCTTTTATTTTCAAAGATTTTATTTGCGTTTACTTGTTGTACCTATTGCTTCGATAATGGGATTAAGAGAAGAATATGCTTATTTAGAGAAGAGCTTGCAAAATTTTCCTGATGGTGAGTTACAAAAAAAGATGGCAAGAAAAATCGGATTTAAAAAAATAAATTATAAAATTCTTGCTGGAGGACAAATGGGGATTTTGTTATTAAAAAAATAAATTATTTTGAAAGCTCCTTTCTTCTACAAATTACACATTTGCCCCACAAATTCACTTCCCCTGCTGGTGATGGTGATTTACAAATAGGACAATTTATTTGCCCATGAATATCTGCTCTGCATGGATGATTTTCCCAAATATTTTGCTCATCTTCTTTTGATATTTTTGTTGAATAATAATGTTGCTGAATTCTTAGATCCTTGATCTCATGTCCTTCGGCTCTTAATGCAGTTATTAATTGATTGCGATTGAAAATCAAGGCTTGTATCCATTGTGGATGATTAGTACCAATTGTTAAAATACCTCTTTCTAGATTCAACAGAGTGCAATTTGAGGAAAGGTTTTTACCTGCTATTTTTGGCCAGTCTTGCCACAGAGCTGCAAGATTTTTTTCTTTTCTCCAGTCAATTTTTATTTGATCAATGCATTTAGATAAAGAAGAAGGTTTTCGAATGCTTTTCTGACCTAATGAAAAATCATTATTTGTAGGAGGCCTTTTATTTGAGGCATTATTCATAGATCAACTTTAGGTGGAATTCAGACTAATTGCCGCTAATCTTTTGATTGTATTTTTGATTATCCCTATGGGGAATTTTTGTTCATGGAATGGTGCAGCACCAATTAATTTTTTTGTGAAAAGTAAAGGTTGGTTAAAAAAATCATGGCAATTGAGATGGACTCCTGTTTGTGGTAGCACTGAGTTAGAACTTTCTAGATGGCTTAAGAGCCATCCTTTGAAAAGAAATAACGTTAGAGCTTTTATCGCTGGAAGGCAATCACATGGAAAAGGCCAAAGAGGTCGTGTTTGGCATTCACCAAATGGTGGCGTATGGTTGAGTTCGGCCGTACATTATGACCCATCTATTAAATCTGCAGCACTGCTTGGCCTTGCTGTTGCTGTGGCTTTAGCACATAGATTGGAGAGTAGTTGTATACCTGTTAAAATCAAGTGGCCCAATGATTTGTTGGTTCAAGATAGAAAAATAGCCGGATTTTTAAGTCGTGTAATTTATAGGGGACAGGAGCCTATACTTATTAGTTTGGGAATTGGTTTAAATGTTTTTAATAACGTCCCAATCGAAGGTGTGTCAATTTCAGGTGTATTAGGCAACAAAAAGATTTCTCTCGTTGAATGGACATCAGAAGTTCTTCTCTCTATAGAAAATGCTCTTTTGCTAATGAATACCCCCGAGAGCCTGTGCAGGGAAGCAGAAAGACTGCTATGGACAAGAAAGATAAAAAAACCTGAATCTAAAGAAATTTGGGACATTGAAGGTATAGATATTAATGGTCAGCTAAAAGTTTCAAGAAATGGGAAAAAAGAAAATTGGACTAGATCGGCATGAAAAATTGATTGAATTTTACGAATGCTCAATAATTTTTCCATCTTTAAATAAGGCTTTGCTTTTTGCTCTATAGGCAACTTCGTCTTCATGGGTAACAAGTACTACAGTGATTCCTTGAGAATGTAATTCATCAAATAAATTCAAAACATCCTCTGTGGTGTTTGAATCAAGAGCGCCAGTTGGTTCGTCGGCCAGTAGCAAGGAAGGTTTATTGATAATTGCTCTAGCTATTGCAACACGTTGTTGTTGTCCACCGGAAAGTTGATTTGGCCTATTGTTCATTCTGTTGCTCAAGCCCACTCTTTCAAGTGCTATTTCTGCTAATTCTTTTCTTTCACGGGGAGGAGTGCAGGCATAAAGCATTGGCAGCATTACGTTTTCTAAAGCTGTCGCATCATGCAATAAATGAAATTGTTGGAAAACGAAGCCTAGTTCTTGGTTGCGTAAATCTGCAAGTTCATCATCGTTTAAGTCTTCGATGGAATTTCCATTGAGTTGATATATGCCGTTGCTTGGTCGATCAAGACATCCAAGAATGTTCATAGCAGTACTTTTGCCAGATCCGCTTGCTCCCATCACTGCCAGATAATCTCCTTGAAAGACTTCTAGGTTTAAATTATCTAAGGCTTTTACAACTAACTCTCCTTGACCATAATGCTTGCTTACATTGGTTAGTTTTGCAACGAGTTTCGACATCACTATTAACCGATTACACCCTTGTTTGCAGCTTGTGCTAATGCGTCTTGAAGAATGGGTGTCCCAGCTACAGCACTATTGGCCCATTGAAATAGTGGATTAGAGAGAATCCCACCAATTGCTGTTGCGAAAACACAAGTTAGCAAGGCAAATTTCAAAGTGGGGATTCCAAGAGATTTAAATTGTATTGCTGGATAAGATCTTACTAATTCAGATGCTTCCTGAGGTTCTTTGACAACCATCATCTTGATCACAGAAATATAGTAATAAATTGATATTACTGAAGTTACTAGGCCAACAATTACTAACAAATATTCTCCATCCGACCAACCAGCAAAGAAAAGATATATTTTGCCAAAGAATCCAAGCATAGGTGGAATGCCTCCCAATGATAGGAGGCAAAGACTTAAACCAAGTGTAATCAAAGGATCTTTTTGGTAGAGACCAGCATAATCAGCAATTTTGTCACTTCCAGTTCTAAGAGTAAAAAGAATAATGCATGCAAATGCTCCAAGATTCATGAATAAGTATGCAGCCATATAGAGAATCATTGCGGCATAGCCTTCTTCTGTTCCGCATACAAGTCCGATCATTACAAAACCAGCCTGACCAATAGAGCTATATGCAAGCATTCTTTTCATTGAAGTTTGAGCAAGTGCTACTACGTTCCCTAATGTCATGCTTAAAACTGCTAGCACAGTGAAAAGAAGTTTCCATTGCATATCGAATGCACTAAAACATCCCACAAGAAGCCTTATAGCCAGAGCGAAACCTGCAGCTTTAGATCCAACTGAAAGGAATGCAACTACTGGTGTCGGAGATCCTTCGTAAACATCTGGAGTCCATTGATGGAAAGGTACTGCAGCTATTTTGAAAGCCACTGTTGCAAGAATGAATACTAGGGCTAAAGCTGCTAGTGGAGTTGGACTAATTTGAAGTGCAATTCCAATACTCGTAAGGTTAGTTGATCCGCTCAGTCCATAAAGAAGAGATGCACCATATAGGAAGACTGCGGCGGCGGCTGATCCAACTAACAAATATTTCAGCGCTGCTTCTGAGCTTCTTGCATCGCTCTTTAAATATCCAGATAGTAGGTAACTTGCAACTGATAAGGTCTCTAAGGATATAAAAACACTAATTAGGTCTGAAGATCCACATAAAAGCATTGCTCCTAAAGTGGCTGCAAGAAGAATTGCTGCATATTCTCCTATAGGACTTCCATTTTGCTCAGCATATTCCCAGCTAATAAGAAGCGAAATTAATGTTGAAAGTGCGACAACTGCTCTGAATGCAATTGAGAAATTGTCACCCACAAATGCTCCAAGAAACGATGATTCAACAATTGAATTCCATTGACTTGCAAGAACTATTAATGAACTGCCTAAGCCTGCATAGCAAATAGGTGGAGACCATCTTTTGGAGGTTTCTTCTCCAGCTAGATCAACTAACAAAGTTCCAATTAGGGCTAAAAGTACAAAGCCTTCTGGGAGAATTGCTTGAGCATTAAGAGAAAGGCTTAGCAAGTCTTCAGGGTTGGACATTGCTTGAGTAGTTAAAAGAAGTTCAGCCATATAGGTCATTTTATTTTTTAGTTGCCAGAAAAGAAAAGTCTATGTTTTTTAACTCTAGCGATGTTATGAATTATGCCTTAGTTATGCAATTGGTCTATGCATTTTGGACCATGATGCGATAAAGATAAATAACAGTTGTTTGTTTGCCTGTGGGGCACACCTTGGTCATCGTCGAAAGTCCGACAAAAGCAAGAACGATAAAAAGCTTTTTGCCTAAAGACTTTCAAGTAATTGCTTCGATGGGGCATGTTAGGGATCTTCCTAGAGGTGCTAGTGAGATTCCTGCTGCAATGAAGAAAGAAAAATGGTCGAGAATCGGCGTAAATGCTTCTGCGGATTTTGAGCCTTTGTATGTTGTTCCTAAAGATAAGAAAAAAGTTGTTAGGGAATTGAAGTCAGCATTAAAGGATGCGAAAGAAGTCTTGCTTGCTACTGATGAAGACCGAGAGGGAGAGAGTATTAGTTGGCATCTGTTGGAATTGTTGAAACCAAAAGTGCCTACAAAAAGAATGGTTTTTCATGAGATAACAAAACAAGCAATTCAAAAAGCGCTTCAGAAACCTAGAGATTTAGATATGGAGTTAGTTCATGCTCAAGAAACAAGAAGAATTCTGGACAGATTAGTGGGCTATACACTTTCACCACTTTTGTGGAAGAAAGTTGCATGGGGCCTTTCAGCGGGAAGAGTTCAATCTGTTTCAGTTAGGCTTCTAGTTAAACGTGAGAGAGAAAGAAGAGCTTTTAAAACTTCTTCTTATTGGGATTTGAAAACTACTTTAGAGAAAAATAAATTTCCTATAGAGGCCCGTTTGATTGTTCTGGATGATAAAAGAATTGCAAAGGGAACTGATTTTGATGAGCAGACAGGAAAGATTAAAAAAGGAAGTGAGGCTAAGCTTCTAACAGAACCAGTTTCAAAAGATCTGGCGGATTTATTCAGAAAAAATAAGTGGATAGTTAAATCAGTTGAAAAAAAGCCGACTATTAGAAAGCCTGTCCCTCCTTTTACAACTAGCACTCTTCAACAAGAAGCAAATCGAAAGTTGAGATTGTCTGCTAGAGAAACTATGCGATGCGCTCAAGGTTTATATGAAAGAGGTTTTATCACATATATGAGGACAGATTCAGTTAACTTGTCTCAGCAGGCAATTAGTGCTGCAAGACAATGTGTTGAATTGCGCTATGGGAAAGAATATTTAAGTCAGTCTCCTAGAAAGTTCAGTTCCAATACAAGAAATGCACAAGAGGCTCATGAAGCAATTAGACCTGCTGGTGAAACTTTTAAAATGCCCAATGAAACTGGTCTAAGTGGGAGAGATTTGTCTTTGTATGAACTTATTTGGAAACGAACAGTTGCAAGCCAGATGGCTGAAGCAAAGTTGACGATGTTGTCTGTTGATATCAATGTATGTGATGCGATTTTTAGGGCCACCGGTAAAAATATTGATTTCCCTGGTTTTTTTAGGGCTTATGTGGAAGGTAGTGATGATCCAGAAGCCGCTTTGGAAGGCAAGGAAATTCTTTTACCTTTACTATCTCCCGGAGATGAGCTTGCAGTAAAGACCGTTGATGCTGTTGGACATATTACAAAGCCTCCGGCTAGATATAGTGAGGCTTCTTTGGTCAAAACTCTAGAAAAGGAAGGTATTGGAAGACCATCAACTTATGCAAGCATTATTGGAACTATTGTTGATAGAGGATATGCATCTTTAACATCCAACTCTCTTGCACCAACTTTTACTGCTTTTGCAGTTACGTCACTTTTAGAAGAACATTTCCCAGATTTGGTTGATACGACTTTTACAGCTCGCATGGAATCTTCTTTAGATGAAATTTCTTCTGGTTCTTTAAACTGGCTTCCATATTTGGAGTCATTTTATAAAGGCCGAAAGGGTTTGGCTGCACAGGTAGATAAGAGAGAAGGAGACATTGATGGCAAGGCTTATAGAAAAGTTGATCTAGAAGGTATTTCTGGCACAGTCCGTATTGGGTCAAATGGACCTTGGCTGGAGGGCAAGAGGATTAATGAAGATGGTGAAGAGGTTGATGCAAAAGGTAATTTGCCTATGGATATCACCCCTGGTGATTTGGATCAAGAGAAAGTAAAGCAAATCCTTGACGGACCTTCAGATCTTGGAATTCATCCTGATACTGGAGAAAAGGTTTATCTTCGATTTGGACCATGGGGACCTTTTGTTCAACTCGGAGAAGGTATAGACAAGAAGGAAAAGCCTAGGCGTGCATCTCTTCCAAAAGATATAAAAACAGAAGAACTTTCATTAGATCAAGCTGTAAAACTTTTGAGTTTGCCTCGTCTCTTAGGTGAACACCCTGAAGGCGGTAAAGTTGAGGCTAGAACCGGTCAATTTGGTCCTTATGTTGTTTGGGATAAAGGTAATGGGGAAAAACCTGACAATCGATCCTTGAAAAAAGAAGATGATGTTTATGAAATTGAATTAAAACGTGCTCTAGAATTATTAGCTATTCCTAAATTAGGAAGAGGGGGAAGAATAGCTCTTCGAGATCTTGGTATTCCAAAAGGAGAGAAGGAAAATATTTTTATATATAATGGACCCTATGGATTGTATGTAAAGCAAGGCAAAGTTAATGCCTCATTGCCAAAAGACAAAAAAGCTGATGATATTAATATTGATGAAGCTATTGAGTTGTTAAAAGCTAAGAAACCAAATAGAAAGAATACTTCAACAAGAAATAAAAGTAAGAAAATTTCTTCTAAAGCAAAGTCTTCGAAGGCAATGAAATCTGCTAAGTTAAATGTAAATTCAGATTTAGGTGTAAAATCTAAAGAAGAAAAATGAATTTTTATAATAAAATTTTGATACATAATTCGATAAAAATATTTTTATTTTTGTTCTGTTCTCTTTATATTCAGGCATGCTCAGATTCAAATTTTGGGAGAAAATTGGAAGATAGCTTTGATTCGCCTTTAAGCTATGAGGAAAAACAAAATTCTTTAGAAGTAAAAAAAGAAATGAGCCCTGCTTTAAGTAAAACAGAAAATACACTTCCGAAGAAAAAATCTATTAATAAATCTTCTATATTGGAAAACAAAGCTAATCTGGTAGAGGAGAGAAAAAAGAAAAAGAACAACATGCTTTCTTCAAAGAAAGAAAGATCATTTTTATATACTCCGCAGCCATATCGAATTATTCTTAAACTTTCTGCAGCAAATCCTTCAGCTCCAGCTGAACAAGTTACTAGTGTTTTGCGTGAAGCTGGAGTAGTTTTTGAAGTTGAGAAGATAGAAAGATTTGAAGAGAAAAAGGTACTTAAAAATACATCTATGAGGTAGATGTTTTGGAAGATTTTAATAGCTATTTATTTCGAAAAAGACAAAATACGCAAAAGCCTCTTTCAAGAAGACAAGCTATTCGTTTAGTCGAAACTTCTTACTTGGCAGCTGCATCAGCTTTGCTATGGATAGCTCTTTATTATTTGCCTATTGGAGGGGCCTTGTTTCGACTTGCTTTGCCTCTACCTTTAGCCCTTTTACAGGTCAGGAGAGGGACTTCCTCAGGAGTTGAAGGGGTGACACTCTTGGTAATACTTTTAATAGCGCTAATGGGGCCAATTAGAGGGCCTTTGGTCTTGTTCCCATATGGATTCCTTTCTCTTTGGTTAGGGTGGAGCTGGTTTAAAGAATTGAATTGGTGGTGGAGTTGGGGAGTGGGTGTGTTGATTGGTACTTTTGGATTTCTTGTAAGAGTATTTTTGTTGTCATTGTTGGTTGGAGAGAATTTGTGGATTGTAGTTAGTAGGGCTGGAGCACTATTGTTAGAACGCGTGATTTCTCTTTTTGACATAGCTTTTGTTCCGGACTTGTTGTTTGTTCAAATTGTTTCGTTACTATTAGTTGTCTTACAGGAGTTTGTATTTGTTTTTACTTTGCATGCAGTTGCTTTCTGGATTTTTCCCAAATTGTATGCACCTATTCCAATTCCACCTCGAATACTAAATCGTTTGCTTTTGTGGGACCCAGTGTGAAAAAAATTGATAGGATGAGTAAGTTCCGTCAACTCCCAGGTGGATGCAACGCTTTTGGTAAAGCTTCATCAGTATTTTCATTAAATCGATGGATAAAGACTTGGACTGATTCTGTTGATTGTATACATAGCATTTTGGTTTTAGCATGCACAAAGACTGCAGAGATTGAAGGTATTTCTGCCGCTGGTGCTACAAAAGAATCGAGACGTTTTACTGCCCTTGCAGATGCAGAATTGCTACTGCAAGGGCCATTGTGTTCACGAAAGTGGTCTTTGCCTCCACTCCCTGCAGGAGTATCTCCTGCGTTGATTAGTCATGTGGCTTCTCGATTCATTAACGTTAAATCAGTAGTCGTTAACCTTGGATTGCCTCACCCTGCTACCTTCCCCTGTTTACATGTTGATCCTTCTTTATGTGGTCCATCAAATTGTTTGACTACGGGAAAAGCTATGAATCTTAAGCGTGTAGAAAACCTTTGGAAAGACGGTTTTACTTTGGGGATGAGTTTAAAACATCCATTGCTAATATCTGAATGTGTCCCTGCTGGAACGACTACTGCACTTGCTGTGTTAACTGGATTAGGACTTAAAGTGGGGAATTTGATTAGTGGAAGCAATCAGATACCTCCAGTTGAATTAAAACAGAGTTTGGTTCAAGAAGGGCTTCAATCAGCAGATCTTGGAGAGAAACCTTTGCCAAGAAAATTGTTGGCTGCTGTAGGTGATCCTTTTCAACCTTTTGCTGTTGGATTATTGCTCGGGGCAAGACAAATCAGGCTGCCAGTCTTGCTAGGAGGAGGAAGTCAAATGTTAGCAGTCTTAGCGATTGCATTGGCTTCACTAGATGTATCATTAAGAGCAGATTTCTTGAAAGATGTCTCAATTGGTACAACTGGTTGGCTTGTATCAGAAAAAATCTCTTCTTTTGAAAAGAAGAGTGAATTTGATCTTTTAATTAATAAGATAGAGGATTTTTTTGAAGTATCCCTTTTATGTTTGTCTTCGAATTTAGATTTTTCTATGAGTTCTAAAAAAGTTTTGCGTGATTATGAACTTGGATTTATAAAGGAAGGCGTGGGCGCTGGTGCTTTGTCTTTGTTGGCACAGATTAATGGTTTTAGTTGTAAGCAATTGCTAAGAGGCTTTGAATCGGCTGTGGAACAATTGCAAGATGAGGCTTAGTTATGTTGAGATTGGCTTGTAATATTTGAATATGAAACAAGGGAAAATAGGAAGGAGAGACTTTATTCGACTTGCCGGGTTGACAAGTTTGTTATTTCTGTCTGGATGTTCTAATTCTGTTCATACACCAACTATTAGCGTCCCTAAAGGTCTTTTTTCTAGAGATCTTCTGAAGACATTACCTTCGCCATGGAAAATTCACTTTTTTGATGCACAACTGTCAAATGATTTGTACAAATCTCAATTAGGAAATGATGCTGATCTTCTACTTTTGGGTGACGGTTGGTTACAGGACTGTCCATTTGAAGAATTTCAGCCGATTGATTCGGAGAACGCATATGAACGATTAAGCAGTCAAGCGATTTCATTTTTAAATACCTACCCTGAAGAGCTTTCTTCTTTGATTTTTCCACTAGCGGTTAGCCCTTGGGTGTTGATCTTTAGAGGGCATCATGATTTAGTGAATAGAGTCAACGATACTTGGGATGTCCTTTTAGAACCTGAATTAAAAGATCAGATAGTTTTGCCTAGTAGTGCAAGAGTAATAATTTCTATAGCTAATTGTATGAAGCATGTTGATTCTTTAAGGTTGTTAAGGTCTCAGACACAGATTTATGATGATAGAAATGCATTGAATTGGTTGCTTTCAGGTAAAGCATCGGTTGCTATGTTACCTATGCAATATTGTGTAAAGAAGTTGATAAGTGATCCGCGGTTAAGCATCGTAATACCCAAGCAAGGTTCACCTTTGAATTGGACTTGTTTGATGCGACCAAAATCATCTTTTCAACCCTTTCCATTTGAATGGATTCAGGAAACATATAATCTTCCTTTGGCTGTAAACTTCCTTTCAAGAGGAGTCATTCCACCTCTTCCTTATCCTGAATTAAGAAAGGCTATAAGTTATCTTCCGGACAAAATTCAATCGCTTTATATGATGAATGAATCTTTTCAAAATTGTTGGTCTTTACCTCCATTAAATAGTGATGAAATAAGTTTACTTGAGGATCTTTGGCTGACTTCATCTCCATAACCTTCTTTTTGGAGTATCTCCTAGACTTTCATGAGTTTCTTTAAGTAGATTGGGGATTTCTAATTTATTAGGGCATCTGGGAAGACAATCTCCACAATGTTGGCAAGCGCTTCCATCAACTTTTTCCCACCAATGACTTGCTCTACCTATAAGATTATATCTTTCTTTTGCAAATGTTTGTAGATCAAGGCCAAACGCAAGGTTTCGGAGCCGTAGGATTTCAGGGATCGGGACTTCTTTTGGGCAAGGTAAGCAATTTCTACATTGACCACAAAATGTCTCTCCTAGTCGAGTTTTGCTTTTGTTCATTAAATGATTGATGGCATATTGTTCCTCTTTGCTTAATGGAGAATTGGCATTGATAAGTTTCTTTGCAATAAAGAAGTCCTCTTTTTTGTAGGCACCAAGAGTAAGTGTACTAATTCCTTGAGCTAATAAAAATCTATAAGCGAGTTCAATTGGTAAAAAGGGTGAACAGTCTTCAACTAATGTTTTGCTTGGGTGATGGAGATGCCCTCCTTTATCGGCAGGAGAAATTGCTAAAACTCCCATCCCTTTTTCTAGTGCTTTTATTGCTAGAGGTATTCTTGTTTGATCTAATAAATGTAGATGAAGGTTGCAGAAATTAAAGTGATTACTTTCAATTGCTTTTTTAATTAAAGAGTATGATCCATGAGAACTAAATCCTATTTGTTCGATTAGGTCATTACTTTTAGCCCATTGAAGTAGTTCAGCTCCTTCTCCTGAGAGTGCCCAATTGAGGTGATCATTCAAATTTAGACCATGGATTGCAAGATTATTTATTTTTTGAATTGATAGTGTTGATAAAATGTCTTCTATGTGCTTTTTCCCATTTGAGAAATTTAATCCAGGTAAAATTTTACTTGTGATTATCCAGTCATTTATAGGTTTAATGCCTTCTGAATTTAGTTTTTTTAGAGATTCTCCTATAAATTTTTCTGAGGGACCATACGCAGGTGCGGTTTCAATGTGGTTTATCCCAATCAAGCAAGCTTCTTTTATAACGGAATACATTTGTTCTACAGATTCAATTGCACGCATTGTCCCTAAAGTAAATAGGCTTACTTGTGGGCCAGTACCAAATCGATTGCGTTTTGCTTTCATTCAACTAAAATTTGATTTTTGATTAATCAATACTTTTTCTAAATTATGACTAAAGATTTGTTGTTTAGGTTTTTGTAAGATGTTTACAGGTCTCATTCAATCCGTCGGCAAAATTCATCTTCAAGGGAAAGGAGTGTTAGTTGAAGTACCCTCTTCGTTTTCTAGTTTAATTCTTGGAGAAAGCATTTCTGTAAATGGTGTTTGTTTAACTGTTTCTTCATTGAGAAGTGAAGGCTTTTTAGCAGATGTCAGCGAAGAAACTTTAAAAAGAACTGCTCTTGGAGAGAAAGCCGCTTCTCAAGCATTTGTCAATTTAGAGAAAGCATTGCGCCTTTCTGATCGCCTTGGAGGACATTTAGTGAGTGGTCATGTTGATGGCTTGGGACAAGTGATTTCTATAAAAGCTTTGCCTCAATCTTGGCTTTTGCAAATCAAATGGAAAGATCCTTTCTTTAAGAAATACACATGTAAAAAAGCTAGTATTGCTATTAATGGCGTAAGTCTGACAGTTTCAGATATCGAAGGAGAAGGGCATATTTTTTCAACTGCTGTTATTCCTCATACTTGGATTAATACTTCCTTGCAATACCTGAAAAGCGGGGAATTAGTGCATTTAGAAGCAGATCTTATGGCTAAATATGCAGAGAGCCTTTTACGAGATACAAGTGATGAATTAGCGATTGATTCAAATGAAAATAACTCTGAAATTTCTCAGGATTGGCTGGCTGATAATGGTTTCCTCTAAACTCTTAATTATTAAACAAGTAAGAATTTAGAGGAAATCGTATCGATTATTTTAATTCAAGTGTTTTGCCGCCTAAAGGAAGCAAGCATATCGCACCAGAATCTCTTCTCACGTCAATCCTAAATTCTTGTCCAGGTTCTAGACCGAGTTTTTTTGTATACGCATGACCAATCAAGAGGTTTCCATTGCCATGAACTTTTGTTCTAAATTCAGCTTGACGTCCTCTAGAAGACCTGTTTCCAGGCCTGCCTGGACCATTGGAACGCAATTTATACCCCTTTGCTTGTACTAGTGCTCTGTAAAAGCTTTTGCGTAGCACCCTACCACTCGGGCCTACATAGCCACAGCCTTTCGCAATCTCGTCCTCAGAACATTTGCTCAAGGATTTGGCTTTGTCGAGTAATTCCTGGCCTACCAGCATTTAATAGTCCTTTTGATTTCTATTAATTCTGACGAATAAGTTCAAATGTGGCAATAATCCTCTAGAAATTTATTTTTTTGGTATCAAGAATTCAAGATCAAAGTAGGTAGAGAATGATAAATAAAATTACCCATATCCCATCTACAAAGTGCCAATATAGTTCTGCTGCTTCTAAGGGGAATTTATTGACATTTGTGATTCGTCCATCAGGAGATCGAGTTTGCCACCAAACAATTAAAATCATTATTGCACCAAGAGTGACATGAAGTCCGTGAAACCCTGTTAGTGCATAGAAAGTGCTTGCATATAGATTGTCTGTTAGCCCAAACGGGAGGGTGAAATATTCAACCATCTGACTAATCAGGAATGCGACTCCAAGGCCTGCTGTAACAAGTAACCAGTTTTGACATCGCTTTGCGTGTTGCTCTTCTAATGCTTTACCTGCTTTATGGAAAGTTGCGCTACTTAATAACAACAAGATTGTGTTTAATGTTGGTAGAGGTAGTTCCAGTTCATAAATGGCATCCGGTAGCAATGGGTTTACTGCTTTAAAAGTTAAATATGCTGCAAAGAAACCAGCGAATGTCATTCCATCAGCAATAAGAAAAGTAATTAGACCAAATAATCTATGATCTGCGTGCGCCTCCTTGGTTGAGGTGAGTTCATCAGATTTTTCATTGAGAGAGGAAACAGCTGTCATGATGTTTCTTGTTTCTTATTCATTTGAACTGGGGAGTTTGAGTTTTTTGTTTTGTGCCCATAGCCATAAGGCTCAGTAACTAATGGAGCTTCTCCAATCCAATTCTCAACAGGAGGAGGAGAACTTGTTAACCATTCTGAAGTTAAAGCTTTCCATGGATTAGGCCCAGATTCTTTCCCATTAATTAAGCTATTGATGATATTCCATAAAAAAGGGAGAGTGCTTAGTGCCATTAATAGAGCTCCAACACTACTTATTTGATTCACAAAAGTGAATTGTGGATCATACTCTGCCACGCGTCTGGGCATTCCATTAAGACCTAGCCAATGTTGGGGTGCAAAACATAGATTGAAACCAATGAACGTAAGAATAAAATGCAACTTACCAATATTGTCATCAAGCATTTTGCCTGTGAATTTTGGGAACCAGTGATAGATAGAAGAGAATATAACAAAAACAGATCCTCCATAGACTATATAATGGAAATGGGCGACAACAAAGTAGGTATCATGTACATGTACATCAAAGGGAACCTGCGCTAAAGCTACTCCTGTAATCCCTCCCAATATAAAATTGACAATGAAACCGCATGAAAAGAGAATAGCGCTATTGATGGAAATACGCCCTCCCCAAAGAGTTGCAACCCAGTTGAAAAATTTAATACCAGTTGGAACAGCAATAAATGCAGTAGCTATAGTAAAAAAGAGTCTCATCCAAGGTGGAGTACCACTAGTGAACATGTGATGAGCCCAAACAATAAGTCCTAAGGCTACTATGGCCATAATTGAATAAACCATCGTGGAATATCCAAAAAGAGGCTTGCGACAATGAACGGGCAAGATTTCACTTACAAGTCCAAAGGCTGGTAAGACCATTATGTAAACAGCAGGATGGGAGTAGAACCAAAAAAGATGCTGATAGACAATGACGTTACCACCTAGCGTAGGGTTGAAAAAGCCTGTATGAGCAACGATATCAAAGCTTAGAAGTATAAGCGTACCAGCCAGAACTGGAGTTGAAAGTACTACTAATATACTTGTGCCTAGCATTGCCCAGCAATACATTGGCAACTGCATTAGCTTCAGACCAGGCTGACGGAGCTTTAAAATAGTCGCTATAAAATTTATGCCGCCAAATATAGAGCTTCCTCCTAAAAGGAGAACACTTATAATCCAGATGATTTGACCTGCAGCAGGAGTTGTAATGCTGAGAGGAGGGTATGCTGTCCACCCTGATTGCGCTGCACCATTAATAAAATAACTGCTTATTAACATTAAACCTGCTGGAGGGATTAGCCAAAAAGCAACTGCATTAAGTCTAGGGAAAGCCATATCGCGAGCCCCAACATAAAAAGGAATGAGATAATTTCCAAAAGCGCCGTTCACAACTGGCACTATCCACAGAAATATCATTATTGTTCCATGAAGGGTGAGTACTTGGTTATAAACATCTCTAGCCATGAAATCAGACATGGGACTTGTAAGCTCTATTCGAATAGCTCCTGCAAGCACTCCTCCAATCAAATAAAAAAGAAAACCGCAAATTAGATATTGAATACCAATTACTTTATGGTCGAGACTAAAACTGAAATAACGCAACCATCCAGTTGGTTGCAATTTCTTTGAATTACTTTCAGTGTTTGGAGGGATAGAAATACTCATGCTTCAATATCTGGTGACTTAGAATTTTTTTGGAACCAAGCAATGTATTCATCTGGTTCTTCTACAACAACAGTAGATCTCATGCCTCCATGATATGGGCCGCATAATTCAGCACATATTATGGGGTACTTGCCTGTTTTGGTAGGGGTGAAATTTAAAATTGTTGGTTGACCTGGTATTACGTCTTGTTTAAGGCGAAATTCGGGAACCCAAAAAGCATGAATTACATCTTTAGATTCCATTCTCATTCGTACTGGATATCCAACAGGTACATGAAGTTCTCCTGAAATTATCTCTCCTTTGGGATAATTGAAAAGGAAAGCAAATTGCATTGCTGATAATTCAACATTAATGACAGGTAATACTTCTGATTCATTTTCTTCTTGCTTTACTTCTCCAATTCCACCCCATAGCCTTTCTTGTGCAGACATTGAATGATGGCTATGGGAATCAGAACTGAGCAATTGCATTCCTCCCATTCGGTTGTAAATGTCATAGCTATAAAGTCCAACAAATAAAATCACAACGGCTGGTACCGCAGTCCAGAAAATTTCTAATGGAAGATTTTCCTCTATTGCTAATCCATCTCCTTCTTGTCCAGGTCTTTTTCTAAATTGTATGAGGCTATAAATCACTAAACCTGTCATTCCGATAAATAATACGGTCCCTATAACAAAAAGAACCTTAAATAGTTCGTCATATATAGGCGCATTAGAACTAGCTACTGCTGGTAAGAAATCGAGACTATTGCTAGCCCATATAGATCCAACAATTAGGGCTAAGCTTATTAAAATCGTATATATAGCCGTTGTTGGCAAGAATACGAATCCTCAAAATTTTCTAAACCTAATTTATATAGATTTAACGTTTTACGCATTTATCTAGTCTGATTTCCTTATATTTCCTTTGTTTTCTGCAGATTTTGCTCTTCATTAAGGTCAAATAGAATATTTCTGTCAGGAATGGGAGACTTTAGAACCTTTTTATTTGCAGTCCTATTAAATAACGTGCCTTAACTCAATGAATAGCTACCTTGATATATAAGAAATTTATTTTTACACTAACTTCCAAAGTTGTTCACGTTTACACCTAATCAATTAAGAGGCTTTCTTAGTAAAATGGGTGCTCATATTGTTGTTGCTCTGATCGCATTAGTTGTTATTGGAGGAGCTACTCGAGTTATGGAGGCGGGGCTGGCTTGTCCAGACTGGCCTCTGTGTTATGGATCTTTTTTTCCTAAAGGGAGGATGAATATACAGGTTTTTTTGGAGTGGTTTCATAGATTAGATGCATTTTTTGTTGGTATTGCTATATCTGGGCAATTTTTAATTTCTGTGATTTTCAGGTCCTTGCTACCAAAATGGTTGCCATGGATAAATGGATTTGTCTTTTTCTTGATTGTTTTACAAGGTGCTTTGGGAGCTTTGACTGTAGTAGATCTTTTGCCTTCAAGTGTTGTAATGGGTCATTTATTTTTAGCATTTACACTAGTTGCTCTTATGAGCGGCTTAGTACAAAGACTATTAGAGCCTAATCAAGTGAGTTCACCAATTTGGTGGAGAGTTATGAGTAGGGGAGCAGTCGCAATGGTAATTGCTCAAAGTTTGATAGGTAGTCGCATGGCCACCACTTGGTCAGCTCAAAGATGCTTATCTAATGGGATTGATTGCCAATGGCTGGAGATTCATCGAATATCTGCATACCCAGTTTCGACGTTAATCTTTGCATTTGTAATTTTTTCTATTATTGCTGGAGGTTGGTCACTTTCACAATGGCCGTTACTCTTGTCTGTTCTATTGCTTTTGATCTTGCAAATTTTTCTTGGTGTTCTTTCTGTTCATTTCTCTTTACAGGAACCTTTGTTAAGAGTCTCTCATCAACTTCTTGCTTCTTTATTAGTTGCTTGTTTGGCTGCACTTAGCTGTAGAAGACCTACCCTATCTTCTATTAAAACTAAAAATTTCGAAGACACATCTTTGGAGGTTTGTCATGGTTAGCTCTACTTCTCAAGTTTTTCACAGGTCGCTAACGAGAGATCAAGTAGTTCCATCTAGAAAAAAAATTAGTCTTCCTCCTTGGATAGAAGTAGCAAAACCAAGACTTATCCCGCTACTTTTGGCAACAACTTTAGGTGGAATGGCATTAAGTGAAGGTTGGCCTTTACCTTCACCAAAACTTGTTTGTACTTTGGGGGGTGGAGCATTGGCTGCTGCTGCTGCTGGTGCTCTTAATTGTCTTTGGGAGCAGGACCTTGATGGGCGCATGAAGCGGACAAGTTCAAGAGCACTTCCATCAGGCCGATTGTCATCATCTGCTGTTTTTGCTGGAGCTATTTCTTGCACTTGTGCAGCAGCAGCACTTCTGATTAGTGGTGTCAATTGCTTGGCTGCTGGACTATCTTTGTTAGGGTTATGTAGTTATGTGCTTTTATATACTGCATTCTTAAAACCTCGTACGTCTCAAAACATTGTGATTGGTGGAGTAGCTGGAGCAATTCCACCTTTGGTGGGTGCAGCAGCAGCAACTGGTCATATTGGTTTAAGTAGCTGGTGGTTGTTTGCATTGGTAATGGTTTGGACTCCTGCACATTTTTGGGCTTTGGCAATTCTTCTAAAAGATGACTATCAATCTGTAGGGATACCAATGTTGCCAGTTGTGAAGGGTTCTGTATTTACTGCCAAGGCAATATCTCAATATGGCTGGGCAACTTTCTTTTTAAGTTTTTTTGGGATTTTTGCTTTGCCTGAAGGTGGCTTTTTATATGGTCTTTTGTTGATACCTTTTAATGTTCGTTTGATTCAAATGGTGAAAAAACTTGTTGATAGTCCAGAAGATCTTCCTAGAGCTAAAGGTCTTTTTCGTTGGTCTATTCTTTATATGTTCGGAGTTTGTCTTTTGCTTGTTATTAGTCGCTTGGAATTAGCTAGTCAATTTCATAATCAGTCAATTTATCTAATGTCTAATATGACAACTTTATTTTCAATTTCTTAAAAAAAATATTATTAATGCATTGGAAATTCACCTTATTCAATTTTCTTCTCTAGATTCTTGATTGTTTCTGAACCAATCTTATTTTAAATGCTACTGGTTGAACTTCGGGAGCTGAATAAGTCTTATGGACCTGTAAAGGCTCTGAGCAATCTAACGCTTGAAATCCCCAAAGGTTCTCTTTTTGGTCTTCTTGGTCCAAATGGATCAGGTAAAAGCACTACTCTTAGAATTCTTTGCACTTTATTGGCGCCAGACTCGGGGGAAGTCATTTTTGCTGGACAAAATGCTTTGAAAAATTCACGCGAAGTTAGAAGTAAGTTAGGGTATGTTGCTCAGGAAGTGGCAATAGATAAGATTCTTACCGGTCGAGAATTACTTCAATTTCATGGAGATCTTTATCATTTACGCAGAGAATATCGAGACGATCGTATTAAGAAATTAATCGAGTGTCTTGGTATGAGTAAATGGATTGATAGACGTTCTGGATCTTATTCGGGCGGGATGAGAAGACGACTTGATCTTGCTACTGGATTGCTGCATGAACCTCAACTTTTGGTTTTAGATGAGCCTACAGTTGGCCTGGATATTGAAAGTCGCTCAATAATTTGGTCACTCTTAAAAGAATTGAGAAGTCAAGGGACGACAATACTTTTGAGTAGTCACTATTTGGAAGAAATTGATGAACTTTCAGATCAGATGGCAATTGTGGATGTTGGTAAAGTTATTGCGAAGGGTACGCCTGAGCAATTAAAAAATAAATTAGGTAATATTCGTGTAACGTTAAAAGTTCAGGAATTTAGCAACTTAGGCGAAGGCGAACGTGTCAGGCAATTAATAAATCATGTTGATGGTGTGAATGATGTTGTTATAAACAATTTTCAAGGGTTTTCGTTGAATTTCTTTTTAGATGATCCAGCTGTTATTAGGTTAGTACGTGACAAATTAGAAAGTGAAGGCTTTGAGATTTTCACCCTTTCTGAAAGTCGCCCTAGTTTAGATGATGTTTATTTGCAAGCCACGGGGAAAACGATAATGGATGCAGAGTTAGAGGTTGTAAGTACTAGAGATCTTAAGAAAGAAGCAAAACAATCAATGAGATAGGTGATTTCTAAAAAAAATTAAAACTTTTTCTATGAACACTACTCTTTCCACATCCACTTCTCAGACTTCAGTGAAGAACAATTCAAAATCTATTCAATTCATTCAGGAGGTCCAAGCATTGACTAGAAGACTGTTTATACAGCTATTGAGACGACCTTCTACTCTTGTTGCTGGGATATTACAACCTTTGATATGGCTTGTTTTGTTTGGGGCACTTTTTCAAAACGCTCCTGTAGATTTTTTACCAGGTGAAATGGAATATGGAGAATTTCTAGGTTCAGGAATTATTGTTTTTACAGCATTTAGCGGAGCTCTTAATGCTGGGTTACCATTAATGTTTGATCGCGAATTTGGATTTCTAAATCGATTACTTGTTGCTCCTTTGCACAGTCGAAGTTCTATTGTTGTGTCATCAGTGATTTATATAGCATCAATTAGTATTTTACAGAGCTTTGCAATTATGGGAGTTTCCTCTTTGCTTGGTTATGGGTGGCCAAGTTTGTTGGGTACTTTGTTGGTGACATTAACACTTATACTCTTAGTTTTTGGTGTAACAGCTTTGAGTCTTGGATTGGCTTTTGTCTTGCCTGGGCATATTGAGCTTTTAGCACTAATTTTTGTTGCTAACCTTCCGTTGCTTTTTGCAAGCACTGCTTTAGTTCCAATTTCTTTCATGCCTACATGGTTGGGCTGGCTAGCAGCCATAAATCCCCTTACCTTTGCTATAGAACCTATTAGAGCTGCTTATAGCGGTTCGCTTGATTTAGGAACTGTTCTTGTTCATGCCCCTTATGGCGAAATAACAGGACACGGATGTTTGCTTCTGTTAAGCATTCTCACTATCGGACTGTTTTTAACCATTCGTCCACTTCTAAATCGCAAACTCCTTTAGCTATTGATTTTTATTATGTCAACAGATTTTATTTCTTTGCGGAAAGATCATCTCAGCTATCAGATCTCTAAAGCAATAGAATTTGATGAAAAAGAACAACTATTTGCTTTAAGAACCCAATGGGTTCATCGTTTTGGGATTGAAACTCTTCAAGATATCGAATCAAAAGAAGAAGTATTATCCTTTCCTGTTGAATCTGAACAAGAACTGAACATTTCTAAAGAGAATAATTATGAGAAGGCTGCAGTTTTAGGAGAAGCAACTTCATTAATTAATGAAGTTGATAAAAGTGAAAATTCTATTGAGGCTTCAAGCTTAATTGAGAAGGTAGAGAATCCTCACTTATTGTCGAATCAAGAGCAGATAGATTTGTTTAAAAAGGAAGAATCCATAGAAACTCCTGTAGATGGAAAAAAAGATCAAGCTTTGCCAATAAATAACAATGAAATAACAGAGCTATCTAAGCAGGAAGATATGTCAAATCGGGAAGAAAAGCTAGCCAATACATTAGATACCAATTTGATTGAATTTCTTCCCCCACCAGTGCCATCTTTGAATCATTGGCGACGTTGGCTAGGCTTTGTTGCTGAATCAAAAGAAGAAGTATTATCCCTTCCTGTTGAATCTGAACAAGAACTGAACATTTCTAAAGAGAATAATTATGAGAAGGCTGCAGTTTTAGGAGAAGCAACTTCATTAATTAATGAAGTTGATAAAAGTGAAAATTCTATTGAGGCTTCAAGCTTAATTGAGAAGGTAGAGAATCCTCACTTATTGTCGAATCAAGAGCAGATAGATTTGTTTGAAAAGGAAGAATCCATAGAAACTCCTGTAGATGGAAAAAAAGATCAAGCTTTGCCAATAAATAACAATGAAATAACAGAGCTATCTAAGCAGGAAGATATGTCAAATCGGGAAGAAAAGCTAGCCAATACATTAGATACCAATTTGATTGAATTTCTTCCCCCACCAGTGCCATCTTTGAATCATTTGCGACGTTGGGTCCCGTTAATTGAATACGAAATGCCTAAAGCTTCCTAAAAATTAGTAAATTTAAAAGCTTTTTACATCATTCCAGGCATACCCATACCACCCATACCACCCATACCACCCATACCACCCATACCACCCATACCACCCATTGGATCAGCACCTGCATCTCCACCAGTGGCAGGTGGCTCTGGCTTGTCTGCTATTACTACTTCTGTTGTAATTAGAAGTGAGGCAATAGAAACTGCATCTTGTAGTGCTAGGCGAATAACTTTGACTGCATCAATAATGCCTGCTGACATTAGATCTTCATATTTTCCAGTGGCTGCATTAAACCCTTTTCCGAGTCTTTGAATTTCTGAAACAACAACATCTCCATTTTCACCTGCATTCATAGCAATTTGCTTTGCAGGAGCTGATAAAGCTTTCTTGACAATTTCTACCCCCGTAGCTTGATCTCCATTTAATTCCATTGATAGTGAATCTAAACTATCTCCTAATTGAATAAGAGTAGTACCACCCCCTGCAACGATTCCTTCTTCAACTGCAGCTCGTGTTGCATTGAGCGCATCTTCTATTCGTAACTTGCGATTTTTCAGCTCTGTTTCAGTTGGAGCACCTACTTTGATAACTGCCACTCCTCCAGCGAGCTTTGCAATGCGCTCATTTAACTTTTCTTTGTCGTATTCAGAGTCAGTTTGCTCTAACTCTCTTTTGATGGCTGCAACCCTTGCTGCTACTTCTTTTTGGGTGGAATCGTTTGCAACTATTGTTGTTGAATCTTTTGTAATTGTTACTTTTCTTGCTGTGCCTAAATCAGAAATAGATACTTTTTCCAAGCTCATTGCTTTGTCTTCGCTAATTAATGTTCCATTTGTAAGAACAGCTATATCGGCTAAAGCAGCTTTGCGCCTTTCTCCAAATGATGGTGCTCTTACTGCAGCCACTTGAAGAACCCCACGGTTTTTGTTGACTACCAAGGTTGCCAAAGCTTCTCCTTCAACTTCTTCTGCCAAAATTATCAAAGGCGATGAATTTTTTTGGACTGCTTCAAGAACAGGAACAAGATCATTAATCGAACTTATCTTTTTGTCTGTAATTAAGAACAATGGATTCTCAAACTCACAAATTTGCCTTTCAGGATCAGTGACAAAGTATGGGGAACTATATCCTCTATCGAATGCCATGCCTTCTGTGATTTCTAATTCAGTATTTAATGACTTTGATTCTTCCACTGTAATTACACCATCAACACTGACTTTTTCCATTGCTTCGGCAACCATTTTGCCAATCTCTTCGTCTCCTCCAGAACTCACTGTTGCAACTTGAAGAACTTTTTGCCCGCTAATCTCTTTGCTTTGCTTTTTCAAATTGTCAACGATTTTTGCAACAGCTTTTTCCATCCCTCGACGTATTTCAATAGGACTTGCTCCAGCTGCCGTATTCTTCAAGCCTTCATGAACCATTACTTGGGCTAAAACTGTTGCAGTGGTGGTTCCATCACCAGCTTTGTCTTTTGTTTTGGCAGCAACTTGTTCAATTAGTTTTGCTCCTATATTTTCGAAAGGGTTTTCAAGTTCGATATCCTTAGCAATGGTTACTCCATCATTAACAATATCTGGAGCTCCAAACTTCTTTTCTAGTACTACGTTTCTACCTTTTGGACCAATAGTAACTTTTACGGCATCAGCCAGTGAATTAACACCTTTTTCTAATGCTCCTCTGGATTCTTCAGAAGATTTAATGATTTTGGACATTTGTCTAGAAAGCTTTTCACAATTCCAATAACACTCTTACGAAAAGCGAGATGTTAATAAGTGGGGAAAGCCGAATTCTTTCAAATTTTCGATTCAAATGGATGCTTATTGCATCATTGACGCTTATGGTTGCAAATATGAATGATTCTGGAGCTCTATTTTTCATATTGATGGCTGGTCTTGCCGGAACCATGACCTTGATTTATTTCCCTTTAAGATTATTTTTGACTGCAACAGCTAGAAGTAGAAGGTTGAAGCTTTTACAGCGTATTCGTAAGTTGCGTGATGAGCTTGGGCAACCCATTGAGTGATAACTCAAATCCAATTAGTGGATTGTTTGATTTCGAAAAATAATTATGAGTAAGAACAATAAGTGCCAATCAACACTTCTTTGCTAGTAGCGATTGGGCGTTGAGTTGATTGAAAAATTAAAAATATTAGACTTCTTTTGTGCATATTTGAAGACAAGTAAAATATTCAAATGCGAGGAGTTTATTTAAGAAATATGATCATATTGATTCTTATGTCATCTTTTCTAAACAAAATATTTCTCTGAATATTTTCTTTAGGTCGGAGATGAGCGTCACTGTTTTCAGTTCAAAAAGAAAAAATCAAGATAATTTTTCCTTTCTATTTTTATTTCAGAAGTTCTTATGGTTAAGTATTAATATTTAATATTAGCTAGATCTTTGTTGAAAATATATCTTCAAAGACTTGGATTTTTAAGCTTTGTTTTAACTCATTATCATTCCACCATCAACCTGCAGAACCTGCCCAGTTATATAAGAAGCTGCTGGATTTGAAGCTAGAAAACAAACTGCACCAGCAACATCTTCAGGGCTTCCAAACCGACCTAATGGAATTGTTGAGAGAATCGGTCCTGCATCTAAATCTTTTGTCATATCAGTTTCAATAAATCCAGGAGCAACAGCATTTACTGTTATGCCTCTGCTTGCAAATTCTTTTGCACTACTTCTTGTCAGTCCAATTACACCTGCCTTGGCTGATGCGTAGTTTGCTTGACCTGCATTGCCCATGATCCCTACAACAGAAGTGATATTGATAATCCTTCCTTTTTTTCTTTTGAGCATGGCTCTTGAGACTGCCTTTGTACATAAAAAAACACCAGTTAAGTTGATATTTATAACTGCTTGCCAATCTTCAGTTTTCATTCTCATTAAAAGGCCATCATTAGTGATACCTGCATTGTTGACCAAGATATCTATTTGCCCACTTTTTTCTAAGACTGTATTAATTAACTCATTTGTGGAGGATTCATCTGAAACATTTGCTTGAACAGCATATGCTTTTCCTCCTGAATCTTTTATTAGGGATACAACCTCTTCAGCTTTTTCAGAAGAATTTGAATAGTTAACCACAATCTCTGCTCCAGTTTTAGCAAGATGCAAAGCAATTGCTTTCCCTATCCCTCTGCTGGCTCCAGTCACAATTGCAGTTTGCCCTTGAATAGAAGATGAAGAAGTCATGCGATTTTTTGTATCTTTGATGAATTAGATCAAAGTTGTTTGTTATAGCCTTTTAAGTTAGATCAGTATTGATTAACTTGAAAGCTTTTTAAGGTCTTTCTTAAATAGGAGTGAACTTTTGCATTTATTAATTGCTGCTGCTGGTAGTGGAAAACGCATGGGTGCAGATTGCAACAAGTTGTTGCTCCAAGTGTCTGGACAATCAGTATTAGCTTGGACTTTGAAAGCTGTTAAAGCGACTGAATCAATTGATTGGATTGGAATTGTTGGCCAACCTTCTGACAAAGCTGAAATCCTATCCATCGTTAACAAATGCTCTGTGAGAGTGCATTGGATTGATGGTGGAAGGACAAGGCAAGAATCTGTGCAATTAGGCTTGGCAGGTTTACCCGTAGATGCTGAATTCGTTCTTATTCATGATGGTGCGAGATGTTTGGTTGAACCAAATATGTTTGATAAGTGCTCTCAATTGGTGAAGGAAGGGTATGCAGTGGTTGCTGCAACAGCAGTTACTGACACGATTAAAAAAGTTTCTGATGATGGCTTTATTCTTGAGACCCCTAAGCGATCTGAATTGTGGGCCGCTCAAACTCCCCAGGGGTTTTCAGTTTCTGAATTAAAGAGTGGGCATGAACAAGCTTTGATTAACAATTGGACGGTGACTGATGACGCTTCACTTTTTGAAAAGCTCGGTTGGCCTGTAAAAATTTTGCCATCCCCGGAGTCAAATATCAAAGTCACAACACCTTTTGATTTGTTGATTGCCGAAGCATTGATTTCTATGAGGGAGAAACACTGAGTCTACCTGTATAACCATCTAAAGTAGCTGTCCATCCAAGAGGGAGTGCCGCGTTGCCACAACAATGACCAACAGGTAGATTTGCTACAACAGGGATATTTAAATCAAAAGAACGTTCTTTTAAAATTTCTTTAAGACTAAATTTTTGACGTTCTTCTTCCTCTTCTTTTTCTTCTTGAAAAGTAAAATTACCAAATGCAAGACCCGCAAGATTTTGCAGCAGTCCATTCAGACGCCATTGGGTGAGCATTCTGTCGATGCGATAAGGAGCCTCCCCAGTGTCTTCAAGGACTAAAATAGCCCCTTTTAAATTAGGTAAATAACTACTGCCAAGTAGATGTGTTGCAACAGTTAAATTTGTTGCAACTAATGTTCCTTTCCCGATGCCTTGAACCCAAGGCTCTCCGTAAAGATCAGGGATTGATTTTTTGAATAATAGTGATTTCAGTCTATCTTTACTCCATTCGGGTTCTTTTGACAAAGAACATAACAAGGGCCCATGAATCGACCCATCGAACCCCGCGGAGAGCCTCGCAAGTAGTAGCGATGATATATCAGAGAATCCCATCATCCAGCCTGGTTTCCATGGTTGTTGAGGGCGTTCAAGGAGTCGAGCTGCCCCCCATCCACCTCTGGCAAATGCAATTAATGAAGTAATTTCTTTAGGGTGAAGATCGTTGTATCTGGTTGAATCTTCCCCTGAGAAGTACCCCCAATATTTACCTGGTTTTACAAGATTTCTACAAGTCAAGCCCCATTCGTGAAGAATATCTAAACCTTCCACAAGATTCCTCTGATCATTGACTGGTGAGCTAACAGAGATTGCTAAAACCTCATCTCCTTTTTTTAAAACGTTTGTTATCGTATTTTTTTTGATTAGATTCATTATTTATGTATTGCCGAGTATTAATCCAAACAAAATAAGGCTGCCTAGAACTACTTGATTTATAAAATGCCTACTAAAATTAGTTGTATGTTTTTTTGATCTTTTTAGAGAAAAAACTTCATACTGCATTCCTATACTAGCTAAAAACCAAATTGGCCAAAATATTGAGCCTATTCCCGTAACTGATGCGCTTGTTCCTATTAGCAAGGAAGTTAGTCCATAGCACAAAGAAACTGCTCCAAAAGCTTTTTTGCCTAGAGTTATAGCACTACTGTTTAAACCGAGTTTTTTGTCATCTTCTTTGTCAGCCATTGCATAAACAGTGTCAAATCCAAAGGTCCAAAGCATTGTTGCAAGCCAGCAACATTGAAGTACTAAGCCACCATTTAATGTTGATTCACTGGCTGCCCAAGGAATAAGCACAGCAAAACCCCAGCATAGTGATAAAAATGCTTGTGGATATTTGAACCATCTTTTTGCGGATGGGTATAAAAGGATTGGGACCAAGGACACTATTGCCAGTGATAAGCACAAAATTTGACTAGATCCAGGAAGTAAAAAAATAATTTGCAAACTGGCCAGTAATAACAATAAAAGTAAAAACAATGCGGTTCTGATCTTTATTGCTTTTTGAGCTAGAGGTCTATTTTGAGTACGTTCAACTCGCGAATCGATGTTTCTATCCCAAAGATCATTAGCAATACACCCAACACCACTAACAAGTATTCCCCCTGTCATAATTAATGTAAATAGTGTTATATCAGGTGGTGCAGATGGTGCAAGCCATAGAGACCAACTGGCTGGGATAAGTAAAATCAGTCTCCCACTAGGTTTATTCCAGCGAAGCAACTGTAATAAATGAAAGATTTTTCTTTGGTAATGAAGATTTTTCAATGGAAGCTGTTTTTAGAAAGATTAATCAATAACTGCTAGATTTCTTTTTATATGTTGAAAATGGTTGTGTCAAATAGTTCTGTTGACCCAATAGATTTTGAACCGTTATTAATTAAAAAAAAAGAAGCTTTTCAAAGCCAGGATTCTCGGTTTAGAAATACTGAAGGAATCCTTAGATTGGCGGCTATAGATATAGGAACAAATTCAACTCATTTGGTTATTTCTTCTATAGATCCAAGGCTAAATACATTTAGTATTGATTTGGCTGAAAAATCATCTACTAGGCTTGGAAATAGAAATTCAGAAACAGGGGAGTTAACTGATTCTTCAAAACTTAGAGTCTTAGAAACTTTAAGACGTTTTAAAGAACTTTCTAGTAGTCATAAAGTTGAAGAAATGCTTTTAGCAGCAACAAGTGCAGTGAGAGAGGCCCCAAATGGAACCGACTTTCTTAAGCAGATTAAGGATGAACTTGATCTTGATGTTGAATTGGTTAGTGGTACTGAAGAAGCAAGATTGATTTATTTAGGTGTGCTTTCTGGAATGTCTTTTGGAAATCGACCTCATGTGCTTTTAGATATCGGAGGCGGGTCAACAGAGTTGATTCTTGCGGATGATAAAGATGCCAGAGCACTTACTAGTACTCGTCTAGGAGCTGTAAGCCTTCAGAGAGATTTTATAAGTCATGAACCGTTGTCATATCAAAGATTAGAATTTTTGAGGATTTTTATTCAGGGCTCTTTAGAACCAGCAATAAATAAGATCTTCTCCCGTATAAAAACAAAAGAAAAGCCAGTTTTAGTTGCTACAAGTGGTACTGCTCTTGCCATTGGAAATCTTTTGGCCTCTGAAGAACAAGGTATTTTGTTGGGAATGCATGGATATAAATTTTCTAAAGAAAGATTAGATGATTTGTTAGAAACACTCTTGTCTATGACGGTTGAGCAAAGGAGACAGTTGCCTTCATTAAGTTATCGTCGCGCAGACATCATTGTTCCAGGTGCTCTAATTTTACAGATGGCAATGGAAATGCTTGGTGTGGAGGAGGTTGTTCTTAGCGAAAGAGCGTTACGAGAGGGGTTGGTGGTTGACTGGATGCTTCGTAAGGGATTACTTAGAGATCGATTTGCTTTCCAAGGAAGTATTCGCAAACGAACTGTTCTTCATCAGGCAGAAAGGTTTTCTGTCGATAGAAAACGTTCTGAAAAAGTTGCGGATCATGCCTTGAAAATTTATGACAACACTAAAGGTGTTTTGCATCATGATGATGGTGAAGGAAGGCAATTATTGTGGGCTGCCGCAATGCTTTATTCATGCGGACAACACATAAATTTAGCTTCTTATCATAAACACACCTGGTACTTAATTCGTTACTCCGATCTTTTAGGTTATTCGCAGGCAGAGCATCTTATAATTGCAGCTATTGCGAGATATCACAGAAAAAGTCTTCCAAAAAAAAGACATGATGCATGGCAAGCTTTACTTCATAAAAAAGATCGTAAAATTGCTTCTGAAATGTCTTTGATTTTGCGACTTTCTGCTGCATTAAATCGTCGCCCTGATTCAGTAATTTCCTCTTTAAATATTTCCTGTAATTCTGATAGAGTAAATATGCGTCTTATTCCAAAAGATCATACATTTAATTTGGAACTTGAAAAATGGAGCTTGAATAACTGTGCTTCAATTGTTAAAGAATTAACAGGAGTGAAATTACAAGTTTTTGTTAAATAAATAGTTAAAATTATAATTCTTTATTGTTTTGTTTATATGAATTTATGTTATTATTGGGAGCGGTAATATTTTCTTTAAGAAAAAATTCTAACGTTAGTTGTGTAGTCAATGCTCCTAAAAAAATAGTTATAATAGCAAATATTGGTAAAATAATATATGATTTTTTAAAATTAATTATCTGTTTCTTTTTTTCTTTATGTGGAATATTTTGATTATTTTGCTTTGAAAAACTCTTTAAGTTGATATTAAGAGAAAGTTTTTCTGAAATTCTTCTAATCATAGCCTGAGTATAAATTTTTTCTGGAAGAGCTCTTTCATCTCCATCTTCAATTGCTTGCAGATATCCTTTATTGATTTTTAAACTTTCTGATAGAGCTGCTATTGATATCTTTTTTTGTTCTCTAGCTTGTTTTATAAGTGGCCCAATACTTTTGAGATATGGCTGATTACCTGAGTTGCTAGCTAATGTGTTATTTCCAGAGTCTGTTTTTTTCACTTATTGTTTTCTAAACAAATGTTTATGGCCATCATAGTAGAGTTTTGATCGTTGACCATATGCATTTAATGCAGGGCTTATTATATATAAGGTTGTCCTGAAAAAGCCTTGTTTTCTGGTTGTTGAAACCATTTCTTTTAAGGGAACTATTTTTAACCATTCATCTTTCCAAGTCACTCTATGACCAATAGCAACAGCTGTTTCCTCAGGATAATATTTTAAAAGCGTACTTTGTACATCCTCGACATGTCTTGCACTTAGATACAAACATAAGGAAGCTTGAATTCTTGCTAGCTTTTCTAATTCTTCTTTTTCCGGAATTCCAGTCCTGCCTCCAGCTCTGCTAAGAACAATCGTTTGCACGATGTCAGGGATTGTGAGTTCTTTTTTTAATTGAGCTGCTGTTGCTTGATAAGCACTGATTCCTGGTATTACTTCAACTTCTAAGCCTTGTTCAGCTAATTTGCAAATTTGTTCTGAGATTGCTCCATATAAGCAAGGATCTCCATCATGGAGCCTAACTACTTTTTTCCCTTGGCTTGCATTTTTAATTAGAAGACTCACAATTTGCTCAAGAGTTAAAGAGCTTGTAGGAAATTTTTCACAAGTTTTAGAAGTCAATGATGCAATTTCTGGGGAAATTAGAGAATCTGTCCAAACTAAAACCTCAGCATTTTTTATTCTATCTAATGCTCTTATGGTTAATAAATCTGTGGCACCAGGACCTGCTCCAACTATTGAAATAGGATTCATTGTTCTTTTTTTGTTTTAATTCCAAGGCGGGGCATTTGTCTTTTCCTTTGATATATAGAACAAAGACCATATGTCCCTAGAGTAAATAGAATTAAGCTGATTATCTGTGCAACTCTTATACCTCCTTCGCAAGAAGGTGGTAAAGAGCCTATGCAAAGGGGATCAATCCTGAGACTTTCAATCCAAAAGCGTCCAAAACTATAACTAATAAAATATATACAACTCAATGATCCAGGCGGTAGTTTGATAAAACCTCTAACACTTGATCTAAAAAGAAATATTAGAAAAAAGAAAATACAAAAATTCCAAACTGATTCATAAAGGAATGTGGGATGAAAGAAACTTTCGTTAGAAAAAAAAGATGGTCTAGAAGTATAGGGTATAAATAATTTCCAAGGAAGATTAGTAGGTAATCCAAAAGCTTCATTATTAAAGAAATTGCCCCAACGCCCTATTGCTTGTCCAAGTATTACTGATGGAACAAGTACATCAAGTACATCCCAAAAACTTTCTTTTTTAATTCGACAGAAAATAAATAATGTGATTAATCCAAAAATCAATGCCCCATGAATAGCTATTCCACCATTCCAGATTTCTAGAAATCTGGGAAAGAGAATATTTAGACCTAAAAACTGTAGCGATCCCCAAAAATTTTCTCCACTATAATTTCTCCATTCAAAAATTACATAATAAAACCTTGCCCCGATTACAGAACATAGAATAAGTATTGGCATAAGATCATTAATTAACCCTTTAGTTAAATTTTTATAATAGGAAAGTGTATTAGAAATATTTAAGCCAATATATACAGAAAATGCTATTAGTATTCCATACCAGCGAAAGACAAATGGACCAATTGTAAATAGTTCTGGCCCTGGGGAACTTAGTGCCGCAATTGGAACTTCCATCTATGGAGGTATTTAAAAAATGTCTTTTTATATATTCTCTGCAGCCTGTACTTTTTCTACTTGTTTTTTCTTAAGAACTAACAATATTTGAGTTAAAGCAACACCTATAAAGAAGGCCATTAAGCCCAATACTCTTGCAGGACTTTGTAAAACGATCTCTGTATCTAACTGTCCAAATCCGCCTACATTAGGGTCATTAGTTAGTGCGCCACCAGCTTCAACTTTTTCTCCTTCTTTTACTAATAGAGAAGGCCCTACTGGTATTTGCTCTAAAACTGAATCGCCAGAATCTGTTGTAATATTAATATTTTTTGAACCATCATCGTTTATGTCTATAGAAGATATTGTACCTGATTTTGATGCAGTAAAGATACTATTATTGCTTTTTTCTCCTGTCGGGTAAACCTGTCCTCTTCCTCTATTGCCCCCAACATTAATACCATATTTACCAAAATGAATATTTTTATCTGTTGCTGGATTTGGCGAAAGAATTGGGAAAACAATTTCTTGATTTTGATCACCTGGTAAAGGACCTACCAGAATAATATTGTCTTTGTCTTCACTATATTGAGTGAAATAAACTCCTTGAGTTTCTTCTTTGATTTTTTCATTCCAACGATCTTGTGGTGCTAATTTGAAACCGTCTGGAAGCATTACTACAGCACCTACTTGGAGAGGTACTTTGCTTCCATCAGCACCTATTTCTTCCGTACCTTTTTTGTAAGGTATTTTAACGGCTGCCGTGAAAACACTATCAGCACCAACAGATTGAGGAACTTCTACCTGCGTTGTCATTTTTGCAAGATGACAATTAGCACAAACGAGTTTTCCTGTAGCTTCCCTTGGATTTTCGTAATTTTGCTGTGCCCAAAATGGATATGCCCATGTAGGAGGTGCAGATACTATTAATGAAAGTCCAATTAGTAAGGATCCTAGGAAAAAAGTGATTATGCGTCGCATGATTTGAGTGAAATAAAGTCGGAAAAAGTGATTGAGAAAGTTAAATTATGTCCACCATGGCTTTTCTCCAGTTCTGAAGTCTGTTTCAGTCCATTGCCTTACAAAAACGTTGTCATCTTGTATATCTATATGAGTTAAGGCAAGAGATAGAGGAGCAGGACCTCTAACTACTTTGCCATTTGCATCGTATTGACTTCCATGACAAGGGCAAATGTATTTATTTGCTCCACTGTTCCATGGCACTACACAGCCGAGATGAGTGCAAATAGCATTAATTCCAAAATTTCCAATTGCTTCATCTCCATCCACAATCAAGTAAGTTGGATCTCCTTTGAGGCCTTGAACAAGACTCCTGTCTCCTGCAGGGTGGCTTGAAAGCCAGCCAGATGAAGTAATTGGATTACCTAGTTCATCTTTTGCAGCGCTTCCTCCTGTGCCGCCTCCTGCCCTTAGTGGCATGAAAAAATTTGCCACAGGGTATAAAGCGCCCAATGCCACTCCCGTTGCAGTTCCAAATGTAAGAAGATTCATGAACTGTCTTCTGCCCATTGAAGGCACATCGCTAGGACTCATTTGTGTCATGCCAGATGTTCACACAGCTCATAATTTAATTCCATTATGACCTGTAAAGGTACTCTCCTGTTTGAAAAAGCAGTTTTCTAAATAAGATTTTTTTATTTTGTGGCTAATTTTGCTCTAAAAAGTTCTTCTAATAGTCCTTTGGAAGTTAATGAAGTAATGCGATTTATAAGGAATCGTTGGGGTGTTTTATATCAATTGAAGATTCTCATTAAAGGGAAAAGCCTTTATCTGCAAATGATGTGGGGTTTCTTGGAGCAGCAATCTTTTCCTTTTAATGAATCTGAATATGTGGAACATCTTGCTGAAGTTCTTGAAATAGTTAATCGATTGGGCCAAGCTCAAAAAGTTAGAAATTGGTTACTGAAAGTTAAAGGAAAACCAAGGATTGGTTTGGCGCTTAGTTTGCCTTTGAAGGGGGATGAACGTTTGGAGGAATTTGTGCTTTAAATTTTTCAGCAAGAAAAACAAAAAAAACGCCAATTACAAATAAAAAGGTTATAGAAGTCGCAAGAAGCATCATTGTTATAGGGTCAGTAGATGGCGTGATAATTGCCCCTGCAATAGCTGATCCCATTACTACCCATTTCCAGGCAGAAATCATTTTCTTCCATGTAAGAAGGCCAAAAATTCCTAAAAATAATTGCAAAATGGGAACCTGAAAAGATAATCCAGTTCCAATCATGAGAAGTAATACAAAATCTAAATATTTTTCAATTGACCAAAGTGGTTCAACTACATCAGCTCCATATCCAATAAAAAAATTTAAGGCTGCAGGTAAAAGTGTCGACCAAGCAAAAAATAATCCTGCTATGAACAATAGTGCTGATCCAGTTACAGCTGGAGCAATTAATTTCTTTTCTTTTGAGTTTAATCCTGGTAAAACAAATGAAAGAATTTGAAAAACAATATATGGAAGAGAAAGTGCTAAGCCCGAATACCCTGCAACTTTAATTGATACAAAAAGGAATTCTCCTGGTGCAAGCTGTAGGAAATGAATAGAACTTGCAGGAGCCTCCAAGACTTTTACTAATGGTTTTATAACTAGAAGACTTAAAAATGCACAAGCAATAATTGCAAGTAAACTTTTTAATATTCTGCTTCTTAATTCTTCAAGATGATCAAGCAATGGCATTTGCTTGTCTTGAGATTGCTCTAGAGTCATTTTGTGATCTCTTCAAGCATTAAAAAAACTATATTCTTATATATTAAAATAAAATTATTCATTATTCAATATTCTTAAAATCAAAAATATGATTAAATTAAGTTTAAAATTGTGACACACCTATTTTAGGCAAATCTACCTCGATTTGTTTTGTTTTGACGCTTATTTGATGCTGATGTTTGAGGGTTTGTTGGATCAGGAAGAATAAATGGAGGACAATCATTTAGTGATGAAACACCATAGTTTGCATACTCCTTGTATCCGCCCATCTTTCCATTCGTTTTCATTAGAGCGCTTATAAATACCAAAAGTAGAAAAACAGTTGGAGCACCAACTATTAGTGCAGCTCCAAAAATATAACCAACTAAAAATTCAGCAAAAGTGTGGTTACCTAGGAATTCATGTGAACCAATAAAAAATTCAAACATTTAAAATCTTTTTCTATTGGCTTTAAATGATAGAGCATTTTATGCGTTTTGAGTTGATTGATCCAGATACTTTTTTCCATTGAAAGGTTCTCCCCAAATCACTTGACCCTCTCGGTGGGTAATTGTTCCAGGAGCCGCTCCTTTTATTTTTTGGAGTTTTTGAGTGGGAACCATAACGATAGAAACTTTTTGATTTTCCTTTGCCTTGCTAAATAAAGCAGCCAAATCAGCACCTACTTGCAAATCTGCATCCGTTGCTTGTCCATTTGAAGATTTGATAACAATGTGACTTCCTGGACATTCTTGAGAATGAAACCAAATATCACCTTTGCGAGATTGTTTTATACTAATTAATTCGTTTTGCCTATGATTACGTCCTATTTCTATGTCTAATCCGCTTGGACTTTGTATTTGAAGAACACCAGTTAAAGTTTTTTTATTTGATTTTTTTTTGATTGTCTTTTGAGTATTAGGTATTAAGTAACCTTCTAAATCTTCTTTTAGATTCAAAATACTATTCAATTTTTCTTGAGTAGTTTCATTATTCTTTAATATGTAATTTAGAAATAAATCTATTTCCTCTATAAAATTTATCTTTTCCTTATGATGTCTAATTCTATCTTTTAGTATTTGTTTTGATCTGCGAAGCTTCTTTGCTTTCTGGTAAAGATTCTGTGCTTCTTTGATTTGTTCTTTGCTTGGATTGCTAATGCAAAGGATTTGGTCTGCTTTTGTCTGTAAAGAATTGATTTTTAAAGAATTTGAATATAAGTAAACTTGTTTTTCTAGAGATATTTCCTCGCTACTTTTTTTTCTAGTTAATTCTGATGAGATTTGCTTGATAATGTTATTTAGACTTTTCACTTGCAGACTTTCCTTGTAATAGTTTCCAAGCATACAGCTTATATCTTCACTTTTATCTTGTGATGAATCCTTGCTTCCCCATACTCTATATGCAGTTGGCCCCTTGAAAGATAGAAGGAAATTTTGTGTTTCTAAATCCTTCAGCCATTGAGTCCAGTTTAAATATAATTTTGCCCACTCGTTATCTGAAACTTCATTAATTTGTTTTTTTAGAAGTTTCCTTGCATCCTTTTCATTGTCTCCTGCTAATTGGGTTAATAATGTTGGACTGATTCCTTGGAAAGTTTTAAAAAATGAATCTTTCAAAGAGATTTCGAAAACAGATAGTTCAGCTTTCCATTCATTAAATGATTGCTTAATGCTTGGATCTATTCCTTTTAACCTTGGTGGCGCAATATATGTATCCCCAGTGCTAATTGGTCTTAGACGAGATTGGTTCTTTCGTATTTGCTTACCAATTGAGATTACTTTTCGCTCCTCGTTTAGAAAGATGAAATTGCTGTGGCGGCCCATTATTTCAACTACCAGAAACTTTTGAACTTTTTCATTTGGCCGGAATGCTATCCCAAATTCGACTATTCGTTCAAACCCATCCTGTTTTATTTCAATTAAGGTCATACCTTTTGCTCCATATTTAATTTGCTTACTTAAAGTGCTATCTCCATTAATTCTTTGAGGAGATTCTATTTCAACAATTCTTGCTGACTCTGCATGCCAGCTGATTTCAAGCCAAATAAGATTTTCTATTGTACGAAATGCAATTTGTAATGTATGAGGATCTAATTGCTGTACTTGTTCAATGCGACTTGGAACGATCTTTTTACGCAAGTCTGAAAGCACAGCCTTCAGACTGGTTATATCCATCATTTGAAAAGCAGAATCATTCATATTATTGTCTTGAAGAGTTTTGGCGGACGTTTTTGCTTCGCGAATGCAACTTAAACAATGCTATGACTAGAAAAAAAGGTTTGACAATAATTACTGGACCCAGTGGAGTTGGTAAAGGTACTTTAGTTAAAAAATTATTAGATGATAGCGAGAATATGTGGCTTTCAATTTCTGCCACAACTCGAACACCTAGAGAAGGAGAAGAGGATGGGAAAGATTACTTTTTTTTAACTGAGAAAAATTTTAAAAATTTAATTGAGAATGATGGATTTATAGAATGGGCAGAATTTGCAGGGAATTTTTATGGTACCCCCCGTGATGCAGTTGAAAAGAAACTTGCGAATGGTAAAAATGTATTGCTTGAGATTGAGCTTGAAGGGGCAAGACAGGTTAGAAAAACTTTCCCTGAAGGTTTTCAAATCTTCTTGGCTCCACCTAGCTTAAAAGAACTTGAAAAACGTATTAGAGGAAGAGCAACAGACTCAGAGGAGGCTATTTTAAAAAGATTAGAAAGAGCCAAAGAGGAAGTTAAGGCTCAATCTGAATTTGATGCTGTTATTATTAACGATAATTTAGATATTGCTTTGTCAGAAATTAAGCAGATAGTTGGGGAGTAAATCATCCAAAAATCTATTTAATTTAAAGTCCAGGATGGAAAAGTAGATCTGGGACAAATCTGTTCCATTCTACGAGAATGCCTGCAGTAATAACTATCCAAATGGCTGAAACTACAGGAGCAGATCTAAACCATTTTGTTTGAAAGATTTTAAACATTAGATTCAAGAAATGGTAGGGATTTAAATTTTGTAATTTGTTTTATTTATTAGAAACTAACGCGGGCCATTTAAAGAAATGTTCTCATCCTTTTCTCTTAAATCGCCACTCCTTCCTTGCTTATTGGCTTCTACAGGCCAAGCAGCGCCTTTTATTAGGCATTGTCTTGCTAAAGCAAAGTCAATGAATATTTCATTGTCAGCTGGTTTTTTTGTTTTCTTTGAAGCACGAAGATACTCTCTGCCAGACCACCCGATAATTCCTGCAATGTAAATAAAAATGTGACCAGGGATCAAGATATCACCTTCATGATGACGATTGGCTAGAGCTCCAAAGGGTTCAATGGTTGCACCAATAATCAAATGAGGCAATCCATCATCTCCGCAAGATGCTTTGCTATAGCGTTCAAATCTGGCTATATCTTTTGGTGTGGTGGCCCCACTGGCTCGTTCTTGAAATCGAGCATTTTCAGAGCAAGTTGTAAGAGCTGAAGCTGTGAAGTCTGTGCTTGCCCGATCAGGGTTTACAGCTTCACCAGCTGCATTTGCTATTGGTGCTAAGCCTAGAAAAAGGAAAGCAGATAGAAGAATTGAGAAGAGACGACGCATTAGTTCGAATCCTTATTTAACCTGTCCATATAGGAACAGTGTTCACTTTACACACGTTAAATGAGATATGCATAAATGATGCAAACAGTACTCGCCCTCGAAACAAGTTGTGACGAGACTGCTTCAGCAGTAGTCCAATTAAAAGGTGGAAAGTTTCATATTTTGGCCAATTTCATTGCTTCTCAAGCTAATGAACATGCCCAATGGGGTGGAGTTGTACCCGAAATTGCTTCAAGGAGACATTTAGAAAGTATTCCTTTTTTAGTAGAGCAAGCACTTGAAAAATCAGGTTTAACATTCTCAAATATCGATGCAATTGCAGCAACAGTTACTCCTGGACTGACAGGATCTCTTTTAGTAGGGGCAATTACTGCTAGAACTTTAGCTTGTTTGCATGATGTTCCTTTTTTAGGAGTGCATCACTTAGAAGGTCATCTTTCATCTGCTTTTCTTAATGAGAAGCATCCATCTCCTCCTTATCTGCTTTTGTTGGTAAGTGGAGGTCATACAGAATTAATTCATGTTGACAGAGAATTGTCCTATCAACGAGTTGGTTTTAGTCATGACGATGCTGCTGGCGAGGCTTTTGATAAGGTTGCAAGGTTGTTAGGTCTTTCTTATCCAGGAGGCCCAGCAATTGAGGAAATTGCAAAAAATGGTAACCCTAAAAGATTTCTTTTCCCTAAGGGGCGGGTTTCAAATCCTTCGGGTGGTTTTTTCCCTTATGATTTTTCTTTTAGTGGGTTAAAAACAGCGGTCTTAAGAAAGGTGGAAAACCTTAAAGAATCAGTGACTGAAATACCTGTCGCTGATCTTGCAGCTAGTTTTGAGAATGTAGTCGCAGAAGTGTTGGTCGAACGGAGCTTAAAATATGCTTTAGATTATGGTCTTGGTACATTAGTTATGGTTGGAGGAGTGGCTGCAAACAAGAGATTAAGGCAAATGATGATAAAAGAAGCTTCGAACAAATCTATAAATATAGTTTTAGCGCCAACAGCTTTTTGCACTGACAATGCTGCAATGATAGGCACTGCTGCTTTATTGCGATTAAAATCGGGAAAAAGTTCTAGTTCTATTGAGCTTGGGGTCTCTGCAAGGCACAAGCTTGATCAAGCAGATCTTCTGTATGAAGCTATTCCTCCATTCTGAACTTTTTAGTATTCAAATTATGAAGCCCTCGTCAAAAAACAAAGATGAAAAAAATCTCAATTCTGTGAGTAAGCAAGAATTAAACTCATGGAAAAGAGGTTTCACTCCTCAAGCCGAAATATGGAATGGAAGAATGGCCTCTGTCGGATTGATTATTGGTTTGATCTCTTGGATTTTGGTCAATAATTTGATTTCTAGAAATTAATTCATTTATTTACCGATTTTGGAAAGCTTCAGATTCTTGATATTTGCTTTTGTCAAACTTAAGACGTTGCAAATAAAAAACTTGATTAGATTTATTTTCTTGGCTAATAATTGGATTTGAAAGCATTTTATTAATAATCTATTTAAATCTCTGTAAAAAACGATGATTAAAATTATGAGTTACTTTAATCAGAAGCATTTTTTGAAGTTCTCTCTTTTGAATATTTTTTTCTATGACTCCTGAGCGGCTAGGACTGCTTTGGGGCGTCACAGTTTTTGCTGGTGCAGGAGCAAGGCTACTCTCATCACTGACTGGTTTTCCAGGTGTTGTTTTGTTGCTTTTATCTGGACTTTTGATTGGAAGATCTGGATTGGGACTGGTTGAGCCTCTCTATTTGGGACAAGGTTTAGAAATTATAGTTGGATTACTTGTAAGTCTTGTTCTTTTTGATGGAGGGCTTAACCTTCGATTGCCAGGTGGAACTATAAAAACAACTGTTTTACGCATTTCTGTAATTAGACTTTTTGTTTCTTTGAGTGCTGTTTGGATTGCCGCACATTATCTTGCTGGATTGGATTGGAGTGTAGCGGCTGTTTATAGCGCAATTGTTTTAGCGACTGGACCAACTGTTGTAACTCCTCTCGTTCAGCAAATTAGGCTTGCTTCTCCTTTAGGGGATGTGCTTGAGGCTGAAGGATTGTTTCTTGAGCCAATTGGGGCGGTTTTGGCGTTACTTCTTCTAGAATTATTAGTTGGAGATCTTCATGGATGGAAGGAGCTTTTATTTGGCTTGTTGGCCAGGTTAGGAGGTGGAGTATCGATTGGTTTATTAGCGGGGTGGATTCTTTCAGAAGGATTGAAGAGAATTAAGTTTGATTCTGCAATAGGTGTAAGACTTCAAATAACTCTAGGGGTTTTGTTTTTGTTGTATGGAATCTGCGAGTGGATTTTGCCTGAATCAGGTTTGCCTGCTTCAGTTGCCGCTGGTTTTGTTGTAGGAAGAAGCCCTTCAATAGAAGTTGATCAATTAGATGAATTAATTCGAGAATTGGCTCAATTGGCCATAACTATGCTTTTCCCTCTTCTTGCTGCTGATGTTTCTTGGAGAGAATTAAGCCCTCTTGGTTGGGGTGGTGTAATTTGTGTGATCGTTTTGATGATTGTAGTGCGCCCATTGGCTGTAAGTCTTGCAACCATTGGTCTTCCTTTAGATATAAAACAACGCTTGTTCTTAGGTTGGTTGGCGCCTAGGGGTATTGTAACTGCAGCAGTTGCTTCCCTTTTTTCTATTAGATTAGAGCAAGCTGGTGTGCTAGGCGCTGGTCGTCTTCAAGGTCTGGTTTTTTTGACCATTCTTATGACAGTTGGCATTCAAGGGCTTACCGCTAAACCCTTGGCGAGGAAATTAGGTTTGCTTGCTGATGATTTAGTGAAAGAAAATTAGTATCAATTACAAACAATCTTTAATTCTATCTTTATCTTTTTTCATCATCGCTAGAAGAGCCCATGATGAAATCAGGTCTGGACCTTGAAGACTGCCAAGAAGAGCTGCTCTGAGACTTTTCATGATTACTCCTTTTTTGATATCTAAAGTTTTTGAAGAGATATTTACTAAGTTTTTCGCAAATGTATTGTCATTCCCATCCCAAGGATTTTCTTCTAATAAATCATAAATTGATTTTAATCCTTCTTTCGCTCCATCAAGACTTAATTGTTTTAGAGCATCTTCTTGGAGAGCGGGCTTTTCAAAAAAGACCCTACTTTGATCTAATCCGTCTTTCAAAAGTGTAAGAGATGGCCCAATCAAGTCTGCTAGCTTCAAACCCCATGCCTTAGCAGGCAACTCCCATCCTTCTTTGCTCCAAACAACATTTAAATTATTTAAAAGCTGCTCGGAAGACCAGCTGTGAATGTCTTGAGCATTTAGCCATTTTAATTTGTCCCAATCAAATTTTGCTCCTGCTTTATTAACTCTATTAAAATCAAATGCAGTAGCAGCCTCATTTAAGGTAAAAATCTCCCCCATCTGTTCTGGAGGCGACCATCCAAGCAAAGTCATATAGTTAGTCATTGCCTTTGGTGTGTATCCCATTTCTCTGAAATCACTTATTGAAGTTACCCCATCTCGTTTTGAGAGCTTTTTACCTTCTGTGTTAAGAATTAAAGGAGTATGAGCAAAGATTGGTTTTTGTAAACCCAGAGCCTCGTATAGCAGTATTTGCTTTGCAGTATTTGCAATATGGTCTTCACCTCGAATTACATGCGTAATATTCATTTCTGCATCATCTATTACCACTACCAAGTTATATAGAGGATCACCAATTTGATTTGATGGTGCTCTGCGTGAAATCACCATGTCCCCTCCAAGGTCTTTATTCTCCCAGTACATTTGACCTCTTACCATGTCGTTCCAAGTAACAGAAGAAGTCTCTTCAATACGGAAACGAATTACCGATGATCTTCCCTCAGTTATGAATTCAGCTTCTTTTTCTTTTGGAAGATTTCTATGTCGATTGTCGTAGCGAGGAGCTTCTCCAGCTTGTAATTGTTTCTCTCGCATTATTTCTAGTTCTTTCTCAGTTGTATAACACCTATATGCAAGTCCTTTTTTAAGTAATTGTGTGATGACATCCTTATGTTTCTCAATTCTACTGCTTTGAATAATTGGATCATCATCCCAATCCAATCCAAGCCATTGCAGACCTTCGAAAATATTTTGTGTGTATTCATTTTTTGATCTTCCTTTATCAGTATCCTCTATACGAAGGAGAAATGACCCATTATTTTTGCGAGCAAACAACCAATTAAACAGCGCAGTGCGAGCAGTACCTATGTGTAAATTCCCTGTGGGACTAGGGGCAAGTCTGACTCTTACTTTCAAGTTTTTGTCAATTTGAGCACGGGACCGACGGGATTCGAACCCGCAACTTCCGCCGTGACAGGGCGGTGCTCTAACCAGTTGAACTACGGTCCCAAGTTTGAAGGAATCCAGAGAAGCAGTCTTTGGAAAGTTCTAATGCCTAGTGAAAGTGACAAAAGAACTATTAACCTATCACCTCATTCTCTAGAACCCGAAAAAAAAATTGATTTAAAAGTGTTTTTCGTAGAAAAAAATAAATAAATACAGAAAAACATAATAGAACTCAGGGACGAAATCCTGCTGGTTCAATCAGACGAACTTGGTTGCCTCGAGCCGTGAATTCTCGGCCTTGGTCGCTTTGGACTACAACTCGCCCACCAGATTTGACTCGTATTACACGTGCCCTAACCCAGCCGAGAGCTGCAGACTCAAGGACTTTAACAACATCACCAGGTTGAAGGTCTAACTCCATTCTGAAAACAAAGAAACTGTTGAAAGGGTATCGAACGCGCCGTGGAGGACTTGAACCCCCGACATCAGGTTTTGGAGACCTGCGTTCTACCAACTGAACTAACGGCGCATTATAGATGCCCTAGTACCAATGTTGTGACAATGGTATTTGGATTGAACGAGGTCGAAACCTCAGCGATCGAAGCGCTGCTTGACACGAGTTGCTTTACCAACTCGATCACGCAGATAAAAAAGCTTCGCTCTTCTTACTTTACCGCGACGCTCAACTTTTATTGAAGCAACCTGAGGGCTATGTACCATAAATACCCTTTCTACTCCTACTCCTTGAAAAATGCGACGAACAGTAATGGTTTGATTTACTCCTCCATGGCGCTTAGCAATGATCACCCCTTCATACGGCTGAACTCGTTCTTTATTCCCTTCACTAATCCTTACTCCTACTCGAACTGTGTCTCCTACAAAGATTTCTGGCACCTTGTTATTTTGTTGAGATTTTTCAAAATGATCAATTAGAGCCTGTGAACTTAATTTTGTTTTTGTAACAACACTAGAATTGGAGGTTTGTTCCTCGTTGGTGTTTTTTAAAGTAGCTTCATTGGACTTTTGAGCTACTTCTTTAATCTCCTCTGTATTTGCAGGGGGATTGTTTGAATCTTCCGTCATCCCAGTTTGATTTTATTTCCCATGGATCATTGTAACTGTTCGTTAATCGCTTTGAGCTAATAATTTCTTTTTTTTTAGTAGGTAAACAATTTTTTCATCAGGGCTTTTTTAGTTGGATAGCGCAGAACCTGATGTTTTTTGGTACTTTTTGTTTCCAATAGTATAAAGAAACCAGGTCCAATCTTAATTTTGCTTGATCAGATCAAGTTCCTTTTTGGAGATTGCTTGTTGAAAAATCAAACATAATTTTTAGTTGGAAAATTTTAATTGATAGAAATTCTTCATAAAAATAATTTTTTTTGAATCATTTCAGAATAAGTAGGTACTTGGAATTTTGAGGTATGAATTCGCTAGCAAGTTTCTACTGGTTTAATGAAAAGTCTACATATATACAAATATTGATATTTTAGGAATTAGAGTTGCTATTAAATTGTTTGAAAGGAAGCTTTAAAGCTTAAATTAAAGGTATGAATAAACTATTTTCTCAATTGTTGGCTTCTTCTAGGTCTAATACAAGTAATACTGGCCCTCGAATACAACAAAGACGAGGTGTAGAAATTAAGTCTGCTAGAGAACTTAAGATCATGCGGAAAGCAAGCAAAATTGTAGCAACTGTGCTTAAAGAGATTAATGAAAGAGTTGAACCTGGTATGTCAACTGGAGATCTTGATCAATATGCAGAACGTCGAATAAAAGAAATGGGGGCGATGCCAAGTTTTAAGGGTTATCATGGTTTCCCCGCAAGTATTTGTGCAAGTATTAATAACGAGGTCGTACATGGAATACCTAGTGCACAAAGAATTATTCGAAATGGTGATCTTTTAAAGGTTGATACAGGTGCTTTTTACGATGGATATCATGGCGATAGTTGCATCACAATCTGTGTTGGAGATGTTTCAGAACAAGCAAAAAAATTAAGTGTAGTTGCTGAAGAATCTCTTTTTGCTGGATTATCACAAATTAAGGCAAATAATACTCTGTTAGATGTGGCTGGAGCTATTGAAGATCATGTGAAAAAAAATAATTTTAGTGTCGTGGAAGATTACACTGGTCATGGTGTAGGTAAAAACCTTCATGAAGAACCTTCAGTGTTTAATTTTAGGACTAATGATTTACCTAACATTACTTTGCGATCAGGTATGACACTAGCTGTGGAACCAATTTTAAATGCAGGTGATAAGAGTTGCCGCACACTAAGTGATAGATGGACTGTGGTAACTAGAGATGGAGGATTGTCTGCACAATGGGAGCACACTATTCTTGTTACTAATGATGGATGTGAGATTTTGACAGAAAGAAAATAAAAACAACTAATTTTTTTTATCTTTAAAGAAATAAAAATATATTTCTCGACTTATTTCTGCAATAGGCATTAATATATAAGTTAATGGATTGGGCGAAATAATTATTAATTTAGATGAATATATTGACTTATTGATTATTTTTCTTGCAACAGAATCTGGATTCATTATTCCTATAGGATTAAGCTTTGATTGAAACGGACCTAGTATTATTTTCTTAATCTTTAATTTAGAATGTTGGTCTTTTGTAAGTGAACTATATTTAAAACTTATCATTTGGCCAATTAATCTTTTACTGATTTCATATGATGGGCTAAAAGCAGGTTGAATTTCAGCCTCAGAAGTGTTAATCCAAAGTTCCTTAGTCTTATCTGTATTTATTTGTTTTAAAGAAATTTCTGTGAAAATTTCAATTAGGCGCCATTGGCTTAAAGCATTTATTTCAATGGCATTTTCAAGAGCTTTTGCATTCAAGTTGCCGCCAGGGTTTACTCCATGATTCAGAATTAGTACATCTAATGTATCCAAAAGATTGGAAAGTTCATTTTCTTTGCCACAACTCCATTGCACCCATTGGTTAGGTCCTTCGTTTAAGTTAAGCTCCTTGGCTTTTTGTTGATGCGTTAGTCCAATAACATAAGCTCCTTTGGATTTAAATTCTTTTGATAGAGAAATCCCAAGACTTCCAGAAGCACCAGTAATACCTATACGTTTGTCAGCCCATTTCTTTGTATGATTTTTATTGTGAATTTTTTCTTGGTTGCGAAAAGTCATGATCTAAAACTAGAAAACTTTGGATATCAAAAAAATACGAATGTAATTAAGGGATTTGAAGAGTTAATTCCTTTGATCCCAACATTATTTTGTCAAATATTGATCATAATCTCTATTCATGATTAAGATCTACTTATAGCTGATAATTGGAGTCCGCTCATGGGTAAGACCTTAATGATCGGGTCTTGCGAATCTTTTAGTGGAAAGTCAGCCTTTGTTCTAGGTATTGCTAGGTACTTAAAGGCTTTAAACATATGTGTTCGTTTTGGAAAACCATTAGCTACAAGCATTGAGCTTGATAATGAAACTTCTTCATTACCTATTCCATTAATTGATGATGATGTACGTTTTATTGGTTCGATCATTGGATTAACAGATGAAAGTCTTATTCCTTCTGTTGATCTTTTTGCAGCAGTAACAGCAGATAAACGCCTGGCTGATTCTTTTATTTCCCCTGGGGATGGTTTTGAAGCATTAAAAGAGAAACTTGGAGATTCTTTTGAGGGATTAAATATTTTGGAAGCGGCTGGAAGCATTTATGAGGGAATGCTTTATGGTTTAAGCCTTGCTCAACTTGCGGAAGAATTTGAGGCGAAAGTCTTGTTGGTTCATTTGTGGAGAGATAGTAGTAGTGTTGATGCTTTGTTAGCTGCAAAGGAGCAGCTGGGTAATGCTTTCCTAGGGGTTGTTTTAAATGCGGTGACTCCAGAAGAAGTTAAAGATTTAAAAGATAATGTCGTACCTGCGTTGAAGACACTTGGAATTGATGTTTTTGGTGTTATGCCTCGCTCACCACTTTTGAGAAGTGTCACTGTAGAGGAATTAGTACGAAGACTTCGAGCTCGAGTTATATGTTGTTCAGATAGGCTTAGCCTGATGGTTGAGACTTTAAGTATTGGTGCTATGAATGTTAATTCAGCCATGGAATTTTTTCGTAAAAGAAGAAATATGGCAGTAGTTACTGGAGCTGATAGAACTGATATTCAACTTGCTGCATTGGAGGCTTCTACACAGTGCTTGATACTGACAGGAGCTGGGGAGCCATTGCCTCAATTAATTAACAGGGCTGAGGAGTTAGAAGTACCCTTGTTGAAGGTTGATACAGATACACTCTCGACTGTTGAGGTAATAGAACAAGCTTTTGGACATGTTCGATTGCATGAAGATGTAAAGGCTACATATGCGTTTAGATTGGTTGAGGAGAATTGCGATCTGCAAAGATTATTTAGTTTTTTAGGTATGTCATCAAAAATATAAGATTGTTGCTAATTTCAAATAACAATAAGGACAACTCTTTGAGTCAAAATCAATCGCTAGATCTACCTCAATTAGGTCGTGTTGATACATTGGCTCAGGAATTGGCCTTGTTGCAGGATAAAGGGAAACGAAGAATAGCGTTCCTAGGTAGTAGGCATGTTCCCGTTGTGACCATACATCTTGTCGAGCTGATTGCCCGATCATTAGCTCAAGAAGGACATTCTCTTGTTACATCAGGATCTCAAGGGGTTAATGCTGCTGTTATCAGAGCGACATTAGAAGTAGACCCCTCGTTGTTAACAGTTTTGCTCCCACAAAGTCTAAATCGCCAACCTCCTGAAATATGTGTTCTATTAGATCAGGTTTTGCATTTAGTCGAAAAACCTGATAGCGATGATTTGTCATTGCCTATGGCAAGTAGTTTATGTAATCAAGAGATTATCAACCGTTGTGACCAGCTGATTTGCTTTGCATTTCATGATAGTGAGACATTGTTAAGTAGCTGCCATAGTGCTGAAGATATGGGAAAGGTTGTGAGCTTGTTGTTTTTTGATTAGGTTTTGAAAAAATTTAAGTAATTTAAAACGGTTTGAGATTTTGATTGATTTCTAATTTTATCTTTTCGAATATATTTTCTATAGTATGAACCTAATCAGTTGATTGTTATGGCCGCATCTTATTCCTTTGATGTTGTTTCAGACTTTGATCGCCAAGAGTTGGTTAACGCAATTGATCAAATTCAACGAGAAGTTTCTCAGCGTTATGATTTAAAAGATTCCAAGACAGAGATCGTTTTAGAAGAAGAAGAAATTACGATTGTTACTGCTAACGATATGACTTTGAAAGCCGTTGGAGATATCCTTTTGCAAAAAGCTACTAAAAGGAAATTATCAGTAAAGATTTTTGATTTTAAGGATCCTACAAGTGCTTCAGGAAATAGAGTGCGCCAAAGTATTTTTTTGAAAAAAGGTTTGTCGCAGGATTTAGCAAAAAAGTTAAGTAAAGCTATAAGAGATGAGATTAAAAAAGTTACTGTTTCAATTCAAGGGGAAAGCTTGAGAGTTGCAGGGAAAAACAAGGATGAATTGCAATTTGCTATAGAAATACTTCGAAAAAAAGAAGATGAACTAGATATTCCATTGCAATATGAAAACTATAGATAAATTTTTAAAAACGAACTCCTTAGGATTTGAATTATTCCTATTTTAGTTTCTTATTTAAATGGATTCTGATTTAATTGATAAATTAGTGTCAAAGACTATTAAATTTCTTGAGGAGTCTCAAAGTAAAGATCTAGAAAAGGCTTGTTGGATGGTAATCCATGAATATCATCATGGAATTTTGCCTTTTGAATATGACATTCGAGAGATAGATGAATCTATTTACCTTGCAGTTCTAGAAATCATTAAAGAGAAAATTGCGAATTGATTTTATATTGATTACATAATTAAGCCAATTGATTTAACTAAAATATTGGCAATATAACTTCATGGTTTAAAGATCAAAAAAAGTCTATGACTAATCCAATGCGCAATGTAACTCCAAGTGGTTCTGGAGGCGGGACCGCAACTCTTGCTCTAATTGTTTCATTTACAGGATTAATTTTATTGTTCTCCTCGTTTTTTATCGTCCCTGCTGGTCAAGTTGCAGTCGTAAGAACTTTAGGGAAGGTAAGTAATGAGGCTCGTTCTTCTGGCCTTAATTTTAAAATTCCTTTTATTCAGCAACCTTTTTACTTTAGTGTTCAGACTAAAGTAATTCCTGAAGAATTTAAATCTCTCACTAAAGATTTGCAGGTAATTTCAGCTACGGCCACTGTTAAGTATGCTTTGAAGCCAAGTGAAGCACCTCGTGTGTTTAGAACTATTTCTTATAATGATAGAGAAATTTATAATCGTATTATCAAGCCTTCTTTATTGAAGTCACTTAAATCTGTTTTTTCAAAATATGAGTTAGTTACTATAGCTAGTTCTTGGAGTGATATTTCAACAATTGTTGAGAAAACTGTTGCTGATGAAATTAGTCAATTTGATTATGTTGATATTCAAGGACTTGATTTAACAGGTTTGGAAATAGCTGAAGAATATAGAGCAGCTATTGAGCAAAAACAAATCGCTGAACAACAATTATTAAAAGCTCAAACTGAAGTTAAAATTGCAGAGCAAGAAGCAAAGAGATATGACACTTTAAACAAAAGTCTTGATGACCAGGTGCTATTTAAATTGTTTTTAGATAAGTGGGATGGTCAAACTCAAGTTGTTCCATCATTGCCAGGTGCAAGTGGAAATACTCCACCAGTAATTGTAGGCGGAAGGAGAAATTAAATATTAATTTATCTCGTTAAAGCATTCCTTAAAAGCTTTAATAGTTGCATCTATGTCATCTTCAGAATGAGCAAGAGAGGTGAATCCAGCCTCAAATGGACTTGGGGCTAGATATACACCTTTTTCAAGCATTGCTCTATGGAGTTTTGAAAAATATTCAGCATTTGATTGCTTTGCTTCCTCAAAGTTCCTGACTGGTCCTTGGCACAGGTAAAATCCAAACATTCCGCTTATGCTGCTTCCAGTAATAGGTAATCCTGCTTCCTGTGCCGATTCACATATTCCATTGATTAATTTTTTAGTCATCATCTCAAGACGCTCATAGCTTCCTTCTTGTTTCAATATTTCTAATGTTTTGATTCCTGCTGTCATAGCAAGAGGATTGCCACTCAGAGTTCCGGCCTGATAAACAGGTCCAGCGGGTGCAACCATTGACATTATGTCTTTTCTCCCTCCATAGGCTCCAACTGGCAAGCCTCCACCAATTACTTTCCCCATGGTTGTAAGGTCAGGTGTTACACCAAAACGTTCTTGAGCCCCCCCATAGCTAATTCTGAACCCTGTCATAACTTCATCAAAAACAAGAAGAGCCCCATTCTCTTTGGTTAACTCTCTAAGTCCTTCTAGAAAACCAGGCTCTGGAGGTATGAAACCTGCATTGCCAACTATTGGCTCAAGAATAACTCCAGCAATTGCATCAGGATTCTCTGCAAAAAGTTCTTTGACAGCTTCTAGGTCATTATATGGCGCTGTAAGCGTGTTTGAAGTGGTACTACGAGGAACCCCAGGAGAGTCAGGAAGACCAAGCGTGGCTACTCCAGAACCAGCCTTGACAAGGAACATGTCCGCATGACCGTGATAACACCCTTCAAATTTGATCAACTTGTCCCTGCCTGTAAAGGCTCTCATTAGCCTTAGAACGGCCATACATGCTTCTGTACCACTGTTTACGAAACGGACCATTTCAACGCTTGGAACTGCGTCAATGACCATTTGAGAAAGCTTGTTTTCAAGCTCGCACGGAGCCCCAAAACTTGTCCCTTTCTCTAGTGCTTCCTGAAGAGCTGCAATTACCTCAGGATGAGAATGTCCACATATTGCAGGCCCCCAGCTGCCTACATAGTCGATGAAACGATTCCCATCTACATCCCAAGCATATGCTCCTTTGACTCGGTCAAAAACAATTGGATCACCATTTACAGACTTGAAAGCACGAACCGGAGAGCTTACGCCACCTGGCATAAGCTCTTTAGCGGCATTAAATAAGGCCTGAGAATTGGTTGTGTTGAAGGCGTTCGTCACGGCACCTAAGCAAATAAGCTGATAACACAGTTCGTCATAATGGCCTAAAAGAGTCGAATTAGTCTAAAAAAACCTTTTTTTTCTTTACTTCAAATGTTCATATTGATACATTCTCTTTAGTACTTTTGCATGCTTTTATGCTTCTAATCTATTGCTAAAACAGCTTTTTGTGTGGTTTTTGTATAGCGCCTTAAAGCACTCAAGCTTAGTCATTAATACTGTGATTATTTGACAATAGGTCTTCAGAAATTGGGTTTGAAATAGAAGAAATTAGGTTTAATTTTGCTTTTTCTTCCACGAATCGCGCTAAGTACTATCTTCGCTTATAGAAGTATGGGTAATCCATAAAAAATACTTATCCAAAGAATAGGTCCTCGTCTTGATTGCTTGGTGGCCAATTTAGGTCGACTGCTACAGGCGCATGGTCGCTTGGTTGAATATTGCCTCTATAACTTTTGTGGATTTTACAGTTTTTGGCATTTTGAATTAGCTCCTGACTTAAATAAATGTGATCAATTCGCCAACCCTTATCTTGTTGCCATGCACCACTTCTATAATCCCACCAACTCCAATGACCAGTATTTTGCTCAAAAAGTCTAAATACATCTTCTAATTTATTATCTAATACTTGTTTGAGAGATTCCCTCTCTTTCATACTAGCCATTATCCCATTATTAAATCTCTTGGGATTATGAATATCTTTTTCTTCAAGAGCAATATTGAAATCGCCTAAAAGGCATAAAGGCTCCCGTGCTTCTCCAATTGAAATTAAATATTGCTTTAAATAATTTAACCATTTTATTTTATATTCATATTTGTCTGATTCTAAGGATGATCCATTAGGAACGTAAACGTTTACAACCCTTATTCCATCAATTAATGCACTTAAAATTCTTTTTTGATTATCGATGAGGTTAGCATTTTTACTTAACTTGATTCCTTCACTTATTCCATATTTTATATCTTCAAATGGTACCTTGCTTATCATTGCAACTCCATTATAAGCTTTTTGACCATAAGTAATTACTTGATAACCTTTTTCTATTAAAAGCTCTTTTGGAAATAAACTATCTTCAACTTTTGTTTCTTGTAAGCACAATATATCTGGGTTGACTTCACTAAGAAATGCTTCAACCTGTTTAATTCGTGTACGAATTGAATTTACATTCCAAGTTGCAATTAACACGGTTTGACCTATTAGGTAGAAGTTGGTTTACAATATTATTGAGTTTTGACTTCATTGTAAATGAATTACAAAAATAGCTTCTTTGTAAAATATATTCTTTTAATTTTAGTCTTAATTTTCACACCAAACTACTTGTATTCTTTTCGTGAAAATAATCTCTTTAAGAAAGATATTGTATTGATTTCCAGTGTAAAGGATACAAATGATAAAGATATTCAATCATCTTTTGAGGAATCTGAAGACTCTGGATTACCTAGTAATCCAGGTGATTTGATGAATATTTTAAAACGGCTTGAAGCAATGAATGATGCGACTGAGCCTTCTGATGCTATTGATGATGCTTTAAAAGCTTTTGAAACAGAAGATGCTAGGACTTTTTCTCATACAGAAGATTTTCTACTTAAATAATTAAAGAAGGCAGTTTTATTGCCAAAAGTAGCTAGATTTTGGTTTTTCCTAGGTTTAAGTTTTTCTCCATGAGAGAACATCCCATTCCACCTGTGACTGAGTTATTGCAATACAGGGCAATTGGCTTGGTTAGAGGAAAATATAAACCCGAAAATGCAGAGATATTTTCCAGAGGATCAATTATAGATAAAGATGGTGAAGAAATTGAAACTGTTGTTCTTGGAAAAGCTCTTGGCTTAATAAAACGTCTTGTATCAATAGAAGACCCACATTTATGGGTTGTTTATCCAAGATGTCGCGATGCTGAACATTTGCATTTGCAAATTGCTGGGATTTGGGAACCTAGTACTCTTGTCCCTAATATTAAGTCTGGCTTTGAAGATAAAAATAATAAGAGTTCTCATCATAATGTTGATGAAGTTTTCGAAGGTGATGATTTCTTTTCTCTTAGAGGTGAGTTGATTTATACAAAACCTGAAAAGAAAGAATTAGTTTTAAAAATTAGACAGAAACCAAGAAAAAATAATAGTAAAAGTTTTCCATTTAAATTAAGTTTAAATGGAGAAATTTCACTAGATTGCTTGCGACAATTTGTGAGTTTGGATGCAAGACGGGTAGGGCAAAAACTTTATTTAGAAAATAGTGAACTCATTGGCCCTTTGAAAAATATTAGCTCTAAGAAAAGTAAAAAGTTGTTATGAATAAACAAACTTCCTTTCTTAAGTATTTTTGCTTGATTTTAAAAAGTAAATTTCTTTTCACTTATTCCTATTAGTTTGTTAATGAAAACACTTTTTGTTGATTGTTCTTGTGGGGTTTCTGGGGATATGCTTCTAGCGGGATTGTTAGATTTAGGAGTTCCAATTGATGTTATAAATACTCCTTTGTCATTATTGGGTCTGGATACTTCTTACTCTTTAGAAGTTACAGAGTCGAAAAGTTTTAGTTTAAGAGGTCTTAAAGTACTTGTTAAAGACAAAGAGTTAAGTAAAAAATATTCCAGATGGATTGATATTCGAAAATTGATTAAAGATTCTAGCTTGAAAACTTCTCTAAAAAAAAATATTTTAAAAGTTTTTGAGATTTTAGCAAATGCTGAAGCATCTGTTCATGGTGTACATGTAAATCAAGTACATTTTCATGAAATCTCTTCAATCGACTCCATCGTTGACATTACAGGTGTTTGCTCTGCTATTGATTATTTGCAAATCCAATCTTTTTACTGTAATAATCCTCCAGCTGGTTCTGGTGTTGTTGAAACTCAACATGGGTTGATGCCTGTTCCGGTTCCAGCAGTTTTGGAACTTGCAAAAAATCATAATATAAAACTTATTTCTGATAACAATGTTCTTGGAGAATTAACAACTCCAACTGGTCTTGCTCTTTTAATTGTTTTAGCAGACTTTATTGACAATCCTTTTACATTTGATATCGATTCAATAGGAATTGGTTTGGGGCATAGAAACATTGGGAGACCAAATTTATTGAGAATCCTTTTGCTTAAGGAAGATAGAATTGGCTCATTGCAAAAATCATGTCCAGGAATTATTTTGCAACAAGTCGTTTTGCATCAAGCATGGATTGATGACTCCACTCCTGAAGATTTAGCGTGTTTGACTAATCAATTAAATGAGCATGGTGCAATTGATGTGGTTTCTTATCCTATATGTATGAAGAAAGGACGAATAGGGGTTTGCTTGACTAGTATTTCATCCTTAGAAGATGCAGAGAAAGTTCGAAATATTTGGTTCTCTTTTAGTACAACTATTGGATTAAGAGAGAATGTTGAATGGCGGTGGATTTTGCCTCGAAGAACAGGAATTTGTTCTACTCGTTTTGGGGAAGTTTTAGCTAAGCAAGTTAGACGTCCTGATGGCAAGCTAACTTTAAAAATCGAACATGATGAATTGGCTAGAATCAGTCTTGAACAATCAATGTCTATAGAAGAAGTGAGACAAAAGATTATATTAAATTTAGATACTTTTTTGTCTGATGAAGATTGGTCATGTTGATTGATTCTTTAAATAAAACCTATAAGTTTCTTTCCCACCTTTATCAAAAAGCTATTCTTTTAGTTAATATTAAGCTTGTTATAACATCTTTAAGTTTAGGGTTCATTTGTTTCAACATCTTTATTAATTTTGATAAATTAAATCAAACTCAATTGAGTTTAAAGGTTGTTATTTTATTATTTATAGCTTATATAGTAAGTATTTTTAGCCTAGTTATCAATGCAGTAGCATGGAAGGAAATTGTTATTTGGTTGGGCAATGATAAGCTTGAAAATATTACAATTCCTTTGTTTTTGAGAACAAACTTGCTTAAGTATTTGCCTGGTGGAATATGGCATTTTATAGAAAGATTCCGTATCTTAAGCAATCATATATCAGCTGAAAAGGCATTTGCATCTGTATTATTAGAACCTTTTATAATGCTTTCTGCTGCTTTGTTCTTAATCCCTATTACTGATTTTAAAAATATTTTTTCTTTGTTTTATTTTGTTCCAGCTTTTCTATTAGCAAGACGCTGGAGAGGAGCATTGATAATGCAGCTTGCTGCTATGAAATTACTTCAATTTAAAAAACTTGCGGCAGGATTTACTTTTGAAAAAAAATCTTTCGAATACAATTATTCAGAGTCTGCATACCCTTTTAGGTCATTTGTGTTGGAAATACTTTTTCTCTTTTTAAAATTCATCTCATTTTGGCTTTGTTTAAATTCTTTCTATGAAGTTAATTACACTCTTTTGTTTAACTGGGCCTCTTTATTTTTTCTTTCATGGTCATTTGGTTTAATAGTTCCTTCTGCTCCTGGAGGTGTAGGTGTATTTGAATCATTAATATTGTTGATCAATAAAGATCCTATTCCCCAAGAATCTTTGATCCTTGCTTTGTTGTCTTATCGGATGTTGCTAAGCATTTCCGATGTGACTATTCCGATGGTTTTGTTTGTTAGGAAGATTCTTGCGAAAAAGTTAATCTATTAAAATTATTTTATTCATATAACATTCAATTATGAAATCATTGCCGTTCTCTTTTGTAATCTAAACTAGGCATTAATGCTATTGACGCTAATAGACCTAAGCTTAAAACTATTAGCCCTGGAATAATTGATTCAGCCATTCTTTCATCGCCCGCATATTGAAAAATTCTTACTGAAAGAGTGTCAAAATCAAATGGTCTTAGTACAAAAGTTAGAGGAAGTTCTTTAATTGTATCTACAAAAACAAGTAGAGAGCCAACAATTATAGGACCTTTGAGTAGTGGTAAATGTATTTTTTTTAGGATTCCTGCCCATTGAGCTCCAAGTGTCATTGCAGCTTCATCAATATTTGGGTTAATTCTTTCAAAGCCAGCATCTATACCACCTTTTGCAACTGCTAGAAATCTATCTGTATATCCCCATAGAAGTAATATTAAAGCTGGCATACTCCATGAAAAGCCTGCCAAAGAAAGAAGTGCAAGTGCAATTACGGCTCCAGGGATTGCATAGCCAATCCCCGAAAGAAAGGAAACAATTTTCATCCATCTACTTGTATTCCATCTTTTGCAAATGCTTAAAAATATCGCAAAAAATACTGTTAATAATGCGGCACTTATGCCAAGCGCAAAACTTCTAAGTGTTAGTTGGAAAATTTCAATATCAATTCCTTTTTTGATTTGATCGATATTAATAACTGCCCAGATAATAGGTATTCCTAGAGTTATAAATATTGGAAAACTAGTTAAAAATTGTGCTAGGGATGCTCTTATTCCTGTTAATTCCCATTTTTTACTATCTATACCTGCAATACCTTCGCTCCACCTTCTGCTTCGCCTTCTTAATCTTTTCTCATATGCTACAAGTATTAGAACAATAATTAGTGCGAAAAATGCAAGTGCTACTGCTCCAGAGGGATTTCCTTTGATGATCCAGTTCTCAATAATTCCTGCTGAGATGCTGGGTATATTTAGAAGTTGCACAGCTCCTAATTCGTTAATGACTTCCATCCCTAGAAGAGCTATGCCTGCACCGATAGAAGGGATTGCTAAAGGTAAGGCAACTCTCCTGAAACTATTCCATGGACCAACACCTAAACTTCTACATGCATCAAGTTGATTATTTCCACTTTTTGCAAAGCTTTCTGCACTTAGAAGAAATACATAAGGGTATGTTGTTAATGACATAATTAGCACTCCCCAGCCCATGCCATGAATCCTTATTCCATATATACTTCCAATATCAATAAGTATGGCTGATAGCAAGTATGCTGGGGTTGCTAGAGGTAAAAGTTGGGCAAATTTTAATGGCTTACATCCTTTGAAATTACAACAAGTAAGTAACCATCCATTTGCGGTCCCTAAAGCTCCTCCTGAAACAGCGCAGAAAATTACTAAGAAAAATGTTCCTCTGATTTGTTTTATTCCATCTGAATCAAGGTTGAAATCACCAGTACTTAAACCGCTTAGTCCTTCAATTAGTAATCTCAATATAGGCCAGAGTAGAATGAAACAAAAAGATATTGCGCATATATCTAATAAAAACCTTCCTTGACTCAACTTTGATTTCATAAGAACTTTTTGTTAATTAATACAAGCAAGAATTTGACTTTTTAATTTTTCATGCTCAAGATCTTTTCCTATGAAAACCAGTTGGTTTTTTCTTGTATCTTTCCACTCGCTATCGTCAATTGAGAATCTTTTTCCAGCAAGATGGAAAATATATCTTTTATCACTTTCATTAAACCAAAGTATTCCTTTTGCACGAAAAACTTGAGATGGTAATTGATTATCTAAGAAATTTTGAAATTTTCTAAGTGAAAATGGTTGACTAGATTGAAATGAAACTGAAGTATAATCTTCAATTTCATTTTTACTTAAACTATCTTCATGTGTATGATCATGATGACCAATACCATGTTGATGATCACAGTTTTTATTATCGTTAATCTTTACTTTTTCAATTTTATCAGACTCGAAAAGACCTACGCTTAATAATAGAGGAATAGGTATTTCGGCTTTGCAACTCTTTAATATTCGTGCATCTTTTTTTAAAATATTCAATTGGTTCTCAATTTCTAATATTTTTTGATCATTAACTAAATCACATTTATTTAAAAGTAAAATATCCCCATAAATTATTTGTGATTTAGCAATATCACTTTCTAGTAAATCTTGATTAAAATTATCTGCATCTACTAAAGTTATAATTGAATCTAACCTTGTTTTATCCCTCAATTCACTCCCTAAGAAAGTCATTGCTACTGGCAAAGGATCTGCTAGGCCAGTTGTTTCTATTATTATATAATCTATAGATTCCTTTTCGCTAAGAAGTTTTTCGACTGCTTTAAGCAAATCACCATTAATAGAGCAACATATGCAACCATTAGTTAGCTCAATCATATTTTCACTTGTAGTTACAATTAGTTCATTATCAATACCTACTTCACCAAATTCATTTACCAATACTGCAGTCTTAATTCCTTGTTGATTTTTGATTATATGATTAAGTAATGTAGTTTTACCTGATCCTAAAAAACCAGTTAATATTGTAATTGGAATAACAATAGATTCATTTGAATTTTTTTTTGATTTAGATTCGTTACACATTTTTCTTCGTGAAATTAAAAGAATTAAGAAATCGATAGCACCTCTTCCGTATATGAATCATAGATTATCAATTGCTTTAGCAAGTTGTATGTCAAAGTTGCTTAAACCTCCTAAATCATGAGTTGTTAGAGTTATCTCCACTTTGGAATAAACATTTTTCCACTCGGGATGATGACACATTGACTCTGAAAGTATCGCCACTTTAGTCATGAAAGCAAAAGCTTCGATAAAATCTTTAAATGTAAATATTCTTGAGATTCTCCCTTCATTTTCTGTCCATAAAGGAATTGAATTGGGAAAATCAATAATTTCTTGTTTGGATAGCAGTTTTCTTTCAGTCATGGTAATAACCGATTGTTTATTCAGTTTGACTTGTTAGGTCATGAATTCGATCAATAAGAATATCAGTTTTAGTGTCATCATTCTCTTGATTTGAAAAATTCATATTATTTTGATTTTTTACTACTTTATTTAACTTTGAAGGATCCTTTGTTGCCATCATTGTATTGAGATTTTGATTTGATTTTCGGATTTTAATTTGAGTTGTTTCTCCTATTGAATGAAGATTTAGTTTCCTAATGTTTTCTGAGTAACGATGTTCCCATATGTATACAGCTTGCCATGTCCCAAGATCTAATCGTGATTCTTTGATGCTTAATGTTAAGCTGCTCAAGGTCAGTGCTGTTTTTATATGTGCAGGCATATCATCAATTCCTTCTTCGGAATGAAGATATGTTTGTATATTCCCTTTAGGCAAAATTGATTGAAAGCCATTTTCAGGCACTATAGCTTTGAGATAAGATGATAGATCTTGAAGAACCTTAGGGTCAGCATTTTCATTGATTATTAGACTACAACTTGTATGCTTTAACGTTATTACTATAATCCCTTTTCTGATTTGATGTTCTTTAATCCAGTTGTTAATGTGAGCAGTTATATCTAAAAACCCCTCACCATGAGTTTTAAATGAAAGTTCAGAAAGAAATTGTTCCAACTCAGTCACATTATAAAGTTTTTAAGAAGCTTATTTGTGCCTCTTGTTTTTTTAATAATAGCGATCTTTATTGCTTTGGAGTTTTAAAGGACCTTTAAAAGTGATTAAAATATCTAGGGAGGTTATTTTGTTTTTTAGACTTTGTAGATTTTAAAAAAGATTTTTATTATCAAACTAACATTCGGATATTTGCCCTTCAAACATGCTATTAATCTCATTTTGGTGCAAAAATCAATGATAAAAGAACAATTAGCATTATTTGATGACTTATAAATACACATAGAGAATATTTTTTTATTGGGATTATCATTAGGCTTGGGAAAATAACCTGCAAAATCATTGACAAAGACTTCTTGGCAAAAATTAGGTGAATATCTTCACGAGACTCAATTACTGGGATCTATTTACAACACACTTTATTGGGATCAAAACACTTCTATGCCTTCAGGGGCTGCTACTTGGAGAGGAGAGCAAATAAGTCTATTAGCAAAATCATTACATGCTAGGCAATGTAGTGCTGAATTTGTTGACTTGATTCAAGGAGCAAGACAAGAATTAGAAACAGAAATTGTCCCACCTACAAATTTAAATAACGAAAAATTAAAAAATTTAGAACTTCTAGAACTGGAGTCAAATCGTCAAAAAAGGCTTGATTCCAAATTGGTTGTTCAGTTAGCGAAGGCTCAAACTGATGGATATGCTCTTTGGCAACGAGCAAAAGCAACAAATTCGTTTAAGCAGTTCGCGCCTGCCCTAAAAAGATTAATTCATCTAAGGCAAGAGCAAGCTAAGCAGTTAAATGAGTCAAGAAGTATCTGGGAAACTTTAGCCCAACCTTATGAACCAGATTTAACAATTCAACGTTTAAATGAGTTATTTCAGCCACTTCGGGATCGTCTGCCAGAAATGATTTTTCAGGCTAGAGATTCTATGTCAAGGCAACCATTTACTTGGGATTTTAAAGAAACTTCCCAAAAGAAACTTTGCAATCTCTTATTAAGTGAATGGGGGAGAGATGAAAAAATAACATGTTTAGCTAGGTCACCTCATCCTTTTTCTATCACTCTTGGTCCTCAAGACTTTCGATTGACAACCAGAATTGTTGCTGGACAACCTTTTTCTTGTTTTTTGGCTACTGCTCATGAATGGGGACATTCTTTGTATGAGCAGGGATTGCCTTTGCAAAATCATCATTGGTTTGCATGGCCTTTGGGACAAGCTACTTCTATGGGTGTGCATGAAAGTCAATCACTTTTTTGGGAAAATAGAGTTGCACGCAGTCAAGCGTTTTCTGATCGTTTTTGGAAAAATTTTGTCAAAGAAGGGGCTCCTTTTCGAAGTGGTTTGGACTGTTGGAGAGCAATGAATCCATTATCCCCAGGTCTTAATCGAGTAGAAGCAGATGAACTTAGTTATGGACTTCATATCCTTATAAGAACTGACCTTGAAATTGCTTTGCTACAAGAGGATCTTGATGTTTTAGATCTTCCATCAGAGTGGAATGCGAGATATGAAAAATTACTTGGTGTCATGCCTATGAATGATTCAGAAGGATGTTTGCAAGATGTTCATTGGAGTGAAGGATCTTTTGGCTATTTCCCTTCCTATTTGTTAGGGCATTTAATCAGTGCTCAATTATCAGAATCAATGTCTTCATGGCTTGCGAGTCAAGGAGTTCAGAGTGAGGATCCAATTGGGGAGTGCATAAAAGAAGGAAAAGAATTAAAACTTCTTTCTTGGTTAAGAAGTAAAGTTCATCACTATGGACGAAAAGTTAATGCTGAACAATTGGTTCAAGAAGTTACCGGGCAAGCACTTACAAGCCATCCGTTTTTAAATTATTTGGAGACAAAGTTAAACATCCTTACTTCTACCTTTTAAAATACATTTGATAAGTATTGCTATTCATGGCCAATCTTGAACAGGCTCCTAGCCGCAGCATGCCAAATTTGCTTCATATTTTGCCTGCATTTGCTGATGAGAAGACCTTAAGGGTTAATACGATTGTTGAATTGAACTCCAACACGATTAATAAATATGAATTGATCACGGAAACAGGTCATCTCAAACTTGATCGAGTGGGATATTCTTCCCTAGCTTATCCATTTGCTTATGGTTGTATTCCTAGAACATGGGATGAGGATGGGGATCCACTAGATATTGAGATTGTTGGAGTGACCGAACCTCTGATTCCAGGTTCTATTGTTGAAGCCAGGATAATTGGGATTATGACCTTTGATGATGGAGGGGAAGTGGATGACAAGGTGATAGCAGTTATAGCGGATGACAAACGCCTAGATCACATAACAAGCTTTGAAATGCTGGGTGAACATTGGATAAAAGAAACTACATATTATTGGGAGCATTATAAGGATCTTAAAAAACCTGGAACTTGTAGTGTGAATGGTTTTTTTGGGACTGAAAAAGCAGTGGAAATTATTAAATCTTGTGAGAGTCGCTATCTATCTGAAATTGATCCTAAATTAATTAATTAATTGTTAAGTTCTTGCTTCTTTAAAGATTTCTTCAAGGATTTCCATTGCACCTTGTGATTTAAGAATATTTGCAAGCTCTATACCTATTTGCTCAGGATTAGAAGCAACTCCAGATTTTTTATCTCTAATTAACTTCTTTCCATCAAGACTTGCAACCATTCCAGTAAGTACTAGATTGCCATTGTTTATTTGACTATGTACTCCAATGGGGACTTGACACCCCCCTTCAAGTTCTCTTAAGAACGCTCTCTCTGCAAGGCATCTTTGAGCTGTTTCAATATGCTCAAGATTTTTTATCACTTGGAGTACGTCTTCATTTCCCTCAACACATTCAATTCCTAAAGCACCTTGTCCGACAGCATGAAGTGATATTTCGCTTGGAATTAGCTGGTGAATTCGTTGACCGAATCCTAGCCTTGTTAAACCTGCTGCAGCAAGTATTAAGCAGTCATATTGACCTGCATCTAGTTTTTCTAAACGTGTAATAACGTTTCCTCGAACATCTTTGAAAACAAGATGAGGATAGTGGAAACGAAGTTGGGCTAATCGTCTTAATGAACTTGTTCCTACAATTGAGCCTTCTGGTAGTTCATTGAGTTGATATTTTTCAAATTGTTTATTGACCACCAATGCATCTGCAGGATCTTCTCTTTTAGTAATGCAACCAAGTATTAACCCTTCAGGAAGATTTGTTGGGAGATCTTTCAATGAATGAACTGCTATGTCAGCATGTCCAATCAGCATTTGGGCTTCAAGTTCTTTTGTGAAAAGACCTTTGTCTCCAATTTTAGCAAGAGCAACATCAAGGATTTTGTCTCCTTGTGTTGCCATAGCTTCTATAGGAAATTCAATACTGGGAAAGGCCTTTGTAAGCTCATCTTTTACCCAGTTTGTTTGCACCATGGCTAGCTGGCTGCGTCGTGAAGCAATACGAACTTGGTCTAGAGCCATTAGTCAATTTAATTACTTTGTTACCTTACTCATGAGACTGACCTTATGTAATTGTCTTTGGCATACGTTATTAGTCTGATGCTTCAGAAGATGGTCTGCGGGACTGCATAGAAAAATTATCTTTTATTTTATGTATTCTTTTAAAACCCCATTTCTATTGGGATGACGAAGTTTTCTTAATGCTTTTGCTTCTATTTGCCTAATTCTTTCTCTAGTCACATCGAAAATCTGACCAATCTCTTCAAGTGTTTTCATTCTGCCGTCATCAAGGCCATAACGAAGCCTTAAGACATCTCTTTCTCTTGGACTCAGAGTTGCAAGAACTCCTTCTAAGTCTTCTCTAAGAAGTGTTTTGGCAACATCCAGTTCAGGAGTCTCGGAATCTGATTCAATAAAATCACCTAGACGGGAATCCTCTTCTTTCCCAATAGGAGTTTCTAGAGAGATTGGAAGCTGAGCACTTTTAGCAATAAAGCGAAGCTTTTCAATCGTCATTTCCATGCTTTCAGCAATTTCTTCTTCACTTGGCTTTCTGCCAAATTCCTGACTCAGGACTTTTGTGGTTTTTTTGATTCTGGAAATAGTTTCATATAAGTGAACAGGAAGTCTGATAGTTCTACTCTGATCTGCAATAGCTCTGGTTATTGCTTGCCGAATCCACCAAGTTGCATAGGTTGAGAATTTGTAGCCTTTTTCATGATCAAATTTCTCAGCAGCACGAATTAATCCAAGACTTCCCTCCTGAATTAAATCTTGAAAAGAAAGGCCTCTATTCATATACTTTTTAGCTATTGATACAACTAGCCTTAAATTAGATTGAACCATCTTTTCTTTGGCACGTCGCGCTAACATCAGTCTTCTTCTAAATCTAGCCATTGGCATATTTACTAGAGCTGCCCATTCTTTTTTAGTGGGATAGTTGCCATGTTCACTTTCAAATTGAATAGCAAGTTCTTCTAAATGAAGTAGATCAGCAATTTTTCTGGCTAGTTCAATCTCTTCATCAGGTCTCAATAATCTGATGCGACCAATTTCTTGTAAATAGACTCGAATTGAATCTTCTGTATAAACTCCTTTAGGACCAAGTTTGATATTTGCAAGTGCTCTTTCTCTTGCTTCTTGATCACTTAATTCATTATCAATGGAAACAGTTTCAAGGTCTATTTTTGAGTCGTTTGAACTTTCTTCTGGATTAGTTAGGAGCAGTTCGTCTGAAACCAGCTCTAATGAATTTTCGTTAGCCACTACGTTTTCGTTCAGTGGTTTGGATTTTGTTAAGCTTTTTTTCTTTGGTTTAGATTTCTTTTTAGCAATATTTGCCCTTTTTACTTTTTCTTGAGCATTTACATCTGTAGTTTTTTTTGATTTAGTTGCATTGGCGTTTCCTTTGGTAACGGTTTTTTTTGAGGTCACAGTAGTCATTTGAAAAGATTCAAAAAGAACAAAAAAACTTTTAGTAAATATATTTTTGTTGACTTTCCTCGTGATGTTGATTCACAACTAGAGTAAAGACTTATGTTTCTTAAAAAAAATAACTAAAATTTCATAGACTTAATTGTCTATTGAAATTAAGAAAAACAAGCCTTTATAAAATTGTGGAATTGAAGAAGGTCTTTGTGTTTTCGACAGAATTGCTCGGGGCTTTCTCAGGCAGGCAGGACCTTATTGGGTGTTCCCAGTTGGCCAGGCTTCTTACCTTCCCACTGAACGGCATTCTGTTTGGTTTAGAAAACAGCATTATGCTGCAACTCTTTAAGTTTATGAAAATTTTTTAAAGTAGGCAACAGTTTTTATGAGTAATTCGGAAATAGATGTATGGCTTGATGTGGGAAGGACAGGACGTTGCTTTACCTATCAGGATGGAAAAGAACTTGGAGTAGGGGTAGGAGACATAGTTTTAGTGCATTTGAGAGGGCGATTAATGCATGGCCTTGTTGTTGGTATTAATAAAACTCAGCAAATTTCTAGAAAAGGTTTTCAGCAAGAAAAGACGATACTCAGCCTAACTAATATTGATTCGGTTTTACAAAAAGCTGCAGTTGAAAAAATTTGGAAAGACTGGATAGAAGCTGTGGCTAAAAAATGCTATGTAAGTTCCTTTAGAATGCTTAAAGCTGCTTTACCTCCTGGTTGGCTTGGGCAAGTAAAATATAGAAGTACAGAGGGTCGTAGCTTATGGTGGATTTCTTTAAGTGATTCAGAGCTGTTATTAGCTGATCTGTCATCTCGTCAAAAGACTTTACAGACTTTTCTTTTTCAAAAAGGAGGTGGTGCTTGGCAAAAAGATCTTCTTTCCAATGGATTTTCGTCGGGATTTTTAAAAAGTTGTTTAGCTCTTGGATTTGTTGAGAGATACAAGAAAATGGGAAGTACTGAAAATGTTGTGATAAAAAAAACGACTCCTTTTTTAATACCTAAATTAGACTCTTTACCTTCTCTGACTGATGAGCAAAAAGAGGCTTTGAAGATTTATGAAAAGCTTTCACCAGGATCGTCTCTTTTGTTATGGGGAATTACAGGTTCAGGAAAGACAGAGGTTTATTTACAAATGGCCGCAAAGGAATTACTCCGCGGAAAGCATTGTTTGATCCTTGCTCCAGAAATTGGCTTGATACCGCAACTTGTTGATCGTTGTAGAAAACGTTTTGGACCTTCTATTGTTTTTGAATATCATAGTGGCTGTTCTCAAAAACAACGGATTCAATCATGGCGTGATTCTTTAAATGCGATGGATCCGATTGTTATTGTGGGGACTCGTTCCGCTGTTTTTCTTCCTTTATCTCCATTAGGATTAATTGTTTTAGATGAAGAACATGATAGTTCTTATAAACAAGAGTCTCCAATGCCTTGTTATCACGCAAGAGAACTAGCTATACATAGAGGGGAGATGACCGGGGCTAAAATTGTTCTTGGTAGCGCGACTCCATCGTTGACCACTTGGAAAAATTTAACTCCGAGAGGATCGATAGCTTTGGCTAGACTCTCACGTCGAATATCTAATCAAGCTTTACCTTCCGTTGTTGTTGTAGATATGCGTCAAGAATTAGCCGATGGTCACAGAAAGCTTCTCAGTAGGCCATTGATCGATCACTTGTCTTCGTTGCATGAATCTAAAGAACAAGCAGTGATTTTGGTTCCCAGAAGAGGATATAGCAGCTTTTTAAGTTGCCGAAGTTGCGGGGACGTCGTTCAATGCCCGAATTGTGATGTATCACTTACTGTTCATCAATCTCATCGCTCACACCAATGGTTGAGATGTCACTGGTGTGATTATCGAGCAAGTATAGGCTTTAAATGTAAAGAATGTGGGTCGACAGCATTTAAGCCTTTTGGTGCAGGCACTCAACGTGTTATGGAAAAACTTGAACAAGAGCTAACAAACTTGAGAATATTACGTTTTGATCGAGACACTACGCGTGGGCGTGATGGCCATCGCAGAGTTCTAACAAAATTTGCCGCTGGTGAAGCAGATGTATTAATTGGAACCCAGATGTTAGCAAAAGGGATGGATTTACCAAAAGTAACTCTAGCAGTAGTGCTGGCTGCTGATGGTCTGTTGCATCGCCCTGATTTGTTTGCTGAAGAGCAGGCATTGCAGCTCTTTATGCAATTAGCTGGCAGGGCAGGGCGAGGAGAAAAACCTGGGAAAGTCATTGTTCAAACATATTCTCCTGAGCATCCGGTAATTCTTCATCTTATGGATGGCAGCTTTGAAGAGTTCCTTGAGAAGGAAGCAAAATTAAGGCAAGAAACAAATCTCGTCCCTTATAGTCGAACATGTTTGCTTCGATTATCTGGTCAATCTGCCTCTCTAACAGCTAATTCTGCAACGATATTAGCTGAATATATAAAACCTCATTGTGTTGCTAAAGGATGGATGATGTTAGGCCCTTCCCCTGCATTAGTAGAGAAAGTAGCAGGAAAAAGTCGATGGCAAATTTTACTCCATGGACCAGAAGGGAGTGAATTACCTTTTCCGTATGAGACTAATCTTTGGGAATGTCTATCCAAAGGCGTTATCTTGTCTATTGATCCCGATCCGATTCAAATAGGATAGGCTTTGCTTTCTTGGGTTAAGGAGGTAACTCAGGAAATCCCAGACCCATTTGTCGTTTTAGGTATTGAAGGATCATGCTGAAAATCATTATTGACAAAATCAAAAGACTTCCTATCCCAATCTTTCCCCATTGCCATCTATGAAAAGAGAGGTTGTTAATAGAGCCCATTTCAAGCTCCCAAGCAATTTCATTATTTGCAAGACTTGGATCCAATGGATAGCCTTTGGGTGGATTCTTGATTGATTTTGAGTCAATTTTTACTCCTAGTTTTAAACCAGGAACCTTTGGGAGTTCTCGAAGATCAATACTAAAATCTAGATTTTGATCGATTCCTATTAACCAATTCTTTTCAACTAAATTTATCTCAGCTTGTGGAATTTCAAAACCAGCATTTTCCGAGGCAATACTAATAGTTTTTTTTAAAAGTTTATTTGCATTTTTAGAGCTTAAAGATGGTGAAGTAATTATTTGCCTACCTTTCTGGTCAGTTTCGATACTGAGTTTAGGACTGATCTTCTTTAATGAGGCTTGGAAGTTCTCTTGCCAAGGTATTAATTCACTTGAGTTGCTTTTAATATCCCAATTTACCTTTATTAGGTCAGGTCCTGTTATGTTGATTTTTGTCGTAATATCTACGCATCCACTAAGAATCCAAGTTAGAAGTATCAATAAAATTAGAGTGAGAATTGTAAAGCCTGGTCTTAGATATTTTGTTGAGCCTGTGGGTGGATTGAATGTGGAATCATTTGCTTTTTTTTGACGATCCTTTTTGGAAATTGTTAATTGCTCGCTAATGCTTAAATCTGGAATTGTTATGGACCATTCCTCAGGCTTTGCTAGCTCGGGAGAATTTAATATAGACAGATATTGTTTGGCTTGTTGGCGAATAGTTTCACTTTTATGCTTTGTAAGTATCTGGCAAATTGAAATTGCTTTTTGAGTCTCCCCCTGCCCAATTAGAGCTGTGATTATTAATATTCCAATTTTTGCCCCTTTCTCACTTTCTAATGAGTCTTCTTTTAACAGTAATTCAAGTGAAGAAAGACATTCCCTGTACTCACCTCGCAATAAGGCTTTTTCAGCTTCTTTTAGAGTCGTCGTTTCACGACTCATTTGTCACCCTCGTCCAGTGATCATTGTACCTATCCCTTTGTTAGTAAATACCTCAAGAAGAAGCGCATGAGGAATACGTCCGTCAATGATATGTGCTGCCGTTACACCTTGAGCTAATGCTCTGATACAACATTCGGCCTTTGGTGTCATGCCGCCTTGAATAATACCTTGTTTTATTAGATCACGAACCTCTGGTAGTCGTATGCTTTGTATTAGCGATTTTGAGTCTTTTTGGTTGTGCAATATACCTAGAGTATCTGTTAAAAGGATAAGTTTTTCTGCTCCAATAGCAGCTGCAATTTCTCCAGCAGCTGTGTCTGCATTTACATTGTAGGTTATACCAGTTTCTGAAGCTGCTACACTTGATATTACTGGTATATACCCTTTGGAAATAAGTGGCTCTATTACGTCAGAGTTGACTCTAGAAATTTCTCCTACTAGCCCATGACTTCCATTTCCCCAAGGGCGTGCCTCGAGTAAATTGCCGTCAATTCCGCATAAACCAATAGAAGAAGCTCCAACTTTATTTATTCCATTCACAATTTTTTTATTTACTCTCCCGGTTAGGACCATTGCTACTACTTCCATTGTTTCTGAATTTGTCACTCTTAATCCATCGCGAAATTCACTGTCAATATTTAATTTGTTTAACCATTGATTGATCTCTGGACCACCGCCATGAACAATAATTGGTTGAGCACCTACAGTTGAAAGTAAAGCTATATCTCTAAAAACAGCTTCTTGAAGGCTTTCGCTTGACATTGCTGCACCACCATACTTTATAACAATTCGACGTCCTGAAAATTTTTGAATATATGGTAGAGCTTCACTAAGAATAGAAACTCTTATTGAATCATCGTTTTCTTGATAAATAGGATCACAGTTGGACATTTTCAAACCACCTAATCAAGTTAATTGTTCTGATGATCTTTTATATCACCTATTTTAGGTAGAAGTTGTAAATTTAGTTCTTCTGGAGAGGGAGATGATATGTCAGCTATTAAATCTTTTGCAAAGAATCTCCCAAGACGATCTTTTTTTTCTTCCCATTTTTTTATAGGAACTCCACAAAAATTGAATTTCATTCTTACACCAAATTTTTTCTCTATTTCAATTAATTCAATTTCTCTGAGTTGTGGCGGTTTGTTTTCATCCCAAAGTTTTAAGGCCTGTAGTGATGTTTCAAGATGTGCTCTTTGGCCATATCTATGTCTTGTGACATCTCCAATCAGATCTACTAATTCTTTTGGACCTGTAGCTTTTAGTTTTTCTAGCTGTTTTCTCGATATTGAACTATTTGTGGGGGCTAATTCAGAGTTTTTCATGGCCAAACCTATGAGCATGATGGGAACTCCATAGAAAAAAGTTGGTACACTTAAATTTGTTGCGTCGTTGAAGAAAGAAATAAGACCTGTAATAGCAAGAATTGCACCTACTATGGAAACTATGCTTGCGGGTGAAAATTGGTTTCTCATGAGTTTGATATTAGCTTCTTAGGCCTTGCTTTTTGAGTGTGGAGAAAAATTGATGACTTCATCTGATGAAAAAGAAATTTCTTTAAAAGAATTGATTGCTCTTTTAAATGAAGATAGGACTTTGATTTTAGAGAAAATTGATCAAGGTTTTTTGCTAGAATTAAGAAATAAGCTGGCTGCTTTGTAAGAGATCTTGGTCAATTCTTGTCATTTGCTTTGCACAAGATCGAGTCTTAATTGTTTGGAATGTCAATTAAAAAGGTATGTCATCTGTGTCAGGAATCAAAGGTGAGCTATCCCAAGCGACTGAATTTCCCTCTTGGCTATTGTTCTTGTTAATGCGGTTGTTCTGCGGAATAGACTCTTTTAATACACTTTTGTCTTCGAAATTGGATTTATGAGGCATTTCTATATTCTTACTTTCATTTACTGAGTGGATTTTGGAGACAGTAAATTCTGCTTTTTTTTCTTTACTTCCATCTTCCCTTGAAATCATGTTCATCCTTAGGCGACCTTCTAAGACATACTTTTGACCGATTTTTGCAAGATTCTGTAGCTCTTGAGCCATGTTTCCCCACCCAATGGCTTTTATGATGCCAGGGGGATCATCTGGACGAAGGCCAGCAAAGACGACATCCATTTCTGCTATTGCAGTTTGATTGTCTTGGGTGTACCGGATTGTGGGTGCTACTTTGACTGTAACCTCAAGCAAGCAGTGGTTCATTTTCTAGACACAATTGAGAGCTATCTTGATGGACATCAGAGGAAATTGCCAACGACATATTTGGATTCTATCTGGAACTGGGGATGGACCTCCTCTTGTAAAGGCTTTGCTTACAAAAGGTTGGGCAATTAGTGTGAGCGTGGTTTCTATTGAAGCTTCTCTTTCATATGCTCATCTACCCATAGAAGCTTTGTGGGTTGGGGCTTTAGAAGGTGAAGAAGGTATTCGAAAAGTTCTCATAAATGCTCGAGAGCAGCATGAAGGATTTGATTGGATTGTTGATGCTACCCATCCATTTGCGAAAGTTATCAGCTCTAACCTTCAATCAGTTTGTGAGGATCTTGGACAACCATTGCTTCGTTTTGATCGATGCTGCAAAACAATTCCTGAGGCAATATTGATAAATGATTTTTCAGATCTTTTGAATTTTGATTTAATTGATCAAAAAATTCTTTTTGCTATTGGATCTAAGTATCTTCGAAAAGCCCTGGATTATGCTCATATAGCTGGCGCAGTTCCTTTTGCAAGAGTCTTGCCTACAGTTGAATCAATTATTCAAGGGTTTGCTGCCGATTTGTTTGAGGACCATTTAGCAGTTGTAAAACCTGTTAGAGGACAATATCTAGGAGAGATTGAAGAAGCGCTATGTAGAAAGTGGGAAATTACAGGTATTGTTGCTAGAGAATCTGGTGGTCTCACCCAACAAATGTGGCAAAAAATTGCTCAAACTCAAGGGCTAGATTTGTGGTTAATTGCTCGTCCTGAAACTCTTAAGAATGTTCCTGTCTTTTATAGCTATTTAGAATTATTAGATCATATTTGATTGTTTAGTTAAAATTAATTTATTCTCAAAAGATAGATAGTATGTCTATGGAATTTAAAGGATCTAAATTATTAATCGTATTAACTACAGAAAGTGATTTACAGAATGCTAAGAATTTAGCTAAAGGTATTCTTAAAAGGAAATTGGCAGTTTGCATAGGCCTTAATAAAATCAATTCAATGTATTGGTGGAAAAATGAGCTTCAAGAAACATCAGAAGTTCAACTTAAAATAAAAACCAGAATAGACTATATAGATGATCTTTATTTTCTTATAAAGCAATTGCATAGTTATGAGCTACCGGAATTTATTTGTATAAAGTTAGATTCTAGTGAAGAATATAATAAATGGTTAGTTGATTCAATTTGATTATATCTTTTATACAAGATTTTCATGGATCAATTTTTTTAAACATATGTTTGCTCTTGAGCCCAGTTGAGTAACTATGTATCCGGAACATATAGAACCCATTAATCCACAAACTTTTAAGTCCTTTCCTTTAACAAAGCCATGAAGGAAGCCACTTGCATATAAATCTCCCGCACCTGTTGTATCTATAACATTTCCAAAATTGTAAGGTTGAATAATATGTTTATTTTTCTTTTCTACAATAATAGAACCCTTGGCACCTTTTGTAATAATACTTATATCGCATATTTCTTTAATAATCTCAACAGCAGAATCTAAGCTTTCTGTTTGCAATAATGTTTTAATCTCATCTTCATTAGCAAAAACAATATCGACATACTGATTAATTAGTTCTTTAAAACTTTCCCTATGTCTATTAATACAAAAAGAGTCTGATAATGATAGAGCCACTTTACCGTCATATGCCTTGCATTCTTTTGCAGCAGTTATAAAAGAATCTTTAGCTGAATTTAAGTCCCACAAATAACCTTCAAGATACAATATTTTTGCGTTTTTTAATATAGAAAAATCTATATCCTTAGGTTCTAGGAATACTGATGATCCTAGGAAGGTACACATTGTTCTTTCTGCATCAGGAGTTATATAAATAAAACATCTTGCAGTTGGAGGACCTTCCTTTATGGGTATAGTGTCAAAACTTACTCCTGTTTTGCATATATCTGACTTGAAAATATTTCCTAAATGATCTTCTTTAATTCTTCCTATGAAATTTGCTGCACTACCTAAGGATGAGATGCCTGCAATTGTATTTGCAGCCGAACCTCCGGATGTTTCTAAAGACGATTTGCTAGTAAAATAGAGTTTTTCTGCTTCTGATTCGTTAATTAATGTCATGCTTCCTTTCTTTAATGCATTGTTTTCGAGAAAGGAATCATTGGTATATATAAGGACATCAACGATTGCATTTCCAATTCCTATTACATCAATAATCTTCTCATTTATTTTTGTTTTCTTCTCAGTCATTCTTGTAACTTATTTGAATAGATAATTCACACTCTTAAGAGCTCAATAGTGCTCTTTTTGGACCATGAATAGGATCTTCTACAACTATAGTCTGTTCTCTACTTGCTCCTAGAGATACAATTGCAATAGGTACTTCCATAAGTTCTGCTAAAAATCTTAGATAAGACTTTGCTTCTTTAGGTAAATCCCCTAAATTTCTGCAATCTGCGGTAGTTGTTTTCCAACCTGGTAATGTTTCAAAAATTGGCTTACATTTACTAAACGATTCTGCACTGCTTGGAAAATAATCAATTCTTTCTCCATTTAATTCATAAGAAGTACATACTTTAATTTCTTCCATTTCATCTAATACATCTAATTTTGTAATAGCAAGACAATCTAGTCCATTTACTTCTACAGCATATTTGCCAATCACGCCATCAAACCATCCGCATCTTCTTCTTCTTCCTGTTGTTGTTCCAAATTCGCCACCTCTATTGCATAATTGGTCGTTCAGATTACCTTCTAGTTCTGTAGGAAAAGGTCCTTCTCCTACTCGAGTGGTATAAGCTTTTGCAACTCCTATTACTCTATCTATTAAAGTTGGACCAACTCCTGCCCCTATACAGGCTCCTCCCGAAACAGGATTTGAAGAAGTAACAAATGGGTAGGTACCATGATCAAGATCTAAAAGTGTTCCTTGTGCTCCTTCAAATAAAATATTTTTCTTATTTCTTGATGCTTGATTAATTACCCTGGTGCAATCAACAATATGAGGCTTTAGAAGTTTTCCAAAATTTAAATATTGTTCAACTATGTCCTCTTCATTCAATATTTGTTTGCCATAGATTTTCTCTAAGATTTCATTTTTTTCTAAAAGAGGTATATGTAGAGAATCTTTTAATTTTTTTTCATCCAAGAGATCAATAACTCTAATACCACTTCTTTGAGCTTTGTCTGCATATGTAGGTCCAATTCCCCTTCCAGTTGTTCCTATCTTTTTGTTGCCTCTTCTTTCTTCCATTGCAAAATCAATTAAGCAGTGGTAAGGCATGGTCACATGAGCTGTTGAGGCGAGTTGAAGACCTGAAATATCAATTGAATTTTCTCTTAGCATGGCTATCTCATTCAATAGAACATTTGGATCGACCACTGTTCCAGAACCAATAAGGCATGTTGTGTCTGGATATAGTATTCCTGAAGGTATTAAATGAAGTTTCAGAACTTTTTCGTCTACAACGATTGTATGTCCTGCATTAACCCCACCTTGATATCTAACTACTACATCTGCAGAGCGACTGAGTAGATCGGTAATCTTACCTTTCCCTTCATCACCCCATTGAGCACCTATGACGACAACGTTTGCCAATTAAACTTCGGTACGAAACCGCTTAAATTACGACTTTACATCATTTCCAATTTTGTTAGGTCTAAATAAAACCTTATATTTAGATTTCTTTAACAACAATTTTTTCGGCTCTTGTAAGTTCTTTGTTTAAGCGTTCTTTCAGCTTTTCAGGTAAAGGTCTATTGGCGAAGGTTTTGTAATGACCAGCCATTGCATTTAATGCAGTTTGCATGGTTGTGAATGAAGTTGATCCATTTACTTGAGGACGATTTCTGTATCTTGATATATAGGCAGTGATAAGTGCTAACGCCTCGTCTTTAGCATCAGCTTGATTTTCGTCATCATCTTGCAAAGCGACCGTTTCTTTTAGACTTTGAGCAACTGAAACGGTGTCTTGTACAAAGTCCCCAGACATAGATGGTTTAGCTGCTTGAACTTCTTGTGAAAAAGGGTATAAAAGCAAAAATATGCCTAGGCATATAGATAAACAAGTTTTAATTAGATTTTTGAATAGGCGAGGAAGAGCTTCCATCATTTTTGATTGATTATTTGAATAGTCTAGAAGGATGGATGCGAAATTGATTATTTGCTCCTGGATATTTCAGTTATTACATCATCGATAGCTTGTTTTGTATCAAGCAATTTTGTGTTTCCGCTTCCGCGCTCTCTAAGTTCTACTTTGTTTGCTTTGGAGTCTCGACCAGCAATAATTTTCCATGGTATGCCAATGAGATCTGCATCTTTGAATTTGACTCCCGCTCTTTCATCTCTGTCATCAATTAATGCATCTATACCGCTCTCGACAAGTTCTTGATATATAGTCTCTCCAAGTTTTTTTTGAATTTCATCTTTGATATTTGCAATTATTACAACTATTTCAAAGGGTGCAATTGCTAATGGCCATATTATTCCTGAATTGTCATGACTTTGTTCGACTGCGGCTTGGGCAAGTCGAGAAACACCTATCCCATAGCACCCCATCCACAAAGGTTCTTCAATTCCTAAATCATTGGTAAAAGTAGCACCTAATGATTTTGAGTATTTGCATCCTAATTGAAAAATATGCCCAATTTCTATACCTCTTTTCTCTATAAGCATTTGATTAATGTCATGAGTAGATCTTTCGCCTGCTTGAGCTGTCCTAATGTCAACTACCTCTGGCTTTTCATCAAATAATGACCAATTAGCAAAAACTTTATGCTGATTAAGTTTGTTTGCACCACATACAAACGATTCTAAATTAGCAGCAGTATGATCAGCAAATCTAATAAATTTTTTTCTAATATTTTTTGCTTTAACTAGAAAAGAATTGCTAAGATCTGGTCCAATAAAACCAATTGGTATTTCATTTAAACTATAAGATTCTAGGTCACCTTTATCGATTAGTTTTAAACTTAAAATAGACTGTTTTAGATGTTTACTTATCTCATTAATAACTTTGACTTCGTTTAATTCCTGATCTCCTCTTATGCTTATTAAAACTGGTTGTAATTCATTGCTCTCTGTCATTGCTAAGATTAAAATAACCTTAATGATTTGAGAAGGATCAAAGCCCTGTTTTTCGCAAAGAAGTTCTATGCTTTTTTGATCAATTGTTTCTCTTATTTCAACAGGTTTTTTAGGTAAAAAGCTTGCTTCTCTTGCTTTTGATACAGCCTTTTCCTGATTAGCTGCATACTTTTTATCTGGACTTATTAAAATTAAATCCTCACCGGCTTCTGCTGTCACCATAAACTCCCTAGATTCAGCACCACCTATTGCTCCACTATCCGCATCTACAGAAACAGTTTCAATACCACATCTTTTAAAAATGTTCTGATATGCATCATTCATTTCTAGATATGTTTTCTTTAGATCCTTTTCATTGGAATGAAATGAATAAGCATCTTTCATTATGAACTCTCTACTTCTCATTAGTCCAAATCTTGGTCTAATTTCGTCTCTAAATTTTGTTTGTATTTGATAAATATTTATGGGAAGTTGCTTGTATGAGCGTATGGTTTCTGCGGCTAATTTAGTTATTACTTCTTCATGAGTAGGACCTAGGCCAAGCTCTTTTCCTTGTCTATCTGTAAGGTGAAACATTATCCCTTCCCCTGCAGTGTAACCATTCCATCTACCAGTTTGTTGCCATATCTCAGAGGGATGAAGCTGTGGCAACAGCGTTTCCAAGCAGCCTTTTGCATTCAGCTCTTCTTGGATAATGCAAGTAATTTTTTTTAGAACTCTCAACATTAATGGCATATATGCATATATGCCCGAAGTGACTCTTTTGATAAAGCCGCCTCTTATTAGTAATTGGTGTGAAGCTATTTCGGCGTCGGCGGGGGTGTCCCGCAGCGTCACCAGCATCAGGCGGGAGACGCGCATTGAACTTTCTCCTGGATATCAAAACTACAATAATATCTTGATGAATTTGCCAATTGCAAAAGTGTCCTGTTAATAGGTTTCTGTATAGTACTCTTTTAGTTGATCTGCTATCTTCTGACAAGTTTTCGCCAGGAATAAATGATTATTGATTCCTTGGCGTTAAACTTCTTATAAACTGGTAATCCTTGTGAGTCCATGCTTGAAGCAGGCCCTAACTCATTCGATGCAGAGTCTGAATCTCTTGTTGGTATAGACGATGTGCAAAAATCTTTGAATAGATCCAGAGCATCTGTTTATAGGTATACAAATACTGATACACGTAATTTAAATCCACCTTTTAATCCGAGAAAATTAAATCCTGAGTTTCGACGGGATCAGAAAGATCCTCTTATGTTTCATTCAAATGAAGTAGCAAGGTTTGCAAAAGATATATTAAGAATTAAAGAGGTTACTGTTGAAGTATTGAATTCTCCTTCTACTGCTACACAGAATGTCTTAGTTGCTATTCTTGAAGAGCTTAAAATTATTAGTACACGTTTAGAAAAGATGAATTAGATTTATATTTTATATTAAATAATCTAAAATCAGATCATTTAATATAAAAATATAATGTTAATTTATTGATAGAGAATTTGTTGAAATTTAGTTTTTTTGCTTTGTATTTATTTTATTAGAAAAGAAAAACTTTGTTTTTTTAAGTAGATTAAGCGTATTTTTGACTATGATCTTCTGTGTAGACAATTTTGTAAAACATCTCTCTCTACTCTTTTAAGTAAAGAGCATATTTGCAATTATCATTTTGTCTTTTATGACGATTACCAAATGGATTTGCATCTTCTTACACCTTCACCCTTGCCTGGTTTAGTAAATCTAGTTGTAGAAATACCAGCAGGCAGTAGAAATAAATATGAATATCTAGCAGAAGCTGGAACTATGGCTTTAGATCGAGTTCTTCATTCTTCTGTGAGATACCCTTTTGATTATGGATTTATTCCTAATACACTGGCAGAAGATGGAGCTCCTTTAGATGCAATGGTAATAATGGAGGAGCCTACATTTGCTGGTTGTTTAATAAAGGCTAGGCCTATAGGTGTTTTGGATATGCATGATTCTGGAGCATACGATGGCAAGCTATTGTGTGTTCCAGTTGCGGACCCTCGTCAAAAAGGTATTACAAGTATTCGGCAGATTGCACCAAATCAACTTGAAGATGTGGCGGAGTTTTTTAGAACATATAAAAGTCTTGAAGGAAGAGTAGTTGTGATTGATGGTTGGAGAGATCATGATGCTGTCCATGATTTATTGCAAATATGTATAGATGCTAAAATTAAAAAAAGAAGAGGTTAATATAATATTTTATTTTAATCTATGGTAAGCTCTCTGAAGATTTATAGCTATGTAAAATGCGGAACATGTAAAAAAGCAATTTCATGGTTAAAATCAAATAATATAGAATTTAAACTTTTAGATATAATTGAAAATCCACCTTCAAGAGATTCTATTATTGAAGCAATCAGTCAATTGGGAGATATTAAATACCTTTTGAATACTAGTGGTAAAAGTTATCGTTCTATAGGTGCAGGAGTTATAAAATCAATGCCTAGAGATAAAGTGATTCAACTATTAATTTCCGATAGCAAACTATTAAAAAGACCTTTTTTGATAAGTGACAAAGGTAGGATTTTAGTAGGTTTTAATGAAGATAAATGGATTGATACTCTTTTGATTTGAGATTATTATTATCTATATTATGAATTATTAGATACAATTTTTGCTTTTTTCTTTTATCTTTTTTACTAGTAGTAATGACCATGATGATTTAATCTTACTTTGGGTTGATAATATGTAAAGATAAATTGTATGATCATAGTCAACATTTCAAACTGATCTATTAAATAGATTTGTGATTAAATTTCCAAGCCAGAACTCAAAAAAATCTGCAAAAACTATTGATAAGAATGGTTTCTCATTTTTGAAATTGAATGAGGTTTGGGAATTCTTTGGCCCAATAGTTATTGCTTTTTCATTTATCACTGGAATTAGACATTTTATTGCTGAAGCTAGATATATCCCATCTGGATCTATGTTGCCTACTCTTCAAATAAATGATCGACTTGTCGTGGAAAAGATTTCATTTAAGAGAAGATCTCCACGGCGAGGAGAAGTTGTTGTATTTAATTCTCCTTTCTCTTTTGATAAGAATTTGCTGGCCACCCGATCAACACCTCTGCCATCACGATTTAAATGTGCGATGACAGCTCTTCCTATAATTAGCTCTGTCCCTTGGATCGTAGATCGAGCCTGTCACGCATATATCAAGCGTGTTGTTGCTATACCTGGAGATACTGTGATTGTAAATAATCAAGGGAAAGTTTTGTTAAATAGCCAATTATTAAAGGAGCCATATGTTAGACATTTTTGTGCCATTTCCGAGTCAATTTCTGATAATTGCAAGACAAGAAAGCTTGAAGTACCACCTAAACATGTGTTTGTTTTAGGGGATAATCGTTCTAATAGTTGGGACGGGCGTTATTGGCCAGGAAATGGACTCTTACCAGAAAAACAAATTCTTGGTAAAGCTGTTTGGCGATTTTGGCCAATTTCTAGAATAGGTGATATAGATTAGATATTAGCTATTAAGACCACAAGAGATTATTTTCCCTCTAATTGTAATACCTTCCCAAGGTTGGTTTGAAGTGGTTTTACATCCTACATAACTATATTTTTTTGTTTGTACCCATTTTTTTTCTGGGTCAAATAATAACCATCGGTTACTACCGACAATTAGCTTTTCAATAGGTGAATTTAGCATTCTTGAAGGACCGAAACTAATTGCATCCCATAGTTCTTCTATAGACCAGTTTGATCTTTGTATGAGTTCATTCCATAAGGCAGGTAGAACTAAATGATAACCACTTAAGCCTGGAATTTGATAGGCTAAAGGTTTAGAACTTTCGATCTCATCTAACGATATTGAATGTACTGATACACCTGTTAATGTTTTTTTTCTCAATGCATTCTTGAGACTTTTTCGGTCTTTGAAGCTACCAATTGAGGGTGATACATTCATACCTATATCTGTATAGCTAATAGTTGATTGATCTGCTACTAAATGCCACCAGCATACACTTGCCATTGGTTTTGATAAACATTTCTCTAGCATGGAAACGCCAGCACAAGTAGATAAGTTCATCAACCTAATATTGCTATCCGGATGTTGCTTGTGTAACTCCAAGAGTGTTCCCAATGGAAGTGTTTCACTTGCTACTGGATCAGGTTGAAAACCAGAACGTAGTGCTTCTATACATTCACGAACTACTCCTTTACCTTTTATATTTTTGTCTCTTGGTGCAACTAGAATTGGCTTCCCTTTTGCTTCGTTAAGCATTAATCCTTTTTTTAGTAATTCAGGTGGAATAATAAAGTCATCATCTGCTAATCCTATTGCCCCATATTTTATCAAATCTTTGTGAGAGCTTAGTTCTTTCCCTTTCCCTTCTTGGCTAAACCCCGCCCATAAATGTATTAACACATCCTGTGAACGCTCGGGTAAGTAATGTAGATATTCAGGCTGGTCTCTCCATAAGTTGCTTTTCGGCAAGAGTGCGATTTGACCATAACCTGCTGAAGTGGCTTTGACAACAAGGCTTTGAAGTGTTTCTGTTTTTCCGTTAATTGGGGTCTCAAGGAATGAATGAGGGTCTACTAAGCAAGGAGCAAACAAAAGCTTTTCAGCTGGTATTGCGTTAAGGCCAAGTTCATGCGACATTATTCTTGCCTCGTCGCCAAATGCTTGTATGCGATTATCTTTAATTAATACAGCAGAGATAACAGTCTTTTGCTGAGGACCAAAAAGAATACGGATTGGATCGAACAAGCACAATTTATTCATTTGTTTAGAGTGCTCCCTGAGCTGTATTGTCTAGAATGCCTCCTAAATGAGAGGTATAATTAAGACATATAACTATATCTGGGTGGTCTTTTTCCTGAATTATATCGATTACTGTAATTCCACCATTGCCTTGTTTTACCTTCCATATGTCTGCAGTGGAAAGTCCGAGAAGATGACATATAATTGTTTTATTGACTGCATCATGGGCTACTACTAGGGCTGTTTCGTTCTGACAAAGGTTGTTGCAGATATCTTTCCAGCACTTTAATGCACGTTTAGACACATCGTTTATAGTTTCACCATTTGGCATTTGAACCATTTCAGGAGTGGTTTGCCATTGGTTTAACAAATCTCCCCACTCTGCAATAATTTCTTCTTCTAACTTTCCTTCCCATAACCCATGACCTATCTCTATAAGCTCTTCTCTTTGTTGGATTTTAATAGAAGGGTGATCTCTTAATATTAACTTCGCGGTTTCTATAGGCCTAGACATTGAGCTACTAAAAGCTTTTTGAAAGATTACATTTTTTAAGGCTTTACCTGCAGATAAGGCTTGTTTCTTTCCATTTTCATTGAGAGGAATATCTATCTGTCCTTGAAATCGACCTTCTCTGTTCCAGTTTGTTTCTCCATGACGTACAAGTATGATACGAGGGTTATTTGTTTTTTTGGGCAGGCTGGTATTTAGATGAGCTGTGTTATTAAGAGATTCAATTTGTACATCAAGTTTATGATTTTCTTTTTTATTTATATTTAGTATTGATATTGAGGAATTATCTAGTTTGAGTCTTTGAAAACCATCTTTAGGTTCATTTAGTAATTTTAGAATAAGACAACGGAGGATTGCATTATGAGCTACCACTACTACATTTTGATTTTCATCAGGATCATGAGCGACGAATATTTTGTTTAGAAAATTTTCAGCTTGATCCATTAATTCTTTGATAGGACTGAATCTATTACCATTTTTGCGAAGCAAAGTTAGATCATATGGACATTTTTTCCAAGTTCGATATGCGTCATGGTATTTAGTTTTCACATCATCAACGCTAAGTCCACTCCATGGCTCTAGGTCAATTTCTAAAAGATCATTGTCTATAATTGGATTTAGAGTTACTTTTTGATTTTTTCCAACTTCTATAGCAGTATTTAAGGCTCTTTGCAGTGGAGAACTATATATTACTTGAATGGGTAATGGATGCAGGGCTTCGCCAGCTTTTTTTGCTTGAAGTAATCCTTCCTCAGTGAGATTGGACAGGTCATTTCTGCCTTGTATTCGGTTCTCACGGTTGTAGCTACTTAAACCATGTCGTATTAGGAGAAGGCGTAGAGTCATTGGCAGAGGTTTTTTACGAATTTATACTTTGGATACGGTCTCAACTTAATCTTGTTTGGAAGATGAGATTTGTTTTTTGGTCATTTCTTTTCTTTGAGTTTATCTCTTATGAATAAATCCCCGTCTCGATTGAAGTTATTGCTGGCTATTTTCTCACTTCTTTTAACAATATTAATTTGGCAACGTGGTTTGCAGCAAAGTTTTGATAGACCTTCTGTAAGTCCACAACTGGCACTGAATCAAAGAGAAATAGGTTTTCTAGCAGCTCCTTCCTTGCCTACGACTATAAGACCATTGTTGGTGGGTGAAGATCCGAAATTGGAGCTAAAACAAATTTTGCAAGAGCTGCCTATTGATCAAATGAGTAATAGAGAGAGACTACTACTTGTAGCTCTTGAAGATTCTCAGGACAAGCGCCTTGCTCTTCTTGAGGAAACTTTTGAAGAGGACGAGTTGGAAAAAGTTAGAAAGAATTTTTTAGAAAATCTTGAGAGGAGAACAACATCAAAGGTTTCAATCGGAACAGTAGAGTCTCTAAAAATAGATCCTTTGCTATATAGACTTTCTTGTCTTTCAACAGAAGGAGATGTGGAAATTTGTTTTGATCGGAGGGTATCAAGGATTAATGTGTTGAGATTGCTTTTAAGTCAATTAATACCTTTAGTTGCAACTTTACTTGGGATATTTTTGTTGCTGTGGCAAGCGTGGATTTTCTTCAAGAAATCATCACCACCATGGCCTGAAATACTTGCCTTACCTGTTTCTACCATTGATATGGTAATTCTTGTTGCAGGTGGTTTTGTTGTTTTAGGAGAACTAATTACACCCTTGATTGCACTCCCAATAGGAGAGGTTCTTACTCAGGCAATTTCTAGTCCTTTAAAAGAATCTATCAAGGTTTTGGTAGGTTATATTGCAATGACTATTCCACCATTATTCATATTAAGAAAACAGATAACTAGTTTGAGTGAAAATACATTAGAAGGTGATTTTTTTCAATGGGGATTGAGCGTTTTTCCAAAGGCAGCTTTAGAGGCGATGAAAGGTTGGTTAATGGTAATGCCAGTTGTATTGCTAATTAGCTGGCTAACAACTTTTTTCTTTGGAGACCCTGGAGGTAGCAACCCTTTGCTTGAAATGGTGCTCAGTAGCAGAGATTTTTCGGCATTAGCTATTTTGTTTTTTACAACCGTTTTCATTGCTCCTTTGTTTGAAGAGTTTGTGTTCCGAGGGGCGCTACTTCCAGTTTTGTTAAAAGAGCAAGGTCGTGTTATTGCGATATTAGTAAGTGCTTTGATTTTTGCTTTAGCTCATTTGAGTGTTGGAGAAACTCCTCCTTTGTTTGTTTTAGGTATTGGGCTGGCTTTGATGCGTTTGAGTACAGGAAGGTTATTACCTTGTGTATTGATGCATTCGTTATGGAACGGCGTCACTTTTGTTAATTTGTTGATTTTAAGTGCTTAATTACTTAAATTACCAATGATTTTTTTGTCTTATAGTAGTTATTGATGATTGACTTGATTAGTGCCTAAGGTTATAACTAATTATCTATAGTAATTTTAGTTAAAATTGGTTGTTAATAGTAAATATTCGAAAAAGACATTGTCTTTTCTTAAAGGATCTATTCCTAATAAATATATATTTAAGAAACATCCCTTGTTGGCAGGTTTACATAGAGGTGTGGATGGGGCCTTAGTAGGTGTGATTGTCGCTTGTTCTTTAATGACTACTTCTGTACTGCATTCACAACATTTGTGGACACGCAATTTTTCAAGGTTGCAACTTGCTAGGGATTTAGCCCATCGGTTAGAAGAATCAACGGCGATTTTAGAGAGATATTTTATTAGTAGTGCCTCTTATCCTAAATCTATGGTTGCGACTAAATCAGCTCATTTACTTTATGTGGATAGACCAATTGATAGGAAAGAGACACCTGTTAAAGATTTTTTAGAGACATTCAAGGATGATTTCTCAGTAGTTTTTTACCCTAATGCAAGTGGTTACTAATGTCTCGAAAAAAGAATCAACATTACCAAGGGGTGACGCAAAAGAAAATTCATGTGGCACCATTATCTCCAATCCCTACTTATAGGCTGAAAATCACTTTTTCTGCTCTTTGTTTGATACTCTTTGCATTAATGGGAAGGGTTGCATACTTGCAATTGATTCAGGGTTTTGTTCTGGAAACTCGTGCACGTGATAATCAGACTAAAAAGGTTGAACCTATTGGCAAACGACGATCTATAGTCGACCGTCGAGGTAGGCTTCTTGCTTTTGATGAAAAAAGATATAGGCTTTATGTTGATCCTGGAAGATTTAAATTTCCAGGTGATAAGAAAGGTCTATTCAGAAAGCCAGAAGAAGTGGCGGATAAATTGCATGGCTTATTACCTATTTCTAAAGGAAGTCTCATTCAGTCTTTTTATCAACAACAACCTGGTGTAAGTGTAAAGTTGATGGAAGATGTTAAGTCTGAAACTGCAACAAAAATTCGAGAGCTTCGTATTGATGGGATCGATCTTGAACCATATCCACAAAGAGTTTATCCACAAGAAGATTTATTTTCCAATCTTTTGGGATTTTTAGATTATGATCGAGTCCCTCAGGCTGGACTTGAATTAAGCTTTGATCAACAGCTTTCTTTTAAAGAAAAAACTAGAAGCTATAGATTTGGAAGAGATGGAACACCTTTGCCCAACGACATAGAATCTGGTGTATTTGCGGTAGATAATGCTCAGTTAAATTTGACTCTTGATGCGAGACTTCAAGAAATTGCTCTCAATGCCTTAAAAGAACAGTTGCGTGAATGGAAAGCTAAGAAAGGAGTCGCTATTGTTATGAATGTCGAAAATGGTGAGTTACTAGCTTTAGCATCGGCACCAACTTATGACCCTAATCGATATTGGCGATATCCTGCTTCCTTTTATAAAGAGTGGTCTGTGCAAGAACTTTTTGAACCTGGATCAACTTTTAAGCCTATAAATCTTGCTCTGGCTCTTCAAGAAAAAGTGATAGAAGTTGATGGAAATGTTTATGATTCTGGTGTGGTTAATGTAGGGGGGTGGCCTTTAACTAACTGGAACAAAGAACCGAATGGCCTATTGAATTATGCTGAAGTCCTTCAGGTGTCAAGTAATGTAGCCATGGTTAATATAATGAAAAAACTTAGTCCATCAAAACATTGGGATTGGTTAAATAAATTAGGACTTGATCAGACATTAGATACGGATTTACCGGGTTTTGTCCCTGGGTCTATAAAAGAAAAGGAAATTTTTGTTAAACAACCTATCCATCAAGCAGTTGCTTCTTATGGTCAAGGGTTCTCGCTGACACCTTTAAAATTAGCTCAATTACATGCTCTTATTGCTAATGGTGGAAAATTAGTTCATCCACATATTAAAAAGAATTGGGCAAATGAACTTCGGGTTCCTAAAAATAAGCAGGAAAAAAACTTATTTAGTCCAGAAGTCACAAAAACTGTTCTTGCTTGGATGGAGTCAGTTGTAGAGGAAGGCAGTGGAAAAGGTGTAAAAATTTCAAATTATAGGATAGGAGGCAAAACTGGTACTGCTGATCAAACTGAGGATGGAAAGAATTACAACTCTAAAATCTGTAGCTTTGTAGCCATTCTGCCAATAGAAAAACCTAAATATGTTGTTTTAGTTGCGATTAATGGACCTAAAAAATCTTATGCCTATGGGTCTACTGTGGCAGTTCCTGTGGCAAAGAAAATAATAGAAAGTCTAATTGTTATCGAGAAACTCCAGCCTCTCAATCAAGAAACTAATTTTTCTTTAGAAAAGCCTAAGACTGTCGGAAACAGTACATAAGGATGAAATCAGCAAGAAATACCGCTAGCTTAAAAGAAAGAGAACTGATGAAGTTATGACCAGCCTTCTTGAGCAACTTTCAGAAATGACAGTTGTAGTTGCTGATACAGGTGATCTGGATGCTATTAGGAGCTTTCAACCTAGAGATGCTACTACTAACCCTTCGTTAATTCTTGCAGCAGCGAAAAATCCTGTTTATCAAAATCTAATTGATAAATCATTGCATTTAGCTCGAAAATCTAAGGGATCATTTGCTTCAATTGAGGAGGTTGTAGCTGAGGCTTTAGATGAAATATGTGTTGTTTTTGGTAACGAAATTCTTCAAATTATTCCAGGTAGAGTCTCAACTGAAGTTGACGCTAGACTTAGCTTTGATACTCATGCGACTATTGAGAAAGCAAGAAAAATCATAGCCCTCTATAATCAATTTGGTATATCAAAAGATAGGATTTTAATTAAAATCGCATCTACTTGGGAAGGGATTAAAGCTGCCGAGACTCTTGAAAAGGAAGGTATTCATTGTAATCTTACACTTCTATTTGGATTTTCACAGGCTGCAGCCTGTGCAGATGCAGGAGTAACACTTATTTCTCCTTTTGTTGGACGTATTCTTGATTGGCATAAGGCGAATACTGGAAAAGATTATTATCCTGGTTATGAAGATCCTGGTGTTATTTCAGTAACTCAGATTTTTAATTATTACAAGTTTTATAACTATAAGACCGAGGTGATGGGAGCAAGTTTTAGAAATATTGAAGAGATTATTGAATTAGCTGGCTGTGATTTGCTAACAATATCGCCAAAATTGTTAGATCAATTAGGGAATACAGAGGGAAGTCTTCATAGAAAACTAGATGTTTCAAATATATCGGCTCATCAAGATAAAATTACGCTTGATGAAAGCGAATTTAGAAAGATGCTTATAGCAGATCGAATGGCTGATGAAAAACTGAAAGAAGGAATTATTAATTTTAGTAAGGCAATTGAAGAATTGGAATTGCAACTTAAAGATAGACTCACTTCTATTGAGAATCCTGCAAAAGTGGCTTTAAGTGCTTAAATAATTTTTTAAAATATTTAATTTGATCTTTGCAAAAGTAATCTTTTAATTACTCTTTGTGCAATATCTTCATAACCCATCTTGCCTGACAAGATTTGAGCAATTCTTTTAGGTGCGGTTGGTCTTTTGATCCCAAGTTGGTACCCAATTTTAGGAAATCTATAGAACACTTGTGAAATTCTTCTTCCCCATGCCATTGAGTTTCCCCATTTTGTTTTCATTGCTTTTGTATAGCCACTTAGGTCTTTGGAATGCCCCTGCAACCAACTGTTGATGTGTATTGCAGCCTCACACCCGCTCATAATTGAAGGTCTTAATCCTTCTGCTAGAAATGGATCACAAAGAGATGCAGCATCTCCAACTACAACCATTTGATCAGTATGAAGTTGACTATGTCCATTCCAAACTCTGAGATTTGAGTTTTTTCTTGCACCTGCTTCTTGTGAAAAGCCAAGACTTGGTAGTAGCTGATTGAGTACTTCTTTGCTTTCTACAGCATGATCACCAATAAATGTTCCTACACCAACTGATACAGAATTTTGCATAGGAAAGGCCCATGCAAAACCATGATGAACTAACCCAAAATCGAATATTGAAGTGCCTTCTTCAAGTAAACCCCTGCCTTCTAACCTTACCGAAGTTGTGGATGCATAATGGAGATTTTTAGGACCTAGACCAAATTCATTTGGCCAAGAAGAGTTAGATCCATCTGCAATGACTACACATCTTGCCTGTATCGCTCGTGTGTCTTTCGCAGTTATAACCCATTTTGTTTTCCTTTTTACAATTTGTTTTACCTCAAATGAGGTTAGAAAATCTGCACCTTGTTCTTTTGCTTTGATTGATATGAATTTATCTAGCTTTTCTCGCTTTACTATCCAAAAGGGCGAACTTGATGAAAGGTCTGCATTAACTTGATCAGATAAACACCAAGTAAATTTGACTTTTTTAATTATTTCATCAACGACTGGTTCCAACGAAAATGGAAACAAGTGTTGTACGGATGCAGCCATGCCACCACTACATGGCTTGACAATAAAATCAGAGTTTTTTTCAACGAGAATTACCTTTACTCCTTCTTTGGCAAGATGGAAAGCTGTTGATGCTCCAGCAGCTCCAGCACCTATTATTGCTACATCAAAAGAATTCACACTGTGAGGATCTCTTTTTCTTTCTTAGATAGATTTTTTTCTATTTCATTAATATATTTGTCAGTTATTTTTTGAATGGAATCTTGTTGGTCTCTACTTTGATCTTCTGATAATTCACCTTCTTTTTCTGCCAACTTAACCTTCTCTATTGCATCTCTTCTAATATTTCTAAGAGCAACTTTAGATTCTTCGGCATATTTCGACGCTAACTTGCAAAATTCTTTTCTTCTTTCTTCTGTTAAAGGAGGTATATTTATACGGATTATTTTGCCATCGTTATTGGGGGTGAAACCAAGATCACTAATTGATATCGCTTTTTCTATTAAACTTATTGAACTTAAATCAAAAGGCTGAATTGCAATAGTTTGAGAGTCAGGTGTGGAAATTGTCGCCAATGATTTCAATGGTGTGTCTGAGCCATAATATTCAACGGTCAAACGATCTAATAAGGATGTGTTGGCTCGACCAGTTCTTATTGTATTGAAGTTGCGTTGAGAAGCCTCTACTGACTTTTGCATGTTTAATTCAACTTCTTTTTTAGACATTAGTGTTTTACAAGTGAGGTAAAGAAGAAAAAAATATTTTTACAGACTAGGTTAGCCTGAATTAGTAATACGAGAGCCTATATTCTCTCCTGCGACTGCTTTGTTAATATTGCCAGGTTCGAAAATATTAAATACAACTATAGGTATATTGTTATCTTTGCACAGTGCAATAGCTGTACTATCCATCACTGCAATTTCTCGACTAAGTACATCTTGAAAAGATAATGAATCATATTTAGTTGCGTCATCATGCTTGATGGGGTCTTTGCTATATACACCATCTACTTTTGTAGCTTTGAAAATCACATCAGCATTTATTTCAGCGGCTCGCAAAGCTGATGTAGTGTCTGTAGTAAAGAAAGGGTTACCACAGCCTCCACCAAATACAACTACTCTTCCTTTCTCAAGGTGTCTAATTGCTCTCCTTCGGATATATGGTTCAGCTATTTGTTGCATTTCAATAGCTGTTTGTACTCGAGTTGGAACACCTTCTCTTTCCAGGCCATCTTGAAGTGTAATTGCATTCATTACTGTGGCAAGCATGCCAACATAGTCTGCTGTAGCTCTATCCATTCCAGCAGAAGAACCTTTTAATCCTCTAAAAATATTTCCGCCTCCAACAACAATTGCTAGTTGTGTTCCATCTTTTACTACTTTTGATACATCCTTGGCAATTGCTTGGACTATTTCAGGATCAATTCCATATGGTTTGCTTCCCATCAGGGCCTCACCACTAAGTTTCAAGAGGACACGTGAGTAAGCCATTAATTATCAATATCTTAATGACAGTAGCAAGAGATCTTTGCTTCGCCTGATGTTTATTTCGATTTACTCGTGAGAACTAACATTTTCTTTGAGAGATGATCCTCAATAAAGCTTTTTGAACTTTAGAGGGAAAATTATAAAAATTCTTTGCTTGTAAAACTCTTATCTTTATTAATGAAAAATTAAAATTCAATCCCTTTTTGGGCTTTAACGCCTTTTTCTCTAAAAGGATGCTTAATTAAATTCATATCTGTAACCAGATCGGCTATTTCAATAAGATCTTTATGAGCACTTCTGCCTGTTAAGACAACATGAGTTAATGGGGGACGATTTCTGATTTGATTTAGTACTTCATTTAAAGAAATATACCCTAACTTGATTGCTATATTTATTTCATCAAGAATGACCAATTTATAACTTGAATTGACAAGATATAAAACAGATTTTTTCCAAGCTTTGTTTGTGATTTCTTGGTCTTTGTTTCTGTCTTGGGTTTCCCAAGTAAAACCTTCGCCAAAGGAATGCCACTTTAGTTTCTCTCCATAAGCTTTTAAAGCTTTATATTCTCCAGGCTCCCAGCCTCCTTTGATGAATTGTATTATTGCGACATTATCTTCATGCCCCAAGGTTCTTAAAGCCATTCCTAATGCTGCTGTGGTTTTACCTTTCCCTTGACCCGTAAAAACAATTATTAAGCCTTTTTCTCGATTTCTTTCTTCTACTCGTTTCATTTGTATTTCCTTCCTTCGCTGCATTCTTAGTTGATAACTTTCTTCATTTTTTACGTTGGTAGAAAAACCTCCTATTCCTAAGTCCTTTGATTCTTGATCAAGGGCTTCCAACGATGCTTCATTCTCATGTGAATTTTTGCTCATGATTCTTTTTTAGATAATTTATTTATAAGGTATAAAATCATTTTTGCCTTAGGGCGTTATCAACTGCTCTTTGTTGATCTCTTCTAGTAATCCAGTGATGATAAGTTTTTGTATGGATTGCAACTGAATGGCCCATCATTCTAGCTGAGATTGTATCTGGCAAACCAATATGTATAGTTCTTACTGCCCATGCATGTCTTAGGTCATAAGGCGTAATGTTAAGTTTATATCTTTTAAATTGCTCAGAAACCCTGCGACCTATTTTTTGAAGAGTTGTTGTATCTAAGTCGGTATTTATATCAGGTAAAGAACTTAAACCAGAGGCGAATTTATTTAAATTAAACTTATCAACCCACTCTGGGTGAAATGGCCAAACTTGATGTTCGCCAGTTTTTGTATTAGGGAAGATTCTGAGTATTTTATCAGCATCTTTTTTTAGGCATGAAAGATCGCAAAAAAATACCTCATGATTCCTTAAACCATAAGTAGCCATTAGACCATATACAAATTTCCATTGAGGATTTGGAATCAATTCAAAAGTATCTTCAATATATTTATCTGTGGGTAATTCTCTGAATTTTGCTTTGTGAATTCCATATCCATAGGCCATATTCTTCCAATCTTCAGGTAAATCCAAATTATTTTGTTTTGCTAAAGCCTTAAGTGATGTACCGCATTGCTGTCTGCTTCTACTATTCTTTGAATAACTTGACAATGTTTCCACTAGCAAATCCTTACTTAATCGAGAATTTTGTTTTTCTGCAATCAATTGAAGTCTACGGAAATAAGGAAGATAAGCCGACTCCCAATTGGTTTTACTGCCAGCTTTTGATAGGGCTCCTGAAGATTCTCTGAAAAAATAAGATTTAAAATCTTTAATGACTTCTTCTATATCATTTTGCTCCTTTTTTGAAGGCTTGTTGGATTTTTTATTCGACCAGTTCTTCCATTGAAATTGTTTGTGCTCAATTTGCAAGTGAAGGAAATGAAGAGTTTTTTCAGCTTGTTTGAGTCCTTCGATATTGGTTTCTAATCCTAAACTTATTCTTTGGTTTGTGGTTTGATGTGGATGTTTTTGACAGGGTAAGGGGCCTCTTAAGCTAAGACGATTGCCACGTCTTTCTATTTTGAGTTTTATGCCTTTATTGGCAAGCTTTTTGTTGATATTTAAAAGTTCACTTTGAAAGTTCATTGGTTTCATTGGTTACAGTTAGATTGACGTTATTAAGCGTTAAACTCAACCCCTTATTAGGAGTTTTTCTTAATGTCTCGTGTTGGCGTCCTTTTGATGAATCTTGGAGGCCCTGAGAGGATTAAAGATGTTGGACCATTTTTATATAATCTTTTTTCAGATCCAGAAATTATTCGATTGCCTATTCCGATCTTTCAAAAGCCTTTGGCATGGTTTATAAGTACTATTAGGAGTTCTAAGTCTCAAAAAGCTTATGAAGCTATTGGTGGTGGTTCCCCTTTAAGAAGAATAACTGAACAGCAGGCGAGAGAGTTGCAAAGTGAATTGCGTACAAGAGGAATAGATGCAACTAGTTATGTTGCTATGAGATATTGGCATCCATTTACTGAGTCTGCCGTAGAAGATTTGAAAGCAGACAATATTGATGAAGTCGTTGTTTTGCCTCTATACCCACATTTTTCAATTAGTACTAGTGGTTCAAGTTTCAGAGAGTTGCGACGTTTGATTGAAAAGGATGATGCTTTTCAAAAGATATCCATAAAGTGCATCAGAAGTTGGTTTGATAATGATGGATATGTTCAATCATTGGCAGGGTTAATAGAAGAAGAAATTAAAGCTTGTGTTTTACCTGAGAAAGCACATATTTGTTTTACTGCCCATGGTGTACCTAAAAGTTATGTTGAAGAGGCAGGTGACCCTTATCGAGATGAAATACAAAATTGTTCACTGTTAATTATTGATAAAGTTGAACGTTCATTGGGATTCAGTAACTCTTATACACTTTCATATCAAAGTCGGGTTGGGCCAGAGGAGTGGCTGCAGCCATATACCGAAGATGTTTTAGAAGAATTAGGGGGGAAAGGAGTAAAAGAATTAGTTGTTGTACCGATCAGCTTTGTTAGCGAGCATATAGAAACTTTGCAGGAAATTGATATTGAGTATAAAGATATTGCAATTGAAAATGGTATAGAAAATTTTCGCAGAGTTAAGGCTCTCGATACAAACCCTATTTTTATAAAAGGATTAGCTGATCTTGTCATAACTTGCCTTCAAAGTTCTGAAATAAGTCTTGATGTAGCTTCCAAACTTCCAGAAAAGGTTAAGCTTTACCCTCAAGAAAAATGGCAATGGGGATGGAATAATAGTGCTGAAGTGTGGAATGGAAGAGTGGCTATGTTTGTCTTTGTTGTTTGTTTTTTGGAATTAGTTATTGGTAATGGACCATTACATTACTTAGGTCTTTTATGAGAGTAAATTGTTTTTAAACTGCTAAATAAGCGTCCAACATAATTTGAAGAATTTAATCTTTTAATTCCATATAAGTTTTTTGTAGGCAAAATAACCATTGTGCATATAGCATTTATACAAAATTAGAGTTCCACAGCCGTGACCCTGTCGAATTTAACTTTAGGTCTAGGTGAATCTGGTAAGGACGAGCAAATTGAAATGTTAGGGGCAGATGCCCTCATGGATTCGCTTAGAAGACATGGAGTCGATACAATTTTTGGCTATCCAGGAGGGGCTATTCTTCCTATTTATGATGCCGTTTATAAAGCGGAAGAAGCAGGATGGTTGAAACATATATTGGTTAGACATGAACAAGGCGGTTCTCATGCTGCAGATGGGTATTCAAGGGCTACAGGTAGGGTTGGTGTTTGTTTTGGTACTTCTGGTCCAGGTGCAACAAATTTAGTTACAGGAATTGCTACAGCACAAATGGATTCTGTCCCCTTAGTAGTTATCACTGGGCAAGTTCCTAGACCAGCTATAGGGACTGATGCTTTTCAAGAAACAGATATTTTTGGCATTACTCTTCCAATTGTTAAGCATTCTTGGGTAGTAAGAGATCCTTCGGAAATTGCTTCGGTTGTTGCACAGGCTTTTTTAATTGCTTCCTCCGGTCGTCCAGGACCTGTTCTGGTTGATATACCAAAAGATGTTGGTCAACAAGTTTTTAAATATAAACCAATTGAACCTGGTTCTATTGTCCCTGCAGGGTTTAAATTTCCTACTGTTGCTGATTCAGCATCAATATTAGGTGCATTGGAATTAATAGAGAAAGCCGAACGACCTCTTCTTTATGTTGGTGGAGGTGTTATTGCGTCAAGTGCTCATGAAACCTTAGAGGCCCTTGCTAAGCGTTATCGATTACCAGTCACCACAACTTTAATGGGCAAAGGAGCTTTTGATGAACGAGATGCTCTATCTGTTGGGATGTTGGGAATGCACGGAACTGCTTATGCAAATTTTGCAGTAACTGAATGTGATTTATTAGTTGCTATAGGCGCAAGATTTGATGATAGAGTGACTGGCCGTTTGGATTCCTTTGCTCCTAGAGCTAAAGTTGTTCATTTTGAAGTTGACCCAGCTGAAATTAATAAAAATAGAAAGGCGGATGTAGCTGTTTTAGGAGATCTAGCAATAAGTTTGCAAAAAATGCTTGAGATTAGTCAAACAAGGAATGTTACACCGTGCACTCAGAAATGGCTGGAACAGATTGATGTATGGAAGACAACGTATCCTCTTTTAACTCCTCCAGAGGAAGGTGATATATATCCTCAGGAGGTATTGCTTGCATTGAGGGATTTAGCACCAGATGCATATATAACAACTGATGTTGGACAACATCAAATGTGGTCTGCACAGTATTTAAGAAATGGTCCACGACAGTGGATCAGTAGTGCGGGATTGGGAACTATGGGTTTTGGTGTTCCTGCTGCATTAGGAGTTCAAGTTGCACTCCCAGATCAAAAGGTTATTTGTGTTGCAGGTGATGCAAGTATTCTTATGAATATCCAAGAGTTAAGTACTATCTCACAATACCAATTGAATACCAAGATAATTATTATCAATAATCATTGGCAAGGAATGGTTCGGCAATGGCAGGAAAGTTTTTATGAAGAACGTTATTCAGCAACCAATATGTTGAATGGTGAGCCAAACTTTGTTGCTTTAGCTAATTCCTTTGGAGTTTCAGGCTATTTGATTGATGACCGTAAGTTTTTGAAAACCAAGTTAAAAGAAGCTCTAGAAAAAGATGGCCCTGTTTTAGTTGACGTACATGTCAGACGAGACGAGAATTGTTATCCAATGGTCCCTCCTGGTAAAAGTAATGCTGAAATGGTTGGATTACCTGAAAGTGTATAACTACATTGAAATCAAATAAATTTATACTAAATTTTGTGCATTTTTTAAGTAAAAATATTAAGGCTTTTTTGCTAATAACTCTTATAATTTTATTTTATCCTTTGAGCTTGTTGTCTGCTGAAGTATTGCAAGTAACAGGGGCTGAAATAGTTCAAATAGGTGATCAAAATAGAAATTATAAAGTCAAATTAGCTTGTATAGGAATTGATTCTTCTAAGGAGAAAGATGCTATTGATTGGCTTAAAGTTAAATTACCAAGGCATACTAAAATTAATATCTTACCAAAAGGGTCAGATGATGGAATATTGGTTGCGAATATAATTAATCTAAAGACAAAAGAAGATATTTCTAACTCTATTGCTGAGGCAGGTTTAGCTAACTTTACTTGTGACTCATAAAATTAAAAAATTTAATATTTAGAATAAATCTGATAGCTTGAAATTTTATTATTTCCTTTTTATAGATTGAATAAAGCTCCATTGCCTAAGCTTATCTTTTTCTCTTCGCCATGATTTGAATAGATGTTTTTCCGAATATGTACAGTTTTGGTTCACACTGATTAGCTTTTCTTTTAGATTCTCTTCGATAAGTTGAGTTTTTGCTATTAATCTTAAGTCTAACAAGAACTTATCTTTTTTCTTTAAAGTTGAAATCCAACCTCTTGACTCGGCGTCATTTATTGAAACTACTTCTAAAAAATTTTTGCATACTCTATAAAATATATCTTTTGAAACTTCATATTTCTTTGCGCTGATTGCAGGACCTAAAGCTGCAACAAGATCCTCTCTTCTGCTTCCATTTTTTGATAATAACTTGATTGTATTCTTTATGATATTTTGACTTAATCCTTTCCATCCACAATGAATTGCTGCAACATTTCCTCTTTTCTTGTCTCCAATTAATAATGGTATACAGTCTGCGGAATAGATCCATAGACTCTGATTCTTTTTATCACTGATCAATCCATCTCCAGTGATTATTGATTCTATTTCTGAATAAGAGGCTTGAAATACTTTATTGCTATGAATTTGTTTTAAAAAATGAATGCTTGGGGAGTTTTTATTTATCACATTTAATTCTTGTGGAAGATTATTCTTGCTTCTATATGTAAAAAAAGCATGTGGAAAATTAAATTGCTTTAAAAGTTTTGATTCCAGATAACTTATTTCTTTGTTTTTGACAAAAACCCAATCATTTCCTGAGTCAATCTCGTTCATAAAATACTTTAAATATGATCTTTTCTTATGATATTAAGTGTTAGTCAATAATTAAAATTAATGTCTTTTAGCATCCAGAAACCTGTAAATTTCTCTACTTCTGGTGAACTTTGAACAGCAATAAATTGAAGTCCGTCAGCCTCTTTTTTAGATTGTAAAAAGTTTGATTTTACATTTTCAGCATAATCTTTATCCATGTCGGTTACTAGCCAACGATCTTCTTGCCCTGCTTCTAACAGTAATTGGTTTTTCTCTACTACTAATCTGACTGGTTCGAGTCCACTAAGCCAAGCAGATAAAGCAAGTGCTCTTGTTTTGCTAAATAGTCTAAGTCCTGGGATAGAAATATCATCATTTAATGATTGTTTGATTGATATAAGTGAATTGAATTCCATGGGCCATTCTTTTGCATCCCTTAAATTTTCTATACTTATAGATGAAACAGTCCAAGCATCTCCTCTTAACGGCTCTGGAAGAGGTTCTGGTTGGTTTGCTATAGAAGGAGAAGGTGGTGGAAATGGTCCTGAAATATAACCTGATTCATTAGGATATAGATCTGATTCTCTAATAGAAAGCCATTCTAAAAGTGAAAATGTTCTTCGGCTTTCGATAACTTCTATACCTAATTTTTCAGACGCTTTTTTAATCATAGTTTTCATTGAATTCCTCCAGCATCGTAATTTCTTTGGTGCAGCCCAACCTCTTTGTTTCGCATCAATTAAAGCTTCATTCAATGCGTTAGTTAGCCAAATTGAATTAACTTCGCTTGCTGGGCATTTTTTTTCCCATCGAAAAGTCTCTGCCCCTGAAAATTCTTGCGTACTTGTTAGCAGTAACTCCCATCTCTTTTTTCCATCACTCTCTACAACGGGTCGTGAATAAAAGTCCAGTTCCCAATCAGAAACTCGTAATTGTCTATTTATTTGGTTGTTAGAAGTCTCAGTCATTGAATTTCTTTTTCTTCTTTTTCTTCTTTTTGTTCTTTTGCTTGTAATAAAATGCTTTGAGCTTTTATAGCTCTATCTTCTGCTTCAGCTAAAACCTTTCCTTTTTCAACCAGAAGTTCACCAGGCATTCCTTCGAGGAGTGCAGTATTTAGACCTATCCTTCCTCTTGCAGGATCAAGATCGGTTATTAATGCCTTAATGTCATCCCCTTGATTAAATACTTCTCTGAGAGATCTAAGGCTTCCATTGGTAATCATTGACTGATGCAATAATCCACTAATGCCTCCAATATCTATGAAAAAACCATAAGGCTTCACGGCAACAACTTTCCCTTTGACTAGTTGACCAATTTCCAGATTTGCAAATTTCGCAACTGTAATTGCTTTTTTTTCGGAGAGAATTAATTTTCTATTGTCTGGTGTGACTTCTATAAAAGCAACTGAAATATTTTTGCCAACAAGAGATTCATGATTTTCTCCTTCATTCAGTTGGGATCTTGGTATGAATCCTCTGAGACCCTCTAAGTCACAAGTTACTCCTCCTCGGTTAAACCCGTTTATTTTAACTTCTACTACCTTTGCTTCTTTTGCAAGTTGAAGAACTTTTTCCCAGCTTTTACGAAGAGCTAATGCTCTGCAACTGATCGTTACCATGCCATCTGCATTTTGCTCTCTTGTTACTAAAACTTCTACTTCAAGACCTTTTGGAAACCTTTCTTTAAGATTACTAATTACTCCTAAACCACATTCATGTTTTGGCATGAATCCAGGAGCCTTGCCTCCAATGTCAACATAAACTCCATCGCTTTCTATTCCAATTACAGATCCTTTTGCAATTTCTCCTGTATTCCCGACTGGTTCATTTTCATCAAGAGCTGCAAGAAAGGCATCTTCATCAAAATCAAAATCATCAACACTTCTTTCTACAAAATCACCTGAGTTAAAAGTTGAGGAAAATTTTTTATTTTGTTTGGAAAAACTATCTTTAGAAAGAATATCTTCCATTGAAATATCTTCTTCATGATCTGACTGAAAAATTTTTGGCTGATTAGGCGAGGTTGTTTTTAGAGGTTTTTGCAAAAAAGAAGGGTTTACATCATTTTCCTTTTGATTTAATTCTTGGTTTTTTTCATCAATTAACTTATTTAAACTTTGACTAGGATCTTCTGGCTCATCTTTTCTACTAATATGCATTACTTGAAGAGGCTTTCGCAGATTTTTCTGCTCTTGCCTTGGAGGAGTTGGTCTCTTAGGTTGGGGGCTTCCTGATTCGGCCATTGGGCCTAATGTGGGGTTGTAAGTAAACCATTCTTGCAGGAAAAGCTGAATTATTTCATTTTTGGAGGTTTTTTCTATTAGTTATAACTTTCGAGAACTTGCTTTCATGAGCTGGCCCAATGCTTCTAAAGCAGCATTGCAAAAGGGGTCTACCTTGGTTTGGCCTTTTGGTGCGTGTGAGCAACATGGCCCACATTTACCTTTGATTACAGATACTTTTTTTGCTGAAAATATTTTAAAGGAGTGTTTAGCTAATCTCCCTGCTGATTTGCCAATCTGGATGTTGCCTTCTCAGGCAATAGGTTTTTCGCCAGAACATTTAGCTTTTCCGGGCACGCTTTCTCTTTCTAGTGATTTACTGTTGAAAATTGTCACTGAAATAGGAACACAGTTGTCAAGGATGGGATTTCAAAGACTAGTTCTTTTTAATGCTCATGGTGGACAAATAGGTCTTTTGCAAGCTATTGCAAGAGAGTTACGCGTTCAATGTCCCTCCATGGCTGTGCTGCCCTGTTTTTTATGGAGTGGAGTTGATTCTTTAAAGGAATTATTACCTGATAAAGAAGTTGAACAGGGTCTGCATGCTGCTTTAGCAGAAACAAGTTTAATGCTTGATTTGGACCCGAATTTAGTAGGGAAAGAGAGACCTTTTGATGGTGAAGTTAACATTTTTGAAAAAAAAGATGATTCGGTCCCTGAAGGTTGGAGCTTGGAAGGAGCAGCACCTTGCGCATGGCTTACTCAGGATCTAAGTATTTCAGGTGTTATTGGTGATAGTCGAGATGCAACAGATGTTTTAGGTAGAAAGTTGAAGCAAGCTTTATTAGATCATTGGACTAATTTATTTTTAAATTTGATGGAAAGTGAATGGCCAAAAACTGAAAAAAAATGATTAACTAGCAATAATTCATTGAAACAACTCCCCTATTGTCGAGTTAATTCTGTAATATGCCCGATATTGATAATTTCCATTGCTCATGCCGACCCTAGAAACTATTGAGGTAGCCGGTGAAACTGATATAAATACACTCCCGGATTTCACTTCTGAGAAATATAAAGATGCTTATAGCAGGATTAATGCCATTGTTATTGAAGGAGAAAAAGAGGCATATGACAATTATTTGTCAATAGGCACTCTGATTCCTGAAAAAGCAGATGAATTGAAAAAGCTGGCAATTATGGAGTTAAAACATATGAAAGGCTTCACTGCTTGTGGGAAAAATCTGGGTGTAAAGGCAGATATGCCATTTGCAAAGGAATTTTTCTCACCATTGCATGGGAACTTTCAAAAAGCTTTTGAAAAAGGTGATTTAACGACTTGCTTTCTTATTCAAGCAATTCTTATAGAAGCTTTTGCTATATCTGCTTATCACGTATATATAAGAGTTGCTGATCCTTTTGCTAGAAAAATCACAGAGAATGTTGTTAAGGATGAATATCTTCATCTCAACTATGGTCAAGAGTGGTTAAAGGCAAATTTATCAAGTTGTAAGGAAGAGTTGATTAAAGCAAATAAAGCAAATTTGCCTCTTATTAAGTCAATGCTTGATCAAGTTGCAGATGATGCGCATTCTTTAGATATGGATAAAGAAGAATTGATGGAAGAATTTATGATTGCTTATCAAGATTCTCTCTTGGAGATTGGAATGGATTCTAGGGAAATAGCTCGGATGGCTTTGGCCGCTCTTGTGTAAATACAAATTGTAAAAAAATAGTTAATTTGTCCTATTATTTAAGGCGTTAAAAAAAATTATTGCTAATCAGTTATGCCCATTATGGTTTAGTCTGTGAGACTCCTATCAGGGCGAATTTTTGACATGAAATTTCTTTACTAGGCGATGTTTGGATTGATTGGTCACTCAACTAGCTTTAATGAAGCCAGAAAAAAGGCTATGGATTTGGGATATGACCATATAGCTGAAGGTGATTTAGATGTTTGGTGTAGTGCACCACCCCAACTTGTAGAACATGTAAAAGTTGAGAGTGCTACTGGTAAAACCATTGAGGGTGCATATATCGATTCATGCTTCGTTCCGGAAATGCTGGGTCGTTTTAAGACTGCAAGAAGAAAAGTGTTAAATGCAATGGAACTTGCTCAGAAAAAGGGAATAAGTATTACTGCTTTAGGAGGATTTACTTCGATTATTTTTGAGAATTTCAAGCTTTTACAAAACAAACAAGTACGTAATACAACTTTGGATTGGGAAAGGTTTACAACCGGTAACACACATACTGCCTGGGTGATAGCAAGGCAATTAGAGATTAATGCCCCAAAATTAGGAATTGAATTGAGCAAAGCTCGTGTTGCTGTTGTAGGAGCGACAGGAGATATTGGGAGTGCAGTTTGCAGATGGCTTTCTCAGAGAACAGGAGTTGGTGAGCTTTTGTTGGTTGCACGCCAACAAGAGCCTCTCAAAGAACTTCAGGAAAGTCTTCAGGGTGGTGAAATCCTTGGTTTGGAGTCAGCTCTTTCCCAGGCTGATGTTGTTGTATGGGTTGCAAGTTTGCCTAAAAAACTTGAAATTGATAAATCTAATATTCGCAGGCCTTGCTTAATGATTGATGGAGGATATCCAAAGAATTTAGATGAGAAATTTGCTGGTTCAGGTATTCATGTTCTTAAAGGGGGTATCGTTGAGTTTTTCAAGGATATTGGTTGGAATATGATGGAGATTGCTGAAATGGAGATACCTCAAAGGCAAATGTTTGCTTGTTTTGCTGAGGCAATGCTTTTGGAATTTGAAAATTGCCATACTAATTTCAGTTGGGGAAGGAATAATATTACTTTGGAAAAAATGGATTTTATTGGAGAAGCATCTGTAAGGCATGGTTTTTCTGTTCTTAGTCTTCAGACTGATATGAAGGCTTCTTTGGCCTAAATTCTTCCTAAATTTTTTCTATGGCACGTCGTTATTTATTGGACTTTGAGAAGCCATTGGTAGAGCTTGAGAAGCAAATTGAACAGATTAGAGAATTGGCTCGAGATTCAGAAGTTGATGTTAGCCAACAATTGCTTCAATTAGAAACACTTGCAGCCAGACGAAGAGAAGAAATCTTTAAAGCTTTATCTCCAGCTGAAAAAATTCAGGTAGCAAGGCATCCTCAAAGACCAAGTACTTTGGATTTTATTCAGATGTTTTGCGATGATTGGATAGAACTGCACGGTGATAGAAATTCGAGTGATGATAGTGCTTTGGTCGGAGGTATAGCTCGCATTGATGAAACAGCAGTCTTGTTGATTGGTCAGCAAAAAGGAAGAGATACTAAGGAGAATGTTAAAAGAAATTTTGGGATGGCAAAGCCTGGTGGGTATAGAAAAGCCTTGAGATTAATGAATCATGCAGATAGGTTTGGGTTACCTATTATTGCTTTTATTGATACACCAGGTGCTTATGCAGGACTTTTGGCTGAGGAACAGGGGCAAGGCGAAGCTATAGCAGTGAATTTACGAGAAATGTTTCGTCTGAAAGTGCCTATTATTGCAACTGTTATTGGTGAAGGTGGTTCTGGAGGTGCCTTGGGTATTGGTGTAGCAGACAGATTACTTATGTTTGAACATAGTGTTTATACAGTTGCCAGTCCAGAGGCTTGTGCTTCTATTTTGTGGAGGGATTCTTCAAAAGCACCAGATGCAGCAGCAGCATTGAAGATCACTGGATCTGATTTAATAAGCCTTGGTATTGTTGATGAAGTTATAGAAGAGCCTGCTGGTGGAAATAATTGGGCACCTCTGCAAGCAGGAGAATCTTTAAAAATTGCTATTCTTAGGCATTTAGGTGAATTAATGAAATTAGATGTTAAAAAACTAAGAGAAAATAGATATAAGAAATTTAGAAAAATAGGAAGTTTTTTAGAACCAAACTCGCAAGAAGGGCAGCTTACAAAATAGAATTTATTTTTTATAAATAAGAAATTGGCAACTGTTCTTATTACTGGGGCTTCCAGAGGGATTGGGAAGGCTACAGCAAAACTCTTTGCATCTAATGGATGGGATCTTTTGCTTGTGGCTCGTTCAAAAAATGATTTAAAAAATTTGTCAAATGAATTAGTTGATACTGGTTCTAAAATTTTTTTTCAATGCATTGATTTGTCTAATGCAATGGATATTCAAGTTGGAATGGAAGAGCTTCTTAGCAACGGATTGACCCCTTCGGTGCTCATTAATAATGCAGGTGTTGCTTGGACGGGGGAATTGATATCCATGCCTTTAGAAAAATGGAATTGGTTGTTTCAAGTAAATCTCACAAGTATTTTCCAAGTTACATCCTCAATTGTGCCAGGAATGCGTAAAAACGGTGGCTTGGTAATTAATGTAAGTAGTCATGCAGCAAGAAATGCTTTTGCAAATTGGGGAGCTTATTGCGTTAGTAAGGCAGCATTAGAAAGTTTTACGAAATGTTTGGCTGAGGAAGAGAAGAAATTTGGTATAAGAGCTTGCACCCTTACCCTTGGTTCAGTAAATAGTGATATTTGGGACTCTGAAACTGTTAAGAGTGATTTTGATCGAGCAAATATGCTTTCTGTTGAAGAAGTTGCTTTCGAGCTTATGCATCTTGCTCAGCAGCCTAGCTCTCAAATTGTTGAAGATATAACTTTGATGCCATCTTGTGGTGCATTTTAAATTCCAATCTGAACTAGGAATTGTTTGATAATATTATTCAAAAAGAATTTATTTTGATAAATTAGATTGAATCCAATAATTTAGTTTTTTTTATAAGAGTCTTTACTTTTTTCATATCTTTTATCCCTGGCTTTATCTCTAATTTGCTTGATGCATCAATCCCAAAAGGTTTTATTCTTAACAAAATATCTTCGATACAATCATCTGATATGCCTCCCGCTAGCCACCATGGGATAGTGAAATTTACTTTGTAAAGTAACTCCATATCTATTCTTTTCCCTGTTCCCCCAAGACTTTTTGAGCTCCAAGCATCGATTAAAATGGCATCTACTGAATCTTGAAAATCTTGTGCAGAAATCAAGTCACTTTCTTTACGAATTCGAAAAGATTTCCATAATTTAATGTGTGGATATAGGTGTTTGATTTTTTTACATTCTTCTTTGGATTCTTGTCCATGTAGTTGAATAATAGATGGAGAACCTGCTCGATTAATTCGTTTATCTATCTCTTTAGCATTTGTGTTTGCTAATACCCATACTCGTTCAATATGTGGAACCTTTTTAGTAAGTGTAGAAAATATTTCTTCCCGTTTGGAATCTGTAATATATCGTGGAGAATCCATTACGCCTATTACACCAATTGCATCAGCACCTGATAATGCAATCTCTATGGCCTGTTTAACGGTTGTGATGCCACAGATTTTTATAGCTATTGGTGTATGAGTCTTCATAGTTAAACTCAACGTAGTATTAACTTTATAGGATTAGTAAAGTTGAAAATCATTTTTTAGTAACTTTTGGGAGGAAAAGCTTGGAAGGCTTTGAGTTGATTAGGTTAAAAGGAATTTCTTTAAGAGTGAATTCTAGTTGCCTCTTAATCCTTTTGCTTTTCACCTTGGCATCACAAGGGCAGATTAGTAGGGATTTTGAGGGGCAATTACCTCTATGGCAGATTTGGTTTATAGGTTTTTTGACGGCTTTTTTGTTATTCCTTTCTGTGGCTCTTTATGAGCTAGGCCATTCTTTAATGGCTTTATATGAAGGGGTACAAATTAAATCTATTAACTTATTCTTCTTAGGCGGATTGTCAAGGGTTAATACACAGTGCTCTAATCCTTTGTCTAATCTTAGGATTGCTTTTGCTGGTCCTTTTATAAGCCTTTTGATAGGAACTTTAAGCTTCTTAGTAGCAAAAAGTTCTTCATTAATAAACCCTTTATTAATTAACATGTTGATTCAAATTGGAGGTGTAAATTTGGTTTTAGCTTTTTTTAATTTGTTGCCTACTTTGCCTTTGGATGGAGGTATAATAATTAAATCATTGGTTTGGTATTTTTCAGGAAGTCAAAAAAAAGGTCATAAATTAGCCTGTAATATTGGAAGGATTTTTTCTTTATTCTTATTATTTTTAGGTGGGATTTCTATTTTTAGGGGCGGAGGGTTAAATGGTATTTTATTAATTATTTTAGGATGGTTTTCTTTTGCTTCTTCAAAATCACAGGATCAAATTATAATTCTTCAGGAAACCTTATCTGAGTTATCAGTAAAAGATGTTTCTAACAAGCATTATAGGATTGTTGATGAATCTCAAAAACTAGAGATTTTGAACAATCAATTGAATATAAATGCAACTAATATTTCAAAAAAGAATGAATTTTATGATTGGACTCTTTTATTTAACAGTGGGAGGTGGACTGGTTTTGTCAAAACAGATATATTGCAGGACGTACCTATGGAATATTGGGGGCAATATTCGTTATCTGGTTATAAAAAACCTCTTTCTGATTTGCCTTCAATCAGTGAGAATTTTCCCTTGTGGTGTGCCGTCTTAAAATTAGAGAAGACTCCAGAAAAAAGGCTTTTGGTTTTTAATCTTGCAGGTTTACCTTCTGGCACTATTGATAAAGCCGATATTGGACAAATAGCTTTAAAAAAATTAGGAGTGAATTTACCAAGAAACTTTGTTGCCTTAGCAAGAAAGCAAAATGTTTACCCTTTAGGCATTTCGTTGAAAAAGGTTGTTGATGGAATGATTTCTTCGGGTTTAATTAAACAATCTGAATTAGATCAATTCACTAAATAAGTTTTTGAATTGAGATCGATCTTTTCTTTTTCATGATCTAAGAACTCTTTAGTGCACCAATTTATTTTGGGCCAATTTTTTATTAGACTTTTTTTGAGCAAATCTTCAAGATTCTCTTTGGAAATATAAGAAAAATTTAGATTAGGAGGAGGCTCTTGAAAGAGCTCTATCCAAAGTTCTTTGGGAGGATCTAACAGAATTTCGCCATGTTGAAGTAAAGATCCATTTCGCCAAAATTGAGCGCTACCAATTCTTTTGCATCCGTTTTCATCAATTAAATCAGCATGTGTTGAGCTTGAAAAACAATTTCCAGATGCAAAACTAGAAGGTTGTTTCCCAAAAATCAAAGGAATTTCTAGTTCCCTGAAACAATCTATTAACCATTTTGTGGTTTCTTTATAGGCTTCATGTCTTTTGGTTGGTGGTGATTGCCATGCGAGAGAATATGTTATTCCTCCAGAATGAAGGACAGCACTACCCCCACTAGGTCTTCGGCAAATTTTTAGATTTTGATTTTTTACTAGATTGATCCAATGTTCAGGAAGTTGTTTTTGGTGACGTCCAATGGACAGCCATATACCTTCCCATTTGTAAAGCCTGAAAGTTATTGATAGATCAGAGCCTTGACTTATCTTTTCAAGCATCATTACGTCAGAAGCCATTTGAGAAGGACCATCTAATGCAGGTGTGGATATGATTTGTCCTTCTTTGATCGAATTTTGATCTGATTTTTTCTTTTTCATTATTAATGTTCCTAAAAAAATCTGAGAATAGTTTGTGTTGGATTTTGATTTAAGTGCATTAATCCATGACAGGGTTTTGCAAAAATTCCCATTTTTGACTATTTAAGCCGAGAATAATAAAAGTTCTAATAGTTTTTATGGCGACTTCAACCACTATTGATCTTGCAGGCCTTTGTTTAGTGGTGGTTATGCATGCAGGAGTTTTAGCTTTGAGATTAGGAATAAGCTTAAGAAGAGCTTGAAAAGTTTTTCTGGCATTAATGCTTTCTATACGTTAAAAGCTAAGTAAACAAAATAATTTTTCTTTTTGGCACAACCATTGGTTCAGCCTAGAGAAGATGTTTATCTAAGAAGTAGAAGGTTTCGTAACAATTCTGCTAAGGGTAATTCTTCTCAAAGAATTGATGCTTCAACTTATGCATCAAAATTACAATTGCAAGAGGAGCGTTTTGAGCTTACTTGCAGTCTTATAGCCTTATTTCTTAAATCTGGTCTTTTGGTTATTGCACTTGCAAGCTCTTTTAAGTTGGTTGCTGCTTCCCATCAGCGAGTGACAAGAAACAACGAAATTGCTCAGGTACTTGAAGTTGAAACTGAGAATCTTGACAAATTATATTTAAGATTCGATAGTTTATTTGCAATAGGAGGAAAAGAGCGATTGTTGGAAGAACAAGATCAGCTTATTTCTCCTGGAAGCAAGAGAATCATTTGGCGTTGAAAAATAATTAATAAAGTTTCTTTTATTTTGGTTGCATACATAGTTGACTGATAAATAGTTAGGTAATTCAATATGTCTTCATTTCAAGCAGCTCCAGGGACTGTCCTCATTACTGGGACTACTTCTGGTGTTGGTTTGTATGCAACCAAGGCCTTGGTGGATCTTGGGTGGAAAGTAATTACAGCTAATAGATCCCCTTCGAGAGCAGAAGATGCAGCTGTAAAACTTGGCTTACCGTTTAAGTCTCCAAATCAATTGGAGCATATGTATTTGGATCTTTCGGATTTAGATAGTGTTCGTGTTGGAGTCAAGAGTCTTTTGGCTTCATTGGAAGATCCTTTGGATGCTTTGGTTTGTAATGCGGCTGTTTATATGCCCAGACTAACAAAACCCAAAAGATCTGCTCAGGGATATGAGCTTGCAATGGCTACAAATCACTTTGGTCACTTTCTTCTGATACAACTTCTTTTAGAAAGCCTAAGCAATTCCAGGCGTCCTTTGTGGCAAGGAAGGTCTTGGGGAATAGAACCATCTAGATTAGTTATGTTAGGTACAGTAACTGCAAACTATAAGGAACTTGGGGGTAAGATCCCTATCCCTGCCCCCGCTGATTTGGGTGATTTATCAGGTTTTAAGGAAGGCTTCTTTGATCCAATAAGTATGGCAAGTGGCAAGCGTTTTAAACCTGGCAAAGCTTATAAAGATAGTAAGCTTTGCAATATGATCACTATCCAAGAGCTTCATCGAAGATTTAAAGATTCTTCAATAGTTTTTAGTTCTCTTTATCCTGGATGTGTAGCAAATACAAAGTTATTTCGCTTTACACCCAAGCTTTTTCAATGGCTATTTCCACTTTTTCAAAAGTTCATAACTGGTGGATTTGTAACTGAGGCTTTGGCTGGAAAAAGAGTTGCACAAGTAGTATCTTCCCCAGAATTTGCTGTTTCAGGTGTGCATTGGAGCTGGGGAAATAGACAAAAGAAAGATGGTCTTCAGTTTTCTCAAAAACTTTCCGATCGTATTACTGATCCTGATACAGCTAAAAATGTATGGGATTTATCAATGAAACTTGTAGGTTTAAATTAAACACTTACATCACAAAGTAGTTTTTAGTCAAAACCTAACAAGTCGAAGATTTCTCTATCTTTTAGTGGTTGTGCCTCTAAAGGCTTAACATTATCAATCATTTTTTTTGCTAGCCCAAGATATTCGTTTTGAACTTCTAAAACACCTTCTTCCTTTTCATCCATTTCGAAAATTGTGCATTTTTTAAGTCTTGATCTACGAATTGCATCTACATTACGAAAATGAGCCATTGTTTTAAGGCCAGTTTTTTCATTGAACTTTTCTATTTGATCTAATTCAGCAGAACGATTTGCTATGACTCCTCCTAACCTTACTTTGTAGTTTTTGGCCTTTGCATTAATTGCTGCAACTATACGGTTCATAGCAAAAATTGAATCAAAATCATTTGCTGTCACAATTAAGCAATAGTTTGCATGTTGTAAAGGAGCTGCGAATCCACCACACACAACATCACCAAGGACATCAAATATAACTACATCTGTATCTTCAAGAAGATGATGTTCTTTTAGTAGCTTCACCGTTTGCCCAGTAACGTATCCACCACAGCCTGTACCTGCTGGTGGTCCCCCGCTTTCTACGCATTGGACACCATTGAAGCCTTCAAACATAAAATCAGTTGGACGTAACTCTTCACTATGGAAATCTACTTCTTCAAGAATATCAATGACAGTGGGGACCATTTTATGTGTAAGAGTAAAAGTACTGTCATGTTTTGGATCGCAACCAATTTGTAAGACTTTTTTCCCTAGCTTAGAAAAGGCTGCAGATAGATTTGAGGAAGTTGTTGACTTCCCAATCCCTCCTTTTCCATAAACAGCTATGACTAGGGCACCTTCTTCTATTTTTACTTTAGGGTCTAGACTTACTTGAACACTTCCTTCTCCGTCTTGTCTTTTGCTAATAGTCGTTGTCATTAAATTCGCCTCTATTTGGTTCATTGACTATGTACATTCAAGCAGTTATTCGTTTACTTAGTAAATGTTTAGTTAATTAGATACAAGTATATTTTTAAATAGTTTTGATATCTAAACATTTACCTTGAAAGCAATAAATATAGTTATAAATACTCATCACAAATAACTAGTTTGTTGACATAGTTACCGACTGAAATGAGCTTTAGCATCCAATAAAGTTTCTCCATTTATTTCTTTGCATCCTATTTGTCGAGCATAGCTTTCTGTATTTCTTCGAACTTTGCCTCTAACAAAAAATGGGATTTTAGCCAATTCAGACTTGCCTTCAGGAGTCCAAGTTGGCCAATTCTCTGAAGAAAAATCATTTTCTGCTTGTTGTGTGGCTTGTGGAGTCGTGAGTTCTGATTGAGCAGAATGACCTCCTAGGTGACCTAAATGACTTTGATGTCCATCTGTAAATTCAAAATCATGACGGAACATTCCTATTAAATGTTCTTCTAATCCCATCATTAAAGGATGTACCCAATCATCAAAAATCACATTCGCTCCTTCCCAACCCATTTGAGGGCTATATCTTGCCGGAACATCTTGAACATGCATGGGAGTACTTATTACTGCGCAAGGAACGCCAAGACGTTTTGCACTATGTCTTTCCATCTGAGTCCCTAAGACAAGTTCTGGTGCAGATTCTTTAATTGCTTCTTCAACTTCTAGGTAGTCATTTGTAATTAATGCTTCTAATCCAAGTTCTTTAGCAGAGGCTCTGACTCTTCTAGCCATTTCTCTGCTGTATGTTCCCATTCCTACTACTTCAAACCCAAGTTCTTCATTGGCAATTCTTGCAGCAGAAAGTACATGTGTACCGTCACCAAAAATAAAAACTCTTTTTCCGGTTAAGTAATTTGAATCAACTGATTTGGAATACCAAGGGAGCCTTGATTGATTCTCTTCTTTAATTGAGCATGGCATTTCCAGGTCCAGTAAATTATGAAGTTCTTTCAGAAAATCTTTTGTTGCATTAACCCCTATAGGCACAATTGTTGTGAAAGGCATTTTGAAGTTTCTTTCAAGCCAATTACAGGTTGATTCAGCGATCTCTGGATATAAGCAGACATTTGCATCTGCTTTGGGGATTCGCATTAAATCATTAGGCGTTGATCCTAATGGTGCGACTACATTTACATCTATTCCATGCTCACCAAGAATTTTTTGTATTTCCAAAACATCGTCTCTACATCTGAACCCTAGCAAGGATGGGCCTAACAAGTTCACTCTTGGTCTTCTGCTTTCTACTTTCCAGGATGAAGTCCTTTCACTGAAATTATCCTCTGATAGGTCTTTCAGAAGTCCTCTTACTAATTGATAAAAAGTTTCGGCAGCACCCCAGTTTTCTTTTTTGCTATATGCAGGTAACTCTAAGCTAATAATTGGAAGATTGAGACCCATACCTTTTGCTAGAGCACCTGGTTGGTCTTGAATTAATTCAGCAGTACAACTTTCTCCAACAAGAAGAGCTTCAGGTTTAAAACGCTCAACAGCCTCATGAATATGGGATTTTACTAATTCGGCTGTATCCCCGCCTAAATCTCTTGCTTGAAAGGTTGTATATGTGACAGGTGGTCTAGTGCCTCTTCGTTCAATCATTGTGAAAAGAAGATCTGCATAAGTATCACCTTGAGGGGCATGCAAAACGTAATGAAGTCCTTTCATGGATGAGGCGATTCTCATCGCCCCAATATGAGGTGGTCCTTCATATGTCCAGAGAGTTAATTCCATAATTTCAAACAGTTTCTAATGTTTTTTGGGTAAGTAAATTGTGTCGATGTAATGGTCGCGCAAATAATTCAGCAAGGTCAGATGATTGGTCGATTCCATGAATAGGACTGAAAACCATTTCTATAGACCATTTTGTTGAAATACCTTCTGCTTCCAAAGGATTCGCAAGTCCCATGCCACATACAACTAAGTCTGGTTGATTCGCTCTGACTCGGTCTAATTGTTTCTCCACATGCTGTCCTTCAACTATGCGAGTGTTTTCAGGCAGTAGATCCAGTTCAGATTTCATCATTTCGCGATTCAAATAAGGAACGCCAACTTCTACAAGTTGCATTCCACATTCATTGTGAAGAAAACGCGCAAGAGGAATTTCTAATTGCGATTCAGGTAAAAGGAATAGCTTCTTACCTGAAAGTTTTTCTATGTATGGCTTTAAAGCTTTTTGGGCCCTAATTATTAATGGTTCCAATGTTGAGTCGATTAGGGATTTGTTTACATTGAATGCATTGGCAGCAGCTTCTATCCAAAGAGTGCTTCCTTGAACCCCTAGAGGAAAAGGCGCTTGAATTATTTCTGCACCTCTGTTTTTGAGTTCCCTAGCAGTGTCTGTTAGATAAGGTTGTGCTAATAATACTTTTGTACCAGTTCCAATAGAAGGAAGTTCTGTTGATTGCCTAGGGGGAAAGCTATCAATATTTTGTATTCCTAGTCTTTTGAAAATAGTCTTTAATCTATCTTCTACTGGATTTGCGAGTGTTCCTACTAGCAACAATTGTTGCTTTGTACTAGATGGTAATAAAGGAATTAATGCTTTTAGGGCTCCGTCCTCGCCTTGTGTAAAAGTTGTTTCTATTCCACTTCCTGAGTAGTTGATAACAGTTACTTTCCCTTGGAATTGAGTATTGAGCCTTTCAGCTGCTCTGGAGAGATCTATTTTTATAACTTCGCTCGGACATGAACCAACAAGGAAGAGAGTACGTATTTCAGGTCTTCTTTTTAAAAGATTTTTTACTACTCTGTCTAGTTCTTCATGTGCATCTGCAAGACCAGCTAAATCTCGTTCTTCAAGGATTGCTGTTCCAAACCTTGGTTCGGCAAAGATCATTACGCCTGCAGCACTTTGGATAAGATGAGCACACGTTCTTGATCCAACAACAAGGAAAAATGCATCAGGCATCCGCCTATGCAACCAAACAATAGAAGTAAGACCGCAAAAAACTTCCCTAGGGCCAGTTTCTTTTAGCAGCGTTGAGCCGCTCATATGTAAATTTAGGTTCTACCTTTAAATTGCATCTTTCTCTTGAAAGATGCAATTTAAAGGTAGAAAAATTGGGAATTCAAAATATACTTTGTTGCTTTTTATTTAGCATCTATGACTTATAGTCACTTCCTATATAGGGATTGATTTTTTGCCTATTTAGTTTCTCCAGTAAGATGGCTCTTTTTCTTCGCTTCGAGAAAGTTTCCATACGTTTCTGCTTATTTTTTGAGCGAGTAGACCTCCTCTTTTTGTTTTTGAAGAACCTGGGCGTGCGCCTAGTAGGTATGTCACTTCATTAGTGCTTAATGGCGAGCCAGTTTCTATTGCTAAGGCAACCAACTCGAGGCGTTGTCTTAGAGCGTTCAAATCATATTTCTCTTCATGATCTTCAACTAATCTTAACCTTGAAGTTCCGTTTTCAGAAATCTTTTGCATCATTCCCAATCCTACTAAACCAAGGGCTTGATGGGGGTTTAAATCCGTTGGTATGGCTTCAGAGTTTGAACTTTTTTTTGGAGAAGCAGACATCTTTTGGCTCATGATTTCTTTGAAGATATCGGTTCGAATTTAGACTTGCAAGAGTTTTTATTAGCTAAAAAGACAATCTTTCCGGTAGTATCCCCCACATGCAAAGTCGCACTAGTTTTAATAATGGTGAGCGACGACTCTCAGCGAGTTCGCTTGTAACAGGTTCTGAGGTGGCTCCTCAGGCTGGGGCAAGCTGCGTAATTACTACTGATTCAGAAAAATCTCTTGTATCTCGTCAAGCTAGCCATGTGCAGCAAATTGAATTAAGAAGTTATGTTTTCTTAGATTCATTGCAACCTCAGTTGGCTGCATATATGGGCACTGCTAGCCAGGGATTTCTTCCTATACCTGGAGACGCATGTCTTTGGATGGAAGTATCACCAGGAATGGCTGTTCATAGGGTTACAGATATTGCCTTGAAAGCAAGTAATGTAAGACTTGGTCAAATGGTTGTAGAGAGAGCTTTTGGTTCCCTAGCTCTTTATCATCGCGATCAAAGTACAGTTATTCATTCCGGAGATGTTGTTCTCGATGCTATTGGAAGTAGTGTTAGTAGACGTACAAAACCTGAAGTAAGTTGGACTGAAGTAATTAGAGCAATTACTCCTGATCATGCAGTATTAATTAACAGGCAAAATCGTAGGGGCTCGATGATTCAGTCTGGTATGAGTATGTTTATCTTGGAAACAGAACCAGCTGGATATGTTTTGATGGCAGCGAACGAAGCGGAGAAGGCTTCTAATATTACTGTTGTTGATGTTAAAGGTGTGGGTGCCTTTGGAAGACTTACTCTTGCTGGTAAAGAAGGAGATGTGGAAGAGGCTGCTGCTGCTGCAATGAGGTCAATTGATTTAATTAATCGACAGTAATCTAATTATTTTCTTTGTTTTAATTAAAACCTAGTTCTCTGAGAAATTTAGGAGCCAATGCCCTAGCTGCTTTGCCTCTACTTCCTAGTTTGCTTAATTGAATCTCAGTAAGTTCTCCATAAGTGCAATTTGCTTCTTTTACCCAAAAGATTGATTCAAATTCCCCCTTAGGATATGCAGGCCTTTGTAAAATTTCGCCCCAACATATCCCTTCAGCATCATGAATATGATTCCCTTCAGGGTCGCATAGAACCATAACACTACAAAACCTCGCGCTGCGATATGGATTCCCTTCTAATATTTGAAGTATTTTTTTAATTTTGGCTTCGTTGTTTTCTGCGAAACGAGCTGAATAAATCCCAGGTGCACCATCTAATGCATCAATTTCGAGACCAGAATCATCAGCAATTGTCCAGGTATTAGTAACTTTTGCCGTATTTGATGCTTTTAATAATGCATTTTCTAAATAGGTTGATCCAGTTTCTTCTACTTCAAAACCTTTTGGTTTTGGAAAAAGTTCAAGAGGTAGAGGTCCCAACATCGCTTCAATTTCAGCGACTTTTTTGGGATTTCCACTAGCAATAGTTAGTAGTGGCTTGTTCAAAATTTAAAAGCCTTAATTTATGAGGCTTAGTGAAATTGTTTTATAGAGTAACTTATCAATCAAAAATTAATAGAGACAGGATTGGTTGAACATTCCATTCCGTACGCAAGAAAAGCATTTGGAACCTGTCTCAAGCAGACCTTAATCAATTTATTTATAAAAGACAAAGGATTATCTTGGCCTCCTAACTGATTTTTATAAAGCTTGTTATATGTGTTATAGCAAGGGTTATAAGTTTAGCTTATCAATGAGTACAAATAAGGTGATCAGGTTTTTAGTGAATTCCTCTTGACTTATTGGTGTTTGAAACGTCATTGTCCTCCATGAACATTCCATTCCTTTATTTTACGCAAGGCATATGGCTAACGAAACTATGGGTATCGCACTCGGCATGATCGAGACACGCGGCCTTGTACCAGCTATTGAAGCTGCTGACGCAATGACTAAGGCCGCTGAAGTGCGCCTAATAGGTCGTGAATTTGTTGGTGGCGGTTATGTAACAGTTTTAGTTCGCGGAGAAACTGGTGCAGTTAATGCTGCAGTTCGTGCTGGGGCTGACGCTTGTGAGCGTGTTGGTGACGGACTTGTTGCTGCTCATATAATTGCTCGTCCTCATAGAGAAGTTGAGCCTGCATTAGGCAATGGCAACTTCCTTGGTCAGAAGGACTGAAGTCTAATGCGCTTTTTTTAAGTTAAGCGCGATTTCAAATACCTACATCGACCTAAAGGAGTTATCCCATGAGTAAGAAGTATGACGCTGGGGTTAAGGAGTACAGAGACACTTACTGGACTCCTGACTATGTCCCACTAGATACAGACCTGTTGGCTTGCTTTAAATGCACAGGCCAAGAAGGTGTCCCAAGAGAGGAAGTAGCAGCTGCGGTAGCTGCTGAATCATCAACAGGTACCTGGTCAACTGTTTGGTCCGAATTGCTAACTGACCTAGAATTTTATAAGGGTCGTTGCTATCGCATCGAAGACGTTCCAGGAGACAAAGAGTCTTTTTATGCATTTATTGCATATCCACTAGATCTTTTTGAAGAAGGTTCAATTACTAACGTTCTGACTTCATTGGTCGGTAATGTTTTTGGATTTAAAGCTTTACGCCACTTGCGTTTAGAAGATATCCGTTTCCCAATGGCCTTTATTAAGACCTGTGGTGGACCTCCTAATGGAATTGTGGTAGAGCGTGACCGCTTAAATAAGTATGGTCGTCCTCTTCTTGGTTGTACCATTAAGCCTAAGCTTGGTCTTTCTGGTAAAAACTACGGACGCGTTGTTTATGAATGCCTTCGTGGTGGATTAGACCTAACTAAAGATGATGAGAATATCAACTCACAACCTTTCCAGCGTTGGAGAGAGCGTTTTGAGTTTGTTGCAGAAGCTGTAAAGCTAGCTCAACAAGAAACTGGTGAAGTTAAGGGACATTACCTTAACTGTACTGCTACTACTCCTGAAGAGATGTATGAGCGTGCTGAGTTCGCTAAAGAACTTGATATGCCTATCATCATGCATGACTACATTACTGGTGGTTTTACTGCAAATACAGGTTTAGCTAATTGGTGTCGTAAAAATGGCATGTTGCTTCATATTCATAGAGCAATGCATGCTGTTATTGACCGTCATCCTAAGCATGGTATTCATTTCCGTGTTCTTGCTAAGTGCTTACGTCTTTCCGGAGGAGACCAACTTCATACAGGAACCGTCGTAGGTAAGTTAGAAGGTGATCGTCAGACCACCCTTGGCTATATTGACAATTTGCGTGAATCTTTTGTCCCAGAAGACCGTACACGCGGTAATTTCTTCGATCAAGACTGGGGCTCTATGCCTGGTGTGTTCGCTGTAGCTTCAGGTGGTATTCATGTATGGCATATGCCAGCATTGCTAGCAATCTTTGGTGACGACTCTTGTCTCCAATTCGGTGGTGGAACCCATGGACATCCTTGGGGATCTGCAGCTGGTGCGGCTGCTAACCGTGTAGCTCTAGAAGCATGTGTTAAGGCACGTAATGCAGGAAGAGAGATTGAAAAAGAAAGTCGCGACATCCTTATGGAAGCCGCTAAGCACAGCCCAGAATTGGCTATTGCTCTAGAAACTTGGAAGGAGATCAAGTTTGAGTTTGATACTGTCGACAAGCTCGACGTACAGTAATAGCAATAAGAAGGAGACTATTTAGTCTCCTTCATCTTTTTTCTAAAAACTTTTGCCGATAAGATTCGGCATTTATTCATTCACTTACAGGTTCACCATGCCTTTCCAGAGCACAGTTGGTGACTATCAAACAGTTGCCACCTTAGAGACTTTCGGCTTCTTGCCGCCGATGTCACAAGACGAAATTTACGATCAAATTGCTTACATCATTGCTCAGGGTTGGAGCCCTGTTATTGAGCATGTTCATCCAAGTGGTTCCATGCAGTCCTATTGGTCTTATTGGAAACTGCCTTTCTTCGGAGAAAAAGACTTGAACGTGGTTGTTAATGAGCTTGAGGCATGTCATCGTGCATATCCTGATCACCATGTTCGCATGGTTGGCTATGACGCTTATACCCAAAGCCAAGGTACAGCTTTCGTGGTTTTCCAAGGTCGCTGATTCTTCAGTTATCAGTTTTTAATAGCCTCGATTTCTCGAGGCTATATCTCTCAAAAAGAGCAGATTAATCTTCTCTAATTACAAAGTTTTACAAGGGCGGACATGGCATCACAATCTAGTAGAGAACTTGCACTTGAGCGTCGTAAGGCTCTTAGTACAGGAGGTAAAAAGGCCTCTTTACTAAGCACATCAAGTCCTAATCGCATTAGATCTGTATCTGATGTAGGTGTTACAAGGACTGATAAATCCTTTATTAAGTCAAGTGAAAACCAGGTTAGTTCAGCCCAAAAAGTGATTTCAAAAACATCTACATCTATTTCTGCGTCTTCAACAAGCAGTCATTCCAAAATAAGGAATCCTAGGCCAATAAGTAATCCTAGTCGTGAGCTAGTTCTTCGACGTCGTGAAGCTCTCTCGCAACGCGGTAAGACAGCAGATAAAAGTCAAGATAGAACAAGAGTAGATGTAGCAAAAAATTCTTCAAAAGTTGTTGCAGTTAATACTCAAGTTGAAGCATGTTGTGAACCGTGTGCAGAAGAAAAAGCACGTCAGTCCGCATCAGGAAAATCCAGTAAATTAACTCTTAATATTCCTAAAGCTACTTCTCGTCGTAATTCTAGTTCCAAACGAAGAGCAATAGAAAATCCTAGTAGAGCTCTTGTTTTAGCAAGAAGAGAAGCATTGTCTAAGCATGGCAAATCTGCTTCTGTCCAACCAACAACTCCTGCAGCAGTTGCTCGTCAAGGTAATCCTGATTTATCTAGTAGGGAAATATCTCAACGTGTTAGAGAGCTTAGGAGTAAAATTGGCGCTACAGGTAAGCAACGTTCTTGTGGAACAAGACCTTGTGGTCCCAATAAGCATGGATCAAAGGACTCTGCATTGGCTGCAGATGCACATTGGAAAGTAGGAGTTAGTGAGACTTCTTCCGGACAGATTGTTACAGGTACACAAGCTAATAGATCTCTTAAAACCACTGGTAATGAAGCTAGTACTTGTCGTTCTGTTACTGGTACACAATATCTAGGTGCAGATACAATTAATACTTTCTGTGAGACTCCACCTTCTTTATCTCAGCCACCTAAAGTTTCCGTTACAAGTACTTCACATGGTAATCAGGTTACAGGAAATGAAGTTGGTCGCTCAGAGAAAGTAACTGGAGATGAGCCTGGTACCTGTAAGAATTTGACCGGTACAGAATATGTGTCAGCTAATCAATCAACTTCTTATTGTGGAGGAGTAAATCCCTCTCCATTAAAAGTTGGGCAAAGTCTTACTCAAGACGGACGAAAGGTAAGTGGTGTTATGGTTGGTCGCTCAGGCAATGTAACTGGAGATGAGGCGGGCTCTAACAAAAATCTTACTGGCGATCAATATCTCGGAGCTGATCCTTTGCCAGATGGAAGACCAGCAAGAAAAGTAGGTGTTTTTAATACACTCAATGGCACTGCTGTAACAGGTACAGGAGTTGGTAGAGCCTCTAGTGTTACTGGAGATGAGGCTGGTAGTTGTAAGAATGTAACTGGAGATGAATATGTGGGATCGCAGCAATATGACTCCTTTTGTGGAGGAATCCCTGCGCCAGAAGCTCAAAAGGTTGGATTAAGCTTGACAAATAAAGCTCAGTCAGTCAGTGGAACAATGACAGGTCGATCTTCTTTAGTTACTGGAGATGAGCCCGGAACTTGTAAGTCAGTTACTGGAACTCCTTATACAGGATTAGAAGAAGCTGCTCAACTTTGTGAAAGTCGTGCACTTGATGAAGTTCAATATAGAACTCCTAGAAGAATTGGGACCCCTGCTGCTCCAATGACAGGGCTTCAACCAGGTGTTGGTGGTGTTATGACTGGGGCTGATAAAGGAGCTTGTGAGACTCTTACTGGAACTCCATATGTTGGCGCAGATCAACTTGTTCAAGCTTGTGGAGCAGATGCTCCTGCGGGAAGTCAGGATTATCAAGACTCTGACTCATCAAGTTTTGGTAAGAGATTTACAGTTACATCTCCAGCTAAAGCTGCACAATCAGACCGCGACTCTGCTTTAGGTGTAACAGGTACTAGTTATGAAAAATCTACTAATATAACTGGTCCTTTTGATATGGCTCCTAATAAGGTTACTGGTACGGAGCAATTTAGGTTTGGAAATAAAAGACCTTTAATAGCAAATGTTCAAGAGCAATCTAAAGAGGCTTCATCTCACTCAAAAGAATTATCAGGACGCCCACAATCAAGAATTACTGGAGAAGGGCAATCTGCTGGTTTAAACATTACCGGAGATGATTGGGCGAGGGGTGAAAGCGTGACAGGTACTGAGGGTGCATCTGCAAGAAGACGTAATCCTTCTAGACCTGGAGGTATGAGTGCAATGCCTTCCTTTGATAACAAAAGAAACGAACAACTAGCTAAACCAGATCTTTTGATAACTGGTTCCAGTGGAAATACCGGAGAAGGCCAATTGGTTACTTTCTCCGGTGGAGCAAGAGGTTGATTGAGTAATGGCCTTTAGAAGCTTGGCCAATAATAGAAAGCGTTTTCTAGGACCGACTGCACCTAGAAAATATTTTCCTTCTGCCACCGAAACTAAAATTGAGCAAAAGGCTATTAATTTGACAGGGGGTATGCCTACTAAGACCTCTCATCCCCTAACTGATTTGGTTGAAAATAAAAAACTTGAAAGTTATGAATCTGAGACTAAGCAAAGTTTTGATCGTATAGTTCCTTTACTGAAAAGAATTTCTGCTCTCCAGCATGAAGAAGATTTTGTTGAAAAATCTCAACAACTTGCAAATGCAGAGTTAGGCATAGAATTGCCTATTCATATCCTTGAAAAAGCCTGGGTACAACCTCTAGATATGCGGGCTTTATTTGCGGCATGTGTTTTTAAAGCTCATGAAAATTCAAGTGACAAGTTTTTCAACTCAGATCCCTTAAATGCTTCTGCTGATAGTCAGGCTGCAAAATCATTTCAATCATTTCTTTACGAATGTGGATTTCACTTGTTAGATGTAACACCTTGCGCAGATGGTCGTTTGGCTCATTCTATTGCCTATGCACTAAGAATTCCATTTAGTTCAGTTCGTAGAAGATCTCATGCTGGCGCAATGTTTGATGTTGAGAAGACTGTTAATAGATGGGTGAAAACAGAGCATAAGCGTTACAGAGAAAGCTCACCAAATTCATTTAATGAACAAACTTCTTATTTAAAAGTAGTTCTTTATCACTTTAGTTCACTAGACCCTTCTCATCAAGGTTGTGCAGCTCATGGTAGTAATGACAAACTTGCAGCTTCTTCCGGTTATCAACGATTACTTGATTTTCAAGAATCTATTGAAAATAGCTTTTGTTGCGGAGCTTCTGTTGATCTTTTGCTTATAGGTCTTGATACAGATACTGATGCAATTAGGGTGCATGTACCAGATTCTAAAAATAATGTAAATCTTGATGATTGGGTCTCTACTACTGATGTTTATGAAGAGACTAAACACCTTCCAGCTGATCAAGCGATGGTTAAAATTTCTGAAAAAATAAATTTAGGCGCTTCTGGTCAAGTTAATCCTGGAATGGTTAAATTTATTCGTAGATTAATAGTTAACAATATCTCCCAAATTGATTATGTTCGTCATTTTCATAATGGCTCTTATTCAGACGCAGGACATGCTGAACGTTTTATAGGTGTAGGTATAGGATTTAAAGAAGTTCACTTAAGAAACCTCACTTACTTTGCTCATTTAGATACTGTAGAAGAAGGTGCTCCTGATTTAGATGTAGGAATAAAGATTTTTAAGGGCTTAAATGTTTCTAGAGATTTGCCAATACCCATTGTTATCCGATTTGATTATTCTGGTAAAGTTCCTGGTGCAAGACAAAGAGCTTTATCAGATTGTAAGAGAGTCAATAATGCTATTTGTTCACGTTATCGATATTTGGTAGACAAAGGACTATTACATACATGTCTTACTATTAGAGATCGTGATAAAAAAGATTCTGCAGAAGTTGTAGGGTCTTCTCTCGACCCCGTCCTTAAAGAGGAACATTGACATGTTGATTTGTAAGGTGGTTAAGCCACTTGTTTCTACAAACCGTATACCAGGTTTTGAACATAAGCATCTTCAGGTCGTTTTAGATGGCAGCTCTAAAAAAGTTGCTGTTGATGCTGTAGGGTGTAAGCCTGATGATTGGGTTATTTGTGTTGGAAGCTCTGCTGCCAGAGAAGCTGCTGGAAGTAAATCATATCCTAGTGATTTGACAATAGTTGGGATTATTGATCATTGGGACCCTGTTGCTTCTAATTCAAATTCAGGGGGTCAGAAATAATGGAAATCATGCAAGTTATGGGAAGGTTGGTTTGTACTCAAAGAGTAGATGGATTAGGACATATGCATTTACGAGTTCTAAAAAACAATAAAGGGAAGCAACTTGTAGCTGTTGACCCAGTAGGTGCTAGACAAGGAAATTGGGTTTTTACAGCGAGTGGTTCTGCCGCAAGATTTGCTTGCCCAAATCCATCAATTCAAACTGATTTGACCATTGGCGGAATCATTGATTATTGGAGTCCTGATGGTTAAATCTTGAAATTTCCAAGCCTTAAAAAAAAAACCATGACTTCATCATCATCCCTTAGTTCTAACGCAAAACTAGATTCAAATAGTACTGATCCTTCTAAACAGGTAGTAGACGTTGACTCTAAAACGGTAACTTCTTCAAAAAAATTAAAATCCTCAAACAATTTTGGCGGAACAAGAGGAATGTCAACAAAAAGAACTTCTAGTTTTGATGAATCAATTTCTGGAATAGCCCTGGGAATGATAGAAACTCGTGGAATGGTGCCAGCAATAGAAGCTGCTGATGCTATGACCAAAGCTGCAGAAGTGACATTGGTTGTCAGAGAGTATGTTGGAGGTGGTTATGTAAGTGTTTTAGTCCGCGGAGAAACCGGTGCTGTAAATGCATCAGTTCGTGCTGGAGCGGATGCATGTGAGAGAGTCGGAGATGGATTGGTTTCTGCTCATATCATTGCTAGACCTCATTTTGAAGTGGAACCTATTCTTAAAGTTAGTGGAGCAAAGCGTCGCCTTTAAAATTTACTTGTTTATAGGGTTTGTCTCGTTTACCGTTTTAGGTAATTAAATTATTGATTATGAATAACTGGAATGAGAGAAAGCGTCCTATACGCTTAGAAAAAAGATTTGAATTTGATAGTTATGATCAAACCAGAGATTTTCTTGATCGTTTAGGAGATCTTTGTGAAGTACGTAAACGTTTTCCAGACATAAGTTTTGGAAAAACGTATGTAAACCTAACCTTGCAACCACAGACTGATGAGAAGGATGCTGAATTGTCTGAATTAGAGCAGGAGTTTGCTAAGGAAATAGATAGTTTATGTGATTAAAAATGTTACTCTTTTCCTTCGGATATATCTCTTTTAATGAGTGCCATTAAATAAGCTGGAGACTTGTATCGACCTGGAAGACATCGATTGAGTGTCTCTAGGTACCCCCAACAGACAGTCCTTTCAATTTGTTTAACAGAACAGCCTTGTTCAAGCAGACGCCTTAAGGCCTTGCAATATAGAGGGTAGCCTGCCTCTAGTTCTCCGATTGTCAGCTTTGCTGTGGACATACTTTGTCCCAGGTCAACATTTAATCTAGCCAATAGGATGGCCAGGTTGCAAATAGAAGGCCCGAAGTTTCTTCATTGTATTGTTTCTAAACCAAGCCAAGCTACACAGTCAATTTCTACAAGAGCTCCTTTAGGCAAGGCCGATACTTCAACACATGCTCTTGCAGGGCTAATTTCGTCGCTAAAAAAGTCAGAATAAATTGTGTTTACTTTATTGAAGTCTTTTAAATTAACTAAATAAATAGTAGTTCGAATAACATTTGATGCATTAGCACCTGCTTCATTGAGTACTGCAAAAAGGTTTTTAAGTACTTGAATTGTTTCTTCTTCTACATTGCCATCACCAACTATCATTCCTGACAATGAGTCCAATGCAATTTGTCCAGAGCAATAAAGCCATCCTCCCGCAAGGACAGCTTGCTTATAAGGTCCTACTGGAAAAGGTGCTAATTTTGTTTCAATAGCTTTTTTTGAAATAGAAGTCATAAACAAGTATGGAAATTTATATGAAATTACATCTTAAGAATTTATCTCTTTTGTGATTAGGTTTTCCAATTGTCTTTATGTAACCTTAATTTTGAAAACTCTAAGGAATTTTTAGCTCTAAGAAATAAATTGGTTTTTCTTTCCTCAGAAATGGTACTTGGTAGTGTTAATAACCCTTTAGACCTTAGATTTATAACTTTCTTGAGTCTTTCATTTATAGCAGAATCCCTTGGGAAAATGGAATGCGCCCATTCTAGGTTTGATTGTGTGTATTCATGAGCACAATAAATCTTTGTATTCTCTGGTAGTTGATTTATTCGATTGATTGAATCAAACATTTCTTGCGGACTTCCTTCAAATAAACGCCCACAACCTGCTCCAAACAAGGTGTCTCCACAAAAAAGAATAGGAGTAACTCCCTCATCTTTGGGCCTAGAGATAAAAAAAGAAAAATGATGTTTAGTATGTCCAGGAACTTTTAGAACTTTTATTTTTTCTCCTAAAAGAGTTAGATTTTCATTATCTAGAACTGATTTTGTTTGGAATGGTATTCGTTTTATATCTTCCTTAGAAGCTATTACTGAAGCTGATTTCCAGATTTTCAGAAGTTCTTGTGTGCCTCCAATGTGATCCTCGTGATGATGGGTTTGCAATACTGAATGTAAGTTTAATTCTTGTTGCTTTAACCAACATATTACTGGTTTTGAAACAGCTGGATCTACAACAACTGCTTGATTTCCTTTTACCCAAATCCATATGATGTTGTCTTCTAGTACTGGAATAGGATGAATGATGAAATTGTTCTTTTCTAGTTCCATAGCTTTAACACTAGCTCTAATAGTTAAAGTTCTGATTGTTTAATTAACTTATGATTACTGTTGCTTTAGCTAAAGGAGCCTTGCTTAAGGACTCTGTAGAAAGATTCTCCAAGGCAGGGTTAGATTTTTCTAAAATTCTAGATCCTAAAAATCGTCTTTTAATGGTCCCTTCTTTATGTGGACGAGCTAAGGCTTTGCTTGTTAGGAACGGAGATGTACCTGTTTATGTTGCTTATGGTCAGGCTCAGTTGGGAGTTGTAGGTTTTGATGTACTTAGTGAAAAGCAGATGCCTGTTGCTAATTTATTAGATTTGGGATTTGGTGGGTGTCGAATGTCAGTAGCAGTTAAGGAATCTAGTGGATATAAAAGTGCAGTCGATTTGCCACATCACTGTAGGGTTGCTAGCAAATTTACAAATTGTGCAAGAAGGTATTTTGAGGAAATTGATTTGCCTGTTGAATTGGTTCATTTAACTGGTTCCGTTGAACTTGGTCCATTGACTGGAATTGCTGAAGCTATAGTGGATTTGGTGGCAACTGGGCAAACACTCCGCGAAAATGGTTTGGTAGAAATTAATGAACTTTTTTATTCAACTGCCAGGTTGATAGGCCACCCTCTTTCTTTAAGATTAGATAATGGCATGCTTCAAAACATCATTGAAACCCTTCAATCTAACGAAAACCTTTCAAAGTATTAAATAAATGGTGTTTAAAGATTTTTCTAGGATTAAACGACTTGGTCGATACCTTAAGCAGGATAAGAAACGTCTTTTAGGAATTCTTTTTTTACTTCTTCCACTTTCTTTTGCTGGAGCTATTCAACCTTTATTGGTAGGACAAGCTATAAGTGTTTTAAAAGGAGAAGCAACTTTTTCTTGGTTAACAAATTTTCCTTTGAATGAAGCAATGAGATTATTGATCTTGGGGTTGCTTTTTTCTGTACTTATTCGATTAGCTCTTCAAGGTTTTCAGTCTTATAGTATTCAATCAGTTGGTCAAAGTTTAACGGCGAGAATTAGGAAAGATTTGTTTTCTCATGCAATGAATCTTTCGTTGAAATATCATGATTCAATGCCTGTAGGAAAGCTTCTAACTCGGCTTACTAGTGATGTTGATGCTTTGTCAGAAGTGTTTGGTAGTGGAGCTGTTGGTGTCTTGGCTGATGTTGTCACATTAATTGTTATTTCTATAACTATGGTGCTAATAGATTTCAAATTAGGCTTTCTACTTTTAGCTACTCAGATACCAGTAACTATCCTAGTCCTTTGGCTTCAAAAGAGATATAGAAGAGCTAATTATCGTGTAAGAGAGGAATTATCTGAGTTGAATGCAGATTTTCAAGAGAATCTACAAGGCATTGAAGTTGTGCAAATGTTTAGAAGAGAACGTGTAAATGCAGCGCGTTTTAATAAGACAGGAATTGCTTATCACGATGCTGTCAATAGCATAATTTTTTATGACAGTGCTATTTCTGCATTTATTGAATGGGTCTCCTTAGCTGTAGTTGCTTTGGTAATTGCCTTAGGCGGTTGGTTGGTCACAAATGGTTCTATGGGATTGGGAACACTGACTTCATTTATTCTTTATTCACAAAGACTTTTTGAGCCTTTAAGACAACTTGCTGAAAGATTTACTCAGATTCAAGGAGGATTAACAGCAGTGGAGCGAATTGGTGAATTGTTAGATGAAAGAGTTGAAATATTAGATGTAGGGTTTAATGAAAATTTAGATCAGCCATTAAGAAGTAATTTAGAATTACTAAATCAAGGTGAGATTATTTTTGATAATGTAAGTTTTTCATATAGAACTAATGAACAAATAATTAATAATCTTAGTTTTCGAATCTCACCTGGAGAGCATGTTGCACTTGTTGGCCCTACTGGTTCAGGCAAAACAACTTTGATTCGTTTATTGTGCAGATTATATGAACCTCAAGAAGGCAAAATATTAATTGATGGGATTGATATAAGGGATATACCTTTGCTTACATTAAGGAAGAAAATAGGAGTAGTGCTTCAAGATACATTTTTATTTAGTGGTAATATCGCAGATAATCTAAGATTGGATGATTCATCGATTTCTGATAAAGCACTTTATGAGATTTGCAAGGAATTAGGTCTTGATTTCTTGCTGAAAAGGTTTCCTGATGGATTGAATACTTTATTAAGAGAGAGAGGTGCAAATATTTCTTCTGGAGAAAGACAGTTGCTTTCTGTAGCTCGTGTTGCAATAAGAAATCCAAATATTTTGATTATGGATGAAGCTACTGCTTTTATGGATCCATCAACTGAAGCAACTTTGCAAAGAGATTTAGATAGGATTCTTGAGAAAAGAACAGCGTTAGTAATTGCACATCGTCTCGCAACAATTGAATTATCAGATCGAATTTTAGTTATGAAAAGAGGAAAGCTTATAGAAGAAGGAACACATGATGAGTTGAGATCACAAAACGGTCTTTATTCGCAATTAGCAAAATTGCAAGAACAAGGTCTTGCAAAATTCTAAGAGACTTTTGAAAAACTAATGATTAAGAAGTTTGGATCTGGAAAAGTAAACCTAGCAATCTGGGCGAAAAATTCTTTTGTTAATGATGATTTAAATCAAATGTATGGATCAGATGCCATGGAATGTATTTCATCTAGTGATCAATTTCATTTTATGTTTAGTCAGGCTAGAGCTCTTGATTTGATAGAGCTTGAACAGTTACTTCAATCAGTTGGTTGGAGCCGAAGACCGATAAGAAGAGTCAAAAAAGCTTTGGACAATAGCTTGTTAAAAGTTGGTCTTTGGCAGCATGATCCAAAATTTCCCAGATTAGTTGGTTTTGCAAGATGTACAGGAGATGGAGTTTTGCAAGCAACAGTATGGGATGTTGCTATACACCCCGTTTATCAAGGCTTGGGTTTAGGTAAAGAGCTTATGCACTATGTAATAAAAAGTCTGAAGAAACTCGGTATTGAAAGGGTTGTTCTTTTTGCAGACCCTGGGGTGGTTGCCTTCTATAAAAGCCAAGGTTGGCAGCTTGAGCCAAAAGGTAGTAGATGTGCTTTTTGGTATTCTAATTAGTTAGAAGATATCTTTACTGTAGATCCTTTGAATAATATTTTTTTGCTATATCATAGATATCCAATCCTTTTCTCCATTCATTTTTTAAGAAAGCATTTTTAGCTGCAACTTTAATAATATTTTTATTCAAATATTTTCGCGCACTTGTTTCTATACTTATTTTGAGACTAAATATTTTAGTCATTTTTTGTATTCGAAGAATTAAATCAAGATCTTCCATTATTGGCATTGGTTTATATCCACCTGTTCTGAAGTAAAGCTCTCTACTCATTAAAAGTCCTTGGTCACCATAAGGGCGATGTAGAAATCGACTTCTTATGAAAACTGCCATTTCCAATGCAAGCCATTGCAAGCCTTTTTTGCTTATCTTGTAATCGAAAAACCATGCATATTTCTTATTAATAGGATCTTTGATTAAGTTTTTTACTTTTTCATGCCATCTTTTATTTAGTCTGCTATCTGAATGCAAGAAAAATAACCATTCCCCTGCAGACTCTATAGCTCCAGAATGAATTTGTAGACCTCTATTTTGTTTTTGCGTTCGTATAAATTTTACCCCATTTAATTTAGCTATTAATCTGGTTAAATCAGAACTACCGCCATCGGCAACAATTATCTCAAAATCGCATGATAAAAGATTAAGGTCTGCTAATAAAAGAGGAAGCGTTTGTGCTTCGTTAATTGTTGGAATAATTATGCTAAGACTTTTAGTGGCATTTATTGTTGCCATGTTATTAGATCTGAGACATTGTCAATATCATTTTTTTCATGGATAAGTTCATATTGAATTCTTTTTAATCTTACCTTTTTAAGTGTATCGTTTAAAACAGTTTCTTTACCCCATCTTATTTCATTAAAAGGCCAAAAGATTTCTGGATGGAGGATTCTTTTAGAAAAGCCAATTAACCAAAACCCACCATCTTTTGATGGCCCTATAACTAATTCATTACTCTTTAAGGATTTTAGTCCAGCCATTATGTCTGTTAGTGAAATGTTGGCCACATCTGCTCCAATAAGTATTGTGTCTCTTGGTATGCGAGCACGGCATGTTTTTGTCCTTTGGGATAAAACCAGTTGCCTTTTCATTTTCAATTCAAGATTGCCAGGGCCTTGAACATATGCTGTTTTAATACCTATATATTTGCACCATTCCTTGGCTTTCTTCTTGCCAATACCATCAATTGCGAGTTTTACATTCATTTCCCCGGACGCATTAATTGCTTTTGCAACTTCAATTGTGTGAATGGTCATTCTTCTCTGTATCGCAGCTGCTCTAAACACACCAAGATCTTTGGCTAGTCTAGTTTTGCATCTGTATGGCGCCGGCCATCGGGTCATCAAAACAAGAATTGGCTTGAGCATTGCTTCCCTAAATGAGGTGCGATAGTAGAGGCTTGCTTTTTAGCGCATTCTTAATTGATATTTGCACGGCTTTAGAATAATGATGTTTCATTGCATCCTGTGTAGCTTTAATAAGCTTTTTTACCATTTCTATTTTAATGGCATATGCCATAATTCCTTCTCTTAACTTGATATCAGAGAGAAAAGTGGTGTTTTTGAAAAACCTGGTTTTCTGATTTAATAATGCCTTATCTGACAACCACGTTTAGATTCAATCTCTATTCAATAAAAGTTGGAGCTAATGAGTGAAGAGTCTTGGGCAAAGGTTCAGACCTCGCTAAAGAAAAATCTAAGCAAGCCTTCATATGAAACATGGATTCGCCCCACTGAATTCAGCGAGTTTAAAAATGGAGAATTAACATTATTAGCTCCTAATAGCTTTTCTAGCGCTTGGCTTAAAAATAATTATTGTCAAACAATTCAAGAAACCGCAGAAAAGGTTTTTGGTATGCCAGTGAAAGTAAATGTGAAAGTAAAAGATTTTGAAGAAAATAAAGATAAAAACCTTTTTTCTGTTGCTCCGTCAGCTCCAACTTCTTCTGGATCAACAAGTACATTAACTGAATCTGTAAAGTTAGCTAAAAAGGCCATACCATTATTGAATTTAAGATATGTCTTTAATAGATTTGTTGTAGGGCCAAATAGCAGAATGGCTCATGCTGCTGCAATGGCGGTAGCAGAGTCCCCAGGACGGGAGTTTAATCCTTTATTTATTTGTGGGGGTGTTGGTTTAGGTAAAACACATTTGATGCAGGCAATTGGCCATTATCGATTGGAAATTGATCCGGGAGCAAAAGTTTCTTATGTCTCGACTGAAACTTTTACAAATGATTTAATTCTTGCTATTAGACAAGATCGTATGCAATCTTTTAGGGATAGATATAGAGCTGCTGATCTGATACTTGTGGATGATATTCAGTTTATTGAAGGTAAAGAATATACCCAAGAAGAATTTTTTCATACTTTTAATGCATTACATGATGCTGGAAGTCAAATTGTTATTGCTAGTGATCGGCCTCCTAGTCAAATTCCTCGTCTCCAAGAACGTTTGATATCAAGGTTCTCCATGGGACTTATTGCTGACGTTCAAACTCCTGATTTGGAAACCAGGATGGCAATTTTGCAAAAGAAAGCTGAACAAGAACGTGTAGGCTTGCCTCGAGATTTGATTCAATTTATAGCAGGACGATTTACTTCAAATATTCGTGAATTAGAGGGAGCACTTACACGAGCTATAGCTTTTGCTTCAATTACTGGACTCCCTATGACAGTTGATTCAATTGCTCCAATGTTGGATCCAAATGGTCAAGGTGTTACGGTTTCACCGAAGCAGGTAATGGATAAAGTTTCTGAAATTTTTGAGGTGACTCTTGAGGAGATGAGAAGTGCTAGTCGACGTAGGCCAGTTAGTCAAGCAAGGCAGGTAGGTATGTATTTGATGCGGCAAAGTACTAATTTAAGCTTGCCTAGAATAGGAGATGAGTTTGGAGGAAAAGATCATACAACAGTTATGTATGCGATTGAGCAAGTTGAGAAGAAACTATCAAGTGATCCTCAAATGGCTAGTCAAGTACAAAAAATTAGAGACTTGTTGCAGATAGATTCCAGAAGTAAGCATTAATAGAAAAGTATTATTCTTAACTTAGATATTAGAGAAATCTATAGGGTTTTGATCAAATCTATTTTTTGTAGGTATAGCCGGCCCTTGTTCATTGCTGTCAAGGCTTGCAGTTTGCTCTAATGATTTCCTGAATTCTCTTGCGGCAAGTAAAGACATATCTCTAGGGACTGAAATTCTATCTCTCAAGTATCTTAACCCTAACGCACTTCCAGGTTTTGGTTTGCATGGTTGCTTGTATATCATTGCTGTAAGAGCTGCTCTTAGAGGTTGATCAAAGAATTGATTGTTTAAAGGATTTGCTTGTTTTATACGCTCGCGATGTTTCAGTACTCTGTCTAATGCGGTTATAGAGGGCTTATCTCTTTGGGACGAGACAAATGTTGTTTCGTCTTTGTCGAGCCCATTCCCTGAATCTATTTCTGATGATAAATATTCCTGTTTCGATGAGGAATCAGTCCAGCACCCCCCCATTTGAGGAGGAAGATCATGAGCATGTGTGTGAAAGTCTCCCTGAGTTCCCCTATAAGTGTCCAGCTTTTCTAGAGCTTGAAACCATTTATCAATATTTGAATATTCTTTTCGTAGTCTCACTCCTTTGTAGTAGGCAAGAGAAGCGTTCATTCTTTCTAAATATGGAATGAAAATGATATCAGCACTACCTGGTATACAGGTTTTGATAGTTGATGCAGATGGGTCTATTAAAGATAAATTTGTTTTTGCAAGGTAAGTATCGAGCTCTTTTGCTATTTGTTGGAAGTTTTCTCTCTTTTTTGTTGATTGATTTTTATTTATAGATGGGGTACATAACCAAATGCACCATGCTCTAAACAATTGTCTTTCTAAATTTCTTAAGTTAATTACATTGGGGTGATTCATAGGTAGCCCTAATGGGCCAAATTCTTTTTCAAGAGAAAGGATTATTTTATCGCTTTCAGTTATGACTTTTTTGTCAAGCTCTATTGCTGGAAACATCCCAGAAGGTACTTTTTTCAAATACCAACTTTCTTTTTTTCCATAACATCGCATAGTTGCTTTTTGTATTTGATATGGGATCTTTTTCCACTCCAACCAAAGCCATACTTTTTGACAATAAGGACACCATGCATGATTATCTCTAAAAAGAGTTACTCTTATATCATTTTTTTCTTGCCCAAAAAGTCTTATAGAAGTATATGAGTTGTTAGGGCCATTAATTAAATCAGCTTCAGGGGAAGAAAATTTGCAAAGATTTTCCCAAGAAAGGGCTTCTATGGCTTCTTTCATTAAAGAGTAGGAGAATTGAGTAACTGAAAAACAGGAGCTTGTTTGTGAAGCATTGTTTTGACCTAATTGTTTTAGGTGCTGGATCAGGAGGGCTTGCTGCTGCTAAAAGGGCGGCAAGTTATGGAGCAAAAGTTGCCATTGTAGAAGGCGATCTTGTGGGCGGTACATGTGTGATTAGAGGTTGTGTCCCTAAAAAATTGTTGGTTTATGGTTCGCATTTTTGGAGTAGTTTGGCTAATGCATCAGGCTTTGGTATAGAAATTAATAAATTTAAGAAAGATTCAGGGGTTTTATTGGAGAACGTTAGACAAGAAGTTAATCGTTTAAATAGGTTGCACATTGATTTGCTTGAGAAAGCAAATGTACAGTTGATAAGAGGCTGGGGTAAATTTTCCAGTCCTAATTCCATTGTAGTAACTAATCAAGAAAATAAAATTTTTGAAATTAGTGCTCATAAAATTTTAATAGCAGTTGGAGGAAGACCTATAAGACCTAGCATTGATGGTGCTGCAATAGGTTTCGTAAGTGATGATCTGTTCCTACAAAAAGTTTTGCCAAAGAAATTTATAGTGATTGGCGGTGGATTTATTGCCTGTGAAATTTCTTGTATTTTAAGTGCCTTGGGTGTTTCAGTAACACAATTAGTTAGGGGCAATTGCTTGTTAAGAGGCTTTGATAAAGAAGTTTGTTTGATGCTTCAAAATGATATGCAATCTAAAGGAATAGATATTAAATTTGATCAAGATCTTGTTTCTTTAATTAAACAAAAAGATGATATGATTTTAACTAATTTAAATGGTATTACTTTTAAGAGTAATGCGGTATTATTTGCTACTGGAAGAAAGCCTTTTCTAGAAGGATTGGAATTAGGGAAATCAGGGATTAAGATTGTTGAAAATAAAATAAAAGTAGATATTAAAAATAAAACTAATGTAGATAATATTTACGCTGTTGGTGATGTTACTGATCGGGTTAATCTAACTCCTGTTGCAATTGAAGAAGGAAGAGTATTTGCAGATAATTGTTTTGGAAATAAGAATAGAATTGTAGACTATAATTTCATTCCAAAAGCAGTATTTTCTCAACCAGAGATTTCTTTTGTAGGGGAAACTGAGGAAGAAGCAATTTTAAATTATGGAGAAGAAAATATTGATATTTATAGATCTAAGTTTAGACCAATGTCTGAAATGATTCAAAAATCAGATAGTAAATGTTTCTTAAAGTTGATAGTTCATAAACATAGCCAAAAGATTATTGGATGTCATATGTTAGGTGAACATGCTTCGGAAATAATACAGATGGCTGCTATTTCCATTAAGATGGGTGCTAAGAAAATTGATTTCGATGAAACAATGGCATTACATCCTACTATAGCAGAGGAGTTTGTTACTATGATGTAATTATGAGGGGAGCTTATTTTTTATTCTCCAATGATTAAATATTTTCATTGATAAAACTATTAAAGTAGAAGGTAGTATTAAAGAGAAAAATATTATTCTAAAGTTTTGTTGGTATAACGGGAAAGCACTTGGAATGATTTGATCTATTAAATAAATTATATATAGCAGCAATAAGATTCCACCTTCAGATCTGCTAATTATTCCTTTTGTCCAAAATATAGGCATACATGCTAATACAGTAAGTATCATAATAGGAAAATCTTTCTGTATGAGGATTTCTTCAACATTTAATCCATTATTGCCAGCAAAAACTGCACAACCCCCAAGAACTAGAAGTTGATTGAGTAAACTACTTCCAACAACATTACCAATTGCGAGGTCAGTTTTGCCTCGAAAAGATGCTACTATTGATGTAACTAATTCTGGTAAGGAAGTTCCAGCAGAAACAATTGTTAGACCAATTATTGTTTCACTCCACCCGTACAGAATTGCTAGAGATTTTGCACCATTAATAAGGAAATTTGAGCCGATAGCAAGAAGTACTATTCCTGCAATAATCTTACTGACAGTTTTTAACCATTTATTTGATGCAAACTGAACATGAATTTCAGGTTCTGCATCTTTTATTTCTTTAGGTTCTTCTCTCGCAGTTCTGATTTCCCAAATTGTGTTAATTATCAGAGCAATTAATAGAGCTATGCCTGATTGCCAGGTGAATACTCCTGACGAAGCCATACCCCATACAGCTACTGAAACAGCTAGTAATAGTGGTACATCTCTTTTGACAAGACGACTTCTTACTTTTAAAGGCATTATTAGAGCGCTACTGCCTAAAACAACTAGCACGTTGAATATATTGCTACCTACTACATTTCCTACAGCGATTGCATCAGAATTTTTTAGATACGAACCAATGCTGACAAAAAGCTCTGGAGCACTTGTCCCTAGGGACACTATTGTAAGACCAATTACAAGTTGAGGTATTCCTATTATTGCAGCTAAGGTAGCAGCACCTTGAACGAAAACATCACCTCCTCCAAACAGTAAAATTATTCCAAGAATAATTTCTAGAAATGACTTTATAAGTAGTTCTTGCATTTAATTATGATTTTAAAAAAAATTACTTGAGTTTGTCTAAGTCATTTAACTTAATTTGCTTATTAGCTAAATTAAAAGTGTTCTTAGTTTAGGATAATAGATATATTTTTATAGAGAACAATAGCGTAATTGTTGTGATTGAATTTGAAAGAAAAATTAGAATGCGGCGACCTGATGATTGGCATCTGCATCTTAGAGATGGAAATATTTTAAATTCTGTCGTGGCTCATACAGCAAGAACCTTTCGTCGTGCTGTAATTATGCCCAATCTTCAGCCACCAATTACGGATATACAAAAGGCTATAGATTATCGACAAAGGATATTGGATGCCATACCTGATGGTTTGTCATTTACACCACTTATGACTGCCTATTTGACAGATGACCTGATGCCTAATGTTTTAGAGAAAGGTTTTAGAGAAGGTGTGTTTTTTGCAGCTAAATTATATCCCGCGAATTCAACGACTAACTCTGCTTTTGGTGTTACCAATATAGAGAAAATTTACTCTACAGTTGAGATAATGGAAAAAATTGGGTTGCCATTACTTATTCATGGAGAGGTGTCAGACCCACATGTCGATGTTTTTGATAGGGAAGCTGTATTTATAGAACGTCATCTTGATCCTTTGTTGAAAAGATTTCAGAATCTTCAAGTTGTTTTAGAGCATATAACAACGAAAGATGCTGTTCAGTATGTGCAAAATAGCCAATCAAGATTGGCCGCAACAATAACTCCTCACCATTTACATATCAATAGAAATGCAATGTTTAAAGGGGGATTGAGAAGTGATTATTTTTGTTTGCCTGTAGCAAAAAGAGAGTATCATCGTGTTGCCCTGAGACAAGCGGCAGTTAGTGGAGAACCTTGTTTCTTCCTAGGAACGGATTCGGCTCCACACCTTCGACAATTTAAAGAAAGTTCCTGTGGATGTGCAGGTATTTTTAATGCACCTTATGCAATTGAAAGTTATGCACAAGTTTTTGATGAGGAGGGTGCAATAGATCGATTGGAACCTTTTGCAAGTGAGTTTGGTCCTGCATTTTATGGTTTGCCTTTGAATGAAGATCATATAATTTTGGTTCAACGTCCTCAACTTGTTCAAGATCGAATTGAAATACAAAATTTTGACCAAGGGAAAGATTATATTGTTCCATTTCATGCAGGAGAGACATTGAGATGGTCTATTCAAGTATGATTTGAGTAGAGAAAATATTCATCTACTAAAGATAATTAAAATTTTGTGGTTGATTTTTTAGATAAAAAATATTTCTCATTTTAAATGAGATGAATATGTAACTAGATATAATTGCTCATTTAATAGGTTGTGCCTGCTCAAATCAAGTATTAGGAGATACTCGAATGAGCCGCTAGGTGTATCTAGTAAGTCCTGAAAACAGCATGTGTGTTTACACAAATCCTGCTTTTGCTAAAATTGATTCGCCGAAACCCCTTGCGAGTGTGGTGGAATTGGTAGACACACAGGACTTAAAATCCTGAGACCAGCAATGGTCGTGAGGGTTCAAGTCCCTCCACTCGCATCAATCAACATTTTGTATAGGCCTGAGAGTGTTTTTCTGCTCATAGAATGACCTCTTTTGTCTTTGTGTTAATGGCTATATTTTTTCGAAGTATATTAATAATGATTTGCTTTACAGGCATAATCTTTGTTTAAATCTTTTGGGATAAAGGCATTTCTCTTGACTTGTTTTATAGACTGTATCCAGTAATAGATAGCAAGGGAAGCTGTTGATTTTTAATATCAATTTGAAGAGTTAACTTGGTTTTATAAAAGATCAAAAATTTCTGCTTCCAAATTCTCGACTATTCTATTAAATTCAGATTAGACTAAAAAAAATTGATTTTATGGGAGTTTTATACTTTATGGTTAACAGTGGATCGAATGATTTTTTTTTAATTACAGGGGCATACTTTCTTATTGGCTCACTCTATTTAGTTGTAATTCCGTTATTTATTTATTTTTGGATGAGTACGCGATGGAACTATATGGGTAAATTTGAAAGACTGTTTATTTATAGCATTGTGTTTATATTCTTTCCAGGATTCATTTTGTTAGCCCCATTTTTAAACCTTCGCATGAACGGTCAAGGAGATATATAGAATTGACAAAAGCTAATGTTATTCAATTGGGCTTAGCCCTTTTCTTTGTTGGAGTAATTGGTTACGTTGCATTTGCTTCATTTGGTCTTGAGACGTCAAAAGCTGGTATTGCTTCTGAGGCAGTACTTATTTCCCTGGTTGTAGCTTGGGTCCTTTCTTATTTTTTCAGAGTTGTTTCTGGCAATATGACATTTATGGAGCAGCGAAAGCGATATATAAAGAAATATCAGCAGATTACAGATAACGAATTAAAAGAAAAATTTGATTCAATGACTAACGAGGAGAAGCTTCGTTTATTTGAAGAATTGGACAATGAAAACAGTAATAATAAATAAACTATTGTTAATAGTCTTATTTTCTTTTCTAAATTAGCTCGTATAAAGTTGTAATTAATTTTCAGTAGTTATTCTATGAACAACACAATGTTAGCCAGAACTTTTGCAAATGCTAAGAGTGAAAATAGGATTGCATTAATGCCTTTTATTATGGCAGGAGACCCAGATTTGAATACATCATCCCAAATTTTACTAAGACTTCAGGAAAAAGGAGCAGATATTATCGAATTAGGTATTCCATATTCTGATCCTCTTGCAGATGGACCGATAATACAGTTAGCTGCTTCAAGAGCACTTTCATCTGGAACTTCCCTAAAAGCAGTTTTAGAAATGTTGTGTAATTTGAAGAGTAAGTTAACAATTCCAATAATTCTTTTTACATATAGCAACCCATTAATAAATTTTGGGATGGAAGAATTCTGCACAAGGGCTTCTGATGCTGGAGCAGCAGGTTTAGTTGTACCTGACCTTCCTCTTGAAGAAGCAGAGAAGTTGTCTTTAATTGCCTCAAATAGAAATCTTGATTTAGTTCTATTAGTTGCACCTACTACTCCTTTGGAAAGAATGAAAAAAATTTCAAAAAGAAGTAATGGCTTTACATATCTTGTCAGTGTTACTGGCGTAACTGGTGAACGATCGAAAATAGATGATCGTGTTCATTTACTTGTTAATAAGTTAAAGGAATTGAGCAGTATTCCTGTTGCGGTTGGCTTTGGTATTTCTGACCCTAAGCATGTCAGTCAAGTTAGAGAATGGGGCGCAGATGGAGCTATAGTCGGTAGTGCTCTTGTTAAAAGGATATCTAAATCAGATATTGAAAATGTAGTTGAAGAAGCAGGGGAATTTTGCAGTCAACTTAGAAAAGCTGCAGGTTAGTGATTGTTGAAGAAAACATGCAAAACTAATTATTTTTCTAAATAAAAAATCCCCAGTTTTCTTCTGAGGATAGAAATATTTAATTGATTTGAATTAGTTATATTTGTTTTTCTAAAGGTAATTTTTTAATCAGAATCATCTGATCCAGCTGGTGAAAGTCTAATTTGCTTACGACCTAGTTTGATTTCAAATTCATCTCCAGCCTTTAGATCTAACAAGGCTGTATATGCCTTACCTATTAATAGATTTCCATTACCTTGAACTGTAGCAACATAGCTAAGTTTTCTTCCACCTTTGCCAATTCCTGCAACTCCAGTTGCTCCTAGGTTTACACCTTTAGCTTCTAGAAGAGCTTCGTAAAAGGCAGTGAAATTTAATCTTTCCCCACCATTTTTCTTGTCGGATACATATCCACATGCACGAACAAGATCTGATTTACTGACTTCACCAAGTTCTTTGACTTTAGTGAGCAGGTCGCTACCTGTAAGCATAACAAAGTAATAAATTGATCTACTTAAATAACATAGCAATTAGCATGCCAATCGTGCAATCATTTAGTGTAAGTTTACCCGACTATTTAATCATTTAAAATGATGGAGCAATTCGTTCTTTTTGGCACTTATTGTGAAAATGCTATTTCAAAGCGAGCACCATTTCGTGAAGAGCATCTTTCTAGACTCAGTGAAATGAAGGAGAAAGGTATACTCATAACCCTAGGACCAACAAAATGTACAAAATATATTTTTGGAATTTTTAAAGGTGAAACTAGTGAACAAATAAAGAATCTTTTAGAAGCAGACGTTTATTGGAAAGAAGGTATATGGACTTCCTTAGATATCTATCCATGGACCCAAGCATTCTGAGCTTGATCCCATATCCAAATTGCAACAATTTGATCTTCATTCTCTTCAAGAACATCTTTATATCCACTCATACTTCCTATTCCTTCTAATGCAATTTTTGCAATGGCTTCTTCTGAATTTATTCCATTGCGTTTTAGGTCTTTTATCTTTAAGGTCTTATTCCTTCTAATTATATTTCCACCATTTATATGACAACCTGAGCAATGGTTTAAGAAAATTTCCTTTCCATCATTTTCTTTGAATGCATAAGTTTGAATTGGAACGCTAAAAAAAAGTGAAACTAGTAATCCAAGTGAAATTATTGATTTAATTATTATAAAATATGGGTCGTAAGAATTGTTAGTTTCTTTTATCACATTCATTTAAGAGCAGTTTTAAACAGCTTACTTTATTTCGAGCAGTCTTCTTTAATTTCCTCTAATAGAAGGTCAAGCTGACTAAAAGGATCAGAATCTATATTTTGTTTTAAAGGTTGATTTTTTTTGTGTGCCCATTCTTCTTCTATGGCACATAGAACATTAGCAAGTCTGGGTAGTCCCCCTGAAAAATATTCTGCTTTTAGAGTTTCTAAAATTACAGGCATCCTGTCAGAACTTGTATTTAAAAATTTTTTCAGGTCTTTTTGTGTTTTACCTTGAACTTTTAGCCACTCTTTTATTTGAAGAGTTAGTTCTTCTTCAATTTGTTCGTTCCATTGCTCCATAATTAAATAGGGAACCAAGTGTCTAGCTTTTTACGAGCTCTTGAACGGATTTCAGGAGTAATATATTGACTCCAAAGACTAATTACAGCAGTAAGAGCAACAAGATCATCACTAAAGCCTGCAACAGGTATTAAGTCTGGCATTAAATCAATGGGCATAATTAAGTATGTCAAAGCAGCAATTAAGGAGACTCGTGCTTTTGGGGGTATTGAAGGATCAAGGATCATCTCAAATGCCTCCAAAGATGGTTTGGCAATAGTTCGACCAGCTCTTAGTAAAACTTTTCTAAAAACTCCTTCATCTATAACAGAGCTATCAATTACTTCTGCTTCAAAAACTTTTTCTTTTTCTTCTTGAGACATTTTCTTAAATGGTTTCCCTAAAGATTGTTCCCCTGACTTTCTAAGAGGTTTGCTTCAACTAAGCCATCTTGAATGCCTGTCTTCCGTAATTTTCTTAAAGCTCTATGTACTACTTGCCTGCAATATTCTCTACTGCAATTCATGTGTTTAGCAACTTCAGCTAGAGTTCTCCATTCATTAGTACCATCAAGACCAAAACGAAGACTCACAATTGTTCTTTCTTTCTCTGTGAGATTTGCTTTTCTTAGCAAAGACCATGCTGAATCATTACGTTCAGCGAGCTCTGCGAGCTCCATTGGCGGGACCTCGTCACTTGGTAATAAATCTCCTAGCTCAGAAAGTTCAGCTTTTGATTGGATTACTCCTTGAAGACTTACAGTGATACTTCTCATTTCACATTCGAGAAGTTCTTCAATATCTTCTTTGGCTAGACTTAGCTTGTCAGCTAGTTGTTCTGTAGATGGAGGGGTGCCATGTTCTTGCATCAATTGGGATTTTGCGGCCCTGAGTTTTGTTAGTTTTTCATTGATATTTACAGGAATTCTAATAGTTCTACTTTGAGTCGATAATGCTCGATTGAGACCTTGCCTTATCCACCAATATGCATATGTAGAAAAACGATGGCCTCTGGTTGGGTCATATTTTTCAACTGCTCGAGTTAACCCTATTGTTCCTTCTTGAATAAGATCTAAAAGTTCTAAGCCTTTACCTTGGTATCTCTTGGCTAAATTAACGACCAATCGTAAGTTTGCTGTAATCATATTGTTTTTAGCTTTTTCCCCTATTTTTATTGTTTCTTTTTCAATGTCTGTATATTTGCACTCTGAGCCTTTCCCTTCTGCAACATTGCAACGTTCTAAAATTTTGATCATTGACTGAACTTTTCTACCCATAGTGAGTTCTTCCTCAGGGGTCAGCAATGGATGTCTTCCTATCTCGCTAAGAAAATCGCTCAAAGAACTCATGAACTTAACCTCCTTTTATAAATAAACTTAGATAGAAAGTGTTAACTTTCTGTCTTAGTGATATTTTTTTTTAGTTTCATCTTCAATATGCAATTAATTTCTTTATTCTGAATATTTATCCCTGACTAGCCACAAAATTGTACAAGTTATTACGGAAATGACATTTTTTAGCTAGTGTCATTGGGCAAGAATTTTTAATTTAGCTTCATACTATTGATGGATTCCATAGCTTTAAAAAGTGCACTGGTTGCGTATATTCACTACCTTTGCATTCTTCTCTGCATTGGCTCACTGCTTTTTGAAAGATTAACTTTGCAAATCGATTTAAATAGATCAGGTGTAATATCGATAATTATTGCAGACATTATTTATGGCTTAGCTGGAGTAATGCTTATAATTACAGGTATTCTTAGAGTTAGATATTTTGGACAAGGAGCGGATTTTTATATTCATAACCCTTTGTTTTGGGTGAAAGTTGCTGCTTATATTTCAGTTGGGCTTCTTTCACTTTATCCAACTATAACTTATATCCTTTGGGCTATACCTATCAGTAAAAACAATCTTCCTACACTTACATCAAAGTTAATATCAAGATTTCGACTCATAATTAATGTAGAACTTGTTGGATTCTGTTTGATACCTTTGGTTGCTACTTTAATGACTCGAGGGATAGGTCTTTAATTGTATTTATTGAATTTATATAATTATTTTATTGCTAACTTGTTACTTAAAAGTGATTTTTTAACCATTTATTTTCTTCTATTTGCTAGCACTTCTAATACGTCTCTCCATTCGACATTATGGTATTTTAAAGCTACTTGTAGATGAAAAATAAGATCTGCCGCCTCATTTGAAATAGCTTCTACTTCTTTATCTTTGCAAGCCATTACAAACTCTGCGCCTTCTTCGCCAATTTTTTTTAGTATTTTGTTATCGCCTTCTTCTAAAAGACTATTTGTATAACTTCCTGAGCGAGGATTCAAAGACCTATTTTTAATTGTTTCAAAAAGTTCGCTACAAGCATCTGTAAAAGGTAGGAGAAATGATTCTGAATTTTGATTCTTAGAATCTTTAAAGAAACAACTTCTTGCTCCCTTATGGCATGAAATAGACCCGACTTGTTCGATTAGAAAAACCATGGCATCGGAATCGCAATCAAATCTCACTTCTTTCAGTATTTGAGTATGCCCACTTGTTTCACCTTTATGCCACAACTTTTCTCTAGATCGACTCCAATAATGCACTTCGCCTGTTTTTAATGTTTCTTCTAAAGATAATTTGTTAGCCCATGCCATCATAAGTATGGCTCCATCGAGCCAATCTTGAGCAATGACAGGAATAAGACCCTTTTCGTTAAAACGAAGCTTTTCTATGAAATCTTGATTCAGTTTCGTCATATTCTATTTAGATAAAAATTGATTTCGATCATTTTTTTTTTGAGTTTCCTCAAATATCAGTTTATTAGATGGCTGACCAAATTACTTGTTTTAGTTGCAGCAAACATTTTCAAGATTACCCTTGTTGCCATAGACAATGGAAGCATTCGGGGCATTGTAGTTTTGTTCATGGCTATAGTAGAAGCTTTACTTTTTGGTTCAAAGCACTTGATTTGGATCGTCATGGTTTTGTCGTTGATTTCTCTAGTTTGAAATTATTAGAACAACAGTTAAAGGAACATTTTGATCATACATTTCTTGTAAACAAAGATGACCCTCTTTTATCTGAATGGCAAAAATTACATGAAGTAAAAGCTCTTGATCTCAGGATCATGGAAAATGTAGGGATGGAGTCTACTGCAAAATTAGTTTGGGAATGGGCAAATACAATTTTGTTGGAAAAGGATTCTGGTAGAACTTGCTGTTTCCGAGCAAAATCTACTGAAAATGATTTTAACTCGGCATGCTATGAATCAATTCCTGATTGGTTTAAAATTATTTGAAAATATTAAAAGTATATTTATATATATTTGAAAAGATTATTTTGGATAGAAATATTGAAAACAAATGTTTTCAGTTCTCTTTGCGTATAAAAAATATTGAAAATTATTTGTCACTTCATTCTTAGTCGATGTCTTTAGAAATATCGACAATTTTATTTAGCTTTAGTTCGATGGATTTTTGTTATACATATTTTAAAACTTTGTTGTTTATTAAGGAGAAGAATTGTCTTTGATTTGAATGAGAATCTGGTTAAGGTTTTTAGAATTAATCTGGTAGAGACCAATTATTCATCCCTAGTTTTGCACCTATCTTATGTGCACATGCAAAACCACTAAAAGCAACAGCATTTAGGCCTTGTCCTGGAAAACATGAATCGCCTACACAGTAGAGCCTCTTGATGCTTGTAGTATTAAAAGGCATCGGTAGCAAGCCTGGAAGAACCATCGTAGGTATTGGTCCATAGCTACCATTGTGACGCCCAAGAAATCTCCGATGACTTTTGGGCGTGCCAATTTCTTTGTGGGCAATATTATCTTTTAAATTAGGAAAAACTTGTTCTATCTTTTGAATTAATCTATTGCTATCCTGTTCTTTTTTCTTGGCATATTCTGAGGGAGTAAGTCCTTTCCATTCTTCCATGGAAGAGGGAGTAAAAGCATGAACGATGTGATGATCTACAGGAGCGAGTGATTTATCTAAAAGTGTTGGAATAGATATGAAAGCAACTCCTTGCTCTTGTTCCATCCTTTCCCATTCGTTCAAAATTAAATGATGGCAATGTGAATTTGTTGGAATGCAACTAGATTTGACACCTAGATGAAGGGATAAAAAGGAAGGAGATGGTTTATAGCGATTCCTCCATGTAGTCTCAGATACTGGCGTATCCTTTTGTTCTATTAATGGTTCCTTTACATTCTCTCCTCCAAAAGTGTCCCAGCGAGTTGCATTTGACACTATTGCACGAGCAAAAAATTCTTCGCCAGTTGCAAGTTTGACCCCGGTAGCTATTTTGCCTTCTAATATAATTTTAGTCACTCTTGATTTGTATAAAATTTCCCCTCCTTTTTCTCTAAGGCCTTTAACCAATTTTTGTGCAATTACTCCAACTCCTCCTTTTGGATAATTGATTCCACCAGCATGACGGTCTGAAAAAACCATCCCAGCATTAATCATGGGAGTTTTCTCAGCAGGCATTACTGACCAGCAAAAGCACTCTATGTCTATAAATTTTAAAAGCGCTTCATCGCTGATATATTGACGAGCTATTTTCCCAACATTAAAAGGTAACCATCTCGCTAGTCCTAAACATGCAAAAGGTGCTTTGAAAAAGACTTTAGTTAAATATGCAGGATCTTCTATGGAAAGAAGAGGCATTGCATCAAGACATTTGAAAACTTTCCAACAAACTTTATAAAAAGCTTTTATACCTACTTCTTCATGCGGGAAAAGAGAAGTTAGATTTGATATGAACTTATTGTAATCTCTATCGACAATCACATTATCTCCATTTGGTAGGTGATAAGAAAGTTGGACAGGATCTGGAATTGTTTCACACACTTCTCCTACATCCGCAAGAGCTCTGGTTAAAAGATTTGTATACCCTTTCTCTCCAAACCCAAAAATCATTGAAGCTCCAACATCAAAGGTATAGCCATTTCGTTGAAATGCCCCACTACTTCCACCAGGGATAGTGTATCTTTCTAAAACCAACACCTTTGCACCTTTTGCTGCTAATTGAGTTGCCGTTACAAGTCCTCCTATGCCTGAGCCAATAACAATAACGTCCCAATCCACCGTCTTTTTTGCAGGATCTATAATTTTGATAGACATGATCAAATCACCTCAGCTGTATTTTTTGATCCAATTTGTTCTTGGATCACTCTAATCTCTTCCAAAGCTCTATCACGATAGGCACCATATCGCAAACGTTTGTCTCTAATGCGTTCATCCAACTCTGGTAAAAGGCCGAAATTGGGAGGCATTGGTTGGAATGTCTTGTTTTTACTTACTTGTTCATGTAAACCAACCCCACTAACAAAGTTTGTTAATGCACCTATCATTGTTGTTTTAGGCATTGTCATAGGTTCGCAATTCATTGCCAATAATGCAGCGTTTTTTCCAGCTAGCCAACCTCCAGCTATTGCAGCAGCATAACCTTCAGTACCTGTTATTTGGCCTGCAGCGAAAAGGTTGCCTCTTTTCCTGAATTGAAGAGTGGGACTTAAAAGTTTTGGCGATTCGATGAATGTATTGCGATGCATTACTCCAAATCGAACAAATTCTGCTTCCTTTAAACCTGGAATTAATTGGAATATTCGTTTTTGTTCACCCCATTTTAAATTTGTTTGAAATCCTACTAAGTTCCAAAGTCGGCCATTTGCATCTTCTTGACGTAATTGAATCACTGCATAAGCTCTCTTTGCTTGTCGGAGTTCACGATCATTTAAATCGCCCCATCTTGGATCCCATAATCCAATGGGTTTGAGAGGACCATAACGCATGGTGTCTTCTCCTCTTCTGGCAAGTTCTTCGATGGGGAGACAACCCTCAAAGAAATGAGCGGATTCTTTTTCATAATCTTTAAGATCTGCTTGTTGAGCATTCATTAGCTCAGTCCTAAAAGTTATATATTGTTCTTTGTTCATTGGGCAATTGATATAGTCAGCTTCTCCTTTGTCGTATCTGCTTGCTTTAAAGGCAAAGGAAAAATCTATACTTTCACCGCTAATAATTGGACTTGCTGCATCAAAGAAATGACACTCTTTCAATCCAGTAAATTCCTTTAGATCTATAGCTAAGGCTTCACTGGTAAGTGGGCCAGAAGCTAATACGACAATCTGATTTGTGGAAGGTAAGGCTTTTTTCTCTTCCCTTTCAATGGTGATTAAAGGGTGGTCAGATAAGGTTTTTGTTACATGCTTGCTGAAAGCACTTCTATCAACTGCTAAAGCACCACCAGCTGGCACTGAATGCAAATCAGCGGATTTGATTATAAAAGAGTTTAATGATCTTAATTCTTCCTTTAACAGCCCTGAGGCACGATCACTATTTAGCGATCCAAAGCTATTGCTGCAAACCAGCTCTGCGAAATCAGATGAATGATGTGCCGGAGACCTTTTATAAGGTCTCATTTCAAATAATTTGACTGGAAGACCTGCATTAGCAATCTGCCAAGCAGCTTCTGATCCAGCCAAACCAGCACCAATAACTACCAAAGAGGGCTTAGAACTCAAGAAAACCAGTTGTAGAAACTATTGAGCTTTTTTTAAGCAAAATTAGAAAGGGTTGTTATCGCCAAATTGACGATTCCACTGTTCTCGGGCTGGCTCTTGGATATTGAAAACCACCCAAGTTACTGCAGCAAGGATTGGTAGTGTGATAATTATCAGGTTGAGCATGGAAATTAGATATTTCGTCGTGATTGTACAGAAAAGAGTGCAATATTTTGCATTTGATAAGAGAATTCATTTAATCCAGCGTTGGGTCCATCGTTCTCAAAAGACAATTTTCATGAGAGTTTCATGTGGATGTTGCAAGAAATGATTTTTCAAATCAAGATTCTAGCGTGACAATTTTCATCTCTAGCTTTAATGTTCAACAGTGTGGGTCGCTAGCTCAGCGGTAGAGCATCCGGCTTTTAACCGGCTGGTCCTGAGTTCGAATCTCAGGCGACCCATTTTTGAGAAATTGTAAAAAAGATATGTTGATTGTTTTGAAAAAGATTTTGCTGTTTAATTTCTTTTTAAGTTTATTTCAAATTTCTTTCGTAAAGGCTGGATACAACCAGTTTACCGAAATAGATTCTTTGGGAAATTGGAGTATTGAACAAAAATTTGATTCAGAAAAAGAAGTGATTGAATGTAGAGCTTCTAAATATGGCTATGGAACTTGGTTTGGAGAACGAATTAGGCTTGATAATAATAACCAACTAATTATTCCTAAAGATTTAAATGAAGGACTAGTTGAAGTTGATTTATACTTGGACGAGGTGAGAGCTGCTTTAAAAAATTGTCGATCAGGCCTTATATATTTGGTAAACTAAACAGCATTAAATAATCAATCTATCTTGAAATAAAGACAAAACCTCGCTTTTTTATATTTTTTTTACTCCATTAGGTATGGCTTACTCAAATTAGTAAATGAAATTTTTTTCTATTGGTTTGGCTATTTCAGCAAATATTTCGCTTTATATGTGGTTCATTCTTAACAAGCCTTTCCCTTGAAATTATGAATTAAAGGAATTGCTCGATTTAAAACCTGAAAAAATTGGTGATTTTTTTGGAATTATTTCGCAAGGTTTTTTCATTTTTCTTTAAGTAGGTTAATAAAGGAAATTTCAGAGAGCAACTTTTTACGTTGATATGCACCATTTGGACTCATCCTGAAAGAGTGAATATAGAAATAGTTCATGCCTAAGAAATCTTCTTCTCTTTCGCAATCAACTCGTCCATGGCTTTTACGTTGGGCGGAGCCAGAAAGTGTTTTAACGGTAATTCCAAAGTCAAAAACTCAACGTTTAGCAAAGAGGGCTCAATTAGCAAATGTCGATGCAGAGAGGGCTGTAAACCGCGCGTTTCAACAAGAGCTTCTAAGAGCAAAAGCCATTAGTGAGGCTATGTATAAGTCTGGAAAGGCGGTGAGATATAGCCTTGCAAGCTCTGGAAGACAAGCTTTGTTGCGTCTTTCTGTTGCGCAAAGAAAAATCAAATCTTGGTTTTCTTGAACAAATGTAAGATTCTTTTGCAAGCTTTGAATCTCAATAGAGTTTAAAATAGCCTTATTCGTATATATTTAATATTGATATATTCATTATATTATTTATTCAATGCAGCTTTATTTAGTTACCTGGAAATTCGAATCTTCTGAATATCAAACATTTGCTAAAGAGGCTTTGATTAATTATGTAGAAAATGAAGAAAACAATGGTATAAAGGATGGCTATGAAAGAATTGCTTGGATTCATACTCCTCAAGATGGAACAGGAGTGATTATATGCAGAGCAGAAAGTGCAAAAATTTTATATCAAGTTTTCAACCCTTGGCGTGAGCATTATGGTATTACTTGGACATATAAACCTGGGTTGTCAACGGAAGAGCTAATAAGTCTGATAAAAGAATCACAAGAAATAAATTCTTGATTTTTTAAAAATATAATCCTAAAAATAAAATTTGGTTGGTGAATAGGTTCTGAAATTAAGCAATTTTTTGCTAATAAATAACTTAATTCTTAAAAAAAAACAATCGAGTCGCTTGTTTTTATTTGCGTCGTTTAGTCCTGTTTTTCAGACGTTGCTTTCTCTTGTATTTTTCAACAGGTGTTTCGTGATGACGAATTCTCTTTAATTCATTAAAGATGCCTGCTTTTGAAACTTCTCGCTTGAATCTACGGAGAGCAGACTCAACGCCTTCGTTTTCTCCAACTATTACCTGGGTCAAAAGAAATTAGATAGGTGATTTACAATACAAGAATATATCATTTGGAATTATCAAAAGGCCAATGTTGGAAAGTTTCGCACAAATGAATTGTTTGCCTTTTTGCTAAGAATTCAGTTATAACTACTTTTTCCAAGATTTTTGCTGAGGACTTGCTGGAAAAGAATTTCCATCTAGAAAAGATTTTTTGATTTATTTGTCAGTATTTCCGAGGCAAAGATAGATAGAAACAGTTCGGAGAATTTTTTTTTAGATACTATTCTTTGTTGGGGCTTCTTCAAATTACTCAGGATCTAGTTAGATGGTAATGAATATGGATTGCTGGAACTTTGAGTTTGAATTTTCACAAAACTACCTTTAAGACCTTTATCTCAGTCTGTCTTTTGTTTCTTTTCAGGCTTTTAAGATCCATGAGATTTTTTATTTATGAGCATTTCTTGAGTTGGGACAGCATTTTTGGAGGTTTTCGTTTTGAAATTTATGCTTTGCTGCAAAAGGAATCACATTGATATCAAGATGACTTATGAATTGAACAGCTTTTTAGATAAGGATTATTATGATTCAAGTTTTATTCATTTAAATATTATGGATATTCAGAACAAAATAATGATCGGGGCTTTAATTTTTCTTGGTCTGTCTGGGCTTTATTATATATGGCTTTGGCTGACGGGCTTTATTCAAGAAAGCAGATCAGAGGGGGAAATCAAACAGCCATGGGAATAGATATGACAAAAACTATTCAATAGAAAGGAAAGTAATGAATTTTATCTCTTTTCTTTTAAGCCTTTTTATTGTAATTGCACCTTATTCACATTTTGATTGTGATGGCACTCCTCTGGACGCAACGATTAGAAATAATTTGAATGGAGATTTCGCATTAGTAAATGATCTTGAAAAAGTTGATGAAGGTGCATTTGTCACACTCGATTGGGGAGAAATAAAATTGATGCTTCCAGTTTCTTTTCAAAGTGGTGAGATAAGCTTTACTGATAAAAAGTGGCTTTGGAGTTATCAAGATAACGAGAATGGCTTACATGCGGAATCACCTAGATTTGCTCAACTTCTTCCTGATGGAGAGATTGTTGATCATAAATGTCAAATTTTAGAACCAGTTTAACTAGAATTCATTGTTATCAAATCTCTTAACCCAATAATTAAAACTCAAAAAAGTTAATCTTTTTAGCAAAATTTAGATAATGGAATAAATGAACATTTTTTATGTTAATTAAATTTGACCTATTTATTTGAGAAATTTTATTATCCAAATTATTGCAGCAAAAAACACACTTGCCATGTATATATAAGCAATTAAGTTACCCCAGCTTTCTTTATTCATTTTTTTGATCAGTAAATAATATTTAATTTTATTATATTTTAAATAATTTTACAAATAAATTTAGGAAAAATTATTGCTTTGTATGTTTTTATTTGATTTATTTTTTTTGATATTCTAGAGATAATGAATCTAAGTCAGTAATTGCTAGATCAAAGTAATAGCAGGTATCAGCAATATTAACCAAAATTTGCTCTTTTACATTTTTGATATCCACTTTTTCTACCAGAGGTTTTTTTGAGAATTCACTTTTTGTTTCACCTAAAGAAAACTTTAAAGCACCTTCATCCGAAATTCCAAATCCAGTGCTATTACAAAATGTATTAGAGAATTTCTTAGCAATTTTATTTTCTAGCTTGATTCTTTGCTTATCTAAATCTTGCGCTGCCATAACTGGAGTTGAAGCACAAAACATAAATAGTGAAATCAATAGGCCAATAACTAAACGTTTCATTATTTCTGAGATGGATTATTTAATTATTTTATTTCCAAGGGATCACTTCTTCCATAAGAAAATTTTTTCAAGCGGCCAAGTTTTTTGC
>QCKE01000004.1 GCA_003215555.1 Prochlorococcus sp. AG-409-K04
AACTGCCACTATTGTATTCATTAGGCTGAAGCTGTTTGGATCTAGAACGTTTAACCAAATCAGCCCATTGACGTGAAAGTTGAAATAAGTCAGTGCTATTAGCATTCTGAAGTACAGGAGTAATAAGACCTCCTTCTTCCATGGCAACAGCCACAGCTACATTCACTTGAGTTGGATAAACCATACCCTCACTACTGAAAGCAGCATTTATCTGAGGATGTCGAGCAAGAGTATTCCCAACTGCTTTAGCTAAAATGGCTGTCATTGTAACGCCATTAGGTTTTACTTGTTTATAAAAAGCATCCAATTTATCTGTAATGATTGAATAACCAACTCTAAAACAAGGTACTGACAAGCTTGACTCCATATTCCTATTGACAGCCTGTTGTAAGGTATTAAATGCTATTGTCTGACCAGGATCTCCAAAGCTATTCCCTGATGGAACTTCTTCCATCTTCTGACTTTTTGAAGAAGAATTTATATCAGATGAATAAGTCGATGAACTTGGCAATGATACAGGAGCATTGCTTTCGGCAATCCAAGGTATCGTAATTGGCTGCCCTTGGGCCATCTGAACATCCTCAGCTTGAATCCTTCCATGAGGACCACTTCCAAGAACAGTTGCCAAGTCAACACCAAGTTGTGTAGCAAGTTTTTTAGCTCTAGGAGTAGCAACAACTCTTCCATCTCTTTTAATGCTTGGCAAAGGGGTAGAGGGCTGTGGTATAGATTTCTGGGTGGCAACTGTTTCTGCACCTGGCTTTTGAGTCGGAGATGGAGAGGATGAAGCTTTTACCTCAGATGATTGAGATGTTTCTTCTGAAGAAGAAACATTAGTCTTTATGGGGTTATTGGCCTGTACTGAAGAAATTTCGTCTTCATTTTCTACTATCAATCCAATTGTTTCTCCAACTGGAACTGTGCTACCAGAAGGCATTAAGACTGCAGCTAAAAATCCTTCTTGAAAAGATTCAACGTCCATATCAGCCTTGTCAGATTCAACCACAAGTACTGACTCCCCTCGCGCTACTTTATCTCCTGGCTTCTTAAGCCATTCCACAATCTTTCCCTCAGTCATAGTTGAACTAAGAGCTGGCATAAAAATGTCGTGGCTTGCCAATACCGTCTCCCTAAAGTCTTACCCCAATCTTAAAGACCTTTGGTAAAAGATACAAAAACGAATTCAGTCTTGATTAATAGATTCAACAACGCCATCTCTTACAACAAGAGAGATCTGCATTTTTTTTACTAAATTATCCCCAACTTTAATGTCACAAAAACTCTCAAGTTGTCCTTGATCCACAATTTGCTCCATCTCAAATTCTCTTACCTGCGATTGCTGTTGCAACAAATTCCTCTTTTGTTCTTCTATCTCTGATCTTTTTTCAGCAACTTGTTGCTGAACTTGTGCAACTTGCTCCTGAACTCTTGGATCCAAAGGATTAGCACTTTGTGTCCTTAATCCATCTACAATTTGTTGTCCTTCTTTTTCTAATTGAGCTAATTGCTCATCACTCGAAGAAATCGCAGAACTTATTTCTTTTTCAGCTTCTTCTTTCCAAAATGGAGTTACAACTGCTCGGATAGCAATAGATCGTTTAATTGAAACAGAACTTACTTCAGACATGTAAAAAAAGTATCAATGTAAGGTTCTCAAGCAAATCGCAAAAGGTCAACCAAATCCATCGAATTTAAGCAATTTTTCGACCAAAGATTTCATCTATTGCATCATTATCACGTTGCACAATCAAATCGCGTCTTTGCTTAAGAGTCTGGGTTAATAATCCATTATCTATTGAAAAAGGCTTTACAATTGCAACTCCAAGCAATCTTTCATTTGTTCGAGAGCCTTTTCGATTAGCAAGCAATTGATTGAATTCTTTTTTGAGAAGCATTCTTAATTTACTATTTCCGAAATAATTAAAAGAATCTACATTTCCCAAAAAACCTCTTTGCGCAGCCCAAAGCAAAACATTTTCTTCATTAGGTACTAATAAAGCCCCCAATTGCCTTTCATCTTGACCCACTATCATTAATTGATTCACTAATGGGCTAGCCAAAAGAGATTCTTCCAAGGGTCCTGGCTCTATATTTTCTCCACTAGTTAAAACAATTGTATCTTTAGCTCTACCAGTAAGAACGATAGAGCCATCTTCTAGCAACATGCCCAAGTCACCAGTATCAAACCAACCATTTTCATCTAGCACTTTCTTTGTCGCATTCGGTTTTCTCAAATAACCTCTCATAACCTGAGGTCCTCTTACTAAAACCCTGCCTTTTTCAGAAAATCTCAAAGGCAAGCCATTTTCCGGATCAACAATTTTGAACTCTGTTTCTGGCAAAGGAAGACCGGAACTACCACGGATATTCCTCCAAGGTCTTCTACAACTAACAACAGGACTAGTCTCGGTAAGGCCATATCCAACCAACAATTCAATTCCCACAGACTCAAAAAATTCATCAACATGAGGAGCTATTGCACCTCCTCCATTAATGGGAAAACGTAATTTCCCGCCTGAAAGTTGACTAAGGACTTTTGGCCACAAAATTAATACTGCTAAAAAGTGCAGTGGCCAGCGATAGAGCACCTCTAAGAAAGCTACTAATCTCCCCATTTTGTTGACCTTGATCAATAAAAGATCTCGAGATTTCCTTACAGATGCCTTATACAAGCGACTATTATTAAGCGCAAGTTTCAAGACCCTTTGTCGAGAGCTTGGCATTTTGCTTAATGCATCATCAAAACCCGTTTTAATTGCTTCCCAAAGTCTTGGGACAGTAGCCATAACAACAGGTTTAACTATCTGCAGGTCTTGCTTGAGGTGTTTGATCGTGGTATAAGTCTGAGAACAAGCACAAGAAAAAAAATAATACTCAGCACTTCTTTCATAAGAATGCCAAATTGGCAAGATGCTCAACAATCTATTGCCAGGATCTGGGCTTGCAATACAAGACAAGGATCTAATTTGATGCAGCAAATTTTTATGCGTTAGAGGAACTCCCTTAGGCTTTCCAGTTGTCCCGGAAGTATAAAGAACAGTTGCAATGGCATTCTCTGATAATTGGACATCAATATCTCGAGAAGAATGGATAAGTTTTTTTTTATTGCCTATATCAATAAATTGATCCCAGCCAAGTAAATCGTCTGTAAGAGTCTCATCTTCAATTTGTAAAACAAATTTAAATTTATTTTTGTACTCTTCACCTAAATCAAGATCTTTCCATAATTGAGCAGATTGAACAATCAGACCCGTAGCACGAGAATCATGCAAAATATACCTAAGTTCTTCAACAGGGGCCGAGCTACCTCGAACTGCATTACAAGCTCCTATTCTCATGAGGCCTTGATCTAAAATCAACCATCTCGGACTATTTTCGGAAAACAATGCGACCACATCATCTTTAGCAACTCCTAACTCATAAAAAGCTCTTGCTGCTGTAGAAATTTTGTCAGAAAGTTCTTTATAGTTATATCTCTGAGGGGGAGTGCAATGGGGGGCGTCAACAGCCAAAATTTCTCCATGGTTGTTTTTGAGCCATGACCAAATTTGATCCACCCGATCAATTTTTTGAACAAAACGATGAGATGCTAAAGCTTTTTTCTCAGCCTTAGTAGGAGCCCAAGTAGCCTCCGCAAAAGTTGAATTTCTTCTCGAATTCGAACCTTTGACTCTTCTAAAAAATGCCAAGCTTTAACTCCAAAGCTACAAAAAAATGAGGAAAAGGTTCATTCCCTATATTTAATTTGTATCTATTTAAAAGTCTTTTTAACTAGGTCCATAACAATCCGAAATGCTTATTCAAGCTTTTTTTCATCAAAGACCGAACCTGCATCATTGTTATATTCGGCAACCATTTGCTAAGTCTACCTGTTGGATATCCGTGAAGTCCACATGGGACTATTTTTTGGAACCCAGTTAAATCACAATTAACATTAAGAGACATACCATGTTGCGTAATCCATCTTTTACACCCCACACCAATAGACCCAACTTTTTCTCCCTGGCACCAAACACCTGTCATGCCTTCCAATCGATAACCATTCAAACCCAATTCATCTAATACATCTATTAACACGTTTTCCAGCTTTCTTAGATACCAATGCAAATCTGTCTTATACCTGTGAAGATCTAAAACCAGATAAATGACTAACTGCCCTGGCAAATGATGCGTAACTTCTCCACCACGATCAATACGATATAAATTAAATTTTGAATCATTAAGATCAAAACGCAAGTTTTTTTCACTCGCCCCCCTGCCTAGGGTGTAACAATATTGATGCTCAAGCATCCAAACTGCCTGAAATGAGAAGGGATCTTCTATTAATTTATATTGCCAAGTTTTTTGCCAATCCCATGACTCTGGGAAGTCGATTAATTCAGATGGTTGAAAAAGAACCGTAGAGGAGCCATCTTCTGTTAAATAATTTATAGCTAAATTATCCATAACTTCCAGACATGGAGAAGAAAAAATGAAATTGCTGATTCATGGGCGAAATCTTGAATTAACTCCAGCATTACGTGAATACACAAAATCAAAACTAGAAAAGGCGATTCATCACTTTGACGAACTCGTTAAAGAAGCTGATGTTCACCTATCAGTAGCAAAAAACCCAAGAGTACCCCAACAAACTGCTGAAGTAACCGTTTTTGCTAATGGAACTATTATTCGAGCACAGGAACGAAGTCAAAATCTTTATGCAAGCATTGATCTAGTAGCAAACAAACTATGCAGACAATTAAGAAGGTATAAAGAACGTCATAGTAATCATCATCATAGTCATGGCCATAGCGCCTCATTAACACCTGCAACCGAAGAAGTAGTAGAAGACAAATCTATAGAAGGGTCTCTTTTATCAGGAAAAACACCTCAACTTCCAAGTCCTGGAATAAGAAGAAAATATTTCCACATGCCCCCCATGAGTATTGAAGAGGCTAGGCATCAGCTAGACCTTATAGACCATGATTTCTATGTATTTAAAGACGAAAAAAATGGTGAATTACAAGTTATTTATAGAAGGAATCATGGAGGTTATGGCGTAATTCAAGCCAAAAACTAATGCCATACAAATCAGTGCCTAGTGAATTAAATAATATTGCTTCTTTTATTCACGAATCCGCACTAGACCCTCACGTTAATTTTAATTATTTAAGGCAAATATGTGAGGCATGTAATCATTTTAACTTTGATGGCCTATGCACAAATTTAATTAGGATTGAATCCGCAAGACAATTTCTTGGCAAAAATAAAACAACAAAACTAATTGCAGTTATAGCTTTTCCATTTGGTGATATCCCATACAATATGAAAAGATCTCAAGCTGAATGGGCTGCTGAGCATGGAGCTGATGAATTAGATATAGTTCCAAATTTTCTTCACCTTCACGAAAACAAAATAGAAGAGTTTGCGGAGGAAATAGCGGGGATTATTTCTATTGGGCTTCCTTCGAGAATAATCTTAGATACTATGAAAATTCACAAAGAGAAGCTTGCTCTCTCAATAGACGCAGCAATAGATGCTGGTGCTATAGGTATACAAACAGGGAATGGATTTGGTCCTCCTATTAATAGCTTACATTTGAAAGAATTAGCCTCTTTAGTAAAAAATCGTTGTTCGATAAAAGCTGCAGGAGGTATTAAAAAACTTGATCAAGTTTTAGGACTCATAAAGGCAGGAGCCTCTTCCATTGGGACATCAGTTGGTTCAGATATAGCTCAAGATTTCAAACTTTTTATGAAAAATAATGAGTATTGAAAAAAGAGTAAAAGGTTTGGCTTTAAAAGTCGGCCCTTTAGGCGAAAATGATCGCCTTTTAACGTTATTAACTTTTGAAGAAGGTATCTTACGCATAGCTGTCCCAGGTGCAAGGCGTCCGAAAAGTCGCCTAGCAGCGACATCTGCATTAACTTTTCTCGAATTACATATAGGAGGCAAAAGCAAACTCCTTAAAGCTAGACATATCAAAATTCTTGAAAGTTTTAGCAAATTTGGTGAAAAGCTGGAAACTCTCGCTACAGCACAGTCATTAACTGAACTATCTATGCTACTAGTGAGTTCCAATGATCCACAACCAGAAATACTAGAAGCAATATTGATTCATTTTAAACGTCTTCAGCACGCTCAGAACTCATCTCTAGTTGTATTAGCAAATTGCGTACAAGCACATGTTCATTTATTAGCACTAGGCGGGTATGGGTTACCTGTTCAAACATGTTGCCGCAGCAGAGAACCACTCATACCTCCTATTGGAAACTGGGATTGGTCTTGTGGCTTTATAAAAAATGAGGGTTTTGCTATCGAAGAAACAGCTAATTCTGACATCCTATTAAATGCCTCTGAGTTAGCACTCCTACAACGTTTACTTAGTCCTTCCCTTCCCTTAAATAAAGAAGGAAAAATCCTAGGTCCATTAGATGTCTGGTTAAAGTTTTTAACCTTATTGGAACTTTGGATAGAAACTCATTTAAATCGAAACATCAAATCTTTTGAAATGCTCAAGAAGTCATTAATATCAATTGAAAATGTTTTTTAGAGATTCAACTCTTAGAAAAATCTCTTAAACACCTGCTAACTTTCTAGAAGCAAACAAAAGTTTTAGGTGGTACATATAGCGTGGCTTGGCAAAAAATCACCATTTTGCGGAAATGTAAGCTACGGCTTAACAACCACACAAGCTTTAAAAGAACAAGGGCATCAAATAAATTTTATTCACTTTGACAATCCAACCGATTCTGATCCTTCGCAAACATCTTTGTTAGCAAATGATCCAGATGTCAGTCTTCCTTATTTAATAAAATCTCAAGTTTATACAATTCCTTCTCCAAGAGCACAAAGAGAACTAAGAGAATCACTAGACAGACTCAAGCCCGATATTGTTCATGCCAGTCTTACTCTTTCTCCCCTGGACTTCAGATTACCTGACTTATGCCAACAAATTGATGTTCCTCTAGTAGCAACATTTCACCCACCTTTTGACTCTAAAATAAGAACACTTGCTGCAAGTACTCAACAACTCACTTATCAACTTTATGCACCATCGCTCTCTCGCTTTGAAAAAGTCATAGTTTTTTCAGAAAAACAAGCTGAAGTACTTATCAAATTGGGAGTCAAAGAAAATCGTATTGCAATCATTCCAAATGGCATTGACCCGGAATTATGGTCTCCGAAAACAAAGCAACCACTAAATGATATTCAACTTAAAGTTCGAAAAAAACTTGGAGAAAAAAGAACATTTTTATATATGGGGAGAATAGCCGCAGAAAAAAACGTAGAAGCGCTTCTAAGAGCTTGGCAATCAATAAACACAACAGGATGTCAACTAGTAATTGTAGGCGATGGACCTCTTAGACCAACATTAGAAAACAACTTTTTATCAACAGAAGATTCTCCAATTCTATGGTGGGGATATGAATCTAACCTGGAAACAAAAGTTGCTCTTCTTCAAGCTACAGAAGTTTTTATCCTTCCAAGTTTAGTAGAAGGATTATCGTTGGCATTGCTCGAGGCAATGTCAACAGGGACAGCATGTATTGCTACGGATGCAGGTGCTGATGGAGAAGTACTTAAAGCAGGTGCTGGCATTGTTATGAGCACAGAAAATGTTACTTCTCAATTAAAAACTCTATTACCCGTTCTCAAAGAGCATCCACTTTTAATTTCAGAACTAGGCAATAATGCTCGATCGAGAATAATCGAAAAATATACACTTAAAGAAAATATAAATACACTCAAAGACCTCTATCAAAAAATTCTTAAATAATTCTAATTTTCTGACAACTCTCTACTTTTCTTAGCAGCAAGAACAACAGCTTCAATCAAAGCAGAGCGAACTCCTTGCTCCTCCAAGTGGCGAAGGGCTCTAATAGTAGTCCCAGCTGGAGAAGCAACCATATCTTTGAGTTCTCCAGGATGCAAGTCTTTTTGCTTGAGCAATAGTGATGTTCCTTCAAGAGTTAAATTTGTTAATTTAGTTGCCAAGTTTCGGGGCAAGCCAACTGCCACAGCCCCATCAGCCAAAGACTCTGCAATCAAGGCCAAATAAGCAGGGCCCGATGATGTTAAGGCAAGGAAAGCATCTAATTGATCTTCAGGCAATTGAAATACTTCACTTGTTGGATTGAAAATTCTTTCTACTAAAAGTTTCTGTTCTATTGAAATTCCATCTCCCCATGCAAGACCAGTCAAGCCTGCCCCAACGATTGCTGGAGCATTAGGAACAGCACGCACACATACATGTGAAGGGAATAAAATCTGCAATTTTGCCAACTTCACTCCAGCCAAAACCGAAATCAATAAAGGTTTTTCATCCTGCGAAAACGTTCTGTCTGATGATATTTTCTCAGTGATCTGATGCAAATTTTGTGGCTTAATCGCCAACAATTTCACAGGTGAGTCCCAAGCATTATTTGCTTTGAGATCATTAGAATGTACTACTGAAAGTTCAGCAGGAAATTGATTGACTACTCTATCTATGCTCTTTGGCTGTCCTACAATACCTAAAACTTCTTCTGGCTTATATTGATTTTGTTCAAATAGGCTATGAAGAATAAGCTGAGCCATTCTCCCCAGCCCAATTACACTAAGTGAATAAGACACCTAAACGGATACAGCAGCAGAGGGAATAGAATTTCCCCATGCGGGTTCTGGAGAAATTGACTTTTCACTAACATTATTTTCAGATTCTTTGGACATCACGCTGGAAGGCGAAGGTTCTTCCTGAAATGAATTTGTCACAGTTACACAATTTGGAGTAAAAAGAAAAATACTTTCGCCCACTCTTTCTTGATTACCGTCAATTGCAAAAGTACCTCCCGCAACAAAATCCACTGCCCTTTGAGCTTGGTCAGGATCCATCATTGTCAAATTCAAAATAACAGTCTTTCTTTCCCTTAAAGCTTGAATAGCCTTTGGCATTTCATCAAAGCTTCTAGGCTCCATCAAACTCACTTCTGCAGTAGCTGTGGAAATGCCTGGCATACCAATAACATTAGAAGGTGAACGTCTATTGCTAAAAGGATTAGCATTAGACAGAGATGATGCTAATCCACTTGCATAATTTCTACTTACATCATTCTGCGCTTCAAAGCCATCTCCTGATTCATAATCAAGTTCGTCAAAATCTCCATCTAAATAATCATCACCAGCAACGACAGCTTTAAGGCGTGAAATAAGCGACACCTGTTGAATCCTCTCTGAATAAATTTAAAATACTTCGGAAAAACCGAATGTAAGGGGATTAACCCTAAAAAAAGAGTAAATACATCCTTATGTACCTAAATAGCGTCATTTAAAAGCAGGGGCAAGCTTTTCAATTGCTTTTCTTGATATCTCTGCTCAATTGTGATTATCTCTATCACCAAACAACAAAGAGCCCACACGAATCCATGTGGCTCCCATCTCAACTGCTTCTTCCCAATCATTGCTCATTCCCATTGAACAATCCTTTAATCGCAAATGATCTGCAAATAATCTGCATTCACGAAAGAGAAGCTTTCTTTCATCAGATTTTAATGAAATAGGTGCAATCGTCATCAAACCAATAATATCGATACTAGTTAATTGCTTAAATTCTTTCCATACAGACAAAAGCTCTTCGACAGAAAGTCCAGATTTATTAGGATCTTCTCGAAGCTTAACTTGTATCATGACCTTTGGTTTCTTAAATTCTTCACTGGCAATTCTGGATATTCTTGAAGCCAATTTCAAAGAATCAATGGAATGAATTACATTAAAATTCTTAACTACTTGTCTTACTTTATTTGCTTGTACTTTACCAATAAAATGCCATGTGATTTGATTTAAATCCTGCAATGCATCTAACTTTGGCAATGCTTCTTGGACTCGGCTTTCACCAAAATTGCATTGCCCCTTCGAAGCTAGATAACGAATCTTTTGAACTGACTGCCCCTTGCTAACGGCTAACAAACTGACATCGCTTGGTAACGATTCAAATTTTTTTTTAATATCATCCATCTAAGAATTTTGATTAAATAAAAGTTTGCTTAAATAGTGTTTGCCAAATTGACAATTCTTCAGATCTAATTTTTCTACATCGTGCAATATTAATTTCCGCATAATGCCTTGCATCCATATATGGGATCACTTCAAACTCTGCTCCTCTTGGCTGCAAGGTCACTAAAAAAAACATTTTTTGAGCATATAAGGTTGCATAAATATCCCTACCTTCTCCCGCAGGTGCAACCAAGTAGAGCATCCCAAAAGTTGGGTGATTAAGATATCGCTCAGAAGATAGTTGCAATTTTGAAAAAACGAAATTTTTTTTATTAACAATATGATACTTCGATGAAGAGCAAAAATACTAATTTCAAAAACCCAGTTCTAGCTCACTCAATCCATAAGAATATTAAAGAGAGCCAAATGATGATTGCCTAAGAATTAAAATTCCAATCAAAACAATTATAGAAAATATATTTAATCCAAACGTTTCCCTATGGCCAAATAAAATTTTTGGTTTAAATAAATCCGGGCTCAACATAAAACCACCATTTCTAATAATTAAAGCATCTGCACCTTGTTCTGCTCTTAACAAAATATTTGTCAATAGTCTTTCGCCAATAACAAGTAAGACACCTACTGATTTCTTGAATCCCAATTTTTTCAAGCTGACCCCTCTAGTTAATATAGATCTAATTAGATTCTGAAACTCTTCTTGCACTAATGGAATGAAACGCAGTGCCAAAAGAAGCTGAAAGCTCAGTCTCTCCAAGGGGAATCCAATGAAAGTCAAAGGTGTTAAATACCATCTTAAAGTCCACATTAAATCTTCTGGAGATGTAGTTATCAACATCAAATTGACACTATGAACAACCGTAAAAATCAATGTGGCAGTTTTCATCCCTAATTCTGCGGAGCGTTGGTCAACAACGAACAACCCAAGGGGAATCGGACCTAAATCAATAGGTCCGATTCTTATTATTTCCCAAGAGTTACTAAATGTCATTGCCTTAGGAATTTCTTGACTAGAACGAACAGTTAGCGTACTTACAGGTTCATTAGTTGGAAGAAAAATAGCTAAAAGACCAAAAAGGAAAGAAAGCATTATCAAAATTAACAGAGGTCGCTTAATAACCCTCCAAGGCAAAGAACCAAATGCTGTAATACACAACAGCGTAACTACTAATCCAAGACGCCAAAATAACCCTGAAAGAACAGGGGAAATCAAAAACATCAATACCCAAGCAAATTTCAACCTTGGATCCAGACTTCTTAACCAACCGGAGCCACCTGATACATACTGACCTATAGGAACATTCCTTAAAAATTCCATGCTTAATCCATAGAATTGTCTTTTTGACGCTTTAAATCTCTCTCAACTTCACGTCGTTGCTTCCCTCGCCAAAACAATTTTAGAGGCGTACCTTTGAAGCCAAGACCTTCTCTAATTTGACGTTCCAAATACCTTCGATAAGAATCACCAAAAAGTTTTGGATCATTTACAAAAAGAGTAAAACTAGGCGGAGAACTAGCGACTTGAGTTCCATAATATAATCTTCCTTGTCTACCTCCACGACTTGTAGGTGGACTCCTCCAACTCAATGCTTCTGTAATAACTTCATTTACCACAGAAGTGGAAACTCTTCTTCTATGTTGCTCAACAGCTAAAGAAGCGAACTTAAACACCTGGTCAACTCTCTGTTTCTTAAGAGCTGATGTAAATAACATATTAGCCCAATCCAAAAAATACAATTTTGAACGAAGTTCCTTCTCCATCAATGGCATTGTGTAAGTGTTTTTTTCTACTGCATCCCACTTATTCACAACAACCAAACAAGCGCGCCCTTCCTCTTCTATCCTACCTGCCAGACGCTGATCTTGCTCTGTAACGCCATCAGTAGCATCAATAACCAATGCACATACATCACTCCGTTCAATCGCCTTAAAACTTCTATTTATCCCAAAATACTCAGGGCCATAATTAACACTTTTACGTCTACGAATACCAGCTGTATCGATCAATTTCCATGCCTTATCTTCTCTTACTATCGAGGTATCTATAGTGTCACGCGTAGTTCCTCTGATAGAACTTACAATAGCGCGATTCTGTCCGCAAATTGCATTAAGTAAGCTTGATTTCCCAACATTTGGCCGACCAATAATTGCAAGTTGAATAGGATCAATCTCTTCTTCATCAAACTCTTTTGATGGGAATATTTTAACTAATCGATCAAGTAAATCTCCGGTACCTGATCCATGAATCGCAGATATAGGAAAAGGTTCACCAAGACCTAAGCGCCAAAATTCTCCTGCCATTGAAAGACCAAGTTCAGGAGATTCGCATTTGTTAACTGCCAAAAGAGTGTCACACCCAATGCTTCTAATCCATGCAGCAATGGCCTCATCAGCCGCAGTAACACCTTGCTGACCATCAACAATTAATAACGCTATTGAGGCTTCAGATAGTGCCAAGTTAACTTGTTCTCTTATTTCTGGAAGGAACTCACTATCATCATCAAAAACCAGTCCCCCTGTATCTACAACTTTAAATTCTCTATCAGCCCAATAGCCATCTTGATAACTTCTGTCTCTGGTTACGCCAGGTTGATCATGAACAATCGCATCTCGACTATGACACAGCCTATTGACGAGAGTGGACTTTCCAACATTTGGACGTCCTATTATAGCGACAATAGGTCGCACCATTTATCCACTCACATAATTTATTTGTATATTTAGAATACTTATATGCAGCGAAATTCAGCAACTATTCCTTGAAAAAATCAAAATATAAATCACTCAATTTCAGGATCGCCAAAATGCCCCTTTCGAGGGTCCGGAGACGGTTCACTATGCACTGGCATAGGGCCAAGATCAGACAACATTTCCTTATTAATTATTGTCCATGCCAGTAGCCAATTGACGGCAGTGGCTCTCCGAGTTTTTCTAGGGAAAAGCTCATCAATTTTATATCCTTGAAAATTTAAAACTGTCTTCAAAGATTGCTTATGCTCCTTAGGAATTGATCTCGTCAAATGAACAGATGCTATTCGTTTAGAGATAATTTCTGGTGCCTCTGGAAACTTTTGACTCCAATAAACTGGGGTCGAAGCAGTACACTTAAAAATATCTAACTTTTCATCTAAGCGCTTATAACCAAGTCTGTCCCAAACAAGCTTAGCAACAAATCGATCAGTAATTTTATCCGCAAGTATTGCCATCAAAAGCGATCGACTCAAGGGCCATAAATCATCCATAAAATGATCCGATTAGCCTCCTAAATTTCTGATTATTATCAAAGCAAACCTACTACAGAAATCACATAAAAAAGGTAGAAAAATTATTAAAAATAAAATTCCTACAAAAAATTAATTCAACAAATAATCAATTTTCTTCCTCACAATTAATAAAGAAAAATAAGAAGGTTCTTCCAACCTAACATCACTCGCTTTCAGAAGTATTTGATCAGGAAAACCAATCTTTTGAGCAAAAATTGTACTTTCTATTAAGGACTTTTTAATTAATATACGCTCAACCCATGGCCAATTATTACCTAATTTTAGCAATACAAGCACTTTACCAAAGTCAATTACATCATCCAAAAGTTTTTCCAATTTTTTTGGATGATCAGGAACAGGACATACTAATAGATCCTCTTTTTGTAATGATAATGGAATTTTTGCTAAAGCTGATGCTGCATTAAAAGAGCTAACACCTGGTATAACTTTCATTAGCAATGAAGGTTCTTTTTGTTTTATATAATGAATAAGATAAGCACTCGTTGAATATAAAGATGGATCTCCAAGACAAATAAAAACAATTGATTGACCTTTTACAGCTTCAGCTATTAATTGGTTAGCAGCGTCTGTCCAAACTATTTTTAATTTTTCAATATCTTTGATCATAGGTAAAATAATTGGTAAGCACTTTTTCCCCTCAAGAAACTCAGATACAATTTCTCTTGCAATACTTTTTGCAGACAACCTTGCTACTGGATATGCAATTATAGATGCTTTATTAATTGCATTTACAGCTGCAAGGGTTAATAAGCTTGGATCACCGGGCCCAACACCTGCAAAGGTTAATCCTGGCTTAATCAAGGTACTATTTTCATTACACTCAAATCAAATATAGATGAGAAAAAAGTTAATTGGCAATCTTCTTCAACTGTGCATTCTTGGCATTGGATGAAGTACAGACAGAAGATTTGATTCAATAGTTGCAAGCTCCATTAATCTCGACAAAATCAAAGATTCCTCAAAACGTTCACTCGCTAAACACCAATAAAGACCAAAATGACGAGATTCACTTTTCAATAAATCTCCATAAAGTTCCTTAAGTTCTTGGTCTGGAGAATGGGCTGATAATAAGCCCATTCTTTCATGGCTTCGTGCTTCAATCAAACCAGCAACAAGAAAACTATCTAGCATTCTTGATGGTTCTTCTTTCCTAATATTTTTAGAGAGCAAGGCTGCATATGGGGGCGAAGGCAAAGGCTCTAAATAGCGACCTCTAGATTTTAAAATTGAAAGAACTCGATCAAAATGCTCAAGTTCTTCTTTCACCAAAGGACTAAGAACCTCAGCCAAACCTGGTTCACACAAATATCTAAACATCATTTGAAGAGCTACACCCGCAGCTTTTCTTTCACAATGTGCATGATCTATAAGCACTTCAATGGGATTGGAAATTGCTTGTTCAATCCAACTTGAACTAGTTGCACTAATTAGCCATTTAATCTTTGAAGTCAATGGGCCTGTCTCATTTAAAGCTTTCATTCTTTTATTCACCAGTCTTCAAATGAGCCAATATTCCATCAAATGCAAGTTCATAACTTCTTCCACCAAAACCGCTCACTACCCCTATAGCACAATCAGCCAGTAATGACTTATGACGAAATTCCTCTCTTGCAAAAGTATTACTAAGATGTACTTCGACATAAGGTATTCCAGTAGCCAGCAAAGCATCTCTTAAAGCAATGGATGTGTGGGTATAAGCTCCTGCATTGATCAAAATCCCATCAACCTTACCTAAAGCATTATGAATACAATCAACCATAGCCCCTTCAGAGTTGCTCTGAAAACTTTCAAGCACAACCCCTTCTTTTTCAGCCTTCTTTTGAAGTGCAACTTCAATAGAGTTAAGAGTCTCAGCTCCGTATATCGAAGGTTCTCTTAAACCAAGAAGATTAAGGTTTGGACCATTAACAATTAATAACTCCATTAGGCCTTCAAGGTCTAGTACTTTTCAAATCGTATCGATTGCACTATAAATCGACCAACATATTTGGGGAATTAAGTCACTTAAATCTGTTAAGGTCCTTTAGTGGTTAGGGTCGGTGCCCGAGTGGTTAATGGGGGCGGACTGTAAATCCGCTGGCTCTGCCTACGTTGGTTCAAATCCAACCCGGCCCACCTTCCACAAGCCCTTGTAGCTCAGCGGTAGAGCACTCCCTTGGTAAGGGAGAGGTCTCGGGTTCAAGTCCCGACGAGGGCATCGTCGGAACCCAAAGCAGGGCAATCGATCTTCGACACTAGGATCGCTAATCTTTGAAAGTGGAGATCCACTTTTTAGTCCACTTATACTCTCCCGAACATTCTTGCTTGGCGCATCTAACCTGATGCAAGTAAAGAAATGGCAACTATTAGAAAGAGCGGCAAAGACCAAGAAGCATTAATCAAAAAGAAGCAATGTCAAGGACCAAAAGGCGCCATATTATATATCGAAACTTAGAAGAGTTAGACCAGATAAGACCTAGAGATTCAAAAAAGCGATCAGAAATAAGCCTAAAAAACTTTTGAATATACATATCAATCATTTGATCATAACTAGTCACTAATATCTTTAAAATAGTCAGAACAAATTTAAAACTTTAAAATTATTTTCTCAACAATCAAAGTCACGGCAACTCCCTTAAAAAATACCAACCAAAGCAATCCATAGTCAGATAAACCAAGTTTCTTTTGATACCAAAAAATAAGTTTCTTGTGTTTTTCAATTAATTGAATACCTTTCACAATTTTAATGATTATTAGCATCATCAATAAGAGCATAAAATTGATCATTGCAAGGCAAATTTCCCAATTTCAGACATGAATATATGCAATCAATTATTTTACAAATTGTAAATTTCTTCAAAAAAATATGATTATCAAACTAACAATTCCAACTATTTTGACTACCAAAGTTTCAAAAGCCAATGATTTTTGTTTGTAACTTTGTAGGTTGAATAAAGGAATTTAATTTAATTACTTGTTTCTCAAATAATATGAGCAAAGTATCCGCAATTTGATTATTTACATATCATCATAAATTACTTGAAATCAAAATCTAATAAACAATAGAGTTAATCCTTTAATAGGGAAAGAAAACTTTTTTCTATTAGATTTGGAAAGTGTTAGCATCTAAAAAATAATTCCCCAAACTGATGAAATTAAAATGCATGAGAAATATCTTATTTAGCCATTTAATTCTTCTCATCATTTATTTTCCAATCAAAACAGATGCTTTAATCCATGACTGGATAGCAGTTCCTAGTAGTCAATATGGAGAACAATTATGGGATAAAAATAGTTTTCAAAAAAATCAAGATAGTTCTATAAGAGTGTTCAGTAAATTTATCCCTAAAAGAACTACAAAAATTACCAAAGAAATTCTTTATACAATGGATATTGATTGTTCCAACAAATCATTTAAGGATGTTGCAATCGGTCAAAAAACATTTAATAAATTCAAAAGCAAGAATTCTGAATGGCAAAGTCCCAATGGAGACAAACTAATTCTAGGTATAATCGATCAAGTTTGTACTTTTGATAGCAATAAAAATATCTCTTAAATCCTCAGGGTTTAAACCAAAAGAATTGATTCCTAAAATTAGCCAAATGTTTTGATATGGTTCACATGTCATTGAGAAAAAGGTTAACTGCAACTAAAAAATATTTAGGCAATTCTCTTAAGACAGTCCCATAACTTTGAATCCATAAACTATTAATCCGCATCCAACCAGGCAAGCATTAAGCAATCCCATCCCAACCGCACCTACTGTAATAACTCCCATCGAGACTCCTCCAATAGCAACAAATCCCATTGGAACCAACCCAATAGCAATAATTCCACGAGGAGCTATCCCAAAGGCAACTAATTTGAACATGCGTTGAGAAACTTCACCATTTTGAAGAGTTTTTGTCATTTAATAATGAAGAAAAGAAATTTTTTAGCAGGAATTAAAAAGTTACTTAGAAGTGCCATGAGTGGCACATGGCATCCAAAAATGTCCCATTTTGTGAACACCTAAGCATCCAAGTTTTCTAGCCTCTTTCTCTGCCTCAGTTCTGGTTGAATAAGCGTAAATATTCTTTGAAGAGTCGTTGGACTCAGTAAGAGTTCTTTGCAACGTTTCTCCTTCTGGGCTCCAGACTTTAAGGCCCATTGTCGTTATCCCTGCTGAAAATATTCCCATACCAACTATGGAAGCGTTAACAACTCCCATGGCCACCACTCCCAGTGAGACAACGCCCATTGGAACTATCCCAATAGTAACAATTCCCATTGGAACCACCCCAATAGAAATTACACCCAGTGGAGCTATACCAATTGCAATTTTTTTTGGCTTACCACCACAATGAGAAGGAACTTGTGATTGTTTCTGATCAGAATCATTCATAATTTTGATTAAGAAATTACCAATTCATATAATGCTTTTTATCAAATGTTTTAGTGCTCTTTATGAGATGAATGACTTTCACATGCCATCCACTTCTCACCCATTCTATGAGCACCAATGCAATTGATTTTTTCAGCAGCCTTTTCAGCTTCTAGCTTAGTATCAAAAAGTACTTTTACACTAGTTTCTTTGTTTTGATAAGAACAGCTACTGAGAAGAGCAAAAGGCAAAAGAAAAGTGAAAAAGTAATTTTTTTTCAAAGTAAAGCTCCAATTAATAAATGGAATGATAGAGAAAGAGTATTAAATAATCCCATTCAATTCATATTTTTACCATAATTTAAATTTTCAAACTTTTTCTGAACTTCATTCATTTGTTGGGAACTTAGCAAAAAAGGCTCGCCTATTTGAGAAGCTTGCAAATACATTTTTGCGAGCGTCTCAATCTCTATGGCAATCTGAAAAGATTCTCTCAAATTAATGCCAAGCGCAATCTGTCCATGATGAGCAAGCAAGCATGCCAAACGACCCTCAAGCGCTTTTAATGCTAATTTGGATAATTCTTTTGTCCCAAAAGTTGCATATGGTGCACAACGAACATCATGCCCACCAGCCACTGCAACCATATAATGAAAACTTGGAATAGATTTTTTATGACAAGACAAAGAAGTCGCATAGATTGAATGACAATGAAGCACAGCACCTACATCAGGTCTATTAGCTAAAATATCTGCGTGAAATTGCCATTCTGAAGAAGGTTTCAGTTGATCAGGAGAAAAAGGATTTCCTAAAAAATCAATGGCAACCAAATCTTTTGGCTTCATCTCCTCATATGGCAAAGAGCTAGGGGTAATCAATAAACCATCTTTTATCCGTACCGAAAGATTGCCTGATGTTCCTTGATTGAGGCCTATTTCATTCATACGTTTTGCTATTGAAACAAGTTCTCTTCTAAGTCCATGTTCGCGAAGATTTTGAATCATTTTAAGTACAAGCTTTTCAAGCCTGATTCACTCGCAGCACATACTCCTTTTTCAGTAATCAAACCTGTTATTAACTTACTAGGCGTAACATCAAAGGCAGGGTTAAACCCCTTGCTTTGAGAAGGACACAACCTTACTCGAACAATTTCATCATTTTCTGAATGCCCTTCAATTTCAAGAACTTCAATTTCAGAACGAGTCTCAATAGGAATCTCCTGAAGTCCATCTAATACTGACCAATCAATCGTTGAACCAGGCAAAGCGACATAAAAAGGAACAGAATTATCAAAAGCTGCTAATGCCTTGAGATATGTACCAATTTTATTGCAAACATCACCAGTTTTTGTTGTGCGATCAGATCCCACTATTACGACATCCACTTGTCCATGTTGCATTAAATGTCCACCAGCATTGTCAACAATCACAGTATGAGGAATGCCTTCACACCCAAGTTCATATGCTGTAAGGCTTGCACCTTGATTACGAGGACGAGTTTCATCTACCCAAACATGTAAGTTCATTCCAGTCCTATGGGCTTTATAAACTGGCGCCAAGGCCGTACCCCAATCAACAGCTGCAAGCCAACCGGCATTGCAATGGGTTAAGACATTCAAAGGTTTGCCTTGTTGCTCTCTTTGTTTCTCTGCATTTATCTGCTTGAGAACCAGCAATCCTTGTTCCCCAATTTCCTCACAAATCAAAACATCTTCCTCAGCAATTTCTTGCGCTTCTTCTTTTGCAGCCTCTGCTCTTAAATGCAATGGCAAGTTTATGACGTGCTCTCTAACTCTGGACAAAGCCCAATTAAGATTTATTGCCGTTGGTCTAGAAGAAACCAAGTTTTTGTAAGCAAAATCCAAAGAAGCATCTGAAGCATCTTTCTGCAAAGCCAGCATCAACCCATAAGCTCCAGTAACTCCAATCAAAGGAGCACCGCGAACAACCATTTGGCTAATAGCCTCAACAGCGTCTTCTAAGCTGCGAATAATATGAATATGTAAAAAGTGAGGCAGTTTCCTTTGATCAATAACTCCAACAGAGCAGCCATCATCTTCCAACCAAATTGTTCTCCAGTCTCGACCTTTAATTCTCATGAAAATGGAAAATCAACAAGCAATCACTAAGATTATTCATCTTAAATTAATAAGATATTTGAGAGAAAACAGGAAAGTCCAATTTTAACGTACCGTTTAACTTACTTAACTCAATAACTACAAGGAGTCCCAAAACCTCCTTGCCAAGTGATTTCACAATATTTGAGACACATTGAACTGTTCCTCCAGTTGCCAGCAAATCATCAACTATTGCATATTTTTGAAAAGGTTTCAAAGATTCTATTTGCATAGATAAAGAATTAGAACCATATTCAAGCTCATATGATTTAGTAATCAAATGCCCAGGAAGTTTGCCAGGCTTTCTAGCAACAATCATTGGTATGCCTAGCTTTAGAGCAATCCCTGAGGCAAACAAAAATCCCCTCGCATCAATTGCAATAATAGCCTCCACATCTTTAAAAATAGGAGCAGATGCCATATTTTCAATCAACTCTGAAAAAAGTTCGGGTTTCGAAAAAATTGGCATGATATCTCTAAAAAATATTCCTTTTTCAGGAAAATCAGGATAAGTCTTGATTGATTTATCAATTTCTTCTAATAGCATTAACTAAAAACCCAAATACAGCACTTCACTAATATTACTGCATTTTATAATTCTTTATTGTTTTCACCTTGTTTAAAAATATAAAGAATAACGTTAATCTTAATTAAATCATTTACAGAAAAATGAAAATATTAATTGTCAAAACACGAAATCATTGCCAACTTTAAAGAAATGCCATAATTTTTTGGAATCAACCATCTCAACAAAAATCTTTAAATGCAAAGATTGTATTTATGCTTACAACCCTAAAATGGGAGATAAGTCTCAAGGAATTCCACCAGGAACAAGTTTTCAAGAACTTCCAGAAAACTGGGTATGCCCAATTTGTAAAGCAAGAAAAAAAAGATTTGCGGCCTCTCGTTATTAATCTAGTAGTATTACAAAGCTATAAATTCACATAAGAATAAAATCCAATGAGAATAATTTCATTTTTTAAATCTAGGCATAATATATCATCATATCTTATAAGCTCATCATTTAAATAATAATAATATGTTGAAAAATAGAATTAAAATAAGCAATAAAACATTGGATTTAAAGGAATGGGTTTCAAGTAAATGGGAAGAAATACCTGCTATTGATAAATGGATTGTAAGAGAAATAATACCTTCTATTTTTTTCGGGGTAACAGCTTTTACTATTCTTTCATTATCTCTTGGTGAAGCATTAGATTTAATTAGACAAATTATTAGTTCGAATTTACCTTTAATTAAGGCTATAGAAGTTCTTATATTAAGGATGCCAGGTTATTTGGTAATCTCTTTCCCTATGGCAACATTACTTGGATGCCTAATTACTTTTTCAAAGCTAACATCTAATAGCGAAATCAAAGCATTACATAGTCTAGGAATTACGCGTAGAAGAATAATTTCTTCAGCAATGATTGTAGGTACAATAATGACTTTAATAACATATATTTTCAACAATTCGATTGTACCTTATGGCAATAGCAAAGCATTTTATGGCTTACAAGAGGGACTTAGATATGAACGTTCTCAAGACAATATCACATACTCTGAATTCAATAGAAATGAGAAGCTAAAAACCCTATTTTATGCAAAAAGGTATTACTTTAAAAAAGATTATATGATTGACATAGCCATAGTAGATTATTCAATACCGGACCAAAAAAGACTTTTTCTAGCCCAAAAAGGTTTGTGGGATAAAAATAATAAAAACTGGACATTAATTAATGGCACTATATCTACTATTAATTCAGATAATGAGCCAAGCATTATAAACTTCAACAAATATTCCTATGATTTAAATTCAGCCCCTTTTGATATTGCAAAATTACCAAAAAATTCTAATAATATGACCTTAAACCAAGCCATTCGTGCAAAAAATTTGTATAAATCATCTGGGAATAGAAAAGAAGAGCTTCGATTAAAAGTAAGACTTCAAGAAAAAGTGACTGTTCCATTATCATGCTTAGTATTTTCAATTATTGGGACATCTCTTGCAATAACACAAAACAAGATAAGAGGAAAAGGAGAATTCATATCTTTTGGTATAAGTATTATTCTAATATTTGTATATTACACCATTTCATTTATCTCAAGTGCATTTGGTATATCAGGAATTATAAATCCAATATTGGCGGCTTGGGTGCCAATTGGATTATTTATATTTTGTAGCGAATATTTAATTAGAGAAAAAAATAAATTTTAGATCATTCTTGAATTTCTTTTAATAAAAATATTTAAAATAGCCAATAAAAAGACAATCACGATAGAAGAAATAAATATCAATAAATAATGACCTCCAATGAAATCAACTTCACCATTTAATATTTGACTAATGCTAATATTTTTTAAATCTCTTATTGCAAATCCCCCAGCAACAAAAGGAGCATCTGAAATAATAATACTAATTGATAAAGCAGGAAGAAATCTCCTCAAAGAAATTTTTGTTAGCCCAATAGAGTAACAAACAAAATCAAAAAATTGCGTCATGAGGCAAGCTACCATCAAAAAGAAATTTTTCTCTAAGTATCGATGACCTATTTCCTCAACTTTTCTCATTTGCTTAGAACCTAAAAAAAGCTTCACAAAATCTTTTCCTAATCGCCTGGCAATCAAGAAAGAAGATGTGCAAGCGAAAAGATCAGAAAAGAAAATAAGAACTAAACCGACTTCAAAACCATAAAGATATCCCGCTATAACAGAGCAATAAGTTCCTGGTAACATAGGTATAATAATACTAATAGAACGCAAGAAAAATAATAATAAAATTCCCCATATAGACCATTCTAGATATTGATTTTGAGTAAAAATACTGTTTATTTTATTAATATCAAAATATCCTATAATAACTATAAAAAAAATTACAAAAAGGAAGGTAAATAGATATTTAAAAGAAAATACTTTTTGAAAAATTTCTTTCATAAGTAGCAATTAGTATCAAGTTTATCAAGATTAAAATGTTTTATTATTTCATTATCTTGAATCAAAAGTAAAGGGAGCATCATCTTTTTCGAAGCAAAAGTTAAATGAAAAATGTTTAAAGTAAACCTGCTTTCAAAAGTCAATGAAAAAGCATTATCTTGAAAGAGTATAGACTAATTTCAATTTTGAAAGAACTACTTGAGTTAGTTGTTATAGGAGGAGGCCCTGCAGGCTACATGGCTGCGATTACAGCTGCTGAGAATGGAGCAAATTCTATTTTAATTCTTGAGTCAACTTCGAAGACACTTGAGAAAGTAAGAATCAGTGGAGGTGGAAGGTGTAATATCACAAATTCATGTGCAGAAACAAAAGATCTAGTTCTAAATTACCCAAGGGGCGAAAAACCATTATTAGGCGCCTTCAGTCGATTTTCTACAAGTGATGCTATCGCCTGGTTTTCAGAAAGCGGCTTGGAATTAAAAGTTGAAAAGGATGGGCGAATATTTCCTCAATCAAACTCTTCAGCTGACGTCATATCATTTCTTCGTAATCGTGCATTACAAGCAAACATAAATTGTCTTAAGAATATGACAGTTAAAACAGTAGAAAAGATAAATCATAATCAATTCAAGATTTCATGCAAAAATAAAACTATAATTTACGCAAAAAAGGTTCTAATTGCTACCGGTGGGAATGAAAGTGGGAGAAAAATTGCATCATCACTCGGACATAAAGTAATAAAATCAGTTCCATCTCTTTTTACATTTAAATTAGACTCTTCATGGCTCACATCTTGCAAAGGAATTAGCTTAAAAAATGTAAGTTTAAAGTTAATAGTAGGGGACAAAGTATTTAGTCAGAATGGAAGTTTATTAATCACTCATTGGGGTCTAAGTGGTCCATCAATTTTAAAACTTTCTGCTTTTGCAGCAAGAGCATTATATAACAACAAATATAAAGGAGAATTAATCATAAATTGGGTCAACGATGACTTTTTAAATGTAACAAAAATCTTGAGTGAACATAAAGTAATTTTTGCAAGAAAAAGAATAAGCAATAGTTGTCCTTTCCCGAATATTCCTAAAAGACTTTGGTTTACTTTAACAAAAAATATTGGAATTAAAAATGAAATAAATTGGGCTAATTTATCTATTTTATGTCAAAATAAATTATGCAATGCTTTACACCAAGATTCTCACAAAATTTTTTCTAAAGGTCCTTATGGCGAAGAATTTGTAACTGCTGGCGGTGTATCATTAGACGAAGTAAACATTAAATCTATGGAAAGCAAGAAATGTGATAATCTATATTTTTCTGGTGAAATCATGAATATAGATGGATTGACTGGTGGCTTTAATTTTCAACATTGTTGGACAAGTGGTTGGATTGCAGGGAATGCAATTGCAAAGGGTCTTAAATATTAATTTTTTTTCTATATGAAGAAAAATTTAATTCAATTTTTAAATTATTTTTTACACAAATAAAAATCTAAAGCAGGAACGGCAAGTATTAACATAAATTCCAGATTTGATTGCATTTTCTTAATCCATCTTCTCAAAGGGTATAATGTAAAATACAGTCTAATGTTGTTTTAGAGGATATAGAGGAATGATCGAATATCCATATTTAATTGCCATAGCATTAATTGAACAAGAAAACTATAGATTAATGCCTCTTGGAGGAAAGTCTTTACCAAAAAAGATCTGTTCAATAGACCATGTAAAAAAAATGGGTGAGCCACTTGTCACCCAATTACTAATTAGAGTATTTCAACAAAGTTCAGAAGCTCCTATAAAAAGCGCTTTCAAAGAGGAGAGCCTCCTTTTAATTCAAATTCCCATGAATGTAATGCAAGAAAAAATACCCTTGTTAAAAGCAAAATGGATTAAGAACGGAGATAATAGTATTTTTTTTAGTGAGCTAAAGCAAATCTGCCAAGATGTCTGGAGTGTAAGATTTAGCAAGGAAAAAGGTATTTATATTTCCAGTCTGAAATGATGAAATTACTATCTTGTAATTTTCAAATTTAATTTTTAACTTATGAAATCATTAACAACAGTGATGGTATAAAACTCTCCTAATTTGTTGACAATCAAGTGTAAACTCGAATTTTGAGCGAATTATAACTTTCACATCAAAGAGCATCACAATTAGAGAACCATAAGCTAATAATTTAACAAAACATAAGAAGTAAAATACTGAGTCATTTTTCCAGATCATGCTAGGAAAAAATAATCCGTTATTATCTTTAAAATCCAAAAAATAATTTTCCAACAATTCATACCGCATTAGACATTTTTTTTCGTTTAAATTTTTATGATGGTAAAAGCAAATTAATTAAGCTTTAGAACTTTGCAATTCTCCCATCTAGAACTAGATCATCTTCGCCAGGAAGTCAATTCAGGAAATTCAAGACCTGAAGAATGGAGAAGGAAACAACTAAGAAATCTTAAGGAACTTATCAATCAAAATGAAACTGAGATATTAAACGCATTATCTGAAGATCTAAACAAACCAAAAACTGAAGGTTTTTTTGAAATTCTATCCTTACGCCAAGAGATCTCTTTAGTTGAGAAAGAATTATCTAAATGGATGAATCAAAAAAAAATAAACTTACCCTTATGGCTTAAGCCTGGCGAAGCCACTGTCCGAAAAGAACCATTAGGTTGCATTCTGATTATTGGTCCATGGAACTATCCATTTATGTTAACTTTGCAGCCTCTTATATCTGCGCTGGCTGCAGGAAATACAGCCATTCTTAAACCCTCAGAGTTTGCCCCAGTAACTTCAGAATTAATAGAAAGATTAATTGATAAATATTTTTCTATTAATACTGTAAAAGTTTTTCAGGGAAATGCTAACGATACAGAAAAACTTCTTCTTGAAAAATTTGATCATATTTTCTTCACAGGTGGTAGTCAAATCGGAAAAAAAATTATGTTAGCTGCCGCAAAAAACTTAACACCGGTAACTCTTGAACTTGGAGGGCAAAATCCAGTCTTAGTAGTAAAAAAAGCTAATCTAGATATTACGGCTAAAAGAATTATATGGGGAAAAGTTCTGAATTGTGGGCAAACCTGTTTAGCTCCAAATCACCTATTAGTTTCTGAAGAGTTAAAAGATAACCTAATAGAAAAAATGAAAATTAATATTAATACTTTCTATGGAAGTACTCCTGAAAAGTCCTTAGATTTAGCAAGCCTAAATGATAAGCAATTTGAAAAACTTGTCCATCAAATTGAACAGGCAAGAAAGCATAATAAAATTATATTTGGAGGAAGTATTAATTTTATAGACAGAAAGATCTGTCCTACATTAATTAATATAGAAAATATGGACGATGAAATTCTTTCCGAAGAAATTTTCGGACCTATTTTACCTATATTAAGTATTTCTAATTTCAATGAAGGTCTAAATATAATAAAAACTCAAGAAAAACCACTAGCAATTTACATGTTTGGAGGCAGTGAACAAGAAAGAAATGATCTTCTTCAACAAACACATTCAGGAGGAATTTGCTTTAATGATGTAATAATGCAAGCAGGAATGCCTGAACTTCCTTTTGGTGGAATAGGCGAAAGCGGAATGGGGCAATACCATGGAAAAGCTGGGTTTGAAACTTTTTCACATAAAAGAGCAGTTTTATCAAGGCCATTCTGGATAGACCTTAATTTCAGATATCCTCCTTATAAAATGGATCTTTCATTACTAAGCAAGCTAATAAAATAAATAATTATTTGTATAAAACTGGCAAATTCACCAAAAACACCTTATCTTTTGTAAGAGTTTAATATAATCATGAAAAGAAAAACCTTTCTATTTTTTATTATATTACTAGGCATACAATCTACTACTATTGCTAATGAGATTATTGTTACCGAAGGCGACACATTAGCCAAGATTGCAGAAAATTATAATATAACTATTAGATCGATAATGGATACAAACAAACTTTACGATGGTGATAATTTAAAAGCTGGTGATAAACTAATTTTGCCTGCAAATGCGATTATAAAAAAAGAAGAAATTAGCTCAATAAAACATACTGTTATTAAAGGAGATACTTTAGATAAAATATCAAATAAATACTCAATAGATAAAATGAAAATTATTAATCTAAACAAGCTTAAAGACCCAAACATATTGCAGCTAAATCAAATATTATTATTACCCAAAGAAGCCAAGATGCCTCTCAAAAATTATCAATATCATACCCTTTCTGAAGGAGAAACAATATATCAAATATCTAAAAAATATGATATCTCAATCAAAGAGATAGTAAGTCTTAATAATATAATTGAGACATCCAACCTAATGACAGGTACGCGGATTAAACTTTTTGAAGTTGAAGACCTAGAAATAAAAAAAAATAACGATAGAATTGGCTCAAATTCCAAGCAAAAAGATAAGTCCTTAATGAAAGAAAATAACAAGTTTACTGGAGGAGATGATTGGAGATATTATGGTCCACTAAAGATCAATTGGTCTTCATGGAGAACTGTTAACGGAAGCTACGTTGCTCCTGCAAAGCATAGCAACGGAAGAAGTTTATTTTTAGCTATTAATTGTAAATCAAGCAAAATAACTTCTAGTAAATCCAATGGGAAATGGAAAAAATGGGTCACTCCTAAAACTTACTTTGAATACAACTTATTAGACGAAAGGTGTGAAAATGCAAGTTAATTCAAAACTATAAAAAAACAATCAAGTTTTTATAGAGTTTCTGGATAATCAATTTCTTCCTCAACAATTTGAAGCCTGATTTTTTTTCCTCCAAAAAGTTCACCTAGAGAGACTCTCATTGTAACTCCACTAAGTGTCTGCAATACTTTCAGAACATCTCTTAGATAAGGCGTGCTACTTCCACTTTCAACCCATAGCCTTTCATTTAAATCACCCAAACGTCTCCACGCAGTATGAAATCTTAAAACTGAAGCTTCAATGGTTTTTGCTTGTGACAAAGCTTCTGCTAAAAAATTCAAAGCATCTATGCGCTGTGCCTCTTGGGTTGCCTTTGCTAAATCCAAATCATCTCTCTGTAAAGCTCTAAGAGCTAATGAAGCATCGTTAGATTTTCCTATCCATCTGGCTGCATTTGTGACCTCTTTTATTGAATCGATATCTGGATATTCCTTTAAAACCTTTCTAAAGTCCTCTTGAAGAGTTTCAGGTAGCTTTGATAGTTCTTTCGCCAATGGTGCGACTATTTTAGGAGGCAAAAGATTTTCTTGAGTTCTTTGTCTAATTTCATCTGGTAACAGAGGACTTGTTGCAGAGGTAAATTCGTCAGAAAGTCTGCGAACTTCTTTTCTTGTAATTTCATTTCCCTTGTTAGCAGATTCTGCAATCATTTGCTGTACCTCTGGAGAGGACTGAGCTGTTTCTACAAATGATCTTCTGGAAAAGTTATTAACACTTTCTTCTGAGAGGATTCCATCAACAACAAGTTCATCAGCGGACTCAGCTAATTGAATTAAAGAATATGCTCTTGTTTTACTAATCTCCATCTCTCTTAGCCATTGCAAAAATCCAGCACCTCTTCCTTCTCCCCCTCTTTTTTCTCTATCTCTAACAACTCTTAAAATTCTTCCTCTCCAAATATCAGTGTGCAAATCAAATCTTTCACATATACTCCAAGCCTTTTGTAAACGATCTAAAAACTCTAGGCTAGTGAGTTCATCTGTGTTGGGATCTGGTAAATCCAGTTCAATGATAGATGGATCAGGGTTTTCTATTGTTTTCACTAATAAAAAGCAAGCAAGCTAAATGCTTGTAAAAAAAATAAAGGGAGACATTCTGTGACGCTAATCACAAATTTTACTTGTCCCACGATAATCTTATTATTGAAATAACAGTATTAACAAAATGGCTATTTCAAGAGGCGACAAAGTTAGAGTCAAAAGACCAGAATCCTATTGGTTCAATGAAATAGGGAAAGTGGCTTCTGTCGATACTTCTGGAATCAAATACCCTGTAGTAGTTAGATTCGAAAAAGTTAATTATGCAGCTTTTAGTGGTGTTGATGGTGGTAACAACACGAACAACTTTGCAGAGAATGAACTAGAAGCAGTTTAAGATTTTTGCCTGAGTTACCTGAAGTAGAAACAATCCGCAAAGGATTAGATAGGGCTTTACAGGATTTTCGCATAAACCGTGTAGAAGTTATTACTGAAAGAACAATCGCAAGCCAAGGTGGGGCAAAGGTTTTTGTATATCAAATGAATGGTTTATCAATAGGCGAATGGACTAGAAGAGGGAAATATTTAATTTGCAATCTTTTTTCAGAATCAAAAAATATTTCCGCTGGATGGTGGGTGATTCATTTAAGAATGACAGGGCAATTCCAACTTTATGAATCGACAACACCAGCTTGTAATTACACTAGAGTTCGCTTATGGAATATAAAAGGGAGAGAATTGCGTTTTATTGATACAAGAAATTTTGGGCAAATGTGGTGGTTAGGGTCTCAAAATTTGCCCGAAAGTACAATAAAAGGAATAATAAAACTAGGTCCAGAACCGTTTAGTAAAGAATTTAATTCTACTTATTTAGAAGAGTCTCTTAAGAATAGAAAGCGCTCAATAAAGGCATCATTATTAGATCAAACAACTGTAGCTGGTGCTGGAAACATTTATGCAGATGAAAGCCTTTTTGAAGCTGGAATAACCCCTTTCAAACAATCGAAACAACTAAAGAAAAAAGAAATTTCAAACTTGTGTATAACATTAACAAGAGTTTTGAAAAAAAGTATTGGAAAAGGAGGTACGACTTTTAAAGACTTTAGAGATTTAGAAGGTATCAATGGAAATTATGGAGGCCAAGCATGGGTATATGGACGAGCTGGTAAAGCATGCAGGAAATGTGGAGCAATTATTTTAAAAGAAAAACTTTGCGGTAGAGGAACTCATTGGTGTCCTAATTGCCAAAAATAAACCCTATCTCAATTCTAGAGACAGGGTGATTAAATCTACAAATAATTTTTGAAAAATGTTTTACCTGGCATTGAGCTATTTTCTCAGGGGGCTTCCCCCCAAATATCGTTGCCGCTGATGCGTTTCACAACCGAGTTCGGGATGGATCGGAGTGGGTCCACATCGCAATGAACACCAGGAAAACATTTTCATGTTCAAGGTTGGAGCCTTGAGAACTGCATAGAAATATTCTTTAAAGAATTTAGTTGGAAAAATAAAGCCTCTTTTCTTTTGCTAGAGGAAGAAGAAGGTCAAGCCCTCGGTCTATTAGTACTCCTCCGCTGCACCTGTTACCAGGCTTCCACGTAGAGCCTATCAACGGGTGTTCTTCCCGTGACCTTACTGGCTTATGCCATGGGAATACTCATCTTGAGGTGGGCTTCCCACTTAGATGCTTTCAGCGGTTATCCACTCCGCACATGGCTACCCAGCGTTTACCGTTGGCACGATAACTGGCACACCAGAGGTGCGTTCCTCCCGGTCCTCTCGTACTAGGGAGAAATCCTCTCAATATTCCTGCGCGTACACCGGATATGGACCGAACTGTCTCACGACGTTCTGAACCCAGCTCGCGTACCGCTTTAATGGGCGAACAGCCCAACCCTTGGGACCGACTTCAGCCCCAGGTTGCGATGAGCCGACATCGAGGTGCCAAACCTCCCCGTCGATGTGAACTCTTGGGGGAGATCAGCCTGTTATCCCTAGAGTAACTTTTATCCGTTGAGCGACGGCCCTTCCACTCAGAACCGTCGGATCACTAAAACCGACTTTCGTCCCTGTTCGACTTGTAGGTCTCACAGTCAAGCTCCCTTCTGCTTTTGCACTCAACGACTGATTTCCAACCAGCCTGAGGGAACCTTTGTACGCCTCCGTTACCTTTTAGGAGGCGACCGCCCCAGTCAAACTGCCCAGCAGATACTGTCCGCTTCCCGGATAACGGGTAAGCGTTAGAACCCTAGCTCTGAAAGAGTGGTATCTCACCATTGACTCAATAGCACCCACAAGCACTACTTCATAGTCTCCCACCTATCCTGCGCATTCAGAGCCCGAGACCAATATCAACCTACAGTAAAGCTTCATAGGGTCTTTCTGTCCGGGTGTACGTAGTCCGCATCTTCACAGACAATTCTATTTCGCCGAGCCTCTCTCCGAGACAGCGCCCAAATCGTTACGCCTTTCGTGCGGGTCGGAACTTACCCGACAAGGAATTTCGCTACCTTAGGACCGTTATAGTTACGGCCGCCGTTCACCGGGGCTTCAGTCGCCAGCTTTGCTTACGCTAACCAGCTTCCTTAACCTTCCGGCACTGGGCAGGCGTCAGCCCCCATACATCGTCTTGCGACTTAGCGGAGACCTGTGTTTTTGGTAAACAGTCGCTTGGGCCTCTTCACTGCGGCCAGCTCTCGCTGGCACCCCTTCTCCCGAAGTTACGGGGCCATTTTGCCGAGTTCCTTAGAGAGAGTTATCTCGCGCCCCTCAGTATTCTCTACCACCCCACCTGTGTCGGTTTCGGGTACAGGCAGTTATGCCTTAACGGGTATAGGGCTTTTCTTGGAAGCATGACATCACCAACTTCGTTGCCGTAGCAACTCGTACTCACGCCTTAGCTCAGAACGTTTTCTCCGTTCCTCAAAGCCTCGAACGCTTGAACCAGTAACCAACATCTGGATTGGCTAGCCTTCTCCGTCCCCCTTCCCAAAACATAACCGGTACAGGAATGTTGACCTGTTATCCATCGACTACGCCTTTCGGCCTCGCCTTAGGTCCAGACTAACCCTCCGCGGACGAGCCTGCCGGAGGAACCCTTAGGGTTTCGGGGCATGGGATTCTCACCCATGTTTTCGCTACTCAAGCCGACATTCTCACTTCAATGCAGTCCACGCCCGCTTACGCTAACGCTTCACCCCACATAGAACGCTCCCCTACCATTTACAAGTAAATCCGCAGCTTCGGTACAGCACTTAGCCCCGTTCATTTTCGGCGCAGGATCGCTCGACCAGTGAGCTATTACGCACTCCTTTGAGGATGGCTGCTTCTAAGCAAACCTCCTGGTTGTCTAAGCAACCCCACCTCCTTTATCACTTAGTGCTGATTTAGGGACCTTAGCTGGCGGTCTGGGCTGTTTCCCTTTCGAGTGTGGAGCTTATCCCCCACAGTCTGACTGCCTAGTTACACACAGGGTATTCAGAGTTCATATCGATTTGGTACCGCTTTCGCAGCCCGCACCGAAATGGTGGCTTTACCCCCCTGCTGGAGCACTAGACGCTACGCCTCAACGTATTTCGGGGAGAACCAGCTAGCTCCTGGTTCGATTGGCATTTCACCCCTAACCACAGCTCATCCGCTGATTTTTCAACATCAGTCGGTTCGGACCTCCACTTGGTATCACCCAAGCTTCATCCTGGCCATGGTTAGATCACCAGGGTTCGGGTCTATAAACACTGACAAACGCCCTATTCAGACTCGCTTTCGCTATGGCTCCACCATTCCCGGCTTAACCCGCCAGTGCCTATAAGTCGCCGGCTCATTCTTCAACAGGCACACGGTCACCCGATTAGTCGGGCTCCCATTGCTTGTAAGCTCACGGTTTCATGTTCTATTTCACTCCCCTCCCGGGGTTCTTTTCACCTTTCCCTCGCGGTACTGTTTCACTATCGGTCACACAGGAGTACTTAGCCTTACGAGGTGGTCCTCGTAGATTCACACGGAATTCCACGTGCTCCGTGCTACTCGGGATACAGCTAGGCCAACTCTCCTTTCGATTACGGGGCTTTCACCCTCTATGGCGCGCCATTCAAACGCTTCTTCTAGGTTTGTTGGTCCACATTGCTGTCCCACAACCCCGATTGTCGAAACAATCGGTTTGGGCTTTTCCCCGTTCGCTCGCCGCTACTTAGGGAGTCGTTTTTACTTTCCTTTCCTCCAGCTACTAAGATGTTTCAGTTCGCTGGGTTAGCTCGTTCCAGCCTATATATTCAGCTGGTCGTATTAAGGGTTGCCCCATTCGGAAATTCCCGGATCAAAGCGTGCTTCCAGCTCCCCGAGACTTATCGCAGGTAACCACGTCCTTCATCGCCTCTGTGTGCCAAGGTATCCACCGTGAGCCCTTTGTAGCTTGACCATTAGTTACTATTGAAAAAATACTTTTTAAAAGCATTTTCATCAAAAGTAAATTTGCTCTAACTCAAGAATTAAGCAAAAAGTATTAATGTTAGAAGTACTAAATTAATAGCTTTTTGCATCTATGAGATGCTTTATTTTTCCAGACTTTCCTATGCAGTTGTCAAGGTTCTACTGAATCAAACTACTAAAACTTTCGAATAGTAGTGAGCCCAGCGTCTTATCAGCCAAATACAAATATATTAGGTATGATAGGAAGCTAGGTTCATTCAGATTGAACAACATCTAAGTCACTTTAACCAAATAACAATCTCCAAATTGAGTTATCAGGTAGTTGATCAGTGGAGGTAAGCGGACTCGAACCGCTGACATCCTGCTTGCAAAGCAGGCGCTCTACCAACTGAGCTATACCCCCAACAACGAATGGGCCATCCTGGACTTGAACCAGGGACCTCACCCTTATCAGGGGTGCGCTCTAACCGCCTGAGCTAATAGCCCAGGAGAAAGTTTGTTGGGTGTGACCTAGACAAGTTTAGGAACTAAAATTGAAAAGTAAAATTGAGAATCAACTTCACTTAAATATCAATCTGAGGTACCGATCGACCTAAGGTGACAGGATTACGGCCTAAATTTTATTCAGACATCATAATCAGTTTATGTCTCCCTGTTAGGAGGTGATCCAGCCGCACCTTCCGGTACGGCTACCTTGTTACGACTTCACCCCAGTCATCAGCCCCACCTTCGGCGTCCTCCTCCACAAGGGTTGGAGTAACGACTTCGGGCGTGGCCAACTTCCATGGTGTGACGGGCGGTGTGTACAAGGCCCGGGAACGTATTCACCGCAGTATGCTGACCTGCGATTACTAGCGATTCCTGCTTCACGTAGGCGAGTTGCAGCCTACGATCTGAACTGAGCCACGGTTTATGGGATTTGCTTGCCCTCGCGAGTTTGCTGCCCTTTGTCCGTAGCATTGTAGTACGTGTGTAGCCCAGGATGTAAGGGGCATGATGACTTGACGTCATCCACACCTTCCTCCGGTTTATCACCGGCGGTCTTTCTAGAGTGCCCAACTAAATGCTGGCAACTAAAAACGTGGGTTGCGCTCGTTGCGGGACTTAACCCAACATCTCACGACACGAGCTGACGACAGCCATGCACCACCTGTCACTGCGTTCCCGAAGGCACCCTCAAATTTCTAAGAGGTTCGCAGGATGTCAAACCCTGGTAAGGTTCTTCGCGTTGCATCGAATTAAACCACATACTCCACCGCTTGTGCGGGCCCCCGTCAATTCCTTTGAGTTTCACACTTGCGTGCGTACTCCCCAGGCGGAACACTTAACGCGTTAGCTACGACACCGAGGGGGTCGATTCCCCCGACACCTAGTGTTCATCGTTTACGGCCAGGACTACAGGGGTATCTAATCCCTTTCGCTCCCCTGGCTTTCGTCCATGAGCGTCAGTTATGGCCCAGCAGAGCGCCTTCGCCACTGGTGTTCTTCCCGATATCTACGCATTTCACCGCTACACCGGGAATTCCCTCTGCCCCTACCACACTCAAGCCTTACAGTTTCCACTGCGATGATGGAGTTAAGCTCCACGTTTTTACAGCAGACTTGAAAGGCCGCCTGCGGACGCTTTACGCCCAATAATTCCGGATAACGCTTGCCACTCCCGTATTACCGCGGCTGCTGGCACGGAATTAGCCGTGGCTTATTCCTCAAGTACCGTCATATCTTCTTCCTTGAGAAAAGAGGTTTACAGCCCAGAGGCCTTCATCCCTCACGCGGCGTTGCTCCGTCAGGCTTTCGCCCATTGCGGAAAATTCCCCACTGCTGCCTCCCGTAGGAGTCTGGGCCGTGTCTCAGTCCCAGTGTGGCTGATCATCCTCTCAGACCAGCTACTGATCGAAGCCTTGGTGAGCCATTACCTCACCAACAAGCTAATCAGACGCGGGCTCATCCTCAGGCGAAATTCATTTCACCTTTCGGCATATGGGGTATTAGCGGTCGTTTCCAACCGTTATCCCCCTCCTGAGGGCAGATTCCCACGCGTTACTCACCCGTCCGCCACTAACCCGAAGGTTCGTTCGACTTGCATGTGTTAAGCACGCCGCCAGCGTTCATCCTGAGCCAGGATCAAACTCTCCGTTGTAGATCAGACCCTATTGCCGAAATTTTTCTTTTCAACTCAGTCCGACTTGCTGCATCTATTATGATCAATACAGTTGTACTGCAAATTAGATTTAGCCTCCTTAGTTTTTAAGGGTTCAAAGAGTGCACTAAAGAAATATTTCCTTGTGACTTTCCGAGATCTCAGATCCGGTATTGCTAAAACAATGAAAATTAAGAGATTAAGACGTGATTCCTAATCTCAATAATTGCAAAGTCCAGCAATTAATTTTTTGACGGGACCTCACACTTTAATCGCATTAACATTCACAAATGCATATAGCAAAGTGAACGCGAATAAAGCGTCAGTTCCTAAACTTTTTAGTTGTCCAGGTTCTGCTTGGACTCATTTTCACAAGTCTCAGCGTTGTGATCAAAGACCACCCTAGAAACCTACATCAGCTCATGGATTACTCCGTTCCTGATGTAAGGGCTCTCTAACAAAACTTAGGAAATAAGGTTTGATCGATAAGCCTTGAATTAGTAATTAAACCAATTCACATCCAGTCCCCAATGGTAGACCACTAACCCACATATGCGCAACAACAATTTCTAAAAACCAAGTCTAGTTGATCTTCTTTTTCTTCTCTAGTATGGAAATAGCTTGTCATCACAAGCCTTTGAGAATTGCATCAAAACACACATAAATGCCAGAAAGATTTAGCCAACGACGCCAAAGGGTACGCCCTAATTCCAATGAGGAAGCTGTCATAAAAAGAGCTATGGAGCATTTTGAACGATCTTTAATCAAGATCGACGGCCATTTTGCAGGCAGTGTTGCAGCACTTGAACATCCTGCGAATAATGATGCTCTTAATTATGGGGAAATATTTTTAAGAGATAATGTGCCAGTAATGATTTATCTACTAACTCAAAAAAGATATGAAATAGTCAAAAAATTCTTATCTGTTTGCCTCGATCTGCAAAGCACTAGTTACCAAACCAGAGGTGTTTTTCCCACAAGCTTTGTAGAGGAAAATAATGAACTAATCGCTGACTATGGGCAAAGGTCCATTGGGCGCATAACCTCTGCTGACGCAAGCCTTTGGTGGCCAATTTTATGTTGGCTATATGTGAGAAAAAGTAAAGATACAACTTTTGGAATAAGTCAAAAGGTACAAAGAGGCATTCAACTTCTGTTAGACCTGGTTCTTCATCCAACTTTCGAAGGGACACCAGTTCTTTTTGTTCCTGATTGTTCATTCATGATTGACCGCCCTATGGACGTTTGGGGCGCACCATTAGAAGTAGAAGTTCTTCTTTATGCATCTCTCAGTAGTTGCATTGAGCTAATGGATCTTAGTAGCAAGCATCAAGTTAGTCGTTTATTAGATCAAAGACTTTTACTTACAAGACAATGGGTGCATGACCTTCGTCAATTCCTTCTAAAGCATTACTGGGTAACAAGCAAAACAATGCAAGTACTTAGACGGAGACCTACTGAACAATATGGAGAAGACCAACATCAAAATGAATTCAATGTCCAACCTCAGATAGTTCCTCCTTGGCTTCAAGACTGGCTGGAAAATAGAGGAGGATATCTTATAGGAAATATTCGAACTGGAAGACCTGATTTTAGATTTTACAGCCTAGGGAACTCCCTTGCTTGCATGTTCGGAGTACTTACTGCACCTCAACAAAGAGCTCTGTTCAGATTAGTACTTCACAATCGAGAGCACTTAATGGCTCAAATGCCTATGAGAATTTGTCACCCACCCATGGAAGTAGAGGAATGGCAAAACAAAACTGGTTCGGATCCCAAAAACTGGCCTTGGAGTTATCACAATGGAGGACATTGGCCAAGCATTCTTTGGTTTTTTGGGGCTTCTATTCTTCTTCATGAACAGAGATATCCAAAAGCAGATGTATTACTAATGGGCCAAATGAGATCCTTGTTAGAAGAATGCTACTGGAGTCAGCTTAATCAACTTCCAAAACAAAAATGGGCTGAATACTTTGATGGTCCAACTGGAACGTGGGTTGGACAGCAATCAAGGACTTATCAAACTTGGACTATTGTGGGATTTCTTCTTATGCATCACTTCTTAAAAGTATGTCCAAAGGACGTTGAGATGTTGGATTTAAATTAAATCAAAATTTTCAAAATAGGCCTAGAGTCAAAGACTTATCGATAGGAAGGCAAGCACCTATTCCTAAATATAGTGTTAACAAAGTTCCGAATAAGAAAAAACCCATCGCAACTGGTCTTCTAAATGGGTTGGAAAATTTGTTTACATTCTCGATGAAAGGAATCAAAATTAAGCCTAAAGGAATCAAGGTTTGCAAAGCTATTCCCAAAAGTTTATTTGGTACTACCCTGAGAATCTGAAAAACCGGATATAAATACCATTCAGGAAGAATCTCCAATGGAGTAGCAAAAGGATTTGCTTTATCCCCAAGAAATGCTGGATCTAATACTGCAAGTCCAACAACGCATGCAATTGTTCCAAGGATAACTACTGGGAAAATATATAAAAGATCATTAGGCCAAGCTGGCTCACCGTAATAATTGTGACCCATACCTTTAGCAAGCTTTGCCCTTAATTTTGGATCAGATAAATCAGGTTTCTTAAGAGTAGACATAATCAAGTGTAATTTTATAGAGATTAATTAATTTCCTAATGCTTACAAGGGTCCTGAAATCCCCTGCTTTCTAATCATAAGAAAATGCATAAGCATAAAGATTGCAAGAGTCCAAGGGAGAACAAAGGTATGCAAACTATAAAAACGTGTAAGGGTTGTTTGCCCAACACTCTCTCCACCTCGAAGCAATTCAACCATAAAATCCCCAACGACTGGTATTGCAGCTGGTACGCCTGAAACAATTTTGACAGCCCAATAACCAACTTGATCCCATGGCAAAGAATATCCAGTCACTCCAAATGCAACTGTAATAACAGCCATTACAACACCAGTGACCCAAGTTAGTTCTCTAGGTCTTTTAAATCCACCTGTTAAATAAACTCTAAATACATGCAATATCAACATCAAAACCATCATGGAGGCACTCCAACGATGAACTGATCTAATCAACCAGCCAAAACTAACGTCAGTCATTAAATAACTGACTGAATTATAAGCTTCTGTTACTGTCGGCTTGTAGTAGAACGTCATTGCAAAACCAGTTGCAAATTGAATCAAGAAGCAGACAAGTGTGATGCCTCCAAGACAATAAAAGATGTTTACATGAGGAGGCACGTATTTTGAAGTGACATCGTCTGCAATGTCTTGTATCTCAAGTCGTTCCTGGAACCAGTCGTAGACAGGTGAGGAGTTCGCCATGAATCAGATGAACTTGATAAGTAATACAAACAGTGTACTGAATGTGCCCCATGGTTCGCACAATTGATTAATCCAATGCTTCCAACTGTAAAAACCTGTTCAAAACAATTCCGGCAATTTTTTGCTGGTTTCCTCAGTTTTTTACTTGTGTTAGTAATAACTGTTGAGCCCATCTTTGCTTTAAATGATGGGCAGGAACTGGTTTTAGAAACATGGAATATCGTAAATGAAGGGTTTTTAAATCCTGACAAATTCAATGAAGTGCAATGGAAGCGTTTGAGGCAAAAAGCTATTGAAAAACCAATTACAACATCAGATGAAGCATATTCAGCTATCGAAACAATGCTTCTTCCTCTTGGAGATCCATATACAAGACTTCTAAGGCCAAATGATTACAAAGCTTTAAAAGAGAGCAACATTGGGAGCGAAATAAATGGGGTTGGTCTCCAACTAGGAGCTAGAAACGAAGATGGTGAAATTGTTGTAATAGCTCCTTTAGAAGGATCTCCCTCAGCAGATGCAGAAATTCTCAGCGGATCAATTCTCCTCAAAGTTGCTGAAGAATCACCAAAAAGACTTGGATTAGAGGCTACTGCGTCAAAACTTAGAGGTGAAACTGGTTCAAAAGTATCTATTGAGATTGAATCACCAGATCATGAAATTAAAGAAATAATTTTAGAAAGAAGAAGTGTGGATTTAAGACCAGTTAGGACAAGAAGGCTTCTAACCGGAAACCATACACTTGGATATCTACGAATTACCCAATTTAGCGAAGGGGTTCCTGAACAAGTTAAAGAAGCACTAAAAGAACTTTCTGAGAAGGATATAGAAGGGATAGTACTAGATTTGAGAAATAACTCTGGTGGTTTAGTTAGTTCTGGATTGGCTGTTGCAGATTCTTTTTTAAGCGAAAAACCAATTGTTGAAACTAAAAATCGCGAAGAAATTAAAGATCCAATTCCATCGAATAAAGAAACCCTATACGACGGACCTTTAGTAACACTTGTCAATGGAGGAACTGCAAGTGCTAGTGAGATTCTGGCTGGAGCTCTTCAAGACAATGGAAGATCTCTTTTACTAGGCAAACGCACTTTTGGAAAAGGACTAATTCAAACACTTACAAACCTTAGTGACGGCAGTGGGTTAGCAGTAACGGTGGCAAGCTACCTCACTCCTTCAGGAAGAAATATACAAGACCTGGGTATCGAGCCTGATAGAAAATTAGATCTACCTGAGCCTTTAAACCCAGGAGGTGAAGAAGATAGATGGTTGCTAGATGCAGAACTGCTAATGGAAGCAAATCTCGACAATCAGAGCATTGAAGATGCTCAAAGCATCAAAAAAGAAACTAATGAACCAGAAGGAGAAGAAGAAATTTTGGGAATGAATTCTTCAATCAATAAGAAACAAGAATCAATAGAAACAAACAATACATAAACAAACATCTTCTCAAGTAAATGGTAACAAGAACCTATTACGATCCTTTGCATCAAGGCATAACTCTTGATGAAAAGATTCCTGAAGAAAAGATGATAATCAAGCTCATCGACTCTTCTCCATTTCAACGGCTTAGAAAAATCAAACAACTTGGCCCTGCTTCCCTAACATTTCATGGAGCAGAATCAAGTCGATTCAGTCATTCCCTAGGAGTTTTTTACATAGCCAGAAGAGCATATGAAAAACTATTAATCATCAAACCTAAATTAAAAGAATATAAAGGACTTCTTTTTGCATCAGCTCTTTTACATGATATTGGGCATGGTCCATTAAGTCATAGTAGTGAAGAAATGTTTGGTTTAAAACATGAATATTGGTCAGCAAAAATTATCCGAGAGCATCCTGAAATTTATACATGTCTCAATAATTTGAATAGCTCCTTGAGTGAGGAAGTAGCTGATCTAATAGAAGGCAAGAACACGACTTGTAAGTTAATAAGAACACTTGTTAGCAGTCAACTTGATTGCGATCGGCTGGATTACTTAATGAGAGATAGTGAAAGCAGTGGAACTAGCCTTGGAAGTATTGATCTAGAAAGAATATTATCAACATTAACGATTGCACCAGATGGTGATTTAGCGATAAATCCTAAGGGTTTAATAGCTGTTGAACACTATTTAATAGTAAGAAATTTAATGTATAAGAGTATCTATAACCATAGATTAAATGAAGTTTGTAACTGGATACTTGAAAAAATTATTGAAACAGCAAGACAATTAGGTCCTAAGAAAATCTGGGCTGACAAATACTTATCAGTTTGGCTATGGGAGATGAAAAAGCTAAACATAAAAACATATCTAGCAAATGATGATGTAAGAACTATGTATCATTTTTCAAGATGGGAAGAAGAAGCACCAAATCCCTTAAAGTTACTCTGCAGAAGCTTCCTAAATAGAAAATTACTTAAAGCAATGAATATAGAAAATTTAAATATTGAATTTCAATTAGAAGCGCTTGCCATTGCTAGAAAACTTACATCAGAAATAAATAAAGATCCAAACATTTTTTGCGGAATTAGACATAACAAAATCTTTGGTTATCATCCATATAAAAGCGGCCTAAGACTTTGGGATGGAAAAAATCTTAAAGCACTTGAAAAAGAATCATTATTAATAGAAAGATTAATAAGTCCATCTAAGACAGCATGGCTAATATATCCTAAAGAAATTGATAAGCTTCTACAAAATAAAATCTTAAATTTAAGAAATCAATCAATCTCTCACATATAAAATTATGAATTCATTCAATTCTAAAAAAAATCAAATAATACTATCTCAGTCATTTAAAAAGAATTGGCAAAAACAATTTGAATTAGATATAAAAGGAAATAAATATAGTCAATTAGAAATATTTCTAGGGAAATGGAAATTGACTTGTAACGATATAAATTATATTATTAATTATTGCAAACGACTAAACAAAACAATCTCTAATGTATTCTCCTCTGAACCAGAAAGCATTATAAGTGCATCTAATCTAGGATTAAATACTTCACTAATCCTAGAAAAAAATACGCGTATTGAAAGAGATTTAAATATAGAAAATTCTTCTAATAGTAAGAAAGCAGAGGTTAGTATTATATTTCACCAAGGAACTCTCCATGCTGGAGAAATAATAGAAGTTGAAAGTGATATTCTATTAATTGGAGATGTAAATCCAGGAGCAATTGTAAGAGCAACAGGAAATATAATGATTTGGGGAAGGCTTCTTGGAATTGCACATGCTGGTAAAGAAGGAAATCACGAATCTAAAATCACAGCGCTTCAACTTAGACCAGTTCAATTAAGAATCGCAGATAAAATTGCTAAAGGTCCAAAAGAAAAACCGGAAGAAGGTTTAGCCGAAGAAGCACAAATTCAAGGAGATGTAATTGTCATAAAACCAGCAAGAACTAGATAAGCAAAAGAGAATAATATTCTAGAAAGCTAGTTATATCATGATTTTTTATTTAGATAGAAGAATTTTTTCGAGGTTTTTATTTTTTTTGCATTGCTATTAAATGAAATCCAATTAAAATTATTCAACTCCTAAGAGGTACGTGACACTAGATACTCGAGTGATCCTTATTTGCTCTGGAAAAGGTGGTGTTGGCAAGACCACTCTTACCGCAAATCTAGGTATTTCTCTTGCCAGTAAAGGCTCTCCAACAGCAGTTCTAGACGCAGATTTCGGTTTAAGAAATCTTGACCTTTTATTAGGTCTAGAAAATAGAATTGTTTATACAGCACAAGAAGTTCTAGAAGAGGCCTGTCGTCTTGATCAAGCATTAGTCAAACATAAACAAGAACCAAACTTATCCCTACTACCTGCAGGTAATCCACGGATGCTTGATTGGTTAAAGCCTGAAGATATGAAAAAAATAATTGAAATGCTAAGTAAAGAATTCAAATACGTGTTAATTGACTGTCCAGCTGGAGTAGAAGATGGATTTAAAAATGCTGTAGCCGCATCAAAAGAAGCAATCATTGTAACTAATCCTGAGGTATCTGCAGTTAGAGATGCAGATAGAGTAATTGGGCTTCTAAATACACATGGGATAAAACCAGTTCAATTAGTACTCAATAGAGTTCGCCCAAAAATGATGGAAACTCAGGAAATGCTTTCTATAGAGGATGTCACAGATATACTTGCCTTGCCTTTATTAGGATTAGTTCTAGAGGATGAGCAAGTAATAGTCAGCACAAACCGTGGAGAGCCACTGACCCTAATAGGCAGTAAATCTCCTGCAGCACGTTGCTATTCAAATATTGCTGGTCGTCTTCACGGTGAAGAGATACCTCTTATCGATCCTTCTAAAGAAGGGACTAGTTTCAGAGACAAATTTCGTCGCTTGATGCAAACAAAGATCTTCTAACAAAATGACCCTAAGAGACATTTTAAACAAACTATTTGGAAGACAACCAGCTAGTGCTGCTAAAGCTAGAGAACGCCTTCAATTAGTTTTAGCGCATGACAGAACTGACTTAAGTCCTGATCTGTTAGATCAAATGAGAGAAGAAATACTTGGTGTCGTTGCAAAATATGTAGAAATTGACTTTGAAGGAGGAGCAGTAAGTCTAGAAACTGAAGACCGAATGACTGCCTTAGTGGCCAACCTACCAATAAAAAGAACAATATCTGGTCAAATTAAATTAAAAGAACAGCATTCAGAGAAAGAAAAAGAGAAAGAAAAAGAGAAAGAGAACCTTTCTCTTGAAACATCTGAATAAGGTCTTAATGAACTTTATGTTTCTCTTCAGGAATTATAAGATTGGAAAAAATCAAACAATACATTAACCTAGCTGTATGAAAGCCGGCTTAGCTCAGCGGTAGAGCAGCGCTTTTGTAAAGCGAAGGTCATCAGTTCAAATCTGTTAGCCGGCATTTAATTTGTGAATTCATTTTCAACTTTGACTCTCATTTTGAACAGCAGAGAAAATCCATATTATTAAAAAGAACACTATGAGCCATACCCCTCTAAGCTCAAATAATTCAGTAACACCAACAATCAACGGATTAAAAAGCAAATTCCAGCCAACTTGAAGAAAAATCAAAAATATAAAAAGCCAAATCATTAGTTTTTTACTTCTGAAGGAATAACAGAACCTTTTCTAATAAGTTTCCAGTGTCCAGATCCCTTCCATTCAATGACTGTACTTCCTAAGCCCGAAAAACTCGGCCAAGGAACAGGACCCAATAAAGGCAATTCAGGGAAAATTCTGGAGATTTCTTGTGGACAAAAAGAAGGATTTGTTCCAGAAATATTTGCACTTGTAGTCGCAAGAGGTCCACTCTTTTTAAGAAAATCTCTTGTCAAAGTGCAATCTGGGACTCTCAAACCAATTGAATTTCCATGAGGATTCAATTGGTTTAAAACTTCCCCAATAGCAGGCAAAACAATTGTCAAAGCGCCTGGCCACCAATTAGTGCTCATACTAATTGCATCTTTTCTTGCCTCAGGCAAAACATGCTCAAACAATTGATCTGAGGAAGATCCCATTAAAATCAATGGCTTAGTCAAGGTCCTTTTTTTAATCTTCCACAAAAGATTGGCATTTTCAGGCAAAGAACCTAAGGCAGGCAGAGTATCTGTAGGGAATAAAACTGGAGAACCATTTTTAAGGAAAGTCAAAAGATTTTCTGACTGATGTATAGGCAAAGGGCTTTTCATCCTTTAAGGGTTTCTTCCAAAAGCAAAGCGCCGAATTCCTTGCAAGTCTTTTTCAAATTCGACATTCAAAAATCCAGCATTTATCATCATTGCCAAAGCCATATCGCTTTGATCAAAATGATGCTCAAAAATCAACCATCCTCCTGAAGAAAGAAATCTTCTGGCACCATTAATAATTTCTCTACATCCTTCCATGCCATCATCACCTCCACATAGCGCTACATGGGGTTCATGATTTCGAACAATTGGATCAAGGTCTAACAATTTCGACTTCGGAATATATGGAGGATTAGAAACAACTAAATCAACTTTGTCAACACAATTATATAAAGGTTGCCACCAATGGCCCAAATGCAATGTAATTTTCGAATCTGAAACTAAATTTTTTATATTTTTTTTTGCAAGAAAAATCGCATCTTGACTGCAATCCACTGCATGTCCTACCCAAAAAGGAAATTCTTTAGCCAAAGCAATTGCCAACACACCTGATCCAGTTCCCAAATCAACCCAGGTTCCTTTATCAATAGAAGAGGATTTAGTTTTTTGTAAGACAATATCAATAATAAGCTCTGTTTCTTGACGTGGTATTAAAACCGAAGGATTAACTTCTATCTCAAAATCCCTCCAAGGACATTTGCCTACCAAAAACTGCAAAGGCACCGCATCTTTTACATGACTTCTCCAAAGTTTTGAGAGTTGATTAAGAGATGAAAAAAGAGAATAATATTTTTCTGGAAAAAGTTTTATTTGAGAAAATTCACCGGGAGACAACCCGCCCCCTAATTGCAATAACCAATCAAGATTTGTAGCGCTACCGCCAATAGAAAGTTGAATCTTTCTCCACTGTAAAATTTCTTCACCTGAAAACGTTTTAAGAGAGCTCATCTTTTAAAGGCCCATTTTGTAAATCTTCAAATGCTTTCTGAATCATTTCTGGTGATTTCCTAAGTAATCTATTTCCTTGGTTTTCCCTTTTAATTAATACCAAATCTACAATTGATATAGCGGTAACATCATTAAGAGGATTAAAGAACTTTGTATTCCATTGCCATCTTGCACCCTTTCCACGAAATACCCAACTTTTTAACAAAACATTTTCTCCAAGCAAAAGTGGGCTCTTATATTTAATGTTTAAGTTCACAACTGGAAGTTCAAATCCCTTTCTAGACAACTGGCTATAACTTAAACCTACTTTTAATAGTGCACTAATCCGTGCTTCCTCCAGCCATGAAAGATATGACCCATGCCACATAACTCCAGCATGATCTGTGTTTTGCGGGAAAACAATTTTTTTTAGAACCCAAGGATAAACATCGAAATGACTATTCATTTCAAGTAATTACTCATATAAAGTTAGGCCTAAACTTTTTAAATTTAAAAAACAATAAATTCAAATTCCAAGATCATAAAAGCCTCTTAATAAAAGAGACTTCCATCAATCTGACTATTTGTTCTTAGAACAAAGGAATTTAACTTTTTGGCCCTAGCTTGCCCTTCCCTGAATCTGAGAAGAAACTTGATTTTTCTCCGTCACTTGTGGAGATATATAAACCGACTAGAAAAATCGTTGGAACCCCAACGAAAAGCAAGCTGATAATAAAACCGAAATTGGTGGTTTCCATGAACTCAAGTAACTGCTAATTGAAATTAGAATTAATAAGACTATAAATGGATATCATCCAACTCTTTTGCAAATCAGGATAAGAATTAGATGTTGTAACGAGAAACCACGAAAAGTTTGAATTTGATCACTCATAATAAAGCTATCTTGAGAGATCTTTGGACAATGCATCTTTTATCAGCTCTTTAGTGTTAGCAGGGGGAGATTGCGGCTTGGTTAGAACAATTAACGAAGATTGGACAACGCATTGACAAGCAAGCCTCCAATTAGAAGGACGATTCTTTAATTTTAATTTTTCTACTTCTGTCATGGGAGATAATGCACGCTCATTACCACCTTCAACAGATACAAAACACGTAATGCATTGCCCACAGCCTCCACAGTTTCCCAATGTTCCTTTTAATCCATAAAGCTGAATACCTTCTTTTAAGGCAATTTGGCGAAGATTTTCTCCAGGTTTGCATTGAACATCTCTTCCTTCTCTAACAAAACGGATGGTTGGCATTGTTTCAAAAGTAACAACTCTGCAAAACAATTTTGACTGTTCTATTCCCCAAACGTGGCTAAATAACTGGCAAATCGAACATTTCAACTGAATTTTTTGAGCTTCAAAACCTGTTTTAAAAATTCCTGGAATATCAACAGTCGTTGCAGCTCGGCCCAACCTGCCCCGTGTTCGATAGAAGAACCTTTACGATCAACGGGTCTAGCTGCATTAAGCAGCTTCGTTATTCGAAAACTTACCCATGGGATTGCCCTGGTATCGGGTGCACACAGTCGTAATTAACGACCCTGGCCGACTTCTGGCCGTGCACCTCATGCACACAGCTTTGCTTGCCGGCTGGGCCGGCTCCATGGCCCTATATGAATTGGCCATATTTGATCCTAGCGATCCAGTCTTGAACCCTATGTGGCGCCAAGGTATGTATGTCATGCCTTTCATGGCCCGTCTAGGTGTAACGAGTAGTTGGAATGGTTGGGACCTAACAGGTGGTGTCGGTTCATTCGACTTTGATTCATTAGGGTTCTGGGGAAAAGCTCTTCCTTATTCAACTTTTGAAGGTGTCGCCGCAGCTCATATCATCTTCAGTGGTCTTTTAATGCTTGCTGCAATCTGGCATTGGACTTACTGGGATCTTGAACTCTGGGAAGACTCTCGTACTGGAGAGCCAGCTTTAGACCTTCCAAGAATATTTGGAATACACCTTTTACTTGCAGGACTTGCTTGCTTCGGTTTTGGTGTATCACTTTCTTCTGTTGGAATGTGGGTTTCAGACCCATATGGACTTTCTGGTCATGTTGAGAAAGTTGCCCCGGTATGGGGTGCAGCTGGATTCAACCCATTTAGTGCTGGAGGGATAGTAGCCAACCATATTGGTGCTGGCCTTATAGGCATTATTGGGGGTGTATTCCATATCACCAACAGACCTGGTGAAAGGCTATACAGAAACCTCAGGATGGGAAGTCTTGAAGGAGTTCTTGCAAGTGCATTAGCAGCTGTTTTATTTGTTTCTTTTGTTGTCTCAGGAACAATGTGGTATGGCTCAGCCACAACTCCTATTGAGTTATTTGGACCTACCAGATATCAGTGGGACTCTAATTATTTCCAAAACGAAATAAACAGAAGAGTTGAAGCATCTATTAATGACGGAGCATCAAAGGAAGAAGCATATTCAGCTATTCCTGAAAAACTTGCTTTCTACGATTATGTAGGAAATAGTCCCGCAAAAGGTGGTCTATTTAGAGCAGGAGCTTTAGTAAATGGAGATGGTGTCCCAACTGGCTGGCAAGGACATATTTCCTTCACAGATAATGAAGGAAATGATCTTCAAGTAAGAAGAATGCCTAATTTCTTTGAGAACTTCCCTGTAATTCTTGAAGATAAAGATGGCAATGTCCGTGCTGACATCCCATTCCGCCGAGCAGAAGCCAAATACTCATTTGAGCAAACTGGTATTACTGCAACAATTTATGGTGGCGAATTGAATGGGCAAAAGTTTACTGATCCAGTTGTAGTTAAGCGATTAGCTCGTAAAGCTCAACTTGGGGAGTCATTTAAGTTTGATAGAGAACGCTACAAGTCTGACGGTGTGTTCAGAAGCTCTCCAAGAGCTTGGTTTACATATGCACACTTATGCTTTGGCTTGCTCTACTTGTTTGGACATTGGTGGCATGCTGCCAGAACTCTTTACCGTGATACCTTTACTGGTGTTGATCCTGACATTGGTGATCAGGTCGAGTTTGGTCTATTCAAGAAACTTGGAGACGAAACAACACGACGCGTCCCTGGGCGTGCTTAATCGCAAGCAAACTTTAGTCATCATCTAAGCCATGGAAGCTTTTACTTACACTCTCCTCATGGCATTGGGAGTAGTAACACTTTTCTTCGCAGTCGCATTTCGCGATCCGCCGAAGTTTGATAAATAAATGCCTCAAAGCCTCGCTACAATAGCGAGGCTTTTTTTTTAGGATCTAATTGCAGACAAGACTTTCTCAAAAGCTAAGTACTAGAAATTCTTAAAAAGACTATTAACCTATATCAAAGCTTTTTAGATTTAATCGTCTTAGCCCTTCTCATTAGACAAATACTTGTATACATTAATATTGAAACCAAATAAATCCTAGGGCAGCATGCAATGCCCCGCTTGCCAACACACAGATAGTCGTGTCCTCGAATCACGTTCTGCTGATGCAGGAAAGTGTGTCAGAAGGCGCAGGGAATGTTTAAATTGTGATTTTCGTTTTACAACTTATGAACGAGTCGAAACAGTTCCCATCACAGTTATTAAAAGAAGAAATAACAAAGAAATTTTCTGTAGAAATAAACTTCTAAATGGCCTTAACAGAGCTTGTGAAAAGACATCAATTAATACTCAAACTATGGAAATGATTGTTGATGAAATAGAAATGCAACTTCAACAGCGAAATCCCAAAGAAATCAAAAGCTCAGAATTAGGGGAGATGATCCTTAACCATTTAAAAGAGATCAATGAGGTTGCATATATACGTTTTGCGTCTGTTTATAGACAATTCAATGGAATCAATGATTTTATCGAAACATTAGATAGCTTTAAATCCTCCAAGAAATTTGCAGCAATTTTGTAATTGCAAAGGTGTAGAGTAGAGCATTAGTTATTTAAGGTGGGTAGGCCTTGAATAACAAATACACGCATTGCCTATAGGCATACTGCCTTACAACCATGTCTGAAAATCCAAGCTCAACTGCTCCAGAATTAGAAGTAGACCAAACTGCTATTGGTGATGAGTCTGCAATAGAAGAATCGTCCATTCCAGAAAACATTCCTTCTGCAGATGATCCAAGTAGCAGAATCAAGAAATATGACTTAAATGATGCTGGATTTTCACTAGAAGAATTTGACTCGTTATTAGGTAAATACGATTACAACTTCAAACCTGGAGACATTGTTAACGGAACTGTCTTTGCCCTCGAAACCAAAGGAGCAATGATTGACATAGGTGCTAAAACTGCAGCATTCATGCCTATGCAAGAAGTATCAATAAATAGAGTAGAAGGCTTAAGTGATGTTCTCCAGCCTTCAGAAATCAGGCAATTCTTTATAATGAGTGAAGAGAATGAGGATGGTCAGTTATCATTATCAATTCGCAGAATTGAATATCAACGCGCTTGGGAAAGAGTTCGTCAATTACAAAAAGAAGATGCAACAATATACTCTGAGGTTTTTGCAACGAATAGAGGAGGTGCACTTGTCAGAGTTGAAGGGCTCAGAGGTTTTATCCCAGGTTCTCATATCAGTACTAGAAAAGCTAAAGAAGAACTAGTAGCTGACTATCTTCCTCTAAAATTTCTAGAAGTTGATGAAGAAAGAAATCGCTTGGTACTAAGCCATCGAAGAGCTTTGGTGGAGAGAAAGATGAATCGCCTAGAAGTAGGAGAAGTTGTAGTAGGTGCAGTTAGAGGTATTAAGCCATATGGAGCATTTATTGATATCGGTGGAGTAAGTGGCTTACTCCACATTTCAGAAATCAGTCATGAACATATAGAAACTCCTCATACAGTTCTAAATGTAAATGATCAAATGAAAGTCATGATTATTGATCTAGATGCAGAACGAGGTCGCATATCTCTATCTACAAAAGCTTTAGAGCCAGAACCTGGAGATATGCTCACAGATCCACAAAAGGTCTTTGATAAAGCTGAAGAAATGGCAGCAAAATACAAGGAAATGCTTCTAGAACAAGCAGAAGAAGGAGAAAACCCAATAGCCTCAATGGAAATTTAACTTCCAAATCTAGTGCCGACAATATATTTAAAGGGAAAATATATTGGGGAAATTAATGGTATTTTATTTGATAAAGATGGCACCTTAATTAATAGCGAAAAAAGGTTATTGGATTTGTCAAGATTTAGAATTAATGAGGCAAAAAAGAAATTCAAGAAAGAAAATTATCCTAATGAGATAATATCAACATTAGAAGATTTACTTTCTAAAGCATATGGAATAGACTCACAAGGTATAAACCCAAATGGTTCTATTGCAATAGCATCAAAGCAAGATAATTTAATAAGTACTGCTACTATCTTTTCCCTAATAACACAAAACTGGCCGAAATCACTAGAGATTGCAAATGAAATTTTTTCCAAATCAAAGGCATCGGACTCAGGAGGCAATTACAAAAGTAAAGGAATGAATCTTCTCCCAGGAGTAATTTCTATGCTTAACAAAGCCAAAGATTTTAATATCAAGCTAGGAATAATTAGCAATGATACGAAAATTGGTATCAAAAAATTTCTCAAAGAAAATCGATTAGAAGATAAATTTCATTATCTTTGGAGTTCAGATGATATACCTTCAAAACCAAATCCCAATGCTGTGAAATACATGTGCAAATCAATGAAATTAAATATTTCAAAATGTGCCCTAATTGGAGATTCAAATAGTGACATGCGAATGGCTCGCAAAAGTGGAATCAAATTAGCCCTGGGCTATATTTCAGGATGGAAACGTGAGCCTTTGCTATATGAACATCATCATCTCATTTACCATTGGAATGATTTAAATTTCCAAGATTGATTATAAAATAAATTCTCAAACAAACAATTAACTCAAATACACGTGTCGAGCTTTGTTTTTACTTCTGAATCAGTAACAGAAGGTCACCCTGACAAAATATGCGATCAAATAAGTGATGCTGTCCTAGATTCGCTTTTAGAACAAGATCCATATAGCAGAGTTGCTTGTGAGACTGTTGTAAATACAGGCCTATGCCTAATTACAGGAGAAGTAACTTCTAAAGCAAAAGTCGATTTCATCAATCTTGTAAGAGAGGTTATTAAAGAGATTGGTTATTGCGATGCAAAAGCAGGAGGTTTTGATGCAAATAGCTGCTCTGTACTGGTTGCACTAGATCAACAATCTCCAGATATTGCACAAGGAGTTGATGAAGCTGATGATCATAGTGGCAATGTTTTTGACAAGATTGGGGCCGGAGACCAAGGGATCATGTTTGGATATGCGTGTAATGAAACTCCTGAATTAATGCCTCTTCCAATAAGTTTGGCGCACAGACTTTCAAGGAAACTTGCAGAAATTAGACACGAAAAAAAATTAGACTATCTGCTTCCCGATGGAAAAACTCAAGTAAGTGTTATTTATGAAAATAACAAACCAGTTGCAATAGACACAATAGTTATATCTACACAACATACTCCCAAAGTCAACGGCTTCTCAAATGAAACAGAAATAAGAGATCAAATCAGCAAAGATCTCTGGGAATTGGTTGTTAACCCTGCTACAGAAGATCTGTTAATCAAACCAAATAAAGAAACCACGAAATTTCTAGTTAATCCCACAGGAAAATTTGTTGTTGGAGGTCCTCAAGGAGATGCTGGACTCACTGGGCGCAAAATCATTGTGGACACATATGGAGGATATGCAAGGCATGGAGGTGGTGCCTTCTCAGGAAAAGATCCTACAAAAGTAGATAGATCCGCAGCATATGCAGCAAGATTCGTATCAAAATCTTTAGTAGCAGCTGGTTTTGCAAGTCGAGTTGAAACGCAACTTAGTTATGCAATAGGAGTAGCAAATCCTGTATCGATTTTGGTTGAAACGTTTGGCACAGGAACGATCTCCAATGAAGAGTTAACCGAATTAGTTAGGAATAATTTTGATCTCCGTCCTGCAGCAATTATTCAACAATTCAAACTTAGAGAACTCCCTAAAGAAAATAAAGGTCGTTTTTATAGAGACGTAGCAGCATATGGTCATTTTGGAAGAACTGATCTAATGCTTCCTTGGGAAGATGTTCAATCAAAAGCTGATGAATTAGTGAAATTGAAAAGTTGAAGCAATTTATTCCCAACGAGCCATTAGTTCTTGGAATAGATTTAGGGACAAGTGGTGCACGAATAGCTGTAATTAATAAAGAAAAGTCACTCAAATATTTTGCATCTACTCAATATGAATCAGGTTTAGACAATTGCTATGACTGGCAAGCATCATGCAAACATCTCATTAGCAAAATACCTTTAGAGATAAAGAATCAAATTATTGCATGCTCAGTTGATGGAACTTCTGGGACATTAATGGGATGCAATGAGCAGGGGACTCCATTAAGCAAGGCTTTACCTTATTTTCATGAATGCATGAAAAAGCTAGACAGTCTCCAAGAATTCGAAAAAGTTGAAAAAGGTTTTACAAAAAAAAATGGGAGTCTTGCAAGAGCTTTTAAACTAATCACTCTTCATGGTCATCAAATTCTTTTAAGGCATCAAGCAGATTGGATTAGTGGCTGGCTTCTCAATGATTGGTCAATGGGTGAAGAAGGAAACAATCTAAAACTAGGCTGGGACTACTTAAAACAAAGCTGGCCTATTGAGGTGGAAGATTTTCTAGGAAAAAAAACATTGCCCACAATTGTTCCTAGTGGAAGTTCAATGGGAACAATTTCACCGATAGTTGCAAAAGAATTAAATTTGCCTAATACACTTGAAATCATTGCTGGAACAACAGATTCCAATGCTGCTGTATTAGCTACAGATGCCTCACCTTCAGAAGGTATCACCATCTTAGGTAGCACTATAGTAATTAAACGTTTTACTAAAACACCTATAAAAGATTTAGGAATAACTAATCACAAAGTATGTGACCAATGGTTAATAGGAGGAGCTTCTAATGCAGGCTGTTTAGTCTTAAATCAATTCTTTTCCACAGAAAACGTAATCGAATTAAGCAAGCAAATTAACACTGAATATGGCAGCGGACTATTTTATAGACCACTACCTTCAAGAGGAGAACGCTTCCCTAAGTATGATCCAGATTTAGAACCAATTCTTAAGCCAAGGCCAGTTAGCGATTCTCTTTTTCTTCATGGCTTACTTGAGGGACTTTCAAGAATTGAGGCTCAAGGATGGGAAAAGTTTAGAAACCTTGGGTTAGGAATTCCAAGCAAAATAATTACACTTGGAGGAGGCTCTCGAAATCCACAATGGCGAAAAATTCGAGAAAAATTAATAGGCATTCCAATTCGAACATGCGTAAAGCAGCCAGCAGAAGGGGTTGCGCGAATTGCTTTAAAAGCAATTAAAAAATAATTTCAGAAAAATCTTCAACTTAAAAACAATTTCATTAAACGAGCATTCATAAATCCAAAAATTTTTCTAAGAGGAATAAGCATTGAGATAAGATAATAGTCGGCTATTTATTAGAATAGAAACAAGCCGGGATAGCTCAGTTGGTAGAGCAGGCGACTGAAAATCGCCGTGTCCGCAGTTCAAATCTGCGTCCTGGCACCATTTATCTTCGATCAGTGCATCAAACCAGATTGACCATATTCTTTTATTATCAAAAAAACTTTTAACCTGGTGCATACAAGATTTCAAATCTATTCAGCAAAATCATAATTAACTAAATTTTTAAGGTCGATTTTTAACAAGCAAAACCTAGTCTGTCATTTTAAAAATCAAATAATTATATATAAATATAAGCCAAAATAGAATCAAGACTCTGATAATCTATTTGCATTGTTTTTAAAATAGTTCTAAAAACTATTATGAAAGAATATAGTAATGCCTTCAACAATGCTGATAGCTTCGCGATGATCTTTGACGAAGCATGGAAAAAAACACTTAACGACAGTGAAAAAGCTTTAACAGTTGACCAACGGATTCAAAACATTATTGAAGAAAACAAGGATCATCCATTCATAAAATCTTCTCCTGAAAAAGCCTTCAGTGTTGCAAAGTTTCGCTTGCGACTTCTTCAACTGGAATAAACAGATGATTCATTTTATTCTTTTCAAGGTAATGAGTAGATTATTCAAATCTGTTTCAATGCGATGACCTATTGAGAGTCAAATTCTCTTGGAAAACAAAAAAACATTACATCCCCTTAATCTCTTAAGACTAAGCTTATTTCAAGGCTGCTTGGGCTGTTTAGCAGTGATTTTCGCTGGGATGCTCAACAGAATAATGATTACAGAGCTGGCATTCCCAGCACTTCTTGTAGGCGGAGGACTTGCATTTGAACAAATTGTTTCGCCTTCACGAGTCTTGTTTGGAAATATCTCAGATAGTTGGCCAATTAAAGGAAGAAAAAGGACGCCATATATCCTTTTAGGATCTGCAGCATTTTGCTTATTAGCGGTATTATCTATCCCAATAATTTTCGAAACAGAAAAAGCCTTGAATCAGGGATCATTTTCTTCGATTACATTTAGCATAATTTCTTTATGTTCACTTTTTGCCTTATATGGATTAGCAATATCAATGGCAACAACACCCTACTTAGCATTAATTATTGACCTTACCCAAGAGAAAGAAAGATCAAAAGCGGTTGGCATCATTTGGTGCATGCTAACTATTGGAATTATCGTTGGCGCAATTTCCATTTCCATTGCAACTAAAAATTTGGATGGCATAACTAATACACTTTTACTTCAAACGACACTTCAGAAATTTATGATAAATGTTAGTGCAATAATATTTTTTATTGTACTATTTGCATGTTGGGGCATAGAACCAAAAAACAAGGAATTATCTACTAAGGGAAAGAAATCTAATAATGAGGTTGGCCTTTCTATGGCTTGGTCTTTAATTACTTCAAGTAAACAAATATTTATTTTCTTTAGCTTTTTAATTTTTTATACTTTAGGACTATTTTTACAAGATCCGATCTTGGAAAGTTTTGGAGCAGAAGTTTTTAATTTACCTATATCAAAAACAACTTTATTAAATGCTTACTGGGGAATTGGTACATTAATAGGTCTCTTATTGGGCGGATTGATAATAATACCTAGGATAGGAAAGTTTTATTCAGCCAAGCTAGGTTGCTGGTTGATTGCTTTATCTTTAGGACTATTAATAATCAGTGGGTCTATACAAAATAATCATTTGCTTTTTACTGTTCTATTTATTTTCGGAATATCTGCAGGAATTGCTACAAATAGCGCATTATCATTAATGTTAGACCTTACAATGCCTGAAGTGGCTGGTACTTTTGTAGGAGTTTGGGGCCTTGCGCAGGCCTTGTCTCGGGCAATGGGTAAAGTTTTTGGTGGTGGTTTATTAGATATTGGGAGATCATTCAGCAACCAAGCAAACTCATTACCAGCATTTTCATTTGTATTTTCAATTGAAATAATCATAATTTTAATTGCAATAGTCATCCTTGATAAAGTAAGTGTGAGTAAATTCAGAAAAGAAACATCAACAAAAATGGAATCTCTATTCATGGCAGAACTTGATAACTAATTTTTATTTTTTGTCTCAATACAGTAACTATGGATTTCATCTCTCGAAACGAATTTGAACGCAGATTATCTTACATGCAAGAAAGAAAGTTTTTTAGCTATGGGAAATCACGCGTATCTGGAAGTCAAATAAGCGCATATTACATGCATATAAGGAGTGTATATATGCCTGGACAAAAGAATATATTTACTCCAAACTCTAAATCAAAACCAAAAGAAATAAATGAAAATAATATGCGTCAAATGAATCAGATTTATAAACGTGAAAAATATATCAATTACACCCAAAATAAAGGTAAAAACGAGATGTCAAATAATCTAAATAACTATACATACAATGAATTTACTCCTTTTAGTGACGAATCATTGCTTGTTGCTATAGGAGCATCATATAAGCAGGTATATGGGAATTTTGCACCTATGGAAAGCGAACGTTCAATAGAACTTGAAAGGAGACTAAGGAATGGTGATATCCCAATCAGGGAATTTGTTAGAGGTCTTGCTAAATCAACATTTTATTTAAACAACTTCGTATTAAAATTCTCTCAAAAGAGATTAATAGAACTCAATTTCATGCATTTATTAGGTAGGCCACTAATGAATCAGCAAGAACTTATTCAACGAATAGACATAATTACCAATGAAGGCTTTGAACGACATGTTGATGATCTGGTCGACTCTTTCGAATATGAAAAACACTTTGGAGAAGACATAGTTCCATTCCAAAGATTTTGGAACTCTCCTTTTGGAGGAAGAACATCAAGCTTTGTAAAAACAGCTTCCTTTAGAAAGGGTTTCGCTTCAAGTGATAACGTATTTTATCAATAGAGTTTTTATGGCATGACGATAAACAGGCCCCCTTCGAATGAAAGACCAGGCAATCAAGCATCTAAAACACCATCTGGGAAAAAAGTTCCTATGGCTATGTCAATGATGGTTGATTCAATGGTTAGAATGATTCAACAAGGTAGTGAAAAATACTCTGATATTGAGCCGGAAAAAAACTTCCGCACACCCAATGGGGATTGAGGAGTTTCTAAAACAAAGCGAAGGAGAATGGATATCTATGAGAAGTGCTCATTCTCTTGCATTTAAGCAATTTGAAAATATTGAGAGCAATATTCAAATCAAAATCCTCACAAAAGAGGATAAGAAAATAAAAAGCTTTCTTCAAGAAAATAACTATAAGAATAATGATATATTTTCAGCATTTGAAATGTCTTGGGAAGGTATATCTACTTGGAATAATGAAAATAATCCTATGGAACTCTCTGGTAATAGCATCTTAATAGTGATCAAAAAGAAACAAAATACTGGGCTTATTATTAGAAGTGTTGGTTATACTGAAAAAATTCAAGCAATTTCCAATTATTCATTTATTTCTGATGGAACAATAATTTTATCAACAACCTATAATGAAACGATTGCTGAAGAACGTATTTGGTTTATCAGTAAAAATGTTCGTTGTCGTTCATCAGTCATAAAATCATTAAACAAAGAAGCTATCTTGCAAACATCATTTGCATCTGAGATAAGAAAGAGTAACAATTAGAAAAACAATAGTGAATAATATATCTAAAATTGAATATCATTTTATCAAGACACTTTGCGGTCAATATACTAATAAGCTTCAAGCACACAAATACCCAAAATTATATGCTCATATAAATATCTACTTTAGATTAGTTCCTATTAATAAAGATAGAAAATTATATATATATTCTGAACAAAGTTATGACCATTCGCCATGGTCGCCTTATCGCCAAGCAGTTCATACAATTTCATATAAAGAAAATATGTTTATCTTAAGTAATTATATGATAAGCAATTCAGATAGAATTGCTGGAGCAGGATTTACATTAGATCTATTAAAAGAGATTTCAATTACAGATTTAACATTAAGAAAAGATTGCGAGATGAGCTTTTACAAAATAAACAATGATTCCTATAGAGGATTTTTAAAGAAAGAGAGAAAATGCATAGTTAAGAGAAATGAGCACTGCACTTATCTTGTCAGCAATGTTATATTTAATAAAAATAAATTCCTTAGCAAAGATGAAGGCTATGATATTAAGACTAATCAAAAAATATGGGGTTCGAATCATGGCTATTTAGTCTTCAGAAGAGTTAATGAATAATATTCAAGATCTTTCTTGTAATAATTTTTTAATAGATTCAAGCTTTAAACTTACATATTGATTACTATCTTTTTTCAGAATTAAAAGGTTCTTCTTAGATAAATCAAATCTATTGTTATTTATCAATATTTCAGATGCTAGCAAAGCAGCATACCTAGACAACCAATAATTGGTAATATTTTCATCTAGCCAATATTCTAAGTTTTTATAAAAAAAATCTACATCAATACTTATAGAGCTGAAAATAGCTTGTGGCTTAAATTTCATTTGGGAAGGCCAAGATTTATCTAAACAATGATGCAGAGCCAATAAACACCTTTTTCGATTTTCTTCTTCTGATACATCCACATATCTAAATAAAATTATCAGGAAGTATAATGCTCCGTAATCTTTCAAAAATTGTTCCCAATAAGTATTGATAGCTTTCCATATACTTTTAGAGCTTTTACCTCCCAACCTACTTAGAGCATAATAAGACCGAGAAAAATCCGTACTAAATAAATCTTTTATTAATGAATTACATTCATTAATTTGATCATTAATAATTAGTCTTCTGATCTTAGTTGGATCATCAATAACGATTGAATCAATAAAATCTAAAATACATAATTTATGTTTTTTATTAGCATCTAGAGGTAATAAACAAATAGATCTCATCCTAATTGCAGGAGAAATTGGGGTGCTAATTACATATGGAACTAATAAAGTTAAATTAGCATCAATAATATCTTGAACTGCACAATGCCGATGATTTTGAATAGGTGAATCCAAGTTTTCTTTTAATAGTTCTAGATTTTGTTTTTTGCCAGTAAAACGTAAAATAGCTACCAATGCAGCACCTTTAATACTAGGATCTATATCTCTTTTAGAAAATATATTGTTTATTTTTGATAATTGAGATTTCGCATTCATTTTAATTAGACTTTGAATAATAAGTCTATGATTATGATTTGGTTTATCCAATAAAGATCCGATGAAATCATGCACATTAGGATCATTGCAACCAATTTCTTGCAACGCCCAAGCAGAATTCCCAACAATATAAGGATCACTACTTTCTAAAGCTTTGATAATATGAGGCAATGCCTTTTTACATTTCATATTTCCTAAAACTTCAATTGCCTTTCTCTGAGCAAGAAGAACAGAATTATCTAAAGTTTTATATTTTATTAACTTTAATAATGCTTGCTCAGTTTCTATCGAAGGATATTTAGCTAAAAAAAATACGGCTTTATAATAATCACTTGATAACTTGAGATCTTTTTTAGGAGTTTTTAAAATCAGCAATGCTTCGGTTTTGCTTATTTGAGGCAAAGTATCAAAAGCTCCTGAATTCATCTGCTAAAAAAGCCAACCCAAATTCAAATATATGATTAAAATCAAGTTTTTTAGATTAATTTCCTCACGCACAAAAAATTGAAAAAAAACCCTAGAGCTAATCACTTTAATGAAAATGAAAGTCTAAGCAAAGAAGAGGCGACAATTTTAGCTGCAGAGCTAACAAAGAGACTACAAGCAGGCGAAAAACCAATATCGAGCGAAAGTTATATAAAAAAAATCATTGCCGGTCTGTCTGATCAAAGGGGGTTATTAAGAAGGACTTTTTCAGAAAGTTTGGGCTTAATTGGGAAAGAAGCTTTACCAGGTTTGCGAAAAGTTTTATTAAAAAGTAAAAATGTCACTGCCAGAAGAGCAGCAGCCAAAACTCTCAAACTTGTGGGCAATCCGTCAGTACTACCAGATCTATTGGAAGCATTAATCAATGATGAAGATCCAGTAGTTCAAGGTTCCTCAGTAGGGGCTATGGCAATATTTGGAGAAGAAGCGGTTGCTCATTTAATTGAGGTTTTAGAAAATCCATTGGCTACAGAAATGCAATGTGGGCTCGCATGTTGGGGTCTTTGTTTTATTGGAAAAAAAGGGGCTAGTGCTCTAAAAAGAGCCTCATTATCAAGAAATCCCAAGGTTCGTGCATCTTCTATTGCTGCGCTAGGAGAACAAATTCAGGTTTGTAGCGATCAAGAAGCCAAAATAATTGTTAAAAATGCATTATTAGACCATTCCATAGAAGTTCAAATAGAAACGATTAAATTAATAGGACTTTTGATTGATGAGGATTGGGATCTAATTCTTCTAACATCAAAGTTAAATCATCACAATAAAGACATTAGAAAACAAACGGCATTATCTTTAATGAAGTTAAATGCAACTAACCAAATAAATAAGTTGAAAGAAAGATTGTTTTTGGAAAAAGATCAAAATGTAAAGAAAATTTTAAATCTCAGCATTAATGCACTAGAAGAAAAGATTAATGATTAGAAAAAGATGAAAATTAATAGTTCAATGCTTCAATCGCATTATTTCTAATTATTAGATCTATAGTTAAGTCTTTAGACAATTCCACAAGGAACAATTGCAAAGAAGGCTCTGAAATTTCAATTAATGCCGTAATAGCAGCTTTGGCTTTCAAAACATTTTCATCTCTACAAAGTTTTTTTAACTGTGGCACAGAAATTGTTCCCAATTGTCTTAATAAAGAAATTGCTGTTAATATTATCTCAGTGGAATCATCTTGAAGAGCATCTAGAGTTACAGAATCAATATCATCTTGAAAATCATCTAAATTGTAATTAGATGCTAATATTACTAATATTTTCAAGCAACTAATCTTTAAAGTAATATTTGCGCTTGAAAAATATAATTCGACTATTTTATAAATAATCTCCACCCCATGAAATGCAATTGCCTTTACAGATATTCGTCTTAGATGAATATTACTACTATCTAAATTATTAATTAATCTCTCAATTGATTCTTTCGGCCATTCCTTTCTCATACTCACAAAAGCCTTTCTTTGAATGTTCGGATTTGGGTGGTTTAAATCAGAAAATAAATCATCTAAATTAGACTGATGAATATCAACGCTCATCTTTATTTCTTATACTAACTAGTACAAACCTAATATGTATGTTTTAAGCTAATGCATGAATTAAATAATCCAGAAGACTCTTAAACTCTGCAGCTGCTTGCTGACTCATATCTCCTGGTATATCTAAATTATCTCTAATAAATGTAAATGACTCAATATAAGCAATGGTAGGCAATTGCTGCGCACGAATCACTTCGCGCATACCCGCAATACCCCATTCATCCAAAGGACCTGTGCCACCAGTAACCAAACAATAATTCAGCAGTCTTAAGTAATGATTGATATCTCGAGCACATTTATCTTTATTTGCTTGTTCATAAGAATGTGTGCCATAAACATGGTCTAAGGCTTGAGAAGTCAATCTATCTATGCTTACGGCCAATTTTTCTGCAGCTTCTAATCGAGCATGTGCTCTATCAAATGATCCTTTAACAGATTCAATATCACTAATTGTAGGGAAACGACCTGCTGCATCTGCGGATGCGATTACGGTGGTAACTGCTGATTTCATGGCTCTGATTGTTTTGAATTAATAAAAGCGATTTTGCATAGAATCAAGATTTAACTTAATGCAGCAATAACTCGATCAAAATAAGAAGCAGCTTCTGAAGCTATGTCTTGACATTCAGCCCCTGAGCCAGAGTTAAGCCCCTCAAACATCTTTCTGCCGGAATTAGTTTCGGTCATAATTGCGACAGTTGCAATTTTCATTATCTCAATCGCTCTAATAGCATTTGCCAATGGGACACCTAGAGCAAGATATGTCTCCTTTAAGCCATTAATGCATCTATCATCAAGAACAGAAGAATCACCAGCAAGAAGTGCATAACTTACATATCTCAGAATAATCTCACCATCTCTCAGACATGCAGCCATTCTTCTTGTTGGATAACAATGACCACCAGGTTGAGTAAGTCCAGTATTTTCACAAACCATTCCAGATATTGCATCAGCTGCTATGCAAGAAACATTCTGAGTAATTGCCAAAGTTGCGTCTATACGTTTATTTGCATCTGCTACATATTTACGAAGGGCTACCAAATCCTCAGATCCAATAGGACTTCCCTTTGAATCAGCACTTACAACAGCTCGTGAGAATGCATCAAGCATATGGAAAACAAAATCCCAAAAATGTAATTTAAGTGCTTCTGACTGGTATTGAAAAGCACCACTTTCCAACCTAACCTTTATACTTCTTCAAATAGATCCTTCGGAAGAACAATGCAATGCTTCGTAACTGAAGTTTTGGAATAAAAGGATATCTGACAAAATATCCTTAAGAAAATAAATTCTCCATAAGTTTGTGAGTTTTTGAGCTAGCCTTTTATTGATTTAAAAAAAGTATCTTGCAACCGACTCCAAAAGAGCTGAATGATTCCATTCAAGAATTAACAAATTATAGGAATAGACTTCGTTCTGAAATTATAAACATGTCACAAAAACTTCGAATATCTAAAGTTAAAATACAAGAAGCCTTACAAGAAAATGACGAACTGAATAAAATAGAAAATACTATTAAGCAGTTAAAAGATCAAAGCGAATCAACAAATTCTTAATTAAATTACTATTACATTAAAAACATTAGCTATTCAATCATGAGCAGACAAAGGAAATGTAATGGTTAATACAACATCTTTTCTTCATGGCCTTAACACAGAGCAATCCAAGGCAGTTAAACATTCTGAAGGACCATTACTGGTTGTAGCTGGCGCTGGAAGTGGAAAAACAAGAGCTTTAACTCACCGAATAGCACATTTAATATCAGAATATCATGTTAATCCTTCTGAGATTCTTGCCGTAACTTTTACCAATAAAGCTGCGAAAGAAATGAAAGATAGACTGGAAATACTTCTCGCTAAAAAGTTGTCAGAAAAGGAGCTTGGACAACCATATTCAACTTTAGAAAATGCTATTCAGAATCAACTTAGAACTCGTATATATCGAGAAATAACAAAAGAATTATGGATTGGTACTTTTCATGCACTTTTTGCAAAATTACTAAGATTTGATATTGAAAAATATACGGATAAGGAAGGATTAAAATGGACACAACATTTTTCGATTTATGATGAGACTGATGTAAATAGTTTAATCAAAGAAATTATTACACAAGACTTACAACTTGATCCAAAAAGATTTGAGCCAAAAAAAATTCGGTGGATAATAAGCAATGCAAAAAATAAAGGTATTTTACCAGAAAAATTTGAGTCCACTGCGGAAGGACCTCGAGAAAGATTGATCGCACAATCTTATAAAATTTATAGAAAGGCACTTGCTGCAAATAATGCATTAGATTTTGATGATCTACTTTTAATTCCCGTCCAACTTCTTAAACAAAATAAAACAATTAGAAAATATTGGCATCAACGCTTTAAACATTTACTAGTAGATGAATATCAAGATACAAATTGGACTCAATATGAACTAATTAAACTAATAGTTACAAATGGAACAAATCCCTCAGAATTTAAAGATTGGGAAGGTCGCTCTGTATTTGTTGTAGGAGATGCTGATCAAAGTATATATAGCTTTAGAGCCGCAGATTTTAGAATATTAATGGGCTTTCAAGAAGATTTTGGGAGCAAAATTGAAAAGTATAATAAATCAAATATTGTAAAATTAGAAGAAAACTATCGATCTACAGCAAACATATTAGAAGCAGCCAACACATTAATATCAAATAATAAGGAAAGAATAGATAAAACACTAAAAGCGACACGAAATGCTGGAGATTTACTAAGGTTAACGAAGTGCGATGATGAAATTTCAGAGGCAGAGGCTGTTGTTCATAGATTAAGAATTTTGGCTGCTAATAATAAAAATTCAAGCTGGGGAGATATTGCTATTCTTTATAGAACAAATGCACAATCAAGGGTTATTGAGGAGTCATTAGTTCGTTGGAATATTCCATATATTGTAGTTGGTGGATTGCGCTTTTATGACAGACGAGAAGTTAAAGATATTTTGGCTTATTTAAAGTTATTAATTAACACTTCTGACAGTGTAAGTTTACTGAGAGTTTTAAATGTTCCAAAAAGAGGAATCGGTAAAACTACCGTCAAAAAATTTACTGACGCAGCCAATCAACTAGGTATTCCTTTATGGGATGTTGTTACTGATGTAGAAGCAATTAGATCTCTAGGAGGAAGATCAGCTAAAGGCCTATTGGAATTTAGAGAAATAATTCAAAGCTTGCAATTGCAAATAAATAATTCAAGCACATCCGAAATCATTCAATTGGCTTTGGAAAAAAGTGGCTATATAAAAGAACTTATTGCCACTGGTACTGACGAAGCCGAAGAACGACGCAGAAACTTACAAGAATTAGTAAATGCTGCAATACAATATCAAGAGGAAAATGAAGCTGCAGACTTAGAAGGGTTTTTAGAAACTGCTGCACTTGCTAGTGATGCAGATAACAAAGAAAACTCTCCAGATCGAGTAACTTTGATGACATTACATAGCAGTAAAGGGTTGGAATTTCCAATAGTTTGTCTAGTAGGAATGGAACAAGGTTTATTCCCAAGTTATCGATCTCTAGATGACCCTTCTTCATTAGAAGAAGAAAGAAGGCTTTGTTATGTAGGTCTAACAAGAGCAAAAGAAAAATTATGCCTTTTTCATGCTTCTGAAAGAAGACTTTGGGGTGGGATGAGAGAGCCAGCAATTGCATCAATTTTTCTTTCCGAAATACCTCACGAGTTAATACAGCAGGATATTCAATTATCTGGAGGGACTAACTTGATCAGAGATAAACATCTGCAACGCCACACTCGATTAGACAGAACCTCAGATTCTGCTGCAAAAGCTTTTGAAAATCGAAATTTACCTGGCAATTCTGTTAGGAGAAGACATGCTGGTCCATCTCCAGGAAAAGAATGGTCAATAGGAGATGTAGTAATTCATACCAACTTTGGTAAAGGAGAAGTGACTCATATCTTTGGAAGTGGTGAAAAAATATCTATAGCAATTAAATTTGCTGGAATGAGTCCAAAAATTCTTGATCCTAGATTAGCTCCAATCCAACTAATCGAAGACCCCTAAATCTATTAATTAGGCATGAACAAATCAATTTCATACTCAGAATGAAAACATCTATTCAAAGCAAGTTTTCAAATGAAATTATTGGCTTGCCAAAAGATTTATTAAATGCCTTAATCATCGCTGCAGATAAAGCAAAAGTTCAACGTATTGCATTAGTTGGTGGAATAGTAAGGGATCAATTTATTCGAATCAGTCTAAATCAAGTTATTCATAACATAAACGATATAGATTTAGTTATTGAAGGATCAATAACTAAGCTTACGCGCGAAATTATTAAACATCTTGGAGAAAAAAGAGTAATAATTAATCGCCTAAATCCTTCTTATAAAACAGTTGAGATAAGAGTAGATAATATACGAATAGATATAGCCAGAGCAAGGCTAGAGAAATATTTTAAGCCAGGAGAAAATCCTACAATTATTAACAGTAAAATTGAAGAAGATTTGTACCGAAGAGACTTTACAGTCAATTCAATAGCATTAGACTTAAGAAGTAGAAAATTAATAGATCCATTAAACGGTCAAAGATCAATTTTAAATCAAAAATTAGAATTTAATCATAGAAAAAGTGTTGAGGAAGATCCTACTAGAATTATTCGAGCAGCACGTTATTCAGCAAGACTTAATTTTGAATTAAGTGAAGAGTCCATTAATCAAATTCAATCAACATTAAAAGTTTGGCCTTGGGAAAAATCATCAACTAACAGTAATAAAAACAAACCAAATGCACTTTCTAGCAGACTTCGAATGGAGCTAGATCTTTTATTTTCAAAAGAAGATTGGGAGAAATGTATTAAAAATCTACAAGAATGGGGAGCATTAATCTTACTTGATTTAAACTTACAAGATAATAAAGATTTAAACAAAAGACTCAAATTGTCAGCAAAATTAGGAGTGAATCCATTAAATATACTCATTGCAAGTTCTTCTAATCCTTATAAACTTGGATTAAGGTTATATCTAAGCAAAAAAGAACAAATTAACATCAATGAAAGTATATCTATTTGTGAAAAGTATTCATCCAATAAATTCAAAGAAAAAAGCAAGAGTTGGGATATAATTCAATGGTGTAATGCCATAGAATCCTCTAATTGGCAAGAAGACTCTATAGCTTTAGCAATCTGTTTAGAGGCTAATTGCTGGCAAGTATTACTCAATTGGTGGTCGAAGTGGCGTTTTGTCAAATCAAGCATTACTGCAAAAGATTTATTGAAAAAAGGTTGGAAAGAAGGAGAAGAAATTGGCAAGGAATTAAAAAGACTTCGTGAGATTGAGCTTAAGAAAATAGAAGAAGTATAATATATTATATTATATCTACCTCTCCAATATGTTTCCAATTTCCATTTTCGATTAAATCATTTGTAATTTTTTTATCGCAAGAAATTAGCAAAGGTCCACAAGTTTGAGGGTCGATCAAAAGCTCTCTTAAGACTATAAAATCTTCATCATTATTGAAATATTTTTCACCAAGAAGTTGGATGGTGGCTGTTGAACAATTATCTGAGTTTAAAGTAGAAAAGAAAGTTCTATTTGATGGAGCCAAAGTGCTTGAATAGCCAGATTTTAAAAGCTTTTTTGCTCCATTAATAAAAGGAATTTTATCAGAAAAAAGGTTAATTCTAATCAACTCTAAAGAAGATTTAAATCGATTAATATTCGATGATGTAATCATCTCATCTAAGTGACCAAGCAAACCAAATCCTGTTATATCAGTGCATGCATGTATTAAAGAAAATTTAGAAGAAGTTAGATACTTTCTTTTCAAATAATTGAAGAAAAGGTGTTGACTTTCAGAAAGAATAGACAAAGTATTATCAACAATTTCCGCAGGGACCACACCTTGCATTGCAGCAGCAAATATAACACCACTTCCAAGTCCCCGACTTATCAAAATTTGATCACCTGGCTTTAAACCACTTTTACTCCAAGGAGAAATACCTTCATCCACAATGCCATTAACAGAAAGAGAGATTTCTATTCCCAAGGAAATATTTTCAGAAATCGCATCTCTTGATTCAAATGTATGCCCTCCGATAAGCTTTGCACCTTGAGGATCTAATGCTGATTTAATCCCAGAAAGGCATTGAGTGAGAAGGTCTTTCTGCAAACTTTCATGAACGGCTGGAAGAGTTATTAGAGCTTGCCCGGAAGACACAGATGCCCCTCGAGCCCATAAATCAGAACACGCATGCAAAGTAGTAAGCCTGGCATTCAACCAAGGGTCACTAACAAGCGCTGGAAAACCATCCATACTCTGCAACCATGATCCATATTCTCTTGAAGATGAAACCAAAGCCGCATCTTCTGGAGAATCACACAAGTCATTCATTTCTACTGCTTTCAAAGCAGCCCTGAGCGATTCAGCATTAACTTTGGCACCACACCCTCTACAAGCGGCCATTCCGCTTTTAGTCTTTGCAATAGATTCTTCAAAAAAAAGTCTCATAAATTTTCTATCAATGCTCTGCTTAAATAACCAAAAAATTTTCTGAGGTCCAATAGTCAATTTTCCCCAACGTAGCCAAGCTTTATTAGAAGTCTCATGACTTTCTCCACCTATTAATTGCAAAGCTAAATGTTGTGGCTTCCAAGAACGCAATCTCTTCCCAACCAATGATCGTTCAATATTTCTAGCTAAAGGGAAAGCAGCTCGGACAGCCCATACCCCTGATGGAGGTCGAGGATCTGATGAAATGACGCCACAATCTCCAACTGCAAATACATCAGCAAATCCTTCTACTTGAAGAAAAGAATTTGTTTTAATTCGTCCATATTGATTTAATTTCAATTGGCTATTTTGAATCCATTTTGGAGCCTTATTGCCTGTGCAAAAAAGAGTTGGGCCATAAATTTGACTAGATGGATGCGCAATCTGAATCGTAGATAATTCCAATGCTCTCTTAAAACTCGGACTCAATTTTTCCGAAAAAGCTTTTAAAACTAGTTGTCTTGTTTTCCACCTCCTTCGCAATGCAAAAACTATTTCTATAGCTGCCAGTCCAGACCCAACGACAATAAAGGGATCAAATTCTACAGAGTTAGATACATTGTCCAACTTTCGAATCCATTCATATGATTTCAAAAACGGCTTAATGGGAACATTAGATTCATGACTTTGAAGACAGTCTTCATGAATCAATGTATCAGAACCAACATCTAGGCTTAATCTCGAAAAATGTATTGGGGGACGATTATCTAAAAAAATTTTTTTTTCAATAAGATCTAATGCACTAATCTCTCCAACAATGAAAGAGACACCTGCTCTATTAGCAAGTAATCTCAAATCAATTGTCACTTCATCTAATTGATAATGTCCCGCAACAAGTCCAGGAAACATACCAGAATAAACAGTTTGACTATCTCTATTTATTAAAGTAATTAAACCCTTAGGCTTTAATTTTGGATTAGTTGCCCAACGCACCAAAAGAAGTGCGTGGGTATGACCACCACCTGCAAGAACCAGATGATCAAACAACATTTTTCTTCCACATTAATCGACCAAGCATCTCCTTCATTAAAGAATTCGAGGCTTGGTGTTTTAGGGGGAAGTGGGCTCTATTCAATTGAAACTCTTAAGAATGTGGAAGAAGTACAAATTGATACTCCCTACGGTTGTCCCTCAGACAAGTTGCGCTTAGGAACTTTAGAAGGAATGGATGTAGTTTTCCTAGCTCGACATGGAAGACATCACACTTATTCCCCAACTGAAATTCCTTATAGAGCAAATATTTGGGCCTTAAAGTCACAAAATGTTCGTTGGATTATTTCACCCTCAGCTGTTGGATCTTTACAAGAACAAATAAGACCATTAGACATGGTTGTTCCTGATCAATTTATAGATCGAACTCACCAACGGCCTCTTACATTTTTCTCAGATGGAGCAGTTGCTCATGTCACTATGGCTGATCCATTTTGTCCAATCCTTTCGAGATTACTTAGTGAAGAAGGTGAAAAATTGATGCCAGAAGCTAGACAGATCCATAAAGGAGGTACATATCTTGCAATGGAAGGGCCAGCATTCTCTACAAGAGCTGAATCTCAATTGTATAGAAGTTGGGGTTGCAAAGTTATAGGAATGACCAATCACACCGAAGCAAGACTCTCAAGAGAAGCTGAGATTGCTTATACCTCTCTTTCAATGGTCACTGACTATGACTGCTGGCATGAAGGGTTCGGGAATGTAAGCGTAGAAATGATATTAGATAACTTAAAAACTAATGCTAAATTAGCAACTAAAATAATAGAAGCTACAGCAAAAAGAATAAATGAATTAAGACCATACAGCGAGTCTCATTACTCATTAAAAAATAGCCTGATGACTGCTAAAGACAAGGTCTCTGCAGAAACTCGCCAAAAACTAAACTTATTTACTGAGACTTACTGGGGTAAGTTCAAAAAATAAATCAAATTAAACTAAACTAAATTATTAAGCAGACCCAACTCCTGTATAAGAACCATAGAAGAAGATTCCTAATACAAAAATCACTGCTATACCACCAGCAGTTGCAACTAACCACAAAGGCAATTGTCCTTCAGTCCACCTTCGTTCCCAAGAAACTGCAGGTCTGCCATCAGGAAGCCTATCTGGTAATCGACCATCAGGTCCCTTCAATTTAGAGCTCATGATTAAAAGAATTTAATTAAAGAAATAACTTGAGAACAAAATCCCTAGAACAAAAACAAGCAAAAGCCCTAAATAAAGGCTTGTTCGGTTCAGCTCAACCGAAAGCTTGTTTGGATTTGGATTAACTTGCATAGCTTAAAAAAAGTCGTTAATCAACGACGTATGAACTGCATTGCTGCTATAGCACCCAAGAAGAAAACTGTTGGGATTGCCAAAGCATGAACTGCTAGCCATCGCACAGTAAAAATTGGATACGTGCGGACTTCAACAGCCTGTAAGGGAGAAGAAGAGTTTGTCATTGGTTATTTCAGGCGCAGGTCAAGTTGAGCCTTGGATTCAAAGCGTTGTGACACTACTGGTGCCTTAGTTTCAGAAGCCTGAAAATAGGAATCTGGTCTTGGAGTTCCAAATGCATCATAGGCTAGGCCTGTAGATACAAATAAAAATCCAGCAATAAAGATCGCTGGCAGTGTTACCGCATGGATGATCCAATAACGGACACTGGTAATGATTTCGAAAAACGGGCGTTCCCCGGTGGAGCCGGCAGCCATAGCCTCACGCGTATTATCTGCTAGATCCTACAAGGCTTGTATCTAAAGTTAGCCCTGGTGTATCAGCATGGTTACAGAGCGTTGTGCATTAGAACAATTTTTTTGCTAGCCAACCCAGCGCAAAACATGCCCTCTTTCCCCTAGTACAAAGCCTTTCGGGGAATCATTGGACGAATTTTCAAGAAAAATTATTCTAATAAAGTTTGTTGGCGTTGCGTAACCAACCGGATCTTTTTCCCATGATTCTCCTCCATCTTTGCTGAATAAAAGAGTGCCATTTCCACCGCCAGCCCAAATTCCGCCATTTGGATCCCAGGCCATGTCCATATAGTTATACCCATTTACTAAAGGGATTATTGGCTTTGACCAACTTTCATAATCGCCTGGATGGTTATTCAAGCGAATCTCAGCACCCCTTGAGAGCATCCACAACTGACCATTAGGTTGAAAACCTAATGTTTGAACCCTTTTGCTACTAGCTCTTTGATGAGATTGCCAAGCTTGATCGTCACTATCCAAAGTCACAAAGAAATTTCCCAGACTACTTACACTCACATAAGTTCCATCATTTCTTCTACGCAAATCACGAACACCTCCAGCAGCTTCAGCAACTCTTCCCTCCCAGTTCTTACCTCCATCTTCAGTTCGATAAACAGCTCCAGCAGTAGTTGCAAGTTCTGCAGAACCTTCTTCAAGATTGGTAATTAGATAAGGATTGCCTGGCAATTTGTTTCCTAAAGACAATCTAATCCAATTTTTCCCTGCATCTTCACTATGCATAATCAAGTTAGGCTGGCCAACAATCCAGCCCTCTTCACCATTAAAATCAATGCTCATCAATCTAAAATTCTCTTCACTTGGCAAATCTAAAGTTCGTTCTTGCCAAGTAGCTCCTCCATCAAGGGTTTCTAAAATCAAACGATTGGCTCCAACCAAAAAACCCCGCTCTTTATCTACAAAAGCAATATCAAGTGGATTGTCATCACTGGATAATTCAATCTCTTCCCATGGGCTAATGGTCTGAACAGGTAACCTTGTGGTAGTTACACAGCCACTGAGACCTATACAAAGAATTAAGAACAAAAGCCAATTAAAGGAATACTTGAAAAAACGTTTCATGGGAATTAGTGCAAAGAATAGAGTGATAAGAAACATGCAGCAGCCAAAGCCAAACCACCAAAAATAAGCACATTTTTCTGTCCTGGTGGAAGAGTATTGAAACCAAATCCATAAATAACATTCTCTTCGAAACCATCACTAGGTTGGAACTTGACTCCTATATCTACGTAATCACTATGACGCGCTCTGCAGACAGGGCAACGGAATTTTGTTTCATCAATATCTAAAAAAGGAGTTCCTGGAGAAATTTTATACTTCTTTATACCTTCTTTAGGATCGTAAACATAGCCACAACCTTTACATTCAAATCTATTTAAGCTCAGATCCTTTTGAGGCTCTGAGCTTAAATTTTGGGGAAATTGCTGAACATCGATGGGATTTTCGCCAAATTTATTGGCTGTGCCCTTGTCTAATGTAGGTTTTTTTTGATCGCTCACCGTTTGGAGTCTCACACAACCTAACTCTATCTAGGAAAGTGCGCTTAAGTGGATGTAAAAATAATTATCAAGTATTTAAGGCATCATGTTTGCTCTTAAGGGTTACGACGCATTTCTTGGTTTTCTTTTGATATCAGCTGCTGTACCAGTACTTGCATTACTAACAAATAAATTCCTCTCACCAAATAGTCAAGCTGGAGAAAGGCAACTGACTTATGAATCTGGCATGGAGCCAATAGGTGGGGCTTGGATTCAATTCAATATCCGTTATTACATGTTTGCGCTTGTTTTTGTGATTTTTGATGTTGAGACTGTCTTTCTTTACCCTTGGGCAGTTGCATTTCATAAACTTGGCTTATTAGCATTTATAGAAGCACTTATTTTTATTGCAATTCTTATAATTGCACTAGCATATGCTTGGCGCAAAGGTGCACTTGAATGGAGCTAATTCATTGAAAAACCTTTCTTCACTAGATGCTGTTAAGGACATTAGAGCAGCGACATGCGGTCCAATAGGCACACCACAGATCACAAACGATCTAAGCGAGAACATTATTCTCACTAGTCTTGATGATCTTCATAATTGGGCAAGATTAAGCAGTCTTTGGCCATTGTTATATGGCACTGCTTGTTGTTTTATAGAATTTGCTGCATTGATTGGATCTAGGTTTGACTTCGACCGTTTTGGGCTCGTACCCCGCAGCTCTCCAAGACAAGCAGATCTTTTAATAGTCGCTGGGACTGTGACAATGAAAATGTCTCCAGCATTGGTAAGACTTTACGAGCAAATGCCGAATCCAAAATATGTTATTGCAATGGGAGCATGCACTATCACTGGGGGAATGTTTAGTGCTGACTCAACTACTGCTGTAAGAGGTGTGGACAAGCTGATTCCTGTTGATCTCTATTTACCGGGATGTCCTCCCAGGCCAGAAGCAATTTTTGACGCAGTGATTAAACTTCGCAAAAAAGTAGGAAATGAATCATTTAGTGAACGTAAAAATATGTATCCACAGCATCGTTATTTTACTGTGAAGCACAAAATGGAAATAATCAACTCATCTATAAATGGTTCTTATCTAAATGCAAAATCTCAGAAATCAGCTTTAAAAGCTTCTGAAGAAATTTCTCTTGAGCAAAATATCCAAGAAAAACAAATTTCAGAAATTTAATTATTATGGAAGGTAATAACACTAATAGTGAAGAGCTAGAATCCAAACAAATTCCTGAATTGGAATCTGGCCCAATAAGTAAAATACTAAAACAAGAAGGACTTGATCATATTATTGAAAACAAAGATCATATTGGAGTTGAAATTTTAAATATACCTCCAACTTCTCTAATCACAATTGTTTCTACACTAAAAGACAAAGGGTTTAATTATCTTCAATGCCAAGGTGGTTATGATGAAGGGCCAGGTAAAAGAATCGTATGTTTTTATCATTTAATTTCAATAGAAGAACTAAACAATAGTGAAAAGCCTAGAGAAGTAAGGTTAAAAGTTTACCTTGAGCGAGGTGGAGATCTAAAAGTACCATCGCTCTACAAAATCTTCCGAGGCTCGGATTGGCAAGAGAGAGAAACATATGACATGTTTGGTGTCAATTTTACTGGACACCCTCATCCAAAAAGATTACTAATGCCAGAAGATTGGAAAGGATGGCCATTAAGAAAAGATTATGTTCAACCTGATTTTTATGAAATGCAAGATGCTTACTAATTTTCACGTTTTTCTTTTTTATAAGCCCGTATAACCGCAAGAGAAAGTCTTCTTGGATCATGACGCAAAACCGATCCAGAATTATTTTTTGTAGCCTGCAATGATGCTGAGAAGACTTTATAGCCATTTAAGCGAAGACTATTGGAATCGCACTTCACAGGAACAGAACCTCTTGAAAAATAATAATCAAGTAAAGGGGACTGTGCTAAAGCCTTCTGAGCAATAATGACATTAAATATTCTTCTCGTAATCCCAAAACTAGCCAATTGAGCCTCAATAGCCCTTATATGGCCAGTAACATCCAAGCCATCAGTTTCACCTGGCTGAGTCATTAAATTGCAGATATAAAATTTAGGAGCATTACTTCTTAGCAGTGCTTGTAAAATCTCTGGAACAAGCAAATTCGGTAAAAGAGATGTATAAAGACTTCCTGGCCCAAAAATAATTAATTCAGCATTTTCAATTGCTTCTATAGCACTAGGAAGTGCTGGGGGATGGTTTGGATAACAACCAATTCTGGCAATTGGAGATCTAGCATGACTGATCGCAGATTCACCTTCAATTCTTTCTCCATTTTCAAGCTCAGCCCACAAACGGACATCAGCATTAGTTGCTGGCACCACTTGTCCCTGCACTGCTAGAACACTGCTCGAAGCAGTAATAGCTGTCTCTAAATTGCCAGTAATAGAAGTTAAAGCTGATAAAAAAAGGTTGCCAAAACTATGACCTACAAGCCCAGTACCAGAAGAAAATCGATATTGAAATAGTTTTGTTAGAAGAGATTCCTCAGTAGACAATGCTGCTAAGCAATTTCTTATATCACCAGGAGGTTGAACACCTAGTTCTCTTCTAAGAATTCCACTACTTCCTCCATCATCAGCAACCGTAACTATTGCTGTAATTCGGGAGCTATATCTTTTTAAACCTTGAAGAAGCGTTGATAATCCAGTACCTCCTCCAATTGCAACAATATTGGGACCTCTATTTAATTTACTTTTAGCCCTAAGAACATCTATTAGAACATCATCTTTCGAAGGTGCTACTGCTTCTTGAATCGATCTAAAACTTCTGCTTTGCCCCCAAATCAAAAGAGCAATTCCAAAACAAAATACAATTGGACCGGTAATACTACTAGGTAAAAACTTAGTGACCAATCCAATTAAAAAGAAAATTGCTTCTATAACCCAATAGACTGGTCTTAAATCAGCCCAAATAGAGGCTCCAAGAAGAGCCAACATAAGACCAAAACCAGATGTCAGCATCCATCTTTTAATTACCAATCCTGGCAACAGCCAAGCAAGGGCTCTTTGAATTCGACCGAGCAAATCAATTTTTCGAGTTTTTCTCGAATGCTGTTTACGCCATCTTGAAGATTTGCGTCTTCTAGGAGCCTTTTTTTTCAATGACCTATTAAAACAAAGAAGTTAAACAATTCCAAAAATTGATTTTCAAGAACTCTACGCGAAAGTACTTTATAGTCCAAGAAAGAAAGTTTTGAAATGCAAGATATAGCATCTGAACATTTAATAGAATCTGGAAAATCCCCAGTTGTAGAACTCAATGACTTATCAATGCAATGGGATAAAGAGCCAGTTCTTAATAAAGTGAATTTGAAAATGAATCAAGGTGAAAGAATTGCAATTATTGGTCCATCAGGCTGTGGGAAATCAACAGTCTTAAGACTGTTAGCAGGACTCTTACTACCTTCAAGTGGCAGTATGAATTTATTTGGTATTCAGCAAAAATATTTGCGATTAGATCAAACTTTTCCGCCAGATGTAAGATTAGTATTCCAAAATCCAGCTTTGCTAGCTTCACTTACAATTCAAGAAAATGTAGGATTTCTTTTAAGAAGAAAATCAAAAAGAGGGTCACAAAATCCAGCCAAAGGTATGTATTCAAATTTTCATAAAGAGAAGTTTCTTAGCGAACAAAAAATAAAAGAAATTGTCTACTCATGTTTAGAAGAAGTAGGTCTTTATGATGTTGCAGATAAATTACCTGGGCAACTAAGTGGTGGAATGCAAAAAAGAGTTAGTTTTGCAAGAGCTTTGATAAAAGACCCATCTCAAAGCATTGATATAAAACCACTTTTACTATTTGATGAACCTACTGCAGGGCTAGATCCTGTTGCAAGCACTAGGATTGAAGATCTTATCGTAAAAACAACAAAATTAGCAAAAGGCTGTTCAATAGTTGTAAGTCATGTTCTGAGTACAATTGAACGATGTGCAGAAAGGGTGATAATGCTTTATGGAGGAGAATTTAAATGGGATGGATCCATTGAAGAATTCAAAAAAACTGAAGACCCCTTTATTAATCAATTCCGAAAAGGTAGTCTTGAAGGACCAATCCAACCTAAAGAGATTTAATTATCATGCGTCGCAGTGTCCGTGATGCCATTGTAGGTTTTTCCCTTGTTGGAGGAGTCGTTATATTTTCTAGCCTTACCCTTTGGTTGAAGGGAATAAATATCAAATCAAACTCATGGACAATCAATGCTGCTTTTTCAGATGCCAGTGGATTATCTGAAGGAACTCCAGTTACTTTTAGAGGAATTAAAATAGGCAATGTACAAAAGATAAATTTCACTCCACAAGATATTCGAGCAACTATTAGGATAAATAAAAAAAGTATTATTATATTTAAACCAATTACCGCAAAAGTTGAAACAAGCTCTCTGCTTGGAGGTGATGTGCAAATTTCTTTAATTAGTAAGGGAAATCAAACCGAAAAAATAACTTATTTACCTAAACAAAAAGATTGCTCAAAAGAATTAATATTATGCGAAGGTGATTTGATAAAAGGTGGTTCTATAAATAATATTTCAAAGCTTACTAGTGATTTAAATAAATTTCTTGATGATGCAGATGATAAAAATTTATTAAACAAAATGGTTGCATCTATTGAACAATTTGATGAAACACAAAAACATTTAGATGAATTAGTAAGATTAACAAGAAAAGAAGTTCTTAAAACAAAACCAATTTTGGAAGATCTTAGGAAATCAGCACAATACATGAGAAATATACTTGATAATATTGATGATCCCGAAGTGCTTGGTGATATAAAATCAAGCACAAAATCCATTAAATCCCTTACCGAAAGGATTGACAAGATTAGTTATAAAGTCAACGAAATATTGGATGATGAAGAATTAACTAACGCTTTTAAAGATGCTGCAATTGGAATAGGAAGATTATTTAATGATATTTATAATTAAAAATTATTTAACTGCATTGATAGCATCCATTGCAATTGATGCTAGAGCTTGATCAGTTGCCTTAGGCAATTGTACATACTTTCCTCCTGCAGCATCAGCCAACTCTTTACCGATACCACTAGCAATAAACTTTCTTTCAGTATCAATAACTAACAACTTAATTCCTAAGAGACGATACCTAGACGCAACATCCAAAACCTCTTGTTTTAAATCAACAGACTGATCACCTTCTAACTCAGGTTGACCCAATGATTTACTTAAAGGGATATTGCCTCTTCCATCAGTTATAGCCACTACCACTACCTGACCAAGATCTCCAGTAGTCAAAGCATTTGCTCCAACACGCGCAGCTTGTGTTAATCCATGGGCCAATGGAGATCCTCCGCCACAAGGCATTGTTTCCAATCTTCTTTTGGCTGCAGTTATTGATCTAGTGGGGGGGAGTAAAACCTCAGCCTGCTCACCTCTAAACGGGATTAATGAGACTTCATCTCTACTTTCATAAGCTTCAGTTAATAAACGAATTAAAGCCCCCTTAGCACTTTGCATTCTGTTTAAAGCCATAGAACCACTAGCATCTACCAAGAAAATGACCAGAGAACCTGCTTTTTTTTGAAGCAATTTAGCTCGCAAATCAGCTTCTTCTACAATTACTTTCCTACCAGGCTCGCGAGCTCTTCTAGCTTTTTGATAAGGAGCAGCGGCCCTTAAAGTTGCATCAACAGCAATTCTTTTTACAGGTCCTCTTGGAAGTATTGGCTTTACATATCTTCCTCGACTATCACTAAAGACTGCTGACCTGCTTCCACTGCTTCCACTTTTCGATTTAGCTGATGAAAAAAGCAACAACTCAGGATCAATAGCACATGCCTCAGGATCTAACATGAATTCTTCTGGGATAGGCGGCGCAGACTGATCTTCAGGCATATCATCATCTTCTTCTATATCTTCCTCATTTTCAGGGGTCTCATCCAGAGGCTCTTCTGGAGGAGGAGGAGGCTCCTGTTGATCTTCAGGCATAGGTGGCTCCATTTGCTCTTCATCTGATGGCAATTGCAAAGCCCTTGGAACAATTACTAGCCTTACAGCTACTTGCAAATCTTCGGCATCAACTGTATCCCTTCCACAAAGAGCTGCATGAGCTTTGGCTACACGCGCAGCATAAAGTTCTGAACGATGGCCTTCAACACCTCCTCTAATAGCCTCTTTAACTAAATATTGAATTTGTTCATGACTAAGAGAAACGTCAGGCAGCCATTGCCTAGCCAACAATAATTGAGTAGCCAATGCATCTGTTGATTCTCTCCATTTCGTAGAAAAAGCTTCCGAACTTTTTCCAAATTCAATAGCAGATTTAGTTATCTCAACTCGCTGCTCATTGGAAACAATTTGATCTGCCGACAAAACAATTGCAAAGCGATCCAGTAAATGATCTCGAACTGCACCTTCTTCAGGGTTATAAGTAGCAATCAAAAGCGGCCGACAAGGATGCGAAAGACTTAAACCTTCTCTTTCAACCTGATTTTCTCCTGAGCCAACTGCAGCAAGCATCAAATTCACAATTCCATCATCTAGAAGATTTAATTCATCTATATAAAGAACTCCTCTATGCGATTCTGCTAATAATCCTGGCTGAAACACTGGACTTCCACTGTCCAAAGAAGCTGCTACATCTACTGAACCAACAAGTCGATCCTCCGTAACGCCCAAAGGAACTTGAACAAAAGGTGCTTGGACAACTTTTGTAGTCAAATCTTCATCAGATATTTCTTGTGTTTGTTTAACTAATCGCCTTGTAATTTCATCCCACTCATCAGGAACTTTTGGATCGAGATTACGTCCATGAGGCTGAAGGTCTTCTAAGTTTTTAGAATCAATATCCAGAACTTCGATTGGGGGCAAAAGTGCATGTAAACCTCTTGCTAAAACTGATTTACCTGTTCCTCTTCCTCCTGCAATAATTACTCCACCTAAAGCAGGATCAACAGCGGCAAGCATTAAAGCTAATTTCACTGTTCCATGACCAGTTACAGCAGCAAAAGGAAATGCTGTATTGGCTACATCAACCGATGAAAGTCCACTACTAATACTCTTTTTTGGTTCTGTTTCTGATGAAACCATCGAATCTTCCAAACTTGATCATTTGTACATCAGCTTAAATAATTAGACCATGTCTTCTGCTAACTATTCAATTCCTACAACGCTTGCGATTGGCTTAGGAGCAAATATTCCAAGCCCAGCTGGTACTCCTAGATCTACTTTAATTAGTGTTAGGCCAATTTTAGAGAAAAATATAAATGAATGGATTAATGCATTTCTTAACGAAAAGTCAACTAAATCTTCTTCAAATAAGTCAAAAATTGCATTCCGCTGGTCTCCTTTATTCAAGTCCAAACCAATAGGTGGTCCTCAAACACAGCCTTCATTTATAAATGCGGTGGTAGTTGTGAAAGGTGAGAAATTTTCACAAGTAAAACCTTCTGTTAATGCAGCTATGGAACTGTTAAAGAGATTGTTAAAAATCGAAGAAGAATTTGGTAGAGATAGAAAACATTCTTCAATCCATTGGGGACCTAGATCTCTAGATTTGGACTTCCTTGCTTGGGGCAACCTCCACATTAATAATTCAAAATTAATTCTGCCTCATCCTTACTTATTTGAAAGAGATTTTGTCCTTGTTCCATTAGCAGAAGCTATGAAAGATAAATCAAACATGCTAAAAAAAATTATTTCTCAAAAAGATTGGAAAGAGTAAAATATCTAAAATACCTTTTTATTTAATATTTTTACCAATCAATCATGACACCTTTATTACCACCAGAGCCTTCAAAGATAATAAAAAATCTGCATTCAATTAACTCAAAAAAAATCAACTTCGAAATCAATAAGTATAAACTTCCTAATGGAATCGAAAATGATTTTGGAGTTATTAGGCATCCTGGGGCATCTTTAGCCATACCAATAAAAGAAGATGGGACGATAATTATTTTAAGACAATATAGATTTGCTATTTCTAGAAGAATTCTTGAATTTCCAGCAGGCACACTTGAAGAAAATGAAAAACCTCTAGCTTCAATTAAAAGAGAGTTGCAAGAAGAATCAGGATACAAAGCAGAAAAATGGGATTCTTTAGGATTGCTTGTTCCATGTCCTGGTTATTCAGATGAAGTGATTCATCTGTTTTTAGCTCGCGATTTAACACATTTGAAAGAAAAACCAAAAGGTGACGAAGATGAAGATATTGAAATTTTAGAAATAAGCAGAAACGAGCTAGAAAGATTAATTTCAAGTGGGGACGAAGCTCTTGATGGGAAAAGCATTACAGCCTGGCACAGAGCTTGTCAATTTTTAAATGGTTAAGTTATTCAATAAAGAATATTTAAGTTAAGACTCTAATAATTTCCTTATTGTATAAACAACATATTCCTGTTGTTTAAGATTCAATTCAGGAAATATTGGCAAGCTCAAAACCTCACTACAAAGTCTTTCAGTAATTGGCAGAGATCCTATTTGATATCCAAGCTGTTTATATGCAGGCTGGAGATGAATAGGTATAGGATAATAAATAATTGTATTAACGCCTTGTTCATATAATTTTGTTTTTAAAAAATCTCTAGAAAAACTATTTGGCAAATCAGCATAAATATTTTCAAGTGAAGAAATGACTTTTTCCCTGACAATTTCTGATTTATTAGAAGAACTTTCCACTCTAATAACAAATTGATTCCACGAATGAATATTTTCTTTTAAATCTAAATTAAGTGGTAAGTTTATTTCCGACAAATCTTGTAAAAGATCAAAATATCTTGAAGCAATTTCTTGCCTTTTATTTATCCATTTAGGAAGGAAAGTTAGCTTTACGTTTAATATTGCTGCTTGGACTGCATCCAATCGACTGTTATAACCAAGCCGAGTATGAAAATATCTTCGAGGCATTCCATGAATAGCTAACTCTCTAATCTTTTGTGCCAGCTCTGAGTCATTCGTGGCAACTGCTCCTGCATCCCCAGCTGCTCCAAGATTCTTTGTAGGAAAAAAACTAAAACAACCTATATCTCCTATGCTGCCAACTGCTTTTCCATCCCAGGCAGAACCAACGGCCTGGGCACAATCTTCAATAACTCTTAAACCATATTCGCGTGCCAAAGAAAGAACTGCACTCATATCAACGGGACAACCAAATAAATGAACTGGCAAAATAGCCTTTGTTGAAGAAGTCACCGCTTCTTCAATCAGATTCAAATCTAAAAGATAATTTTGTGGATCAACATCAATAAATACAGGTTTTGCACCAACATTACTTATCGCCTCTGCAGTCGCAAAAAAACTAAATGATGGAAGTATAACCTCGTCACCAGAACCTATTTCTAATGCTCTTAGAGCAAGTATTAAAGCATCTGTTCCACTATTGCATCCAATAACATTTTTAACGCCTATATTTTTCGCAAAAGATTTTTCAAACTTATTTACAACTTCTCCACCTATGTAATATCCACTTTGAATAACTTCTAAAACAGCTGAATCAAGCTCTTGTCCTATTTCAGACAACTGCTTCTCAAGACTAAATGGAGGAACATGCATAAACCTTACCTTAAAGCTTCATGCCCTTCCCTTTGCATTGTTTTAGCATTTTAATGGCCTATCTCGTTAAACCAACTAGGTTCAAAACCAGGTGCCCACTTTATATTGCATCCAATTGAAGGTTTTTGTTCAAACACAACATCTTTAAAAGATAAAGTAGCTTGAATAGCACGTCTCAGGTCTGCCCCTGAAGGAGGTAAATCATTACCAGGCCGACTATCATCTAATTGACCACGATAAATTAATCGCTGATTTCCATAAATATCTGGAGAAAAAAGAAAGAAGTCTGGAGTACAAGCTGCCCTTAACGCTTTTGCAAAACTTTGATCAAAATCAAACACATAAGGGAACAACCATTGATTTTTTGCTTTTTGTTTTGCTAAAAATCTAGGGGCATCTTGAGGATGCGTATCCTCAGAATTACTTGATACAGCAAGAAAATCAATTTTATCCACAAACTCATTCTCTAACTTCTTCAAAGCAGATTCAATATTCTTGACAAAAGGACAATGTGCACAAAGGACCATTACAAGTAATGGTTTTTTTTTAAACATATTGCTATTAACTCGTTCTAATGTACTGGAGACAAAGTCTGCTCTTTCAATCTTTTGATCAACTATAGGTAAGTCAAAAAAAGGTAATAAAGAATCTAAAGGCAACATAGTTGAACAAGTTTTGACCATGACTAAAAAGATTCTTGGTAATTCTTTATCAAAATAGTTTGATATTTAATGTACCTAATGCACCCTTAGTAAGAGAGAATTGTAAAAACCTTCTAAATACCTCTTGAAAAGATGCTTCTAGATTTAAGTGGAAAAAAAATCCTTGTAACAGGAATAGCGAACAATCGTTCAATCGCCTGGGGAGTTGCTCAACAACTGCATAAAGGTGGCGCTGAACTAGGAATAACTTATTTACCGGATGACAAAGGAAGATTTGAAGCAAAAGTTCGCGATTTGACTGCTCCTTTAAATCCAAGTTTGTTTTTACCTCTCAATGTTCAAGACAATGTTCAAATAGAAAACGTTTTCAATGAAATCAAAGCTAAATGGGGGCAGTTAGATGGCATGGTTCATTGCCTTGCTTTTGCTGGAAAAGAAGAGCTTATAGGCGATTACAGTGCAACTTCTTCTGAAGGTTTTGCCAGAGCCTTAGATATAAGCGCTTATTCACTTGCTCCACTATGTAAATATGCAAAACCTTTATTTAGCGAAGGGGCGGGAGTGGTCACATTGACTTATTTAGGAGCAGAAAGAGCAATTCCTAATTACAATGTTATGGGAGTAGCAAAAGCAGCGCTAGAAGCCTCAGTACGCTATTTATCAGCAGAGCTAGGACCTGAAAAACAAGTTCGTGTAAATGCAATAAGTGCAGGACCGATAAGAACACTAGCAAGCTCAGCTATAGGAGGAATTCTTGACATGATTCATAATGTTGAAGAGAAGGCTCCTTTAAGAAGAACAGTTACTCAAACTGAAGTTGGCAATACTGCTTCATTCCTACTTAGCGATTTAGCAAGTGGTATATCTGGTCAAACTATTTACGTAGATGCTGGATATTGCATTAACGGAATGTAGTTTTGATGTAAAGATGGCTATATATGAACAATAGATATGAATCAAAAAAGGCAAAGTGAAGTTCATCGAGTCACAAAAGAAACTGATGTAACCATCAGGATAGGACTTGATGGTACCGGAAAAAGCAATATTTCCTCGGGCATACCTTTCTTGGATCATATGCTTCATCAACTTGTAAGTCACTGCATATTAGATTTAGAAGTTGATGCACAAGGAGATACCCATATTGATGATCACCATACGAATGAAGATGTTGGCATTGCTCTTGGACAAGCAATATCTCAAGCATTAGGAGATAGAAAAGGTATTTATCGCTTTGGTCACTTTGTGGCACCTTTAGATGAAGCCCTGATTGAAGTAGTTCTTGATTGTTCAGGAAGGCCGCATATCAATTATGAATTAAAGATACCTACTCAAAAAATTGGTACATACGATACAGAACTAGTCAAAGAATTCTTTGTAGCAGTTGCAAATAATTGTGGCTTAACACTTCACATCCGCCAATTAAATGGAACGAATTCTCATCATATTGTGGAAGCTTGCTTTAAAGCATTTGCCAAAGCATTAAGAATGGCAATTGCATTTGATCCTAGAAGAAAAGACATTATCCCCAGCAGTAAAGGTGTTCTGGAGCAAGCGGGTTAAGAACGCAAAACCAACTCACCACATAATATCCACTCGCGTTTGAAGATCATTTACGCCAGGATGGCGGCAAATGATCTATTCATTGAAATTCGTGGATCAATTTTCAACAACTTCGCTAATTAACAAAAATAAGCCTGAAGGCTTTACTCAAGCAAATTGGTCTAGTGCTTATTGCAATGTCGAAGAAGAATGCAAAAACGTCAAATTAAAGCTTATTAAAGGCTCAATTCCTCAAAATCTAAATGGTGTGTTATATAGAAATGGACCAGGAAGATTAGAGCGAAATGAGCATTGGGTCCATCATCCATTTGATGGAGATGGAATGATTGTCTCTATAACATTCAACAATGGTGATGTTTCTCTATCTAATCGCTTTGTAAGAACCAAAGAATGGGAAGAAGAAGAAAAAGAAGGAAAATTTCTTTACAGAGGGGTATTTGGTACTAAAAAAACAGGGTCAAAGCTATCTAATGCATTTGACATTCGGTTGAAAAACATTGCAAATACTAACGTTATAAAGCTTGGCGATGAGTTGTTAGCTTTATGGGAAGCTGCAGGACCGCATGCCCTTGATCCAATCACACTAGAGACAAAAGGCCTATCAAACCTCAATGGTGCACTTAAAGACAAAGAAGCATTTAGCGCTCACCCTAGATTTGATCCAGGACATCATCAAGAATCTAGAATGGTCACTTTTAGCGTTTCAACAGGTCCCAAAAGTACAATTCGATTAATGGAATTTGCTACTCAAGGAGCAAATGTCGGAGATCTACTTTGTGATAGAAAAGATAGCTTTAATGGTTTTGCTTTCCTTCATGACTTTGCTATAACACCAAACTGGGCAATCTTTTTGCAAAATGCAATCGAGTTCAATCCGCTTCCTTTTTTACTAGGACAAAAAGGTGCTGCTCAATGCTTAAAATCCAAGCAAAATGGGCAAGCAAAATTTTGGCTAATTCCTAGAGATCCTGGAAGATTTTCAAAACAACCTTCAAAAATTTTTAATGCGCCAAATGGATTTGTATTCCATCATCTAAATGCCTTTGAAGCAGAAAATAAAGTTATTATTGAAAGCATCTTTTATCAAGATTTTCCTTCAATTGGGCCAGAGGAAGATTTTCGCAAAATTGACTTTAATAAATTGCCTGAGGGTATTTTAAAAAGATGCACTATAGATCTATTAACTAATAAAATATCTGAGGAAGTATTAAGTAATCAATGTTGTGAATTTGCTATGGTAAATCCTAAATTACAAGGGAAAGATGCAAAATATAGCTGGATGGCAATAGCTGAAAAATTAACTGGAAATGGCCCTTTACAAGCAATCAAAAAAATAAATCTTTTAAACAAAGATTCATGTAGATGGAGTGCAGCTCCCCGAGGATTTGTGGGTGAGCCAATTATGATTCCAATAAAAAATTCAAACATTGAAGACGATGGATGGGTATTAACTTTGATCTGGAATAGCGAAACTAAAAAAACTGAATTAGTTATTTTAAAAGCCAATGATCTTAGTCATCAGGCAACTTTAGAGATACCAATTATAATCCCTTATGGATTACATGGAAGTTGGGTAAATTCAGACAGTAGATACTAATCTAAGAGTGTCTTTAACTTTGGAAGCAATAATTTAAAAGCATTACTTCTATGACTTAAAGAACTTTTTTGTTGAGAATCCATTTCTGCAAATGTCAAACCAGTTCCATTGACTTCAAAAACTGGATCATATCCAAATCCATTCTTCCCTCGTGGCTCAGTTACAATAACTCCATGACAACGACCTTCTACTTCAAACAAAATTTGACCTGAAGGTGATGAAAGACATAATGAGGCTGCAAAGTACGCATTTCTATTAGCAATATTTTCTAATTCTTTCAATAATTTGCAAATACGTTCCGAATCATTATTTGCATACCTAGAGGAAAAAACCCCTGGTGCCCCACCTAGAGACTCTACACACAATCCAGAATCATCTGCAAGAGCAATTTGCGAAGTATACTTAGCAGCAGCAATAGCTTTTAATCTTGCATTATCCATGAAACTTTTACCAGTTTCATCAACTTCTAATTCATTTGGTTGAGCAAATATAGATAATTGAAAGCTATGCAAAAAGTTTTTAAACTCTTTCAACTTACCCTGATTTTTAGTAGCAATAATGAGATTTTTCATACGTTCTTAACGAAAGAGTAAATCATTTTTATTTGTCAAAATATAGACAAAATTACAATATTGATAGACTATGGAAAGAGAAAACATTCTCCAAATTGAACTTTATGAATCATCTTATGCTAATAAATTCAATAGTTTCTTGCAACAAAAGAATGATTCTTATATAAAAGATAGAAAGCAAATGCAAAGCATTATTTCTCAAATGTTAAAATGATTAAGATAAAAAAATATGAAGTATCAAATTTTAAAAAACAAAGTAATTACAGATAAAATTTTATGCAACTGGATTCGTTGTAGAAAAAAAGCTTGGTTAGATCTAAACGAAGAAAACAGCTTCAAATGTTGGACTGCACATAGATCCCTTCAGCTAGATCATCAATATAAAAGCTTGTATGCATTTAATCCTCACAAGCCGGTTAGAGGAATTAAAGCATTAAAGGCAGGGGCTAATGGAGTCATTGGATTCCGCTTAAAAGGAATTTCACCCTCAGGCATAAAACTTGAAGCCCATCCACCATTGCTTCATAAAATCAATGGTATAAGTAAATTGGGAAAATTCTTATACATACCTGTAGTTACCAAGCAAGGAAAAAGATTAACTAGAGAGCATAAATTATCACTAGCACTTTATGCATTTTTATTAGATCAATTTCAAAACACAAAACTAGAGTATGGGCTCATTATTTCTTTGGTCAGTAATAAAATCGAAGTCAAAAAAATGACACTAACAAATCAAATTAAAAGTGAATTATTCCAAACATTAAAAAAAATAAATAAGCAATTATATTCTAAAAACTCGCCATCTCTAGCAACTGATAGAAAAAAGTGTACAATTTGTTCATGGAAAAACTTCTGCGACAAAATTGCGTATGAAGCAGAGGACTTAACAGAAATAAGTGGAATTGGAGGAAAAAGAAAAAAAATACTTCAAGAAATAGGAATTTATAATTTAAGTGAACTTTCTTTAAGTAATGAGGATAATCTTATTAATAAATTAAATAGTCATGGTGACAATCAAATAAAAATCATAGGTCAACTCATTAAACAAGCAAAGGTGCAAAAAAAATTATTACCAGAAAAAGTAAATCAAAACATTATTTTGCCTGAACTTAATCTAGCCAAGGGTATTTTGATTTATGATATTGAATCTGATCCAGATGTAAGACATGATTATTTACATGGATTTGTTACTATAAATAGGAAAGCAGATGGCTCTTGGGCAATCGAAGATGCTACATATGATCCAATACTAAATTTAAACAATAATAGTGAGGAATTAATCTGGAAAAAACTAAAAGAAAAATTCATTTCTTTACCAAATTTTCCAATACTTCACTATGGAGAAACTGAGGTTTTATCAATTTTACGACTGGCCAGGAAATTTAAAGAAAGTGACAAAGAAATCCAAAAACTTAAAAAAAAATTCATAGATATTCATGCAAGACTTAGAAAAAGCTGGGTTCTTCCAGTAAAAAGCTACAGTTTGAAAGAAGTTTCAAAATGGCTGAATTTTCAATGGAGTCAAAAAAATGCAAGTGGAGCTCATGCATTGCTTAATTGGAGACAGTATCTAGAAGCTGAAAACAACAACGCTAGAAAAGAAAGCAAAATTAAATGGATTTTAAAATATAATCAAGATGATTGTTTTGCCACATGGGAAATAGCAAAGTGGATTTTAAGTAAGGATTAAATCAAACTTCCAAGAAATCATTAAATCCTATAGGGTTAGAAAGTTGAGTAATTCCTATGTGATCTAAATAAGTTAAATCATTTAAAATAAGATATTTCCTTCTAATCAAAGCAAGTCCTATTGAAGTTTCATCATTTATCTTAATGGAATAAATTACATCGCCTATATTTAAAATACCTTGAGAATTAATATTTCTTATATTTAATGATTCACCATTAGCAAAAAAACGATTAGCCACAAAAAACTTTATTTGACATTTTAGTTTACCAAGATTTTTTACCTTGGATAATGTTTCTTGTCCCAAATAACAACCTTTATCAAGATCAACAAAATCTGAAAAACCTAATTCAAAAGGATTGTAATCACTTAATTGAGAAATATTTTCCGGTATTCCTTGTCTCACCATCCATTCAGAAACCATTGTTGAATTAGCAATATTACTAGGGTCAAACTCTAATGGTAATTCTTGACCAGGTAATATCCATTCAGAAAAAGTAATTTTCCATGATTGCTTCATACTAATAACCTGTAATCTTCGAATTTTATCTACAATTTTAATTTGAACTTTGTCGGTAGGGAATATCACCTTTTGGAGCCCATCAAACACTTCATTAGGATCCCCTAAAAGCACAATAAAATATAAACTATTACTAATAAGTCTAATCTCTAACAGAGCCTTGAATCTCCCCACGGGAGAAAGCCAACAACTTCTCCTAATCTCATTTTCTTTTATAGCTAAAATATCTGCACTTGTTTGACCATGCAAAAACTGTTTACTTCCTGCACCTTCAAGAACAAAAGAAGGTACTTCCATATCCCAAATTTTGTTTTGTAAAGAATTCACTTGTTAATTTGACTAAATTTTTCAGAAATTTCATCCAGCAAAAATAAACTTTTTAGATTTAACCCTGCTTTCTGAATTTCAACTGCACCTCCTTCTTGTCTATCAACAATAGCAATGATTTCTTTAACCCTATAACCAGCTGCGCGCAATTGTTTTACAGCCTTAAGAGCCGATCCACCTGTAGTTACTACATCTTCCAAAACAGTAATCAAAGAGTCTTGCGGAGGGAGAGGGCCTTCAAGCCATGAAGCGGTCCCGTGGCCTTTTGGTTTTTTTCTTACAATCAAAGCATCTAAAGACCTGCCTGACTGAGCAGCAACCATAGAAACTGCGCTAACCAAAGGATCGCCCCCCAACGTAATCCCAGCAACTGAGGAAGATTCAGAGTCAACCTCCTCTAGAAACATTTTGGCAATCAAAACCAACCCAATACCACTTAGAGTAACTGGCTTGCAATTAACATAATGATGACTTTTTTGACCAGAAGACAAAAGAAAACTTCCATACTGATATGCATGAATCGCAAGCAGTGATAAAAGCTTTTCTCGAGAACCAGTATTTAATTCCAAAGGTAAATTCATTAGGAAAGTGACATCTTTATAGGGTTGAACATGATCATCGGCACGTCTTTTAACTATTATCAATTAAAGGGTCTTGAAATTCACCAAAGACCATTCTAACTAAGCTCTAATCAGAAGGGGGGGTGTAGCAATCTGGTGAATGCAGCGAACTCATAATTCGCCTTAGGCGAGTTCGATCCTCGCCACCCCCATATTAAATTCATTGATGAAGTTTCTTCTACTAGGCATTTTGATTGCCTTACCAGCTTTTTTTGCTGCTGGAGAGCTTGCTGTTCTTAGGATCCGGCCCAGTAGAGTAGAAACTCTTCTGGAAGAGAAGAAACTTGGAGCGACCTCGCTTCATCGACTTCAACGAACCCTCAAAAGAGCCTTAATGGTTACTCAACTAGGAGTAACTCTTTCGTTTGTTTCTCTTGGGTGGTTAATAAATGATATTGCTCAAAATTGGAGCAAATATCAAGGGCAGGAAAAATCTATTGTTAATTTAAGTCTTTTTATTTTCTTTACCATATTAGTAACACTTTTCAGTGGCTTACTACCCAAAGCGATAGTTCTTAGTAAAACCGAAACAGCTGCTCTTAAACTTGCACCAGTAATTGAATATGTAATAAAAATAATTTCACCAATTCTATTTTTATTGGAAAAAATTTCAAGTTATCTTCTTAAATTAGCTGGATTAAGTAATAGATGGGATTCCTTAACATCAGCATTATCAGCAGGTGAATTAGAAACTATTATTGAAAAAGGAGGAGTGACAGGGTTAAGACCAGATGAACAAAATATTCTAGAAGGTGTTTTTGCACTCCGTGATACACAAGTAAGAGAAATTATGGTCCCAAGATCAGGCATGGTAACCCTTCCTATTGATGTTGAATTTAGTGAACTAATGCAAAAAGTTCATCATAGTCAGCATGCCAGATTTTTAGTAATTAATAATTCTTTAGATGAAGTCTTAGGGGTTTTAGATTTGCGTCAATTAGCAGATCCAATATCAAAAGGAACAATGCAATTAGATACTCCATTGAGAAAATATATTAAACCGGTCCCAAAGGTTCTAGAAACATGCACTTTAGAAAAAATTCTTCCTTTAATTAAAAGTGGCAATCCATTTCTATTAGTTGTTGATGAGCATGGAGGTACAGAAGGATTAATAACGTCTGCAGATCTAATTGGTGAGATTGTGGGTGATGAAATTGATTCTAAAAAAGACCCTTTTCTTAAGCAAAGTGAAGTTAAACCAGAAACTTGGTATGCAGCAGGAGCTTTGGAAATTATAGAAATTAATAGACAATTAGGGTTAGATTTACCAGAAGCTACGACTTACCACACTTTGGCCGGTTTCCTTTTAGAACAATTTCAACAAATGCCATCAAAAGGTGATTCTCTTTTAGATAATGGAATTAGTTTTGAGGTGACTTCAATGAAAGGACCAAGAATTGAAACAGTAAAAATAATCTTGTCTAAAAATTCAGCAAAAAAAGGAAACTAAACGATATTCTCATAGAACACATGATGATTTCAAAATGAACCCCGCCATAATCCCTGTGAAGGTTGGGGTAATAGGAATAGGAAATATGGGCTGGCACCATGCAAGAGTGTTGAGCCTTCTTAAAGATGCTGAATTAGTTGGGGTAGCTGATTTAGATGAAGATCGTGGGCATTTAGCCGAAGAACAATTCAACTGCTCATGGTTCACAAATTACGAAGATCTTCTTCAAGAAGTGGAGGCAGTGTGTATTGCCGTTCCAACTCTTCTCCATCACAGAGTTGGAATTCATTGCTTAAACGCGGGAAAACATGTGTTAATTGAAAAGCCTATCGCAGCAAGCAAACAAGAAGCAGCAGAACTTATCGAAGCATCAAACAAAGCCAAAAGGCTTTTACAAGTAGGCCATATAGAAAGATTTAATCCTGCATTCAGAGAACTGACAAAAGTTGTTACACAAGAGGAAATAGTGGTTCTAGAAGCAAGGCGCCATAGCCCTCATCCCGATAGAGCAAATGATGTATCTGTAGTCTTAGATCTAATGATCCATGATCTAGACCTAGTTCTTGAACTCGCAAATTCTCCTGTAATTCAATTGGCTGCCGTTGGAGGGGCTAGCGTTAACGGACCAATGGACTACGTGAATGCAACTCTTGGATTTGAAAACGGAATTGTTGCAAGCCTCACTGCAAGCAAAATGAGTCATAGGAAAATTCGCAATCTAAGTGCACATTGCAAGAACAGTCTTGTTGAAACAGATTTTCTAAATCACACACTGCATATACATCGAAAAGCACATGAATGGTATTCAGCAGACCATGGAGAATTGCTTTATAGAAATGATGGTTTTGTCGAGGAAGTAAATACAACATCCATAGAACCTTTATATGCAGAGCTAGAACATTTTCTTCAATGTGTGAGAGGGAAAGAAACCCCTGCTGTAGGTGGTCCACAGGCTTCAAGGGCATTAATTCTTGCTGATCTAATCGAAAGGGCCGTACAAACTCCTAGCAATAGAAACGCTGTTAAAAAGCCAATATGAAACCTGACCCTTAAGCATTAAGGGCCAGGAAGCACAATCTTCACTAAACCGGAATTACCAATCTAGACAAAGAACTATATAGAGTTGTTTGTTAAAACAACAAATTTTATCAACGGAAGCCGACCGCTGCTTGCCATACAAACACAAGTAAGAAGAAAAGAAGCGGAATCAACGGAAGAACATCAACCGTTGGAGCATAAATTTGATAAGCCTCAGGCAACTGAGCAAGCAAATTGAGGGTAAGCGGTACCATCCCTAAATAATTCATGGACGTTTGCAAGAGACGCTACCACGTGTGACGCGCAATGGAGCCTTTCTGCCACGGAGCGAAATCCTCTGAAAAACAATTGTCTTGAATTGCAAGCGCCATTGATCGCGAAAAACGTATCAAATGACTGATATTATGAAGGCTTAACAAAGTCAAACCAAGCAATTCATCATTTCGAATCAAGTGATGCAAATATGCTCGCGTGTAATGTTTACAAACTTCACAACTACAAGTTGTGTCTAAAGGCTCATAATCATTTCGAAAAGAAGCATTTCTTAAATTCCAACGCTCGTCTCTGACCAGTGCAGTTCCATGACGACCTAAGCGCGTCGGGAGAACACAATCAAACAAATCAATACCATTAGCAACAGCTATAGCCATTTCTCTAATTGTTCCAATTCCCATTAAGTATCTAGGAACACCCTTAGGAAGCATGGGTTGCAAATATCGAACAATCTTATGAATTTCCTGGATTGGCTCACCAACACTTACTCCACCTATTGCTATCCCTTTCAAACCAAAACTAGATACGATTTGTAAACTTTGCTTACGCAATTTAGGAAAGCATCCTCCTTGAACAATGCCAAAAAGTGCCTGATCTTTCCTTGAATGGCAAGCAACACATTTTTCTAGCCAATGGTGCGTCCTTCGACAAGCTTCCTCGACCTCAACTTCAGTTGCAGGATGTGGAGGACATTGATCAAAAGCCATAGCTACATCAGATCCTAAATCCATCTGAATCTGTATAGCTTTCTCAGGAGTTAATTCAACAGTTCTTCCATCCCTAGGATTTTTAAAAGAAACACCAAAATCATCAATCTTATTTAATCTTGCCAAACTAAAAACCTGATATCCACCAGAGTCAGTAAGTATTGGTTGATCCCAACTCATAAAATTATGCAAACCTCCAGATTCTTTGATGATTTTTTCGCCAGGTTGAAGATGGAGATGATATGTATTTGCAAGTATCATTTGAGCATTTGTTTCTCTCAATTGAGTAGAAGAAATACCTTTCACAGTACCTAATGTCCCTACTGGCATAAAACGTGGTGTATTTACGATGCCATGAGGCGTAGAAAAACTTCCTACTCTTGCATTAGTATTCGAACAATTTGAATGAATCTGAAAATCAAACATATTCTCATCAAAAATGAATTTTCAAAAACCTTTAGCTTTTTGAACCTTCTTATAATCTACGTTATTTTTTAAGTAATTTGCCAAGAGGTAGGACTCTGAATACACCAAATTGGTTAAAAGAACTTTCTGGATCCTGGGTGTTTTATACAAGAATACCCACTGTCCCATATATTCAACCTAAATTTAATAGAATTGCTCGATATTCTCCAATAATAGGAATAATTCTTGGAATTTTGCAAGCATCAATAATATTGATTCTATATAAATTAAAATGGCCAAGTGAAACATTACCTTTTTTTATAATTTCTCTTCACTTTTGGATGACAGGTGGACTGCATATAGATGGGTTAATGGATACAGCAGATGGGATTTCTGCAGGGCACGAACACTCCCTAAAAGCCATGAAAGATAGCAGCGTTGGGGCTGGTGGTGTTGTTGCCCTAATAATTAATCTGTTTTTTCAATTTGCAGCTTTAATAAAACTAAAAAAATATTATTTATTTGCTCTTCCAATAGCATATTTTTGGGGAAGATATTCTCAAATTATAGCCATTGGGAATTACCCTTATATTAACAAAAAAGGTTCTTCTGCATTTCATAAATTATCTTGGAAAGGAAATTTAGTTGAATCTATTCCAACTATAATTTGTTTGGCTATAGTTTTTTTTATAATAATATATTATAAATTCAACTCATCATTAACAATATATTTATTACTAGGAACTTCTTTGGGTATAATACCATCAATTATTATTCCCAAAATATTAGCTCTTAGACTAAAAGGTCATACAGGGGATTCATATGGAGCAACAGTTATTTTAGTAGAAACAATAACACTAATAATTCTTGGATTTATTCTACCGGTATAACAATAACGAATGCATTTCCTTCTTTAGGTAATGAATCGTCAAAACATGCGGGACTTTCAAGTAATTTCAATTGCCCTCCAAATTGTTTGGCCAAATTCCTACCCAAACTTAAACCAATCCCTGATCCCTGATGATTTTTATTTTTCCCACCTCTATATCCACTTTGAAAAATCTTTGCTCTTTCTGAGTCAGGAATAGCTTTGCCTGTATCCCAAACACAAATTCCTTTTCTATCAAAACAAATCCCTATTGTTGCTGATTGAGGACTATAGCGAAACGCATTTTCCAAAAGATTGGCAACTATTTCAGCTATTACTCCTTCTTCAGCTGACCTCAGTTCTCTAAGCCAATCTGGAACAAAGGATGGTCCAACCCATTTATAACCTTGCAATTTCGCAGTCGTTTCAGCTCTGGAAATCAAAGGATTTAATAATTCCATTAAATTTACCGGCTCGTGCGTTGGCATTAAAGGAGGCAATAGTAATCTTGCTGAAGACATTTCATTCGGATTCAATTTCGGCTGAGAAAGTTGATCTAACGCCACAAGATATTTATCTAATTGTTTTTGTTCATCCAACAATCCTTTAACAAGATCAATTTGTTGACTTTCTGGCCCTAATTTCCTTAAAAGAAGTTGCGCATATGTTCTTAAAGCTGTTAAGGGGTTTCTCAGCTGATGAACCAACACACCTATTTGATCTCTTTGCTGATTAATTTCCTTAAGTAATTTCTCCCTCTCAAGTTCCAAACTTAAGGAATTTGCTAAAACAGACGCGCTTATTTGCAGTCTCTTATCAAGGGATTCTGACCATTGTTTCTCTGTTGGGAATCTCTCAGCCCTCAGTACACCTAATAACATTGATCCCTCCTGCAATGGATACCATCTACGATTAAAAGAAGGAACTCTTAAATCAGGATCATCATCAATTGGACTCAAAACTTTTTGTATTTGCTTTGGACGTTGACCAACAATTTCCAAAGTTGGAGAGTTTTTTTCATTTGTTTTTGCAACATAAGCAACCACAACTTCAAGCTCATCATCTGACTCGAAACTACTTAATTGCTGATCTACAAGACCAAGAAACCTATCTGAGAACTGCATAGTTATTAGTTTTCAACAGTGAGAAATAAAAAGCAGAAAGGGCAATTACTTGATAATTCAGAAAAAACTATTAAGATATTAAAAGACACGTTCTCAGACTTTACAAGAGTCGGAGACCAAAGGTCTAACTAAACAAAACGCACCAAGCGTAAAATCAAAGGCTATATCAGAGGTTGATGGGTCCCCTGAGATTAAGCCTTATTCTTTTGGTTTAATTTAAAAAATCTTTTAAATCCGCATACACTCAATAAAAGAATTTTTCTTTTCTGGGCATTTATTTGATTTTTTTCGATTTTCATTTATCCCCTTTATTCAGAAGGAAATTCTCATGTCCAAAAAACGCAAAAGAATTAGCCGTAGACGTTTAGCTGGTCAACGAGTGATGGCCCATGTCCCTACATTTCACCTGGAAACAGGAGAATATAAGCCTGTGACTGCTGCTAGACGCTATATCGCAGAAGCAACAATTAATGCACCTGCTATCGTGAATGTGCGAAGAAACGAGCATACAACTGACAGATTTTTCTGGGGTGAGAAGGGTTTATTTAGCGCTCAATATGCTGAAGAAAATCATTTTCTTTTTCCTTCATTAAGACATATTGTTGAAGCAGTGGGAGAACACAACATGTTTGAAGGTCTCGAGTTAACTGCTGATGATTGGGAAGAAATTGAAGAATATGAATACGCATTCGTTTAATCATTCTTTTATAAAATAAATATTTAAGAAAAACATTGATTCAAAAAGCTTTGTATTTCGGAATATAGTTCTATAGGAATTTCATGAGAACCTTCAAAGACTTTAAATTGAAAAGCAGTATTGCTCTGATCAAATAATCGACGAAGCTCTATAAATGCATTAATTGGTACAACAGAATCTTCTTCACCATGTGTAAGAAAAACTGGTGGAGATTTTTTTAATGGATTCAATTCAGGGTGGGGATAAGCACTACAACCGACGATTCCACCTAATTGCATATTTACACCTGATGACAAAGCCATTGCTCCTCCTTGAGAAAATCCAAGTAATACAGTTTTTTGCAAAGGAATGGATTTGGAGGAAAGCTTTCCCAAACGATCTCTGAGCTGCATAACAGACTTTTCAGCTTCCTCCCAATTAGGAGGAAATAAGCCATACCATTGCCTCCCAATGCCTTGAGGATGCTTAAAAGGGGCCCGAATAGAAACCAATTCTATCTGCATGGAAAGATCCTTTATCAAATCTTTTCCTAAAGGGATTAAATCCTCAGCATCGGCTCCCCAACCATGTAACAAAACCAAACGATGCGAAGCAGTTTTAACAGGAAAATAAAAGACTTCTTCTCCCATCAAGCAAATTCGGTCGCTAAAGATTAAGTTAACTCTTGGAATGCCTTTATTTTTCTCTTATGCAACCACTCGCATTATTAAGCGTTTCCAACAAAGACGGAATAATTCCTTTAGCGAAGGAACTTACTGAACAATACGGATATGAAATTATTTCAAGTGGAGGAACTGCGAAAACTTTAGAAGCAGCATCTATACCAGTTCTTCGTGTGACTGAATACACTGATTCTCCTGAAATCTTAGAGGGTCGAGTAAAAACTCTGCATCCTAAAGTGCATGGTGGAATACTTGCCAAGAAAGGGAATCAATCCCATGACCGTGATCTTTCAAAACATAAGATTAGATCTATCGATTTAGTAGTCGTAAATCTTTATCCTTTTAAAGAAACTATTGCAAATCCAAATTCTGACTGGGAAGACGCGATTGAAAATATAGATATTGGCGGTCCTGCAATGGTTAGAGCCGCAGCTAAAAACCATGAATCAGTTACTGTTTTAACCAATCCAAATCAATACAAATTATTCCTTAATGCCTTGCAGAATAATTCTCTAAATCAAACTATGCGAAGAGAATTTGCACTACAGGCATTTGAACATACTGGAAGTTACGACATTGCAATAAGCAAATGGATGAAAGAAACAGTCAAAGAACAATCCTCAGAATGGCTAGAAAGCCTCCCACTTAAGCAAACTCTTAGATATGGGGAAAACCCCCACCAAAAGGCAGCTTGGTATGGAAGCAATGATCAAGGATGGGGAGGAGTAGAGCAATTACAAGGCAAAGAACTTAGTACAAACAATTTATTAGATTTAGAAGCTGCAATATCAACAATCAGAGAATTTGGCTATCAAGAAAATCTTAATAACAATTCTAAAAAAGCAGCGGTCGTAATTAAACATACAAATCCATGTGGTATCGCAATCGGGGAATCTGTATCATCAGCACTAACTAAAGCTCTTGATGCAGATCGAACCAGCGCTTTTGGAGGAATAGTTGCTATAAATTCTTCTGTAGATCTCCTTGCAGCCACTGAATTAAAAAGCCTATTTTTAGAATGCGTAGTTGCTCCAAGTTTTGATAATGAAGCAATCGAAATTCTTTCAGAGAAAAAAAATTTAAGGCTTTTAAAACTAGATAAAACATGTATAGAGAAAGCTGAAAGAAGACATATTAGAAGTATCCTTGGAGGCTTAGTAATTCAAGAAAGTGATGATGAAGAAATAGATACAAACACATGGGAAATAGTTACTCAAAAGGAACCAAGTGCTTCCGAAAAAGAAGATTTAATCTTTGCTTGGAAAGCCGTAAGGCACATAAGATCTAATGCAATAGCTATTGCATACTCAGGTCAAACTATTGGAATAGGAGCTGGCCAAATGAATAGAGTTGGATCCGCTAAAATAGCTTTGGAAGCAGCTGGGGATAAAGCTGCTCAAGCTGTTCTTGCTAGTGATGGATTTTTCCCTTTCGACGATACAGTTAGAATTGCTGCAAAATATGGAATCAAAGCAATTATCCAACCTGGAGGAAGCATTAGAGACGATTTATCTATTCAAGCGTGCAATGAATTGAATATTTCAATGATCTTTACTAGAAAAAGACATTTTTTGCATTAATAAATGGAAAAATCATTTTCAATCAATTTTCTCCGCTTTTAGGGTAATAAGTTACTTTATTTGCTTTGCGAAATGCTGCTAGCCTTCCTGGACCAGCACATAGAAAATACAATGAGATAAAAGCATAGATCGCTGACAACTCAAATGCGTAATTGTGACCATCAACTACTGCTATAGGGAACCCTTCCAAACCTGTGTCACGTAAATGAAAATAAATAGCAAATAACATTGTATTTAATAGGCCCAACGAACAAAGTCTTGTGAAAACTCCCAAAGCCAATCCTAAAGGACACACAATCTGAGTTATCCCAGCTGCAAATGTCCAAATAATTGGATCACCAGGAAGAAAAGCAAAGTATTTACCTACCACAAATTCTGCAAAGCCCTGAGGGTCTTGTAATTTTTCCAAACCATGATGAATCATAAATAGACTGAACCCAACTCTCAATATAAAAATGGACAGTTCTCCTAAAATATTCACCTCACCATTAGATGGATTTGCAACAACCACTTCCACCTTTTGTGTTTGATTAGATTTAGAAGAATCCGAATCCTGAGAATTAAATCTGCCTGAATCAGCCATCTTTCATAAGCATTAGATTTCTATATTAATTGCTAATAGGCAATAACCGTGAATCACAATTAATTTTCAATACATAAATTAAATACCTAAAATTATTTATATTTATTTTAATTTCCAGTAAATATTCAATTAACTAATTGATTATTTATTTAGAAGTGTAATTTATTTCTCCGCAAGAGTTATAAGTTTTTGAATCACATGTTCAACTATCCTATCTGGAGTAGATGCGCCAGAAGTAATGCCAACATTAACTTCTCCACTAGGCAAAAAAGCAGGTTCAACTGTTAACTCATTTCCAAGAGGTTTATGAGTAATAGTATTATCCTCCTCACCAATTCTTTCGGGAGTATCTATGTGGAAAGAACGTATTCCTTTCGACAGTGCAATCTCTTGAAGATGTGTCGTATTAGAGGAATTAAATCCACCAATTACCACTAAAAGATCAAGAGGTTCATCAACCAAAGAAAACATTGCATCTTGTCTTTCCTCTGTAGCATCACAAATAGTATTAAAGGCTAAGAAGTGTTGACTCAATTCTGCAGGGCCATATTTTCTTAACATGGTTTTTTCAAAAAGTCTTCCTATCTCTTCTGTTTCACTCTTAAGCATTGTCGTTTGATTTGCAACCCCTAGTCTCGCTAAATCCTTATCTGGATCAAAACCTTGCGAAGAAGCTTTTGCAAATCGTCTAAGAAATTCATCTCGATTTCCTTCACCTAAAATGTAATCAGAGACATATTGTGCTTCTTGAAGGTCTAAAACAACTAAATATGTTCCGGCAAAAGAACTTGTAGCAAGAGTTTCTTCATGTTTAACCTTTCCATGAATAATTGAAGTGAATTCATGCTTCTTATGTTTTTCAACTGTATGCCAAACCTTAGAGACCCAAGGACAAGTGGTGTCAATGATATGACAACCGCGCTCATGAAGGAGTTTCATCTCATGAACCGTTGCTCCAAAGGCAGGCAATATGACAACATCTCCATCTTGAACATCTGAAAAATCCTTAATGCCCTTTTCAGCGGAGATAAATCGAACATTCATATTCCTCAAATGATCATTTACTGAAGGGTTATGAATAATCTCATTTGTTATCCAAATACTTTCTGTTGGATAGTGTCTTCTTGTTTCATAAGCCATTGCTACAGCTCGTTCAACGCCCCAACAGAAACCAAACGCCTCAGCAAGCTTAACCCTCAATCTTCCATGTTCTAACAAGTATCCGTTATCACGAATCGAAGCTATTAAACTACTCTGATAAGCTTTTTCAAGAGCCTGAGCACGTTTTGCCGGGGACTCAAATCCTCTACGATTATAGCGATCAGAATGATGGAGAGACCTCTTAAAAGCTTGAGTATCCATAGCCATTAAAGCTTCATTTATAATTAGACTCTATTATCAATAGGCAAAAACCACAAAAAAGCCTGGTTTAGTACCAGGCTTTTTGGAAATAAAAAGTTAAATTTAATTTGATGAAGCAAAATCTGGATATGCCTCCATACCATGCTCACCAATATCAAGACCTTGGTTCTCTTCTTGTTCACTGACACGAATCCCCCCAAAGAAACCGCCAATAACTGACCAAGCAATCCAACAAGTAACCACTGTCCAAATTGCATAAGCACCAGCACCAAGAGCTTGAATACCTAATTGTGATATTCCACCACCAGTAAACAAACCAAGTCCTTCACCAGTACCTTGTATATCAAAACCCCATAAACCAATAACTAAAGTCCCCCAAACACCACATACTCCATGAACTGAGAATGCTCCAACAGGATCATCAATACCAGCAGAGTCAAGGGCTCCAACAGCAAATACCACAATAATTCCACCAATTAGTCCTGCAAGCCAAGAGCCTCCAAGAGTTAAATTGGCACAGCCAGCAGTGATACTAACTAAACCAGCAAGAATTCCGTTGATGATCATTGTTAGATCTGGCTTGCCAGAAAAAACTGTAGAAACCACAGTTGCACCAATAGCACCACCAGCTGCCGCAAGAGTTGTTGTCACTGCTACATAAGGAACCCACTGATCCATTGCCAACTGGGAGCCTGGATTAAATCCATACCATCCAATCCACAAAATCAATGCTCCAAGGGTTGCAATAGCCATATTGTGGCCAGGCATAGCTTGGGCCTTCCCATCAACATATTTCCCAATTCTTGGACCTAACAACATTGCTCCTATTAAACCTGCCCATGCACCAACAGAATGAACAATAGAAGATCCTGCAAAATCAATAAATTCATGATCGCCAATGCTATTCAACCAACCTCCATTCCACTCCCAACTTCCAGCAATTGGATAAATGAAAGCTGTTAATACAAGTGAAAAGACAATAAATTCTCCAAATTTAACTCTCTCAGCAACTAAACCAGAAACAATTGTTGCTGCTGTTCCTGCAAATGCTGCTTGAAACAGGAAATCAACCGTTGGAACAAGATTTCCAGATTCAACCATTTCAGCTGTAACAGTTGGATCAAGAAAAAGTCCTTTAAAATAAAGGAATCCTCCAAAAATCGAGTTTCCATACATTAATGAATAACCAACCACCCAATATGCAGTTACTGCTAGCGAAAAAACAAAGAGATTTTTAGCAAGAATGTTTACAGCATTCTTTGAGCGGCACATGCCTGCTTCAACCATCGCAAACCCAGCATTCATAAAAATGACAAGAATGGTTGCGATTAATAACCAAAGATTATTTGCCAAGAAAGCCGCATTTAATTCAGGCAACTCAGAAGCATGAGCTGAAAGATTAAATACACCTAGACCAAAAAGCGCCAAAGGAACGCAAGCAAGCCAAAGCAAAGAACGATGCGAGCTAAAACCTTTTATGCTCTTAAGAAGAATCATCGGGCCTTCAAGGAGACTTGCCTCCTTAAGCCGTCTCATAGATCGCCTAGATGGCGATTTCGAAGCAATTGTCATAAAAAAAGAGAGAAATCTCCACAAGATAAGCTGAAAAAGCTACAGCCTTCTTATATATAAATATGATGAGTTATTGACAACCACCTAGTAACTATTAATACATTATTAAAGATTGGGTAGAGGGGAATCATACTTCCAGCCAATCCATAAAAAAATCTAGTAAATCTAGTTCTTTTATCTAAGATTCTTCATTTTATTTGCTTACAAAAAAATCAGTTGATTCTAACTGCTGTAAAAAATTACTCTTTCATCTGAAATGGCTTAAGCCCTTCCCACTTTATTTGATCTTTGTAGAAACTAAAGCAACAGGGTAAAACCTCAACGCCAGATGCAACAGCTAGTCTAAAAAGTTGGGCATATTCTGAATCTGCTGAATCCCCAGGAGCAAATAAGGAAACATCATTTCGACTAATACATGGAACAAGGATTGCTCGTGCAGAAGGAACTTCAAACATCATCTCTTTCAAATGTTTCTGTCCTCTTAAAGTGACCGTGTCAGGAAATAAAGCCTTGGATCCCTTAGTCCAAGTTGTATTTTTGACTTCTATAAATATCTGTCGTTGATCTGCGTTAGCTTTATCTGGTGTCAGCAGTAAATCTATTCTACTTTTGCGATTCTTCCCATAAGAAACTTCATTTTTAATTTCAACAATTTCCCCTAATTCTTTAATTAAAAAGCCAGCTTCAATAACAAGTCTTATAAGTTTATTTGGCAAAGCAGTATTAACTCCAACCCAACATTCTCCTTTGTCAGACAAAACTAAGGACTGCTCCCATGACCAAGCTAATTTGCGTGATGGGGATGGAGCATAACGTAATCTCACTCGACCACCGGGATTCAAAACACTTTTCATTGGGCCAGTATTAGCACAATGAGCAGTTACTATTTCCCCATTTGCCAAGCGAATATCAGCTAAAAAACGTTTATACCTTTTCAACAAGATGCCTTCAATTAAAGGCTCAAAAGTTGTAATCGTCTGACCAATCATGAAAAGTAGAATTCCCTTGAATACATTCAAAGAATCTATTTTAGAAATGTTCAAAATTTCATGAAATATAGCAGTCTTACGCTATGAAAACCTCCTTAAAGAGCACTTCGGCTCTAATAAGCCTTGGGACAATGCTTAGTAAAGCAGGAGGATTGCTAAGGCAAGTAGTTCTTGCTGCTGTGTTTGGAGTCGGCTCAGCATACGATGCCTACAATTATGCATATATTTTACCTGGTTTTTTTCTTATCCTCGTAGGAGGTCTCAATGGCCCATTGCACAATGGAATCGTTACAGTTCTAAGTCGAAAAAACAATAAAGAAAGAAATCATATTATTTGCTCAATAAATACAGCAATATTTTGTTTATTTATAATTTTTAGTGGAATTTTATTTTTTGCTGCAGATTCAATAATTCATATTGTTGGACCAGGACTTGATTTCAGTACTCATCAAATCGCAGTTCAACAAATTAAAATAATGTCTCCTATTATTTTGCTATCAGGAATGATAGGTATTGGATTTGGTGCACTAAATGCAAGTAATGAGTTTTTTATTCCGTCAATATCACCATTAATTTCTAGCTTCATATTAATAACTTCAGTAATTATATTTTGGCTAATAAATGCTCAATCATTAGAAGCCATTGACCTTAATTACCAAGGTGGATTAGTTTTAGCAAAAGCAACATTGATAGGAGCATTAATACAATTTCTAATTCAGATCCCATTGTTAAGAAAAAAGAGATTGTTTAAATTCAAAATAATTTTTGATTGGACAAATTCAGGCATAAAAGAAGTTTGGAAAATCATTATTCCAGCGACACTATCATCAGGAATGCTACAAATAAATGTTTTTACCGATCTATTTTTTGCATCAAATATAGCAGGTGCAGCAGCAGGTCTAAGCTATGCGAATTTCTTAATCCAAGCTCCCCTAGGTATAATATCTAACACTATTTTATTACCTTTATTGCCAATATTTTCCAAACTAAATAGCAAGAATGATAAGAAAAATCTCATCAAAAGTATAAGGCAAGGTTTTATATATTGTTCGGCAAGCATGATATGTTTAGGTTCAATTTTCATAGTCAATAGTGAATCTATTACACAACTATCTTTAGGTAGAGGGATGTTTGATAATAATGCAATAAATTTCGTTTCAGGCTTGTTAATTTGTTATGGATTAGGAATGCCTGTGTACCTTCTTAGAGACTTACTAGTGCGTATCTTTTATGCTATAGACAAAAGTCATATACCTTTCAAAGTATCAACCTTCGGTATATTAATTAATATTTTACTTGACTGGATTATGGTCACAAAGGAGATACCAATTGGTGATGGGTTATCAATTAATCTAGGAGCAAAAGGACTAGTTCTTGCTACTGCAGGTGTCAATATATTTGCATGCATTTCATTATTATTAAGTTTAAAACAAAGTCTATCAACCATCCCCTTAAGAGGATGGTTGATAGACTTTGTTAAATTATTACTATGTGGTCTATTCTCAGGTTTAATTACCTGGAAATTGAACACGATTAACTATCTACCTGCTAATAATTTTTTCTGGGAATTAATTCAAGTATTTATTTCAACAATCACAAGTTTTTTAACCTTTATTTTTTCCGCAAGATTCATAGGTATAGATGAGATGACAAATTTAACTAAATTGTTAGGTAGCAAATTTACTCATCGTTTAAAGTGATATTTCTTTCTTCTCTAATTCGAAGAGGTATATTCAAAGAATCACCTCCTTCCAAGAAAGGTCCTTTAACAGAAATGATTCTTGCTTCTATACCAAATTCTTGAAAAGCATTTTCCATTTCATGAATAAGTGCTTTTTCTACTTGAGATTCTGCATCCGTCACTTTCCCTATAAGTCGTTCTCCTAGTTGTCCAACTTCTCTTCGAACAACTTCACGAGCATTTGTAACCTCAATGATCAGCATATAAAAGCCCTCAACAAAACAACCTTATCTGCAATAGGGGTCCAAAATCTCTTCTAACTCAGAAATTTGGCCAGAAGCAATCAATCTAGACAATGGAATTTTTATATTCCCTCCTCCTATTTTTACTTGAACCCCTTCAAATGCTTTTCTCGCGGCAATATTAGTTCCATGTTTTAAATGAATATTACATTCTATTGCTAAAGCTTCTGAAAGCCCAGCATCTCCCAAATAAAGGCGCCAATTCTCAATTTGAAGACAAATCCTATCGGCAATGAGACTTTCCAAATCTCTCAATTGATGAGGATTAAGAGTCATAGTAAATACGTTTGAAGTTCAATCATTCTGATAGATCTTCCAAAAGTGGTTTTTTTTCAGTAGAAGAAGGCCTACGCAAGATCACAAAAACCAAGTGAGCAGTCAAGAAAAGCAGCCAAATCCCAGTAATCCATTGAAGATGAGACCAAGGATGTCGAATTTGTTGAACCAACCAAAGTCCACTATTCACTGCAGCAAAGGCCATTGCATGAATAGTCAAATTAACTATTCGCGAAAAGTGCAAATAAAGCGGATCTGAAGGATCCCCGTTTCCATACCACCTCAAAGGCATTTGATTTTTAACTGTAATTTTGTCTTCATCCTATAATCGACAAAGAGTATCTTCAAATTCTTAATTGAAGTTCAAGCGCCTGTAGCTCAGCGGATTAGAGCATCTGACTACGGATCAGAGGGTCGGGAGTTCGAATCTCTCCAGGCGCGTTTCCCTTTGTTTTTAATGTGTTCAACACACAAACTCAACATTAAAGAAGGATTTTCTTGTTTTAAGTCAAGCTTTGATTACTATCCCTTCAGTGCAATTTAAAAGAAACTAGAACCTTGAATTCGTTCAATTCAGCTCTACACGATACTGACAAAGAAATATCTAAATTAATTCATCAAGAACTGTTGAGGCAGCAAACTCATTTAGAGCTTATTGCCAGTGAGAACTTTACATCGAAGGCTGTGATGGAAGCCCAGGGTTCAGTTCTCACCAATAAATATGCAGAAGGCCTACCAAGCAAACGTTACTACGGTGGATGTGAGCATGTTGATGCAATCGAACAATTAGCTATTGATAGAGCAAAAGAACTTTTTAAATGTGCCTGGGCCAATGTCCAGCCTCATAGTGGAGCTCAAGCTAATTTTGCTGTCTTACTAGCACTGCTCCAACCAGGAGACACAATTATGGGAATGGACCTATCTCATGGGGGACATCTAACGCATGGTTCACCAGTAAATGTCAGTGGCAAATGGTTTAACGCTATTCATTACGGAGTTGACAAGGAAACAGAAATTTTAAATCTTGATGAAATTAGGCAACTTGCAATAAAGCATCAACCAAAGTTAATTATTTGTGGATATTCAGCATATCCAAGAATTATAGATTTCCAAGCATTCCGATCTATAGCAGATGAAACAGGGGCATATTTGTTAGCTGACATGGCTCATATAGCTGGACTTGTTGCAAGCAACCTACATCCCAATCCAGTGCCTCACTGCGATGTTGTTACTTCAACCACTCACAAAACACTGAGAGGACCTAGAGGGGGGCTCATCCTATGCAGAGACGCAGAATTTGGGAAGAAGTTTGACAAGGCTGTGTTCCCTGGCAGTCAAGGAGGACCTTTAGAGCATGTCATAGCAGCCAAGGCAGTTGCCTTTGGAGAGGCTTTAGATGAAAGCTTTGTAGTTTACTGCAAACAAGTTGTATCCAATGCAAAGGCACTTGCAAATCGAATGCAAGAGAGGGGAATCTCAGTAGTTAGCAAAGGTACTGATAATCATATTGTTCTATTAGATCTAAGAAGTATTGGAATGACAGGCAAAAAGGCTGATTCACTAATTAGCGAAGTAAATATTACTGCAAACAAAAACACTGTACCGTTTGATCCTGAATCACCTTTCGTCACTAGTGGCCTAAGATTAGGCACTGCAGCCTTAACGACTCGCGGATTTAATGAAGAGGCCTTCAGAGAAATAGCTGATGTAATTTCTGATTGTCTTTTCAATCCTGACGATATTTCAATAAAGCGACAGTGTAAAGAAAAAGTCCAAAACTTGTGCAATCTTTTTCCACTTTATGACTCAAGCAACTAATAATCAACCGTCAACAATCTCAACTAATAATGGTATCGAAATTTTATGTATTGGTAGTGAATTGCTACTTGGAAAAATATTAAATACCAATGTAACATGGTTAGCAGATCAATTAGCTTTGATAGGACTTAATCACTATTTTCAAAGTGTAGTTGGAGACAATTCTGAACGTCTTAAATCTTGTCTGATAGACTCATCTAAAAGAAGTAGAATCCTAATTACAACAGGAGGATTAGGTCCTACTCCAGATGACCTAACTATAGAAACAATTGCATCAACATTTAAAACTAAATTAATTGAAAACCAAGAAATTATTAACGATATAAAAAGTAAATTTCGATTCTCAGTAGAAATACCAAAAAACAATTTTAAGCAAGCACTTTTGCCTGAAAATTCGAAATTAATTCCAAATTTTACAGGTACAGCTCCTGGTATAATTTATAGCCCTAGCAAAGATTTTACAATAATTACGCTTCCTGGAGTTCCTTCTGAAATGAAACATATGTGGAAGCAAACTGTAAGAGATTGGCTTTCTGATCATTTTTCTAGAGAAGAAGTAATTTATAGTAAAACACTTAAATTTACAGGTATTTCTGAATCCTCTCTTGCAGAAAAAATTCCAAAACTTTTGCAGAATAAAAATCCAACTGTTGCACCTTATGCATCTTTAGGTGAAGTAAAATTACGAATAACTGCAAATGCAAAAACTGCAAAGAAAGCATCTTCACTTATTCAACCAATTGAGACGAAATTAAAAAATACTTTTGAACTAAATTATTATGGAAGTGAAAATGAAACTTTAGCTTCTATAGTTATAGATTTATTACGTAAAAGAAAAGAAAAACTTTCTGTTGCAGAATCTTGTACTGGAGGCAGTTTGAGTGCTGCACTTACTGAAATTCCTTGCGCATCCGATGCCTTTGTAGGGGGAGTAGTAGCATACAACAATTACATCAAACAAAATATTTTAGGAGTACCTAATAATCTTCTGGAAAAACATGGAGCAGTCTCAGAGCAAGTTGCAAAAGCCATGGCAATTGGCATAAAAAACACTTTTAGGACTGATTGGTCCATTGCAATAAGTGGAATTGCAGGTCCTAGTGGTGGTAGTTCTCTTAAACCTGTCGGACTTGTAGAAATAGTCATATTTGGTCAAACCTCTTATCAATCAATTCAAGAACATTTTGGTTCTCATAGAGAAAGAAACCAAATACAAAAATTGAGTGTTGTAAGAGCTCTTGATCAACTTCGTTTATTTCTGCTTGAAAAAAGCTAATCTCAACTTCTATATATCCTCAAAAACGTTGAGCTTAAATACTCTCTATGACAAGATTTGGAGCCTTCATAGAGTCACTGAACTTCCAGAAGGATCTACCCAGCTTTTTGTAGGCTTGCACTTAATCCATGAAGTTACCAGTCCACAAGCTTTTGCAGCATTAGACGAAAAAGGTCTGAAAGTTTTATGCCCCGAAAGAACGATTGCAACGGTGGATCATATTGTTCCTACAATCACTCAAAGCAGGCCTTTTTCAGATCCTCTTGCAGAAGAAATGCTGCAAACATTAGAAGAAAACTGTAAAAAACACTCAATAAAATTTTTCAAAATAGGCTCTGGTAATCAAGGGATTGTTCATGTAATCGCACCAGAAACAGGGCTAACACAACCTGGCATGACTATTGCCTGTGGAGACTCTCATACCTCAACACATGGAGCCTTTGGCTCAATTGCCTTTGGCATCGGTACAAGTCAGGTTCGAGATGTTCTTGCAAGTCAAACTTTAGCCATGAAAAAGCTAAAAGTAAGAAGACTTTGGTTTGATGGGAAGCTAAATCAAGGAGTCTTTGCTAAGGATTTAATTCTCCACGTAATTCAAAAGCTTGGAGTAAAAGATGGAGTTGGCTATGCATATGAATTTGCTGGACCTGCAATAGATCATTTCTCCATGGAAGAAAGAATGACTATTTGCAATATGGCTATTGAGGCGGGAGCAAGATGCGGTTATGTAAATCCTGATCAAATTACTTTTGATTATTTAAAAAACAAAGCATTTGCACCAAAAGGTAACGCTTGGGATGAAGCAATCAAATGGTGGAAATCCATCGCAAGCGATAAAAATGCAATCTTTGATGATGAAGTGCGATTTAATGCATCAGAAATAGCTCCAACAGTAACTTGGGGAATCACGCCAGGTCAAGCAATAGCAATTGATTCACTAATTCCATCACCAGAATCCTTAGAAAAAAGTGATCAACAAATTGCATTGGAAGCATATAAATATATGGATCTAAAACCAGGAAGCTCTCTTGAAGGTTTGAATATCAATGTTTGTTTTATTGGAAGTTGTACTAACGGTAGAATTAGCGATCTACAAAAGGCAGCGGAAATAGCAAAAGATAGACATGTAGCAAAAGGTGTTAAAGCATTTGTTGTTCCAGGGTCAGAACAAGTTGCTAAAGAAGCCGAAAAACAGGGTTTACACAAAATATTTTTGAAAGCCGGTTTTGAATGGAGAAAGCCTGGATGTTCAATGTGTCTAGCTATGAATCCTGACAAACTTGAAAACAATCAAATCAGTGCGAGTTCAAGCAATAGAAACTTTAAAGGAAGGCAAGGTTCTGCAAATGGAAGAACTTTGTTAATGAGTCCTGCGATGGTAGCGGCGGCGGCGGTAACAGGTGCAGTAATAGATGTTCGCAAATTGATTAACAAAAAGATTTGACAAATTGCCATGAAACAAGACACTCTATTCCCTCAAGGATCTATTCATTCAGTTACAGGAAAATGCATGTACTTATCAGGTAATGATATAGATACTGATAGAATTATTCCTGCACGTTTTCTAAAATGTGTCAACTTTGATACGCTTGGAAACCATGTTTTTATTGATGATCGCAGTGAAAAGAAAGGCATGCATCCCTTTGATCAAAATCACAATAAAACCGCAAATATATTAATAGTTGATAAAAATTTTGGCTGTGGTTCAAGCAGAGAACATGCTCCACAAGCGCTTATGAGATGGGGCATTAGGGCAATTATTGGTAAAAGCTTTGCTGAGATTTTTTATGGAAATTGTTTAACACTTGGAATACCATGTGTAATTATTAAAGAAGAAGATGCAAGCTCTTTAATTAATTTCTTAAATAAAAACCATGATTCAATTTTTAAACTAGAACTAGAAAAGAAAATGATTACATCTAAAGAACATATTTGGGAGATAAGCATTGACAATTCTTCTCAGAGGATGTTTTTATCTGGTGGATGGGATGCAACGAAAAGTTTAATTAATCAAATCGAAAAAATTCAGACTACTAAAAGTAATTTACCTTATATTAACTCATTTCAAAAGCTTCAAGAGAAACCTAGTTAAAAAGGTTCTGATTTACCTTTATAATTAAATCCATTCAAACTAAAACTTATTCCACCAGATTGATTTTCTAAATCATAAAATAACCCTAATTGATATGCTCTTCTTTGCAAGATAATAGCTGATTTTGCAATAGTCGATTTCCCATAATCATCAGATCGAGAATCAATATTCCATTCATTTATTGTCTTTATTACAATTGGTCCAAAAAGATGTTGAGAAAATTCTAGTTTCAATGTGATTAAATCCGTTTTATTATCAAATTCAAATGGACTTTCTCCTAATTTTTTAGTCAAAGTAGGTAAAATCGAAACCTCAGTAAAGTCAAAATAATCTCTTTTTAACTTACCTAGTGTTAATTCTGGTCCAATGCCAAAAGTAATAGTAGATTGATAGTTAGTATCCTCATACAAAAAATATGATGATCTAAGAATACTATTTAGATATAGACCTGATGAAATCTCTTTTGGAGAATATTGTGACCTAATATACTCGAGATTATCTTTTTTTTGGAATGAGCTTAAAGGAAATCTAAAATCAAAACCTGTATTAAAATTTAAACGCCATAAATCTATCAAATTATCACTATCTTTACTTTCTGATTGATACTTAGCAAGTCCACTTTTTATATAATATTCAGAGTCTAGATTTCCAATTTTTGTGGAGAGTTCTTTTTTAAGATTAAAACCATAAGCTGTATATATTTCATCACTTCCAACTGAAGAATCAAACATTTGATAACGATATCCTCCAAATAAACTTGTTTCAATCTCCTTGATATTTAGAAAATCAAATCTCTTTGTAAAATCAATATAATGTCTAGAGCCATTTGCAAATCGCTTATTATGAAAAGTACTAATATCAGTATTAATCTTAGTATCCCAACCTAATGTTTTTCCTTTGATTTCAGCTTCTAATCCAAAGTGATCTTCAGGGCTAGTTTTTGTTGTAACTTTTTCACTATTAACAGAAGTATTTTCTTTAGGATATACATGAGTTGTACCTTTTGAAGCTCTCTCAAGCAAATATTGAGGTTGGAGTGATAAAGTGAAATTTTTAGGTAATTTTATAGGATTAATTTGCCTTCCAATATAGACGCCATCTCGATCCCGACTATCAATAGCTAAAATCCATTTCTGAAGTCTCTTCCAACCTGAAGAGCCAAAATTTGACACTTCACGATTACCCATAGGTAGTTTTAAATTGTCCTCAATAATTAAAAAACTCTTTTTTGCAGTAAGCATATATTTTCCAGGATCTTCCTCACTTGCAATTAGTTCTACCAAATACGCATCAATTCTACTTTGAACAGGATTAAATGGATCATTAGTAAAGCTAACTTCTTTTGCTTTCCAACCATTTTTTTTTATCCAGATATTTGCAGCTTTAAATCTCCACTTATTAATAGAGTTACTTTTACTTTCATCATTTGTTAATATCTTCATTTCTGGATCAAAACTACCTTCTAAAATAAATCCATCTTTTAATTCAAGACCTCTAACACCAGATTCCATCTTCTCCTGATATTCATTAGGATTAGATTTAGAATATTCCAAAAGATTAAAGTTTTCAGGTAAAAACTTAATATCAATAATTCCATAGACATCATCAAGTCTTCCTTCTTTTTTCTCTAAATCATATTTCAAAAAACTAGCTTGAAGATAGTGTTTTCCAGTAACAAATACAACATTACCTATTGCTGTAATTGTTTTGCGTAATTGATTGATCTCTATTTTATCCGCCTTAATATTTGCACCATTGATTAATGCATTTACATTCCCTTCTGCAACAAAAATATTATTTTCCTGCCAAGATTGACTATCAGCATTAATTTGCAAGTCGACAAGAGCTGGCTTCTTTTCTTTCTCTTTTTGAGTCTCTAAAACCTCTGCTAACAAATTACTACTTGTATAATATTTTGCAAATATGTTTAGATCTTCTTGGAAAAAATCAATATTTTCAGAAAAATAAAGATAGTCTGTCTGTTCTAACGTTTTAGGCTCTTCGTATATATTTGCAAATTCAAGAGATTGATGCGAAAAGTTGCTAGAACTATTTAATAAACTTGCGGAAGCAACACTTTCGCAAAAGGGAAAACACAGTAAATTACTCACAGAAAATAATCCTGTGAGTAATTTATTAGAAACTATCGCCGCCAAAATCTGCTATTCGGCGAAAAGCAAAAGTTCATAGCACTAAAAAATCTGGCCTAGATCTAGACCGATGTTAATAGTGATCTTAATGATTGAGGACTAATTTCTTAGTCTTGTGGGCTTTCCAGGTCTTTTCTGGCAGGAGTCCTTGTTGGGTCACTAGCCAAGAAGCCAAATAAGAAAACACCAACAAAAAAGAAGACGACCGTGTATACGGAAATCTTTAGGGCAAGCATGACTAGCTAAAACTTTTATAGAAACATTTGTATCTTATGGGAATTTGTACCCCAATGACCCCATTTATTACCTTGGATTGAAATGTTTCTATGTCATTAAGTTTAGTAAAGCAATATCAATAGACCTATTTAGTCGTCGTGTTCATCCCATGGGTCATCTAAAGCCCTTGCAGGCGGGCCAAAGGCTGTATAAACACCAAAACCAGTCAAGGAGACTAAAACTACTAAAACAGCTATTGCTATTGAAAGCGCTGGAGATGAAGTTTGCATCAAATCTTTCTACAGGTTGTCAACCTAAGCGGGTATTTCCCATACAATATCCAAAATTGTTCATTAACTGAGGCTCTAATCCAAAAATGGGACAAAAAACTGCTTTGGGATCTCTACTTAAATCCATTGGCAATTCTGGCCAAGGAAAGGTTGTAGCCGGCTGGGGCGCCGTACCAGTTATGGCCCTAATAGGTGTATTTCTTCTTGTTTTCTTAGTCATTCTTCTACAGATTTATAACCAATCATTGCTTCTGCAAGGTTTTTCAGTCGACTGGAACGGGTAAATTAAGTCAATTACAGCTGGCTTAATATTTTGAGCTCATGAACATCTTCGGAGTAGGTCTGCCTGAAATTGCAGTCATAGTAGGTATTGCCTTGGTTATTTTTGGACCTAAGAAACTTCCAGAAATTGGTAAAAACCTTGGAAAAACAATGAAAAGCCTCCAGAAAGCAACTTCAGAGTTTGAAAATGAGCTCAAAAAAGCCGTTTCCGAATCAGAAGAAACTCCTGATACAGCTAATTCCAAGTCAGGAAGTCAAGATATTTCTCCAGAGATGAATGAAAAAATATAATTGATCCAATGCTTCTTAAGTAGATCATATGAGATCGGGTGACTTCCGCTTAATAGCTGGTTTAGGTAATCCTGGCTCTAAATTCACTAGAACGCGACATAACATTGGATTCACAACTATTGAAAACATCGCCAAAAAAGAATGTGCTTCATTCACTATGAACAAAAAACTTTTTGGCCAAATTGCAAATATAGGAATAGGACAAGATAAAAAAAGACTTTTAATGCCCAATACTTTTATGAATAAAAGTGGCCAATCAGTTCAAGCAGCGATGCAATGGTTTGGTCTAGAAATAAATCAACTATTAGTAATTGTTGATGATATCGATTTACCATTAGGGAAAATCAGGTTAAGAGAAAAAGGAGGCTCAGGAGGCCATAATGGTCTAAAAAATATCATCCAACATTTAGGCAGAGAAGACTTTTGTAGATTAAAAATTGGCATTGGCGCACCATCTGCAAAAAGTGAAGAAAGAAAACAAAAAACAATCCCACATGTATTAGGAAAATTTGAATCAAATGAAGAAAAAATTCTAGAAGAAGTAATTAAAAAAATTTTAGAAGGACTCGAAATGATTGAATCTTTTGGATTAACCAAAGGTATTACCTATCTAAATTCAAATGAAAGAAGCATATAAACTCTAAGCCATGCAACATAATCCCTCTACAACAGCTCATATTAAAATATTTAGTCAGAATTTTAATACAAAATCCATGGAAGGAGAGGTTTCAGCTGGTGACTTTAAGTGGCATTTTAATTGGCAATTTAGCAATGGGGAACTTCTATTGGAACCACCTCTTGGTAGAGCATTAATTCAAGATGCTCTTCTCCGTTTTCTTATAAAAACTGATTACTATCTCGAGCCTGGTGGAGATTATGATTTCACTATTAAGGCCAAGTTTTGAGTTCTAATGGAGTTAGCCATTGGAATTTTTTTTCAAAGTAGTCTTCTATTAAGATTAGGGCTGCAATAGCATCAAGATTCTTGGGTGGAAAAAGTAATGTTTTAGGCAAAGATGAGAAAGGAAACTTAGGTGGGCATAACTCAAAAAATCTCTCTCTTGCACGCAAAGTAGTTCTTGATTCATTAACTAATTGAATTGGACAACTATTATTTAAAGATAATTGGTGCCTCCAATACTTACTAGATGTACCATCGCCAAGAAGAATTAATTCAACAGAATAATTAACAATCCAATCATTAATTAAATTAATCACATAATTTTTAAGAACTATTTTGCCATCTATTACAAGAGAATTATTCAAATCTGCTAATAATAAACCACACTTTTGATTACCTGGATCTATAGAAATTATATTAGTCATTCTGTGTTTATAGTATTCTTTATAGGGATATTTGCTAACTTAAAGAATACAGATACTTTATCTGCAGTATCACTACTTATTTTAGCAATAGCATCTACTTTTAGACGACGATCTTTAATAGATTGCAATTGACTTAAAAGCGCTTTCATTGATGCAGAATCAATTTGAATTTCCGTTGCTAAAGAACCCCTTCTCTTTACTTCAGCTAAAGTTGATGCTAATAACATTTTAATTTGTTGTTGTAAAGAAGTTTTAGTTATTTCATTGTTGCTAATTGTTAGACTTGATATAATATCCCCTTTTAAAACAATATTTTTATTTAAAATAGCTTCAGGGAAAGCATATACATAATTTTCACCCAACAAAACATTTCCTGCAGAACGAATAATAATAACCCATTCTCTCTTATCTGAAATTAATTCTTCTAAGCGAGAGATATGATCCCGTCTTATTAAAACCATTCTTCTGTCTGGATTCTTCCCAGGACTTACTCTAAGAAATGCATATAAATTTGCTCTTCTAATTATATTCTCTATTTCTTCTTTAATATTTGATCCTTCTTCTATTTTAATGTTAAAAGTTGCAAGACTTTCACCACTTTCAATAACCACTTCGCCTTTACGAAAAGCAAACATACCTTTGCTCATCTTTACTAACTCTTGTTCTGCTTTCTTTATCTTTTTTTCAAGCATTTCCCTTTGATTTTGCAAAGGAAGTAACGCATCTCTACTTTCTTTTAATTTTGCACGAATATCATCTATTTGGAACAAGCCTTCTCGTAATTCTTGTCTCACTAAAAGTATCAGACTTAATGAAATACCACTAATCAAACTTCCAGTTAATATTGTTATTAAAACTGCTGTTCTACGAGGTCTTAATTTAAAAATACTTAATCTTGCCTTACCTATACGGCTACCTAAAATGTCACCTAGGGTTGAAAGGACACCCCCAAGTAAGAGCAAAAAAATAATGAGCAGCCAGCCTGTCACTTAAAACTACATTAATCTTGAAAACTTCTACCTAATTTTATACGCTAATCAAGTTTTTTTTTAATTAAATCTTTTCGCAAGAGCAATTGGATCAAATACAGTGATTTTTTTTCTATCTATCTGCAACAAGCCTAAGTTTCTCAAATCACCTAAAAGTCTTGTAATAGTTACTCTTGTAGATCCAATAGCTTCAGCAATTCCTTGATGAGATAACTTAAGATCAATAGTAATTCCTTTATCACTAGGAACACCAAAGTCTCTACATAAAACCAACAAAAAGCTTACCAATCGAGAAGACATATCTCTATGTGTCAAAGTTTCTATCATGGTTTCTGTTTGGAGAATGCGACTAGAGAGTCCTTGCAAGAGTAATAGTCCTACTCCACTATCAGAAGCTATAGCATTTCGAACCGACCCGGCAGGGGCTGAGCTCATTTCTACTTTTGTAAAAGCCACTGCGTGATAAAAACGATCAGATCTATGACCAGTTAATAAAGAAAGTACACCAAATAAACTGTTTTCTCTTAACAATGCAACCGTTATCTCTTCTCCAGACTCATAAACTCTTGAAAGGCGCACAGCACCTCTTCTAATCAAATAAACCCTTTCCGCAGGATCACCTGGAAAAAATATAGTCTTTGATCTCTCTACAACCTCGTTAGAAGCACCATCTAGCCCCCTAATGACATCCAAAAGTGTCTTCTTTAATTGGGTGTGATCGTTGAAGTGATTTTGAGATTGCATCCCAAGATTGATTTGGATTAAAAAAAAAACCAGATGAAGCCAAAATCTTCTTGACTACATCTGAAAGACCTTAAGGATTGTCGTTAAATCATCATGTAGCAAAAACAACTTTTTCAGCTTAAAGCAACTTTTTCAAAGAATTAACAAAAAAATAAAGTCAAAAATTAAAGATTTCTTTTAGTAGCAAGACAACACTATAGATAGTGTCAAAATAGTTATGAAGCTTTTTTTAACGCTAGATTTTTAAAAAGACTTTGATTTGCATGCATTTCAACAATTCATGACAGCAAGCCCTAGTTCAAACAAACAATCCCAAAAAAACAATGCATCTGGAGTCACGCAAATCAATGCATTTCTTGAGCAACCAAGATTAAAAATTGTTTCTTCTCACGGACAACTACAAGTTTATTCTTCGCCATATAGAGGTAGTTTTTCAGCAGTTTTGAGTGAAGCAATTCGTTCTGCAGGATTAGGAAGCAGAGTATTAATTGCCCAATTCCTTAAAGGTGGTGTTTCTCAAGGATACAAAAACAAAACCACTCTTTGTGACAAACTCCAATGGGTACGACCAAATATATATGGATTTATCAATCAAAATTCATCCCTGCATACTTCAGAAAACTTTCAAGTGAATAAAAATGCCATTCAAGAGGTCTGGCAAAAATGCAAAGCACTACTTTTAGACAATGCTTTAGACAAATTAGTACTTGATGAAATTGGATTAGCAATTGAATACGGATTCATTCAAGAGCAAGAATTAATAATGGCTTTAGAAAACAGATATAACTCTATTGATGTAATTCTCACAGGTCCATCAATACCTACTAAGGTTTTTTCAATGGCTGATCAAATTACGCAGTTGAGGTCCTCTAAGTAATGCTAAAAAATGATCATTGGATTAAAGAACAAGCTGAGACTGGAATGCTCAAGCCCTTCCAGCCAAATCTCGTAAGAAACCTTGAGCCTACTTCACAAAAAAAACCTGTCCTAAGTTTTGGCTGCTCATCCTATGGCTATGATTTAAGGCTGTCTGCAAAAGAATTTTTAATATTCCGTCATGTACCAGGCACAATTATGAATCCGAAAAATTTCAATCCACAAAATTTAGAGGCAACAAAACTCCAAACAGATGAATATGGTGACTTTTTCATTCTTCCTGCTCATTCATATGGACTAGGGGTTGCTTTAGAAAAAATGAAAGTTCCATCCAATATTACGGTCATATGTATTGGAAAAAGCACTTATGCAAGATTGGGAATTATTGTCAACACAACACCTGCAGAAGCAAGCTGGGAGGGCCATTTAACCCTTGAATTTAGTAATAGTTCGGGAGCAGATTGTCGTATATATGCAAATGAAGGTATATGTCAATTATTATTTTTTGAAGGTGATCCATGTGAAACAACCTACAGCGATCGAAAAGGAAAGTATCAAAATCAACCTGAGAAAGTTACTCTAGCAAAAATTTAATTATGAATAATGAAGTTCAGCTAGTTTCAATTACTCCAGATGCAGAAAAAACAATGGCATATATAGCTAGAGTTAGTAATCCCAAAAACCAAGACAATCAAGATTTTCGAAAATTATTAAAATATTGTATAAACAATGAACATTGGAGTGTATTTGAACAAGCTTTTATGACACTACAAATAGAAACAAATAGAGGAATTGCTGCTCAAATTCTTCGTCATAGATCATTTACTTTTCAAGAGTTTTCACAAAGATATGCAGACAGTTCACAATTAGGTGACATTCCAATTCCAGATTTAAGGAGGCAAGATGCTAAAAATAGACAAAACTCTATATCTGACTTGCCAATAAATATCGCAGAAAAATATAAAAAAAAGATAGCATCCCAATTTAAAAATTCTCTTGCTCTATACCAAGAAATGCTGGAAGATGGCATTGCAAAGGAATGTGCAAGATTTATTCTTCCATTAGCAACACCTACAAGAATATATATGTCAGGCTCTTGTCGTTCTTGGATACATTATATAAAACTAAGATCAGGACATGGAACACAAAAAGAACATTTAAAGATAGCAAATCAATGTAAAAAGATTTTCTCAGAACAATTTCCATCAGTTTCTCAGGCTCTTAATTGGGAATAAAACTAACTATGACTTCTAGGAGAAATTCCTTTCAAGTTAGGTGCTTGATAAGCTGGTGAGATTACATCGTATTCGCCTAAATCATAAGTGCTAGATAAACCAGAGATTTCAGTATTATTAATTAATGATAATACCAGTAAATCTAATTGATCTTGACTTTTCAAGCCAACAAAATGATCCTTAAGCTTTCCATTATTATCAAATAAGTTTAACTGTGGAATACCATAAACATCATATTTCTCCATAAGATCTAACCATTTTTCATTGTCAACATTTAACAACACAACATCAATATCATTATCATATTTTTCCTTAATATTAACCATACTTGGTGCCATTTTTTTGCATATTTCACACCAATCAGCATAAAATTCAACAATCGTTGGTTTACCATTGTTTAATGCTATTTCTGGCAAAATTGAATTTCTTGCCAGAAGATCTAAAGGTTTATCAACATCAATTGTTAATCTCATAACAAAAAGTATTGAAGCCAGTAAAAAAGATGAAATTAATAAAATTATTCTTTGAAAGCGTCCCAAGTGAAGAGATGAAGAGTTTTTCACGAACGAAATAATATTTATATTTACTTTGCCACTTTTGTAATGGTTTGGGTGTGAAATGTTTCTATTTGAGCTAATCTAATAGTCGATTTAACATTTACTTAACTTTATAATGATCACCAAGAGGAAAAGTTTTATTGGTGGTGAAAATGAAAAACAAAAACTTATTTTTTTTGGTACTGATGGTATTAGAGGAAATGCAGAGACTTTATTAACTAATGAACTTGCTCAAAAAATTGGTTTTTGCTGTAGTCAAATCCTTTCAGAAAAAAGTCCTATTTTGATTGGTTACGATTCACGCTGTAGTAACAAGAGAATTACTTCCGCACTTACCGCTGGATTTACTTTAGCAAATAGAGAAGTTTGGATTTTAGGAGTATGCCCAACTCCAGCGATTCCATTTCTCATAAAAAAGCACAGAATCGCTGGCGGAATAATGATTTCTGCAAGCCACAATCCGCCTGAAGATAATGGTATAAAAATTTTTGATTCTAATGGAAATAAAATATCATTAAAAAAGCAAAAAATAATCGATAAAGCTCTTCAAGAAAAGATAAAAATAGATTCTCAAGATAAATGTTCGTATATTCTCCGTAATGATCTTCTCCAAGATTATGAAAAGAGTATTTTACAAACAATTAATATCCAAGATTTTAATAATAAGCATATTTTGTTAGATCTTTGCTGGGGCTCAGCAACTAGTTGTGGAGAAAAGATCTTCAAATCTCTAGGGGCCAAGGTAACAAGTCTAAATTCCAAGCCAGATGGGAAACGAATTAATGTCAACTGCGGCTCGACTAATTTAAAACAAATCCAAACAGCAATGATCGAAACAAATGCGCATATGGGATTTGCTTTTGATGGAGATGCTGATCGACTAATTGGAATTGACCATAAAGGGAGAGTAATGGATGGAGATCATATTCTTTACTTGTGGGGATCACATCTTCAGGAGAAGAATATGCTAAGGGAACAAAGATTGGTTGCAACTGTAATGTCTAATTTAGGCTTTGAAAAAGCATGGATTAAAAGAAAAGGAAAACTCACAAGAACTCATGTTGGAGATAAATATGTTCATCAAGAGATGCTTTCTACAAAAGCTAGTTTAGGTGGGGAGCAATCTGGACATATTTTATCAACAATCAATGATCTTTCTGGCGATGGTCTCTTAACAGCACTTCAAATCTCTAGTATCTGTATCCAAAAAGGAATAAACCTTTCTGAATGGCTAGATGAAAGTTTTGAACCATATCCACAAGTTTTGATAAATGTTCCTCTAATTAATAATATAACTAATAAAAATTTAGAAAATTCAGCTCGATTTAAGACTTCCATAGAGAAAGCAAGGGTTAAGATTAATGATCATGGAAGAATAGTAATTAGGAAAAGTGGTACTGAACCATTACTAAGAATTATGGTTGAATCAATAGATAAAATATTAGTAAATTCAATAATAGAAAATATTAGAAAAGTAACTTTTGAAGAACTAAATTAATAAGAGAAATTCTATTCAATTTCTGAATTTCTTAAATACAATTGACGATAAATAGGTAAACCTTTTTTTTGTACATATATTTCCCGTTCTGTACAAAATGGGAAAGGATTCTCCATGGTAAAAGAGAAATTATCTTCAAGTGCTTTATCATAAAATTGACTAGATTCAATTTGCTGAACCATATCCTCCATCACCTCTAAAATATCAGTTTGGATAAATAATTTCGAACCCTCATCAAGATTCCTTGCCATTGAAAGAACTAAAGAAGAATTTAAAACCCTTCTTTTTCTATGTCGTAATTTAAACCACGGATCTGGAAATTGAATAGAAACCATTTCAACTTTACGTTTCTCAAAAGAAGCAAGCCAAGCATCCAAACTTACGTTTGCATTGCAAAATAAAAATTTTAAATTGTTGATATTAAACTGAATTCTTTCCATTTCAGAAGCAATTACTAGAGATTCTCTTATCTCCAACCCAAGAAAATTCCACATTGGAGTGGCAGAAGCCATATCCAACAAAAATCTACCTCTTGCACAACCAATGTCTAAATGAATAGGTAAATCACAATTATCAAACAATTTATTGGCTTTAGGCAACTCATTATCAAGTTGAAAAAAGCGGCTTAATGGATTCACATGTTGTCGCACTATCAGTGTTGGTGGATTTTTTTCAAGGCTATCCTTCGCAGAAGTGTTATAAGTTAATAATGAACAAGTTGCAAGTTTCTCTGTGATAGAAATCTCATACCGTTCTCTTATTTGGTTAGTCTATCGGCTAGGCGCGACATTTGCTTTTGGCCTTCCATTAGTCCTGTTCATTTGGTCAACTGCAAAAAAAGAATCTTCAATAGTGCGTCTGTTAAAAATTTATTGGAAGGTTGCAAGCCTTTTAATAATTAGCATGCTTCTGCTAACTGGAAACAGACCAATTGGATATTTCATTTCTTTCATATCCCCTATTCTAATAATTACATCAATATGGTTTTGGATAGATTTAAATGAAGAGCTAGAAGAATTACCAGCTTGGAAACCTCTTCCAATTCTGCTGAAAGCATGGAGATGGGCATTGAGCAGTTTCTGTGGATTTTATATTGTAATAGCTTTTCAAAGTCTTAATTGCATCAATGCAATAAAATCGAACTATTGTGTATATTGGAAAGAAGTACCATCTGGACTAAATAATTTAATTAGAGATACTTTCAATTTTCTTTTTGGAGCTAGTTGGACTGAAACAATAGCTGCATTTATAGGTTACTTAGGCTTAATAATTTATATAGTTGGATTTATACAATGGATAATAATGAAATTACCGAAAGAAGGAAGAATTTCTGGAAAGTTTTAAATCAACAAAACATTCAAAGAATTAAATCTAAATTATTCTTTCTAACACATCTATGCAGCGTTGACATAAGAGTTTATGTTTAAGATTAGAACCTACATCTAGTTCATAGTGCCAACATCTTTCACATTTTTTACCTCTAGACTTTGAAATATCTATAGTGGCTATTTCTTCATCAGATGTATGTAATACTTCTGCCCAAGGATCACCACCTATTTGAACTTTTGAAACAATTAACCAATCAAAAATATTATCAACAAATTTATTGCCATTCTCTTCAATAAAGCTCAAAGATTTAATTAATGTATCTGTTTTAGGTGATATTCTAACAGCTGCCTCAAGAGAAGAGCCTAGATATTGTTTTGTTCTACATTCCTCTAATGATTTATTTACTATGCTTCTAAGTTTTCTTATGTCATTAATTGACTCATTAAAAGAATCATTTCTCCAACTATTTGGAACTTGGGGCCAACCTCTTTGAAATACAGAATCTTCTTTTAAAGAATATGGAATATTCTGCCAAATATCTTCTGACATATGAGACAAAACTGGTGCTATTAAAACTGCCAAATTCTCTACTATTAATGAAAGTACGTATTGACAAGATTTCCGCCTGAAATCTGAAGGTCCACTCACATAAAGACGATCCTTTGCTATATCTAAATAAAAATTTGACAAATCAACCACACAAAAGCTCTGAAGCAATTGAAAGAACTTTGCAAATTCATAACTATCATATGCATTAGATATCTGATCAACAACCTCTGCTGTTCTATTAATCATCCAGCGATCTAAAATAGGTAATTCATTAATATCAAAGCAATCTTTAACTGGATCAAAATCATGTAGATTTCCCAGTAAATAACGCGCTGTATTTCTTACTTTCCTATAAACATCTGATAATTGTCGCAAAATATTTTTTCCAATTGGCACATCTGCGGAATAGTCTACAGAGCTTACCCAAAGCCTTAAAACATCAGCACCATATGCAGGCTCTAGTTTCTTATTTTTGCCTCCATTAATTATTACTAAAGGATCTACAATATTTCCTAATGATTTACTCATTTTTCTACCATTTTCATCTAAAGCAAAACCATGCGTAAGAACTTTTGAGTATGGCGCCTTTCCATTCACTGCAACTGAGGTCAGCAAAGAAGATTGAAACCATCCTCGATGTTGATCAGAGCCTTCTAAATAAAGATCAGCAGGAGACTTCATACCATTTCTTTCAGAAGTAACTGCTGACCAACTAGATCCTGAGTCAAACCAAACATCCATAGTATCTAAACCTTTTTCCCAATTCTCTGCTTCTTCAGAATACTCACTAGGCAAAAGTTCTGAGACAGATAATTTCCACCATATATCAGCTCCTTTTTCTTTTATTAAATTATAAATATGAGAAATAGTGTTCTCATTTAATAAAACTTCTGCACTTTTCTTAGAGTAAAAAACTGGTATTGGAACTCCCCAAGTTCGCTGTCTAGAAATACACCAATCTCCTCTATCTGCAACCATAGCTTGAATTCTTTTTTTACCAGCCTGAGGCAACCATTCTACATTCTCAATAGCTTCCAAAGCTTGCTTTCTAAAACCTTCTACAGAAGCAAACCACTGCTCAGTAGCACGAAAAATAGTTGGTTTCTTAGTTCGCCAGTCATAAGGATATTTGTGTTGATAAGCCTTTTCTTTAAGCAGAAAACCAGAGTCGCGCAATGAATTAATAATTTCCTGATTTGCTTCCTTTAAAACATTTAACCCAGAGAATTTTCCAGCTTCATTTGTAAGAATTCCTTTCTCATTAACTGGACATATTATAGGTAGTTTGTGCGTAATTCCTGTTTGAAAATCATCTATTCCATGCCCCGGAGCAGTGTGAACTATACCAGTACCAGATTGAGTTGTTACATATTTTCCACCAATAACGAAAGGATGAATATTTCCAAATAAAGGGTCCTTATATAAAGCTCCCTTTAGAATATTCCCTTTTACAAAGGCCAATTTATTTAATTTATATCCAATCTCTTCACTAACTTGATTCAAAAGATCAGAGGCTATAATAAGCAATTGATTTTTATCATTTTCTGCAAAAACATAATCAATATTTTCATTAATAGCCACCGCAGCATTTGCAGGCAAAGTCCAAGGTGTAGTAGTCCATATTGCAACTTTTAATCGTTCACTTAATTCTTCTTCATTAAATGGCAAATTTAAGCCTTGTTTTTCTAATTCTTTATATAAAATACTCTGAAGTTTGACTACTGGGAAAGCTACATAAACACTTGGACTTATATGTCCTTCAGGATATTCCAATTCCGCTTCAGCTAAGGCAGTTCTAGAACTTGGACTCCAATGAACAGGTTTAAGTCCCCTATATATATGTCCCTTTAACGCCATATCCCCAAATAATTTGATTTGCGAAGCCTCGTATTCTTTTTGCAGTGTTAGATATGGATTATCCCAATCAGCCCAAATCCCCCACCGACGAAATCCTTCCTTTTGAATTGATATTTGTTTATGTGCATAATCAGCAGCCTTTTTTCTTAATGTCAACGGTGTTAATTCTTCTCTTTCTTTTCTATCAAGTGTTTGCAAAACCTTTAATTCAATTGGCAAACCATGGCAATCCCATCCAGGAACAAATCGAACCTGTCTACCCAACAAAATCTGATATTTATTAATTATGTCCTTTAGCACTTTGTTTAGTGCATGCCCCATGTGAAGAGTGCCGTTTGCGTATGGCGGCCCATCATGCAACGTAAAATTAGGTCCTTTATTTTCCAATCCAAGATTAAAATCAATCCCTTTGTCCTTCCAAAATTTTTGCAACTCGGGTTCTCTAAGAGGTGAGTTAGCTCTCATACTAAAACTAGTCTTCAAAAGATTTAGAGTTTCTTTGTAAGAGGAAGGTTTTTCTCCGTGATTAGTTTTCTCGTTATTCACAATTAAAGTTGATTAGATAAGATTATGAAACGTCAGAAGGAGTATTAGATGATGTTGTCTTTAAAATTGGATCTGGCAAATTAGTTTTTTCTTCAATCTTACCCTTAGAAGATGAAAGTTGCTGGGCATCTAAAGACTTTTTTTCATCATCAGTATCTGGACGAACCCATTTTTTGCCAATTGCACTTGGCTTGGGCTTAGGCCTAAAGAGTTTAAAAAGATCTAAAAATATCGACATTAACTTACTAGAGGCAGCCATACTATGTTGAAAGCTATTTCTCCATCGCTTAAAGGTACTTAGATTATCCTTTTCTTCTTGACTAAGCTGAGTCCATCTATATTGAAAAACTTCTGATAATAATCTACCAACAAGCAATGAGTTCAATAAGACAGCTAGCATAGGTGATCCCTGAAAGCGTTCATTGCTAGAAACGAGTATTAACCCCAAAACCATGAGAAGGGCCCCCCAGGCAGAATCTCTAGGTCTGCTTAGTTCAGTTATCAAGACTGGAAGAAATAAAATCAAAAATCCTAAACATATAGAAAAATACCCAATAACAACTGCAAGCATGATTTTCTTATGATCTTAGATATCTATATTTTGGCTAATGAGAGGGGATAAACCCATTAATCTCAATTGATAGTCGTACCTTTTCTCAATCTTCAAGACTTAAGAACATTTCAAAATTTAAATTGATGCTCATCACCAGCACATTGAAAATTTTCAGAAAGCAAACAGTCCATCTATTTTGAGATAAAGAAAAATTATCTCTTTTTAGACTCTTTTCTCAGATATAATCTTTACAAGGATTGCACTCAATCCATCTGATCAGTATTTTTACCGATCTTTCTCTCATCAATAAGGTTGATTTCAACAAGATTTTAGTTGATCCTGACTAAAATCCAATCATTTTTTTTTTGAAATCTAAACCTTACTAATGAGATCAAAATGCCCATCTGGCGGAATTGGTAGACGCGCTGGTTTTAGGTACCAGTGGCTTTATGTCGTGGGAGTTCAAGTCTCCCGGTGGGCATCAATTACTAAAAGAATCAATACACATGTTTTTGTTTAGATTTTGTAATTCAAAAGGAAAATGAAAAATACAATAGATTCTATAAAAGATGTTTATCCAGATTCAGAATTTCAATCTTATTCGTTTTGGCAAAAGCGTATAAAAGAATACTTAGATCCACCTGAATCAATTAATCCGACTGTATTTTTATTTGTAGGAGGATATGCAATTGCTATCCTAGCAATTTGGGAGTGGTACCAAGGTATTTGGCCTCTTCCTTTATTAGTTAGCCTTGCATTCTTGGCTCTTCATATGGAGGGAACAGTAATTCATGATGCATGTCATAAAGCAGCTCATCCTAATAAATGGATTAATCAGGCAATGGGACATGGCGCTGCCATTTTGTTAGGGTTTAGTTTTCCTGTTTTTACTAGAGTTCATCTTCAACATCATTCACATGTAAATGATCCCAAAAATGACCCAGATCATATAGTTAGCACTTTTGGTCCAGTATGGTTAATTGCTCCAAGATTTTTCTATCATGAATATTTCTTTTTTCAAAGGAAGTTGTGGAGAAAATTTGAGCTAATGCAATGGGGAATAGAGCGCTCAATTTTTATCACAATTGTATTATTAGGAATAAAATTTAATTTTATGAATGTAATTTATAATCTTTGGTTTGGTCCAGCTCTAATGGTTGGTGTAACTCTAGGAATATTTTTCGACTATCTTCCACATAGACCTTTTTTGGCTAGAAATAAATGGAAAAATGCCAGAGTATATCCAAGTCGAGTAATGAATATTTTAATTATGGGGCAAAATTATCATTTAGTGCATCATTTATGGCCATCTATTCCTTGGTTTGAATATAAACTAGCTTATGAAGCAACAAAGCCATTGCTAGACCAAAAAGGATCTCCTCAAAGAATGGGGATTTTTGAGACCAAGAATGATAGCTTTAATTTTCTATATGACATATTTATTGGTATACGAAGTCATAAAAAAAATAGAAGCAAAATGAGACCTTTAGCTAATTTTATACCAAATAAAAGATGGAGAAAAAAATGGATCTATCTATTGCATAATACGGCAGTAATTCCTGAAAAAGAATAAGAAGTTAATTAGAAAGAATCTTAGGAACCCTGAAAAAATCACCTTCTCTATTTGGAGCTAAATCTAACAACTCTTCTCTAATATGTGATTCCTCAACTTCATCTTCCCTTAATACATTTAAAACTTCAACAGCCCTGGTTGTTGGAGGAATATCTTGAGTATTAATTTTTTCTAATTGAGTAACATACTCTAAAATTTTTTCAAGTTGATTTGCATAAATTTCAACTTGATCTTGTGGGATTTCTAACCTTGCTAGCTTGGAAACCTTGGAAACTTCTTCTGGAGTAATTCTGGTCATGATTCTTGTAGAAAATTAGTTAAATCTTTAGTTAAAGAGGAAGCTGCTTTGTCTAAAAACATTTTACCGTGAATTGCTTTAGCTAAAGATGGATCTGATCCCATTCTGCCATCTGGATATCTTTGACGAAAATCTTGTGAATTATAAATTGGCCCTACAGAAGGTGGTTCTGGAAGTTCACATTGCTTTGTTTGAAGACTTGGATGCAAATAAAGAGTTAAAGCAATCTCACTAGGGGTAGCATGTTGCCCTTCTCTTTCCCCATAAAGAGATCTAGCTTCACTAAAAACTTCTGGTGCCATAAACCAATTTGACAACTTAAATCTTAAATGTTTAGCCACTGGCAATTGCATGGTTGCTGCACTTTTATAACTCTGGGCAAACGATGACTTAATGGTTGCAATATTACCTCCATGTCCATTAATAATAAAAACCCTTTCAAAACCATGTATTGCAAGGGATATCAAAAGATCATGAATAACATTGAACAAAGTCGAAGGCTTTAAACTCATTGTTCCCGGGAAAGCCAAATGATGTTCTGCCATTCCATAAGGTTGCGCAGGGGCAACAAGAACACCTGTACGCCTACCTACTTCTAATGCGACAGATTGGGCTGTTAATGCATCAGTACCTATTGCACCTGTAGGACCATGTTGTTCTGTTGATCCAATTGGGAGAATAATCCCCTTGCAATGACTTAAATATTCTTCGACCTCAGTCCAAGTAAGAAGATCTAAACGAATAGATTCATCCTTAGGCTCATGAGATGAAACAATTGAATTGTTGCTATTAGACATTCCTTTTTTTATGATTAAATCTAATCCTAGAAATTTCAAATTAGTTTTATCAAAATATTGAAATCCAGAAAATTACCTAACCCCTATTAATCACATTAAAGAAATACTTCATACTCCCCTTCCGATTGAATTTTTCTCTAGGCCTGCAGAGATAGTTGCACCTGAGTTATTAGGTTGTTTGTTTGTCAAATGCAAATCAGACAATGAATTGCTTTGGGGAGTAATTGTGGAAACAGAAGCATATTCACAATCAGAAGCTGGTTGCCATGGTTTTAAGAAAAGAACTCCAAGAAATGCAACTCTATTTGGTGACCCTGGTCGCTTATATGTCTATTTAACTTATGGCACATATCACTGTATAAATATTGTTACTGATAAAAGAGACTGGGCAAGCGGTGTACTCTTAAGAGCAATAGCGATACCAAATGAAAACGAAAGAATTGCCTCAGGACCAGGATTATTAGCTAATCGTTTTGGATTAAACCTAACTCATGACAATTCCCTGATTTCGATAGAGAATGGTTTATGGCTCAGTAAAGGTTCAGTCTCCAATGACATGAAAAGAATTATCCAAACCACACGTATAGGAATATCGAAAGCTAAAAATCTTCCATGGCGCTGGTATCTTCAAGATAGTCGTAGCGTAAGCAAAAGAGCTTTAGGAGATCGATCTCCTTCACTATCAAAAGCTTGGACACCAAGTTTTGAAAAAAATTCATGAGCCACTGGAATCATAAGCACATAATTGATTTGGCCTCTTTTTCTTTAGAGGACTACAAAACTGTTTTAGAACTTGCAAAGAGATTTCAAAATATTCCAAGCTCTGGTTCAAGAAAATTACCTGCTTTACAAGGGAAATTAATAACAACTTTATTTTTTGAACCAAGTACAAGAACTAAAAGTAGTTTTGAGCTAGCTGCAAAAAGACTTTCAGCAGAAATTCAATCGTTTTCACCATCCACTAGCTCATTAAAAAAAGGAGAATCTCCTTTGGACACTGTGATGACTTATGTGGCAATGGGTGCAAACGTCCTTGTAATTCGTCACAGCTGCACTGGTGTTCCCGCACAACTTGCAAATTCGTTAGACAAAGCTAAAAAAAATGTATCTATTCTCAATGGTGGGGATGGGCTTCATAGCCACCCAAGTCAAGCACTTTTAGATTTGTTTACCCTCATTCATTTTTTCGACAAAAGTAATCCTTGCATTGAGAACATCTATGGGAAAAAAATTACAATAATTGGTGACATTCTTCATTCAAGAGTTGCGCGCTCAAATTTATGGAGCCTCACTGCATGTGGTGCAAATGTTGTACTTTGTGGACCACCAACACTTCTACCAGAAGAGTTTATTGAATTTACTAGTAAGCCACCATCCTCTGAAATAGATCCAATCAAAAAGCGAGGCAAAGTAACTATATCTAGATCTTTAAAAGAAGCATTAGAAGATACAGATGCTGTTTATACATTGAGGCTTCAAAAAGAAAGAATGAGCGAAAATCTTCTATCAAGTTTAAATACATATCATGATGACTATGGAATAACTCATGAAACCATGAAATTGTGCAAAGAGAATGTACCAATATTGCATCCTGGACCTGTCAACAGAGGAATTGAAATGAGCAGCGAATTACTAGATGATCAATCAATTTGTTTAGTCAATGAACAGGTTACTAATGGAATTCCTATTAGGATGGCACTTTTATATCTTCTCGCAACAAATACAAAATAAGTCTAAAGAAGCTTAAATCCTTCCATAAATAAACCATAAACAAAACCCATACGGAAACTATCTAAAATTCTTAGCGAAATCAAAGATTCTTTATTGGTTTGATTTACTCTACGAGTTCTAACAAATACTTCTATAAAAAGGACTGAGAAGAATGCAGCTATTGGATCCATCAAAGCCAAAGTCCCATTAATCATGCCTATAGAACTTCCAATCAAGAATGCAAAAAGAAAAATTATGAACAGCAAAGATAATCTTCTCCAAGGATTTGCACTCCATACTTCTAATCTTCTAATTATATTTATATAGTTGCGGTTTAAAGTTGTTGATTGATACTTCATTTAATCAAAGTAAAAGCAAAAGTCTTATTTGACTTACTTTTGTTCTTAGAATATAAACCATGTCAAAAAATTATCAATTAATAGATTTCTCTTTTGATTTTGATTTCCCTTCAAGTAATTCATATAAAGCTTCCATTTGAGCCATTACACCTCTAATTTCACCAGGTTCAGGCAATAAGCCATCATCCAAAACACCTTGATTCATTTCTCGCAGTTCCTGCCTTATATATCGGAGATGACTAATAGCCTGTTCTCTTTTTGACTGAGACATAAAAAAACTTGTCTGAATAACTTCTTTTAACCTATTAATGCCTTCCTCGCCTATTCAACCAAGGAATTGCACATAAAATGAAGAGCAAGAACAAATGAGCTAATCTAGAGAAAATTAATTTCAGCAACCAAATAGCCAAAAAAATTTAAATCATGATTTTTGTTCTTGGCATTTTTCAACAAAATTGTTGAGAGAAAATATCTTTAATTAATATTAGATCAATGGAATTGAAAAAATATGACTGACAATAGTTGCACAGAAAAAAAAATCACTAAAGAATTACTGCTAAATTTTGATGACCAGTCCACAGCCAAACTTGCAAAACGACTTGAAGAAGATGACTACCCTAGTCCATTCGATGGCTTATACGACTGGCATCTGTTAAGAGCCCTAGCCATTCATCGGCCAGAACTGACACTGAATTACCATCATTTAATTGATCAGGAACCCTTTGATGAGGATTAAAGTAATAGAAAAATTAAAATCAAAAAAAATTCTAGTTATTGCAACTGGAAGCATTGCAGCTGTTAAGACTCCAATACTAATTAGCAACTTAATTAAAAGTGGCGCAGATGTACGATGTGTGATCACACAAAGTGCTTCCAAACTAGTCAGTCCATTATCACTTTCAACGCTAAGTAGAAATCGTTCTTATCAAGATGAGGATCAATGGAATTCCACCCAAAGCAAGCCTTTGCACATAGAACTGGCTGAATGGGCCGATTGCATAGTTGTGGCTCCGTTAAGTGCTTCATCCTTATCCAGATGGGTACATGGCTTATCTGAAGGATTAGCCGCAAGCATACTTTTAGCAGCTGAGAAACCTGTGATTGCTGCTGCTGCAATGAATACAGGAATGTGGGCTAACCAAAAGATTAAAAAGAATTGGTCTGAACTGGGAGATTTCTCAAACGTAATCACACTTGCTCCAACGGAAGGAATACTTGCCTGTGACCGAGTAGGAGATGGCCGAATGTCTAGTCCGCAACTTATACAATTAGCAATAGAAAATGTAATTTTTCAAAATGAAAAACATCAATCCATTCAAAAAGATTTAAAAGGTTTCAAAATTCTTGTAACAGCAGGTGCAACAATAGAAAAAATTGATTCTGCAAGATTTTTTACAAATAGAAGTAGTGGGATTATGGGCGTTCTAATGGCTCAAGCTGCAAGGTTTAGAGGAGCAACCGTGGAGTTAATCCATGGCCAAATTCAACTTGAAAATGAGCTTTTAGAAGGGTTAAATACTTTTCAAATAGAAAATTCTCAAGACCTAAGCAAAATCCTTACAGGGCTTTATTCATCTGCTGATGCGATAGTCATGGCAGCTGCAGTAGCTGATATAAAAGCAAAAGTTCTCCCAACAAAAACAAAATTTAATAAGCAAGAGCTTTTGGATTCGTTCAAAGACAGATTTGAAATAGTTCCTGACATACTTTCAAAGACAGTTGAAAAGAAAAAATCAAGCCAAGTAATTTTAGGATTTTCAGCATTAACAGGTTCCGATGAAGATATCAAAAGGATCGCAGGTGAAAAAAAACTCTCTAAAGGCTGTGACCTTTTAATGGCAAACCCTATAGATAGAGAAGGACAAGGCTTTGAATCTCTGTCAAACGGAGGCTGGCTATTAGGTCCAGATCAAATAATTCAAGAAATACCCGTAAATTCAAAATTATCCATTGCTCACAAATTATTAGATGAAATAAAAAGTCTTTTAATCACCAAACAACAAAAATTATCAAAACTTTTAAAAAACGACTTAACAATCTCAAAGTGATCAAAACGATTGTCTCAGAAGCAATCTCAGGATTTTAAGTCGATTTTTGATTAAATAATTAAGCTACGAGTTGTTTAGAGCTGCAAAAGGCTAAACATAAGGCGCATTTCCCCCTGTAAGCTCCCAACTGAGTAATAGGTCGGTTTTATACCGCATTCATTTGGCCTTTTGGCTTCCCTTCCATGAGATTTCGTCCTTTGCTAGCCCTGGTGCTTGCTTTCTGTCTCGCCTTCATAGCTGCCCCAAGTAGTGTCTATGCCTCTGGAGAAAGAGGTAATGCAAGATTTGCCGATGTTGTTAATACCGGCAAAGCAAATGATTGCCCAACAATATCTGCTGGATCTCAAGGATCAATCAGTATTGATGGAGGTCTTACTGATATCTGCATGCATCCAACAGAGGTGTATGTAAAGGTTGCTAAGTCAAGAAGAGCAAAAGCTGAATTCTTACCAGCAAAAATTATTAGCCCAAGAAACAACACAACCGTTGAACAGGTCTATGGTGATGTTTCAGGTAGCACCTTCAAAGAGCAAGGTGGTATTGACTTTCAATTAATTACAGTTCTTTCTCCAACTGGAGAGGAATTTCCTTTTGTATTTTCAGCCAAGCAAATGGCTGTAGATTTTAAAGGAAAGTCTATAGAACCAGGTACTGAAGCTTCAGGAACCACTTATACACCAAGCTACCGCACAGGTGATTTTCTTGATCCTAAAAGCCGTGCCAAGGATACTGGTGTCGAATACGCTCAAGGCTTAGTAGCCTTGGGTGGTGATGATGAAGAACTTGCAAAAGAAAACATCAAAAGAGACCTTGATGGATCAGGAGTAATCACCCTTTCCATAGATAATGTAGATTCTGATACACAAGAATTTGCAGGATCTTTTGTTGCAATTCAACCATCAGATAATGATCTTGGATCAAAAGAACCCGTTGATGTGAAAATCATTGGCGAGTTATATGGTAGAAAAGCCTAAAAAGTTGTTGGTTTTTTTAAACCTCCAAACTAAATAAAAAAGGAGGGATTTTATCCCTCCTTTTTTATTATTTAAATCTCTTACTAGTTTTTTTTCCACCTATCTGGGAGAATTTCCCGGTTACCTAGATTAAATACACATAATGACCAATCCACAATCATTGCAAAATTCAAAATCTGATGTGATATCACCTTATGGAGGGAAGTTAGAAAACCTGATGGTTCCACCAGATTTTCTAAAAACAGTAGAGACTACTAATTTTAAAAAATTAGAATGCTCAGATCGGAATGCTTGTGATATTGAACTTTTAATTGTTGGGGCTTTTTCTCCTCTAAAAGGCTTCATGAATAAAAAAGATTATGAATCTGTAGTGGAACAATATAGAACCACATCAGGTCGATTATTCGGACTTCCTATTGTTATGGATACTGACCGTGAAGACTTACAAGTAGGCGATGAAGTACTTCTTCATTATCAAAATCAAGATCTTGCAATACTAACTATCGAAGATAAATGGGAACCAAACAAGGTAGTTGAAGCGAAAAATTGCTATGGAACAACCTCGCTCGAGCATCCTGCAGTCAAAATGATTGCAATGGAAAGAAAACGCTTCTATTTGGGAGGATCACTCAAAGGGTTAAGGCTTCCAAAAAGAATATTTCCCTGCAAAACCCCCGCTGAAGTAAGACAAGCACTCCCGAAAGATCAAGATGTTGTTGCTTTTCAATGCAGAAATCCTATTCATAGAGCGCATTATGAACTGTTCACCCAAGCTCTTCATGCAAATAATGTAAGTAAATCTGCAGTGGTCTTAGTGCATCCAACATGTGGACCAACCCAACAAGACGATATTCCTGGATCAGTTCGTTTTCAAACATATGAAAGATTAGCCACTGAAGTGAACAATCCAAGAATCAAATGGGCTTATTTACCTTATTCAATGCACATGGCTGGACCAAGAGAAGCTTTGCAACACATGATAATAAGAAGAAATTATGGTTGTTCTCATTTCATAATTGGAAGAGATATGGCAGGTTGTAAATCACAATTAACCGGAGAAGATTTTTACGGACCTTATGAGGCTCAACAATTTGCAGAAAAATGTTCTCAAGAACTAGAGATGCAAACAGTTCCATCACTAAATCTTGTTTACACGGAAGAAAAAGGATATGTGACTGCTGATCATGCTCAAAAGGCTGGCTTAAGTATCAAAAAGCTTAGTGGCACTGAATTTAGGAAAATGCTTCGCAATGGTGAAGAGATTCCAGAATGGTTTGCATTCCGAAGTGTAGTTGAAGTTCTTCGTGAGAACTAACAGTAAGCTCATAATCCTATTAATATTTACTCATCACGATTAAAAGACCTTGAACAAACGCTGGCGCAACATAGCTATCTACTTCCTCGTTGTAGTTGTAGTAATTTTTGTTGGCACTGCTTTCTTAGACAGGCCAAATCAGTCACAAGAATCCAAACAATTAAGATACAGCGATTTCATCGAGGCAGTAGAAGATCGTCAAATAAGCAGAGTATTTATTTCACCGGACAATGGAACAGCAAAAATTATTCAAAATGATGGCAGTAGAGCAGAAGTCAATCTTGCACCTGACAAAGATCTTATTCAAATATTAACTGAAAATGATGTGGATATTGCTGTGCAACCAGCTCAGCAAGCCAATCCTTGGCAGCAAGCAATTGGTAGTCTGATTTTCCCAGTGCTTCTATTAGGAGGTCTATTTTTCCTTTTCCGTCGTTCCCAAGGTGGTGGAGGTGGTGGTGGAAACCCAGCAATGAGTTTTGGAAAAAGTAAAGCTCGTTTACAAATGGAACCTTCCACCCAAGTCACATTTGGAGATGTTGCAGGCATAGAAGGAGCAAAATTAGAATTAACTGAAGTAGTTGATTTTTTAAAAAATCCAGATCGATTTACCGCAGTTGGGGCCAAAATACCCAAAGGAGTTTTACTTGTAGGTCCTCCAGGAACTGGAAAAACACTTCTAGCGAAAGCAGTCGCAGGAGAAGCAGCAGTTCCATTTTTCTCGATCTCAGGTTCTGAATTTGTAGAAATGTTTGTAGGGGTTGGTGCAAGTCGTGTTAGAGATCTTTTTGAGCAAGCCAAAAAGAATGCCCCATGCATTGTATTTATTGACGAAATTGATGCAGTTGGACGACAAAGAGGTGCAGGTCTTGGTGGTGGTAATGATGAAAGGGAGCAAACTCTGAATCAATTGCTAACTGAAATGGATGGGTTTGAAGGAAATACAGGAATTATTATTGTTGCAGCAACAAATCGACCAGATGTTTTAGATTCTGCATTATTAAGACCCGGACGTTTTGATAGACAGGTTGTAGTGGATAGACCAGATTATTCGGGCAGACTTCAAATCCTGAAAGTTCATGCAAGAGAAAAAACTCTTGCAAAAGATGTTGATCTTGATCAAGTAGCACGAAGAACTCCAGGATTTACTGGAGCAGATCTAGCGAATTTATTAAATGAGGCAGCGATACTTGCAGCGCGCAGAGAACATGCAGAAGTCAGCAATTTAGAAATTGGTGACGCAATTGAAAGAGTGATGGCTGGACCAGAAAAAAAAGATAGGGTAATGAGTCAAAAGAGAAAAGAACTAGTTGCTTATCATGAAGCTGGACATGCTCTAGTAGGAGCAGTCATGCCTGATTATGATCCTGTTCAAAAAATATCCATAATTCCAAGAGGCCAAGCTGGGGGTCTTACTTTTTTTACTCCTAGTGAAGAAAGAATGGAATCAGGCCTTTATTCAAGGTCGTATTTACAAAATCAAATGGCAGTAGCTTTAGGCGGGCGAGTTGCCGAAGAAATAGTCTATGGAGAAGATGAAGTAACAACTGGAGCTTCCAATGATCTAAAGCAAGTCGCTCAGGTGGCTAGAAGTATGGTTACACGTTTTGGAATGAGTGATACGCTTGGACCTGTTGCATTAGGTAGATCACAAGGAGGCATGTTCCTAGGAAGAGATATTGCTGCAGAAAGAGATTTTTCAGAAGATACAGCTTCAAAAATTGATGACGAAGTCTCATATTTAGTTGATTCTGCATACAAAAGAGCTACAAAAGCACTCATGGAAAACAGATCTATCCTTGATGAGCTGGCTAAAATTCTTATTGAAAAGGAAACTGTTGATTCAGAAGAACTTCAAAAGTTATTAATTACAAGAGAAGTCAAAGTTGCAGAGTATATATAATAAAAACCAATTATCTTTGGAAGATTGGCAAAGACGTCAACATGAATTAATTGATTCTTTTTCATCAGATCCTTTAATTATAATTTTAAGAATTTCAGCAAAAGATCTTGAAAGGCGGTGTTTTCAATCTTTATTTTCTTTAATAAAGAATTTAAATCTTTTAGGTATTAAAAATATTGAAATAGCCTGGTCAAATCATAAAAATTGGAAATTCTTAATAGAAGATATTAAAAGTCAATTTAAAGACATTTCGCTAGGTGCTGCTTCTATAACTAATGAAATAGCTTTAGAAGAAATAAAAGAGCTTGAATTTAAATATGCAATGTCACCATGCTGGGATGCAAATCTTCAAAAAAATGCAAAATCAAATTCGCAAATTTTAATACCTGGCGTATTCACTCCATCAGAAATTCAAACTGCCGTAAACTTTGGGTATCGTATAATAAAACTTTTTCCAGCTTCATCTTTAGGTATAAAATATTTAAGTCAAATAAAATCTTCTCTACAACCTCTGCCATTTATCATTGCTGCTGGAGGGATTAAAACAATAGAGATAAATGATTGGCTAAACGAAGGATATGGGGCAATAGTATTAGGGAGAGAGTTGATAAAAAACAATCAAATTGATAATGAATTAGAAAAATATTTTTCTAGAAAGAACAAAACCTAAAATTAATAATAAAGAATTAGATTTAGCCAAAATCAGAAAAAGGAAAATCACCACAAACTACATTGTCCTTGATTTCTTAAAAGATGATCAGCCAACACAATTGCAACCATAGATTCAACCATTGGTACGGCTCTGGGCAAAACGCATGGGTCATGTCTTCCCTTTGCAGCCAAAACAGTCTGATTACCATCTGAATCAATTGTTAATTGGCTTTTACGAATAGTAGCTGTAGGCTTAAACCCAACTCTCATAACTATTGGCTCACCATTACTAATTCCTCCTTGTATCCCACCAGAGTTATTAGTAGATGTTCTTAAGCCCTTACCATCGAAGGGAAGGAATTCATCATTATGTTGACTTCCTTTAAGCAAAGTACCTGCAAAACCAGAGCCAATTTCAAAACCTTTTGTCGCTGGAAGCGACATTAGTGCTTTAGCAAGATCTGCCTCTAATTTATCAAAAACAGGCATGCCCAATCCAACAGGAGGATTACGCACTATGCACTCAATGACACCACCGCAGGAATCACCCTCTCTACTGATTTCTTCAATTCTTTGAATCATTAACTTTGCAACATCTGGTTTCGGACACCGCACAATATTGGACTCAACATCATCAATGGTAACAATCTCGGAATCTACTTCAGCTTGAATATCATGAATTCGTTTAACCCATGCAAGTACTTCAGTACTAAAAGTTTTTTGGAGTAACTGTTTCGCAATTGCTCCAGCGGCCACTCTACCTATAGTTTCCCTAGCAGATGCTCTCCCTCCACCACTAGAAGCTTTAATTCCATATTTAAGTTGATATGTTCCATCTGCATGAGAGGGTCGAAAAATATTTTTCATCTCTCCATAATCACTTGGTCGCTGATCTCTATTCTTTACCATCATTGCTATTGGTGTTCCAAGAGTTAAATTTTCCTTGACGCCACTTAATATCTCAATCTGGTCCAACTCATTTCTAGGAGTTGTGATTTTACTTTGACCAGGCCTTCTTCTATCAAGCTCTTTTTGAATTCGTTCAATATCTATTTGAAGCCTAGGAGGACATCCCTCAACAATTACACCTACTCCTCCGCCATGAGATTCTCCAAATGTAGAAACTCTAAATAACTTTCCAAAACTACTTCCCATAAAAATTCTGTTGAGACAAGTAACGTGAACTTTTAAAAAGCCCAATCATTAATTGATTATATAACTAGTCTTAAAATGATTTTGCAAAAAAAAAACCCCCTTTTATAAAAAAGGGGGGGGGGAACTAAATTTATTAGTTAAAAAAATAATTAACCAATTGAAGGAGCAACTAAAGCAACAGATGTAGACTCAGCAGCTGCAAGATCAAGTGGGAAGTTATGAGCATTACGCTCGTGCATAACTTCCATTCCTAGGTTTGCACGGTTAAGAACATCTCCCCAAGTAGGAACAACTTTTCCACCTGCATCAACTACAGACTGGTTAAAGTTGAAACCATTTAGGTTAAATGCCATTGTACAAATTCCCATTGAAGTAAGCCATACGCATACAACAGGGAAAATTGCTAGGAAGAAGTGAAGGCTTCTACTATTGTTGAAGCTTGCATATTGGAAAATCAAACGACCGAAGTAGCCATGAGCTGCAACGATGTTATAGGTCTCTTCTTCTTGACCGAACTTGTAACCATAGTTCTGAGATTCTGTCTCGGTGGTTTCACGAATAAGTGAAGAAGTCACCAAAGATCCATGCATTGCTGAGAATAAAGATCCTCCAAACATACCTGCAACACCAGCCATATGGAATGGGTGCATAAGAATGTTGTGCTCTGCCTGGAAAACAAACATGAAGTTGAATGTTCCAGAGATACCTAATGGCATTCCGTCAGAAAATGAACCTTGACCAAATGGATAGACAAGGAATACTGCGAAAGCTGCTGAAACTGGTGCAGAGTATGCAACACAGATCCAAGGGCGCATACCTAAACGGTATGAAAGCTCCCACTGGCGGCCCATCCAACCGCAAATACCTATAAGGAAGTGGAAAACAACCAGCTGATAAGGACCGCCGTTGTAAAGCCACTCATCAAGAGTTGCGGCTTCCCAAATTGGATAAAAGTGAAGACCAATAGCATTACTTGAAGGAACTACAGCACCAGAAATGATGTTGTTTCCATACAAGAATGAACCTGCTACTGGTTCACGAATACCGTCAATATCAACAGGAGGAGCTGCAACAAATGCAACTACAAAACAAATAGCTGCCGCTAGAAGGCAAGGAATCATCAAAACACCAAACCAACCGACATAAATGCGGTTATCAGTGGATGTGACCCACTCACAGAACTGCGGCCAACCTTTTAGCAACGAAGAACGCTGCTGCCTAATGGTGGTCATGAGGACGTGAATAAAAGTCCCAATAGGGACATTTCTTTATGTAAGAGCGGGAGAACCCGCCAGATGGAGTGTAAAGGAAAACTTGATAAATCGCGAGCAGATAGAACGAGTTGTAATTAAGGAAAAATAAAAATTCGTTCAATAATTATTGATTGGGCCGAAATTTTTGAATAATTTGAATAAGAATAACTAAATCCATTTTGACATGGTTAAACCTATTGTTATGACTAACTTTAGAGTAATTTAAAATAGTTTTATCAATTAATGCAAAAACTTCTTTAAACAAAGGGTAAAGCAAATTCCTAAAATAGAAATTACAGTCGATCTAACATAGAGATATAAAACCCTCTTTTTTAATGCGTAGATTATTAATACCTTTATTAGCTGCATTTGCTCTACCTACTGCTGTTAATGCTGAAACTTGGTGGCTAGTAGTTGGAGCACGTTTTGCTTGGAGTAAACCTGCTGCAACAAGTTGGCAAATCCCAACTTCAAGCTTTGAACAATGTAAGGAGGCTGGAGAAAAGATAATAGGCAATGAAGGTCTGCATGGAAAAGTTTTTGATCATGTTAGATATCAGTGTGTTTTGGGTAAATAAATGAAACACTAGTCATGAACTTCATGTACATATAAAAGGTTGCTAATACTCCGTTATTGGCGAATTACTAATTATGACAAAAGGTATGTGGTTAGTTTAGAATCTGAAAATCTCACTTTTTAGATAAAGATAAAATTCATATCTTAAATATCTAGAAACAGCTTAACTCAGACAAAATTATCTGTTTTTAAGATTTTATATAATGATTCTTGCCAATTTGGATCAAAATCCCAAACTTCCTTTTTTGTTAAACTCATAGCAATATTTTTTTCAGCATATGCAGCTTCATTAACAAAAACAGGGACCAATTCATCTTCATTAGAGTAATTATCAAGTCTTAAAATATCCCCTTTAAGATTTCTAAAGATAGGTGTATTTCTACTAATATTTTTCCAATCTTTTCCTTGAATCTCTTTGTGAATATATGAAGTAGGTTTACCAAAACAATCTCGTGGATAATCAATATTTTGCACATGCCTATGAATCTCCACCTTGTTAGGGAAACATGCTTTTCTTTTAATAGTATTAGAAATTTCTAAAAGACAATTTTCTACTAATAACAATGTCTTCTCTATAATTTGATGATGAATTACACCTTGAGGAACAGGTCCTATCTCGACAACAAAACCACATGGCCAAGATTCAACCAAAAACCCAGTTTGAGCTGAATCTCCTTCATGAAGGTAAATTGGTATTTCTAAATTTTGTTGAATTAGAGAAGCAATTGCTAAATCTGCAGGCCTTCTACCATAAATGACAATACATGCTCCCATAGAAGCAGTAGTGCTATGAAAATCAATCACTAGTTGAGATGGATTAGAACCTTCAGGGCCATACTCTCTAACCAATTCTCTAGCACGCACAATCTCAACATCATTTATATCAGAGGAATCAAGAAAATCTGACTTAAAGCTTCTATTTAAATCTCTATCTATATACCTTTGACCTTCTAAAAGTGCTTGAGGATTACCAATTACCCTAGAAACTTGCAGATCTTGAACATCAATCAAATCATTATTAGCTTCCCATTGATCAAACAGCCAAGGAGCATTTATTTCATTTCCATGGGTAGCAGCTACTAAAAGGACTTGAAAAACAGACATCAAGGATTATCAAATTTTGGTCATATCTAAGAAAATATCTACAAAATAAATTTCATGTCAATACCTCCTCAAATCGTTTCTTCAGCCAGACAAGGTTGGAACTGGCAATGGAAGCAATTAATGAATGGCCTTGCTCCTGCAGACAATGCGGGAAATTTCATCCGGCAAAAAAGCCAAGCACTTAATGCAATCCCCCCTAATCCAGAAGATCTCACCACAAGATCGCCTGAATCACTTCCAATTCTAATAATTGGCCGCAGTTGTCCTTGGGCACATAGAACTTGGTTAATATATGAACTACGAAATCTTCAAAAGAATTTAAATCTAGTTATAGCTTCGCCTAATTATAAAAGTGGAAGATGGGAAATAAATCCTTCTTTGATGGGATGCAAAACCCTTTTAGATATTTATAAATTATGCAATTCACCTCCTTCACATAGGGCAACAGTTCCTACAATTATTGATCCAAATCCAAATAATCAATTATCACCAAAACTTCTGGGCAATGAAAGTGCTCAGTTAGTAGAAGCAATGGATGTTTGGCCAGCACCAAATAATACAATTTCCTTTTATCCCAAACATTTACATCAAGAAATCAATTCCTGGCATTTATTACTACAAGATTCAGTTAATAATGGGGTATACAAGTGTGGATTTGCAAGGAATCAAAGTGCTTATGATAAAGCAAGCGAAACATTGTTCAGTGCACTTCAAAAAATAGAAGATTGTCTTTCTGATAAACGAGAATGGCTTTGCGGAGAAAGACTTTCTCTTGCAGATGTCAGACTATTTCCAACAATAATTCGCTGGGAATCTGTGTATGCTCCTTTATTTGCCTGTAGTCAAAAGAAATTATCAACTTTTCCCAATCTTGTCAGCTGGCGAAAAAGATTTTTTATGCTTCCAAAGGTTTCCGAAACCTGCAATGCTGAAAATTGGAGAAGTGACTATTTTGGAGCCCTGTTTCCATTAAATCCAAGTAATATAATCCCAAAAGGACCTACTATTAATGAGATAGTACACAACAACTAGATATTTTAATCAAAGAAAACTACTGGAAAATGATTATGAACAATGAAATAAATAAAGAATTTGAAGGGATTTATGGAAAATATACAATTACAATTAATGATCAATTAGAAGTTAAAAACTATAGGAGATCTCTTTTAATTTGTGGCATTTCATTTACTCTTGGAATAATTCAATGGTTGATTTTTGGTGGAGAATACGCCTGGATTTGGATATTACCAATGGTCGCATCACTAGGATTAGCTCTTAAATGGATTCATATCTATATAAAATTACTTCACAAAACTCTTCAATTTTTATGGTTCATTGGATCAATAGGGATAGGAATATTAATAATTCGAGGAAATTCGCAAGAACTTCTTGCAAATCTTGCAAATAAGCCAATTTTAATCTTATTAATAGGGCCTTATTTTGCAGCACTGACTGGCTTAGGTTTTAAAGAATTCTTCTGCTTTCAAAGGCCAGAAGCTATTGGCTTAACATTGCTATTACCAATAAGCCTGGGAGGGCACTTATTTTCAATACTAAATCATCAAATCGTAGCCATTATGTTGTTAATTTCGGCCATGCTTTTATTAATTCTTGCATTAAGAAAATTTGGAACAGATGCATCAGCCGACATAGGAGACAAAAGTGTTTTTGAATATCTTAAAAGCCAAACCTAAAACCAAAGAGAACTGTATCTATCAATACATTTGAACTCAAAAGGTGTGTAAACCAACCCAACGATTAGTGGCAAAATTCACTAATATCTTTAATGTAAAAGTGTTGAAAGCTAAGGCTTAAAGCAACAAACCAATGAACACAATCGACGAACACATTCAAAAGGATCAATCAGAGATTCTTACAGCCAAAGCCCAAGGTAATGATGCTAAGGCCAGACACCTTGAAGAAGAACTTCATTCACTGGAAGAATATAAAGAGCATCATCCAGAGGATAAGCACGACCCAAATGCACTTGAATTATTCTGTGATGCTAATCCAGACGAGCCAGAATGCTTAGTATATGATGACTAAAAAAGTGGGCAACAGCCCACTTTTTTTATATCTTAAATTTGAAAACGTGTTTCAATAATCCATATTGAAATCTGAAGGACTTCCTGTCAGAGAACATACTACAGATTCCTCTCTTCGCATTTCTCTAACTTCTTTTATAGGACGACCCATCCGTTTTAGAACCTCAATATCTTGAGATGTTTGACAACGGGCGATAATATCGCCTTCCTCATCAAAGCAAGTGTAAAAATTCATAGTAAAGACAACCTCATACCATTTATGACCAATTCTTGATGTATCGACAAGCTTGAATTGGCTATTAAACATATAGATAATATTAAGACTCTAATTTTTTCCAAATTTTGTTCATAAGAGTCCCCAATCCTTGATTCATCACAGCAGAAATATATAAGTAACCATTCTTACTTCTCTCCTGAAGTCTCTCAGTCAAATTTCCCAAAAGTTTTGAATCAATCAATTCTTTTTTGTTAAAAACCACAATTCGTGGTCGATCAATCAATCCATGGCCATAGGAATCCAATTCCTTTTCTATAATTTCTATATCTTTTATCGGATCCAAAGAAGAAGCATCTACCAAATGAATTAATAATTTTGTTCGTTCTATATGCCGTAAAAAATCATGTCCCAAGCCAATACCTTTTGAAGCACCTTCAATTAAACCTGGAATATCTGCAAATACAGTTCCATCTCCATTTGGTTTTCGAACTACACCAAGATTTGGTATCAGTGTAGTAAATGGATAATCAGCTATTTTTGGTCTTGCTGAAGACAGAACAGAAATCAATGTGCTTTTCCCTGCATTTGGTAATCCAATAATTCCAACTTCTGCCAATAACTTCAATTCCAAATGCAATAACCACTCTTCACCATCAATACCCTCAGTAAATTTTTCAGGAGCTCGATTTCTATTACTTAAAAAATGTGCATTACCAAGGCCCCCATTACCACCAAATGCAACCACAAGCGTCTCACCATGATCCTGTAAATCACCAAAGATAATGCCAGTCTCCAAATCTCTAACTTCAGTTCCACAAGGTACCTTCAAAACAAGATCCTTTCCCGAAGCACCAGTACATTTACTTGGTCCACCTCTGCGACCATCCTGAGCAACAAAAAGTTGCTTGAACTTAAAGTCCAGAAGAGTTTGTAAGTTTGCATCTGCTTTAAAGACAATCTTGCCTCCATTACCACCATCACCACCAGCAGGTCCTCCTGCAGGTACATATTTTTCTCTTCTAAATGCAACTATGCCATCACCACCACGTCCTGCTCTTACTTTTACTTGAGCCTGATCTATAAATTGCATAGTCAATGTTTATATGCAAAAGAATCAACAACTATTAGAAAAGAAAACTCTAAAGCAAATCTAATATTAATCGCTATTTTACATAAATCAATTTTAAAAGTAAATGATTTCATCAGAGAAACTAGATCAAATGTAAAGAAAGAATAATTCCTTAAGTCTAAAAAGGATGACATAGATTCGCTATAAAATATTATTCATCTATCTTTTATAGTGAATTTATGATAATTGCAAATAGCATACATCTGTATCAAGAAAATCAGTTTTACTTCAACCAAATAATACTACAGCCAGATCCACCATCTTTTTGATCAGCAGAAGTTACTTTGTCCACATAATCCAAGGTTTGCAGCCATTCAATAAGACCTCGTTTCAATCTACCAGTGCCAATGCCATGAATAACCCACAAAGGGCTCACAGTATTTCGCAGCTTTTCTTCAACAGCAGCCTCAGCCTCATACACCCTTAAACCTCTTACATCAATAGTATTATTTTTAGTGCGCACTGGTGAAGTTTTCTTCATAGGAACACGGGTGCTAACATTAACCACTGGTTCTGAAAAACTTGGCTTGCAACCATCAAGACTCTCAACGTCTCTTAAAGGAACTATGCTCCGAAATATTCCGCACAGCACGGTAAGGCTTTTTCCATCATCCGATACACCTATAACCTGACCTGATTTTCCTAACGAAATCAGTCTAACACGATCACCTACTTTAGGTAGCCAATATTTTATAACTTCGTTAATCCTTGAAGAATCATTACTAACTTCGATTCGCTTTAATCTTTGTCCAGTTTTTCTTGCTATCTCACCATCAGCAGATCGATCACGTAAACGACGAATTAATTCTCGTACTTCCTTTTGTCCTTCACGAATAGAAATTTCTAATTCTTGTCGACCTTTGTGTTGAAACTCCTTAGACTTTTGACGTTGTTTTTCCCAACGACTCATTATCTCTTCATGTAATAATTCAGTACGAGCTAATAAAGTTGCAGCTTGTTCAGCTGCTTTCTGTTGTTTTTGGCGCTGTATTTCCAAGCCTTGAATCACATCATTGACATTTTTTTCTCCTGTACCATTAATTAATTCCAGGGCATGGTCAGTAATAGCTTGATCAAAACCTAATCTTATTGCAATAGCCAACGCATTACTTCTACCAGGAATTCCCCAATGCAAATGATATGTAGGTCTCATTGTCTCACTATTAAAACCAACAGAAGCATTTTCAAAGCGCGAATCGTTATATTTCAACGCCTTAAGTTCACCAAAGTGAGTTGTTGCAATTGTCAATCTTGCTCTATCAGCTAACACCTTTAACAATGCAATCGCCAATGCAGTTCCTTCAGTAGGATCAGTTCCAGCACCCAACTCATCAAGTAAAACTATAGAAGGTCCAGATCTTGTAGCCAATGCATTAAGAATACGCGTAATACGAACAATATGTCCACTAAAAGTAGACAAATTTTGCTGGAGAGATTGTTCATCCCCGATATCGGCTAGAACCTGATTACACCAGGGCAACGATGCACCTTCTAAACATGGCAAAAGCAATCCAACCCTTGCCATAACAATTGCCAATCCAATACTTTTCAAAGCAACTGTTTTCCCACCTGTATTTGGCCCAGTAATAGCGACAACTCGTAAGTCAGATGAAACTTCTAACGTGATTGGAACAACCGCATGGCCTTGTTCATTACGCGCTTGCCACACAAGTAAGGGGTGTCGAAATTCTCTAATGATGAATGGAGTATCAAAGTCAGCTGTAATCCTGGGTGCCACTCCACCCAACCAATTACCATAGCGCGCCCTTGCTAAAGCAAGATCAACTTTAAGTAAAATCTCATAAAGATTGCGAAGAGCCTGAAAATTTATAGCAACCTCATTACTCCACCTTGCTAACAATCTCTGTTCTTCAACCAGAATTTTAACTTCCAATACAGAAATTTGATTGCCCAATGCAATTACCGATTTTGGTTCGATGTATACAGTATTTCCTGATGCAGATTTATCATGCACAATTCCCAAAACTCTTTCTATAGCATTCGCTTTTAAAACTAATACAGGTCGATCATTTCTTTCTGCAATAACATTATCCTGCAAATACGAAGAATATCTACGCATCAAATTTTTCAAACAATCTCGTCTTTCCATTCGCAAGCCTAATGCTTTCTTTCTTAAACTTGTCAATTCTTCACTAGCCCTATCTGCAACCCGACCTCCTTCTTCTAATCCAAATTCAAGCAATTGCTGTAACTCAGGTAAAGTGGATAAATTTACAAACAATTCAGAGATGATTGGTCGAATTTGTGGTTGTTCAATCTGTCGACGAAGACGACGTGAAGACCTTAATGTTTGGGCGACTTGCAATAGCTCAAGACCAGAGACAACTCCTCCCTTTGCACATCTCGCAATAATATTATCAATATCAAATACTCCACGAAAACTTAGACCACCTTCAAGTTCTTGATCTAACTCACCCAGCTCTATTGTCTCTGACAAATATCTAGAACTAGTCTCAAAATCAATAGGTATTGAAGTAATACAACATTGTCGTTTCCCTTGAACAGTACTTGCAAATGACGCAAGTTGTTCACACAACCTTGGCCACTCCAACAAGTTTAACGTTTCTTCAAAAGCAATATCTGCAACACACAAATTCAAACTCTTCTGTTGAAAACTCATTCAAAAAATGACATTAGTACTATTGATTAGATTTAATACCATCAAAAGGTTCATAAAGCATTTCCAACCAATTACCTTCAGGATCTTTAAGATAAAAAGAAGAAGTTCCATCACGATGTGCATGCAAAGAACCAACATGAACCCCGGCTTCCTTTAATTGTTGATGAGCTTTCTCTACCTCGGACTTTTCAGAAAAATGAAATGCAAAATGAGGGCCTGCCGCTTTGTAATCAGGGCCTAACAAAGCCAGACCATCTTTACCTGGTCCAGCTTCTAAATAACACCAATCAGGAGCATCCCAAACTAATTTCATTCCCAAGCTTAAATAAAAAGCTTTTGCTCGACTTACATCTTTTACCCGAACTGCTATATGACCGAGTCTTTGGACATTCAAAAGTTTTGTTTTCAATGTCTTCATACACATCCCGCAGATTTTAGAAATTTTTGGAAAAAATAAAACTGATTTACGAACATAATTATTGAAAATTCATTCTTCTTTTAACCATTGAGCAGCATCACATGCATGATAAGTCAAAATTAAATTTGCGCCTGCTCTTTTAAAGCTCAACAACGTCTCTAAAACAATTTGTTTTTCATCTATCCATCCCTTTTCAGCTGCAGCTTTTATCATGGAATATTCTCCACTAACGTTATAAGCAGCAATCGGTAATTCTGATTCTTCCCTCAATCGATAAATAATATCCAGATACGCAAGGCCTGGTTTAACCATCAATATGTCTGCACCTTCTTGTTCATCTAACTGAGCTTCAGTAATAGCTTCTCTAGTATTGGCAGGATCCATTTGATAAGTACTTTTATCCTTTGGGATTGGCTTACTGTTTACAGGCCTGGGAGCGGAGTCAAGAGCTTCTCTAAAAGGACCATAATAAGCAGAAGCATATTTTGCTGTATAACTAATAATTCCAACATGCTCAAATCCTTCATCATCTAAAGCTTCTCGAATGGCCCCTACACGCCCATCCATCATGTCACTTGGACCTATTAAATCAGCCCCTGCTTGTGCTTGAACAATAGCTTGCTTACAAAGTTGATCAACTGTTTCATCATTCAAAACCACACCCTCAGCACTCACAATCCCATCATGTCCATCACTTGAATATGGATCTAAAGCCACATCAGTCATAATTGTCATATCAGGTATTTCGTCCTTTATTTTCCTTATCACCCTTGGAATTAGCCCCTTCTCGTTAAAGCATTCTTCACCGCCTTCAGTCTTTAATGATTCAGAAACTTTAGGAAATAAAACAATACATCTGATGCCTAGGTCCCAAGCTCTAGCAACCTCTTCAACCAAGGTATCTATAGTCCAACGATTAGCACCAGGCATTGCACTTATTTGCTCTATCTGGTTACCTTCATGAACAAATAAAGGATAAATAAAATCTGATGCAGAAACTTTATTTTCTCTAACCATGCTTCGCAAAGCAGGTGTTCTGCGCAAACGTCTTGGTCGATAAGTCAATTCCATATGGTAAAAAACAATTAGGTTAATCGTAAGGCCTTGAAGTAAATGAATTTCTTAAAAAGACTAATCCAGGTTTTTCGATATATCAAATTTTGCTTTCCAGAGTCTAAAGATCTCCTTCAATCTTAAAAAATTTTGGACTGAACAAGTAAATATCCATGTTTTAAACAATTTGACCTTTAAACATTTCCATCGAGAATTTTCAAAATCGCAAAAGATTAAAAAATTGGTCCCATATCAAGATAAGATTTTCAAAGTAAAAATGGATGGATCCATCAAGTGACATTGATCAATGGTTTTCACCTTAAGAATGTTAGAGGTGATGTATTAGGAGGATTAACTGCTGCAGTAGTTGCATTACCACTCGCTTTGGCATTTGGCAATGCAGCCCTAGGACCAGGTGGTGCAATTTATGGCCTGTATGGAGCAGTAGTTGTAGGTTTCCTTGCGGCTCTCTTTGGAGGTACCCCAGCACAAGTAAGTGGTCCTACAGGGCCAATGAGCGTAACAGTTGCAGGAGTTGTAGCTAGTCTTGCAGCAGTAGGGGTTCCAAGAGATCTTTCAGCCGAACAGATACTGCCACTTGTTATGGCAGCAGTCGTTATTGGTGGTTTGTTCCAAATTTTATTTGGTTTCTTAAAACTAGGGAAATACATAACTCTTGTTCCTTATTCCGTTGTCTCAGGCTTCATGTCTGGAATTGGGGTCATAATTATTGCACTTCAAATTGGGCCTCTCTTAGGAATCAGCACTAGAGGAGGAGTACTTGAATCACTTAATAAAGTCTTTTCTCAATTTGAGCCAAATGCAGCAGCCATTGCAGTTGCAATTATGACACTCGGAATAGTATTCCTGACACCTCGCAAAATCACTGAATGGGTACCATCTCCATTATTAGCGCTTCTTATAGTAACTCCTCTTTCAATTCTCTTTTTTGGTGATACAGCAATTGATCGAATAGGTGAAATTCCTAAAGGTGTACCATCTTTAAATCTTCCTAGTTTTAATCTATACCTTCCCATTATTGTAAAAGCAGGCTTAGTTCTTGCAGTTCTTGGAGCAATTGACTCCTTACTTACTTCACTTGTCGCTGATAATATTTCTCAAACTCGACACAATTCAGACAGAGAATTAATAGGACAAGGTATCGGCAATGCAGTCGCAGGCTTGTTTTCTGGACTTCCTGGAGCCGGAGCCACAATGCGTACTGTTATAAATGTCAAATCTGGTGGTTCCACTCCTTTATCAGGAATGGTTCATTCAATTGTTCTTTTAATAGTATTAGTAGGTGCAGGTCCACTTGCAGAGAAAATACCAACAGCACTCCTAGCAGGCATCTTAATAAAAGTTGGATTAGACATAATTGATTGGGGATTCTTACTAAGAGCCCATAGGCTTTCATTGAAAACTGCCTCTGTCATGTATGGCGTCCTTTTCATGACAGTTTTCTGGGATTTAATTTGGGCTGTTTTAGTAGGGGTTTTCATTGCAAATATGCTCACGATTGACTCAATCACGCAAACACAATTAGAAGGAATGGATGCAGATAATCCATTGGGTAATGCAAATGCCGATGAATTACCCCTTCCAACAGACGAACAACAACTTTTAGAACAATGCTCTGGAGAAGTTATGTTATTTAGACTTAAGGGACCTCTAAGCTTTGGAGCAGCAAAAGGAATAACAGAAAGAATAATGCTAATTAGAAAGTACAAAATACTTATTTTAGATATAACAGATGTTCCACGATTAGGAATTACAGCAACACTGGCTATCGAGGATATGATTCAAGAAGCTATTGTTAATTCAAGAAAAGCATATGTTGCAGGTGCTCAAGGAACAGTCAAAGAAAGATTATCTAGATTTGGAGTACAAGGTCTTATCTCGACTAGAAAAGAGGCGCTGCAAGTAGCAATCAATGACCTTCAAACATCTTAAATCATAAAAGAAAATCAATAATCAAGTCTTTAATTTATGGCAACTAATCTAGTACTGCAAAATGTCCTAACCCCACCAGTACTTTTCTTTTTCTTAGGGATATTTGCAGTTGTAGTTAAATCAGACCTAGAAATACCAGCTCCTCTTCCAAAGCTATTTTCTCTCTATTTACTACTAGCAATTGGATTCAAAGGAGGTATGGAACTACAGAAGAGCGGATTTGGTGGACAAGTATTGCCCACTGTCATGTCTGCCATCATAATGTCTCTGATAATTCCACTAATATGTTTTGTAATTCTTAGAATAAAGCTAGATGTTTTTAATT
>QCKE01000005.1 GCA_003215555.1 Prochlorococcus sp. AG-409-K04
AGATACTTAGATCCTTTGAAATATTCAAAGCAATATTCAAATGGATTTACTTCATGGTTTAAAGCCCTCGCAGAAAAATATGATTATTCATCTAAAGATTATCTTTTAAAATCTTGTAAATTGCTTTTATATTTACAAGAAAGAAGCAAAAATATAGCTTTTAGATTAAATAATAAATTGGATCTTAATCAAGCGATAAATGAAGTTAGCCTTGCTAGGTATGTCCTAGAGTTTATTCCTACAGATATGCCAGTAATGCTATCAGCCAGCAGCCCTATAAGGGATTTCTTGACTTATTCTGGTTCTTTAGCATTTAGTAGAAGATGTTTTAGTTTTAGAGGAGCATCTGGTATAGATGGAAATATTTCCATGGCAATAGGTATTTCTATTGCCATGGGACCAATGCTTTTAATTTGTGGAGATTTGGCTTTCCTTTATGACAGCAATGCCTTTTTACTTTTACAACCTAAATCTCATCCTCTTATAATTTTGTTGATTGATAATAAAGGTGGAGGTATATTTAAACAGATTCTTTCAAATGATATTTATAAGGGTAATATAGATAAGCTTTTTTCAATGCCACAAGAAACCAATCCGATTGATCTTGCGGCTGCCCACAAAATTCCTTGCAGAAAGATTTCAACCTTTGATGATTTGAGGTCAGGAATAGTATGGGGTAGATCTATGACAGGTCCAGTTGTGCTTCATGTTTGTACTGATGTTGATTATGATATTTCTTTAAGAAAAAGTATATTGGATGATTTAAATAGCTTTATTACTTAATATTTAATCTTGAAAAATAAGATTAAGGTTGTTTTTATATAATATTAAGTGAATTTGAATTTTTAAATTCTTCTAATGAGAGTTTTACCAGGTACATCGCTAACTGAATGGAATAGTTGGGGAAAGTATACGGATATATTCTTAGATAAAAGCAATGAAGGAATAGCTAGAGTTGCTATTAATCGTCCTGAAAAAAGAAATGCGTTTAGACCTCTTACTATCGCAGAACTTTGTCATGCATTTACAAAAATTCGAGATGAGAAAGATATAGGTGTTGTTTTATTTACTGGTGTATCTCCAGGAAAAGATGGTGGGTATGCATTTTGTTCTGGTGGAGATCAAAGTGTTAGGGGAGATGGAGGATATATAGACGATGAAGGCTTAGCCCGTTTAAATGTTCTTGATCTACAGAGAATTATTAGAAGTATCCCTAAGGTTGTTATAGCCCTTGTTGCTGGGTATGCAATTGGAGGTGGCCAAGTTTTGCATCTATTGTGTGATTTAAGTTTGGCTGCAGATAATGCAATATTTGGACAAACAGGACCAAAAGTTGGAAGTTTTGATGGTGGTTTTGGAGCTGGTTATTTGGCCCGTGTTGTTGGGCAAAGAAAAGCACGTGAAATTTGGTTTTTGTGTAGACAATATGGTGCAGAAGAAGCACTAAAAATTGGTCTTATTAATTCAATAACTTCTATTGATAATTTAGAGGCTGAAGGTGTTAGATGGGCTAGGGAAATTCTTCAAAATAGTCCTACAGCAATAAGATGCCTTAAAGCCTCTTTTAATGCTGAAACAGACGGTTTAGCAGGTATTCAAGAGCTTGCTGGGCAGGCCACACATCTTTTTTATAGAACAAATGAAGCAAAGGAAGGGAAAAATGCATTCTTACAAAAGAGGCGTCCTGATTTCTCAGATTACGATTGGTTGCCTTGACCATTTATTATTTTCTAACTCTCTGAGTTTCATGTTCAATTTTTCTTAAATGCGCGTTCTTTTTGCAGCTGCTGAATGCGCACCGATGATAAAGGTCGGTGGTATGGGTGATGTTGTAGCTTCGTTGCCCACAGCATTAGCTAAGTTAGGCCACGATGTTCGTTTAATTATTCCCGGATATAGCAAGCTTTGGGCATTGCTTGACGTGCCGGCAGAACCTATGTTTACTGCCAATACTATGGGAGCAGACTTTTCTGTTTATCAAACAAAGCATCCAATAAATAATTTGACTTTATATTTAGTTGGACACCCTGCTTTTGATCCTGAAAGAATTTATGGTGGGGATGATGAGGACTGGAGGTTTACATTTTTTGCGAGTGCTGCAGCAGAATTTGCTTGGAATGCATGGAAACCACAAGTTTTACATTGTCATGACTGGCATACAGGCATGATTCCAGTGTGGATGCATCAAGATCCAGAAATAAGCACTGTATTTACTATCCATAATCTTAAATATCAAGGTCCATGGAGGTGGAAGCTTGAGAGAATGACTTGGTGTCCTTGGTATATGAGTGGAGATCACACAATGGCGGCTGCAATGCTTTATGCAGATAGAGTTAATGCCGTCTCTCCCACTTATTCTGAAGAAATTCGCACATCCGAATATGGTGAACAATTAGATGGACTCTTAAATTACATATCTGGTAAATTGCGTGGCATTCTTAATGGTATTGATCTAGACGAATGGGACCCTTCCTCAGATAAATCTTTGCCAGCAAATTTTAGCTTAGAGAATATAACCGATCGAAAAATTAATAAAGAGGCTCTTCAGAAACAAATGGGCTTAGAAATTAATCCTGATAAATATTTGTTAGGAATGGTAGGAAGACTGGTGGATCAAAAAGGAGTTGATTTACTGCTTCAAGTTACTAGAAGACTGTTGGCATACACAGATTCGCAAATTGTTGTTCTCGGAACAGGCGATCAGCCATTGGAATCAGCGCTATGGCAACTTGCTATTGAGCACCCAGGCAGGTTTGCTGTTTTCTTGACTTATGATGATTATCTTTCCCGTTTGATTTATGCAGGAAGTGATGCTTTTTTAATGCCTAGTCGTTTCGAACCTTGTGGGATAAGTCAGCTACTTGCAATGCGTTATGGTTCAATTCCAATTGTTAGAAATGTAGGTGGACTTGTTGATACTGTAAATCCACATGATCCAAATAACGAAACTGGCACTGGATTTTGTTTCGACAGATTTGAGCCAATTGATTTTTATACAGCTTTAGTTCGATCCTGGGAGGCATTTCGTCATAAAAGTAGTTGGCTTAATTTGCAGAAGCGTGCGATGAGTCAAGTATACAGTTGGGAAAGATCTGCTCTTGAATATGAACGTATGTATAAAGAAGTAAGTGGTTTTAAGGAACCTTCTCCTGATGCAAATGAGGTTGAAAAGTTTTCAGTTGGGCAATCTGCTGATCCTTCTTTGAAATATAAAAACAGATAGCCTGTGCAAGTTCTTACTTGTGTTTATTTGAAGTAATTTATGAGAATTCATTTAAATGATCTTATCCAGATATGGGGAGAGCCTTTTTGTACGAAAAATCATAATCTTGAGGTCCCTTTGGGAAGAGTCTGTACCGATAGCAGAAAGTTTGTTCAAGGAGATTTTTTTGTTCCTCTCATTGGAGAAAATTTCGATGGACATAGTTTCTTAAAGCATGTTTTTTATATTGGCGCACAAGGGGCAATTGTCTCAAAAAATAGTATTCTTCCTATACCTAGAGGTTTACTGCATTGGAAGGTTGACGATACTTTAGAGGCTTATCAGCAGTTGGCATGCCTTTATCGCTCATCGCTTTCTGGATATGTTGTTGCTGTGACAGGATCAGTTGGGAAGACTACTACTAGAGAGTTGATTCATTCTGTTTTGAGATCAATGGGTTCGATATTGTCTAGTCATGGCAATAATAATAATGATATCGGCGTACCCTTTACTTTGCTTGAGGCCCATTCGAATCATTATGCAATTGTCCTTGAGATGGGAATGCGTGGATTGTATCAAATCAAAAGGTTGTCTAAGTGTGCTAGGCCTGATGTTGCTGTTATAACTAATATAGGAACAGCTCATATGTCTCTACTTGGTAGTAGAGAAAATATTGCACTAGCAAAATGCGAAATTGTATCCTATTTAAACCCAGATGGTGTGGTAATTATATTTGATGGAGACCCTTTGTTGGAGGATATATTGAATTCTCAATGGAGTGGGAGAGTTTATCGAGTGGGAATAAATAATGATGACACAACAGAACAAACGCCTCTTCCCTTAGGAAATTCAAAGGCGGATTTAATTGGTTATCTTGATGAAGTTAATTGGGTAATTACGGTTAATGGACAATCCTTAAAATTACCATTGGAAGGTAGACATAATGCTAAAAACTTTATGTTGGCATTAGGAGTTGCATTAGAACTTGGTGTCCCTTTGGATTCTTTACAGCAAATTTGTGTTAAAATTCCACCTGGCCGAAATGATGTTTATAATATTGGGGGAATAACTATTATTGATGAAACATATAATGCTTCCCCAGAATCTGTTAAGGCCTCTCTTGATTTTTTAGCTACAAAAAATGGACGTCGGTTTGCAGTTTTAGGTAAAATGCTTGAATTAGGTAATCAAAGTGCTTCTTACCATAAAGAAATTGCAGAATATGCAGTTAGTTCCGGATTAAATGGATTGCTTTTGTTTGGAGAAGGGATTGAAATAAAATCTATGTATTCAGTTGCTAAATCATTACCTTATGTAGAAGTAGTATCTTCACCAGAACAAGCTTTTGTCATTCTAAAAAAATGGCTAGTTAGTGGAGACTATCTTTTATTAAAAGCCAGTAGAAAGGTTGCCTTAGAAAGAATATTGCCATTTCTAAATAGTTATTATTGATTAGGGTTGTGTTTAGAAGACCAATTTGGCTTCGTCAGTTGCTTAGCTCTGCTGATGCCAAGTGAGCCATTTGGGACGTTTTTTGTTATTGTTGAACCTGCACCAATAGTAACGTTTGTGCCTATGTTTATTGGTGCAACAAGAACTGAATTTGCACCTGTGTTGCTATTATTTCCTATGGATGTTATGTGCTTTTTGTATCCATCATAATTAGCAGTTATTGTTCCTGCACCTATGTTTACATTCTTTCCAATTTCTGAATCACCTAAATAACTTAAATGGTTCACCTTAGAGTTTTCGTCTAATTTTGTTTTCTTTACCTCCACAAAGTTGCCAATTTTGCAATTATTTTTGATATTGCTTTCAGGTCTTATATGAGCATAGGGACCTATCTCAACATTATTACCGATAATAGAGTTTTTAACAATAGAGTAGATTACAAATACGTTATTACCAATGCTTGAATTTTCAATTAGAGTATTTGGTCCTATGTGGCTGTTATTACCAATAAGAACTTCGCCACGTAAATGAGTATTCGGTTCAATTACTATATCCTTGCCAAATATACATTTATCACTAATAGTTGAGCTTGGTGGATTAATAAACTTGACTCCTTTTTTCATCCAATGGACACGTAAACGCTTTTGATGTATTTCCTCGCAGATAGAAAGTTGCCATTTGTCGTTAATTCCCATTACTTCCTCTGGGTCGTCTGTTTCATAGTGAACAGAAAGTTCAAGCAATTGAATTGCATCAGTTAAATAAATCTCTTTTTGCTTGTTTGTATCTGAGAGGTTGGGAAGAACTTCTTTAAGTTTTCTCCAATTAAAGCAATATATACCTGCATTTGTAAGATTATTCTTTAGTTCATTTTCTGTGCAATCAGAGTCTTCTATTATTTTATCTACATTTCCGTTATTATCGCTAAAAACTCTTCCATAACCCTTAGGGTTTAAAATCCTTGCTGAAAGTATGGAAACGTCTGCTTTAGATGAACGGTGTTTTTTGATTAGATTGCCAATTGTATTTTCCTTCAACAATGGTACGTCTCCATTAAGAACTAATAGCTCTCCCTGAAAATTTTCAAGAATTGGTAATAATTGTTGTATTGCGTGACCTGTTCCATTTTGTGGAATTTGGTTAACAAATGTGAGGTTTTGACTATGACGTAATTTTTCTTTTATTTTCATTGATTCATGGCCTACGATAATGAATGTTTTATTAGGTTTTAAGCTATTACAACTATTCAAAACCCTTTCAATAATAGTTATCCCTGACAATTCTTGTAAGACTTTGGGTAAGGAACTTTTCATCCTTGTGCCTTTCCCAGCGGCTAGTATCGCGATGGCAAGCATACTTAAATATCTTCTACATAAAATCTACTGCTTTTATGTATTTTTTGCGTTGAACCATCTTTTTTTCCATGAGCTTGTTGACTTCAAGGTGCTTTGCTTTTGCTCAATTTTTCTTCTTGTATTAATTTCTAGTGCAGTTGACTTTCCTGATGGATCTCTATAGGGAATTGCTGCAATAGTACACAAATGTTCTTCTTCCATATCACTTAGATCTTTCCATGCTTTTTGCATATGTTGTTTATCAGCATCAACTTCTCCATTAAAAGCTATTGTTCCATAACTCCATGCTTGACTATTTGAATCTGTTGGAATAATCGATTTTATTGTTAATCCTTGTCTTCTTAGGCTCGATCTTACGGATGCTGCTCTTGAGTAAGTTATTAATCTTCCATTTGTGGATAATTTGCTGAAAAGAGCAGTTAAAAACTCTTCACTCCAAAGTTGTGGACATTGTTGAGGCGAGAAAGCATCAAGTAATATTAAATCAAAAAATATGTTTTTATGTATTCTTTTTATTGTTTGCCTGGCATCTCCCCAAATCATCTTTCCTACTCCAGTTTTGTTTACCCAATGACTATTCTCATCAATTTGCTTGAAATTTTCTAACACTTGTGAGCTCCAAGTTGATGAGAATTTTGTGTGTCCCAAAGCTATTTTTAATGGTCTTGAATCTAGCTCTAGTCCCCACCAATGAAAATATATTGAATTATTTATAAGTGACTCCATGAGTGATCCACTATTGTATCCCATCCCTACACATACATCTAAAATATTTAGCTTGTCTATTCCTCTATAGCAATCAATCTCAGATGGTCTTAAGAATTTGTCAATAGATTCTTTGTGAGCTCCTGATAAACAATGAAAGCTTTCGTTGAAAGTATGACTTTTGAGACTAATGCTTCCATCCTTTGTTTCCTGCAACGTTAGGGTGTCGTCGTTCTGAAAAATGGTATTTTTAGTTTCTTTTAAGTTGTGCAAGGTCACTCCAGAATTTAGGATAAGAAACTGATGAAGCATCACTTCTAGCTATTGTGGAATTTCCTTTAGCTAATAGTGAAGCAATAGCAAGACTCATAGAAACTCGATGATCTGTTTCGCTATCTAATTGAGCACCAATTAATTTTTTATTACCAGTAATAACTAACCCATCTGGTTTCTCTTCTATAAGAGCACCCATTTTTTTAAGTTGTCTAGTCATAACCGCAAGACGATCAGTTTCTTTGACTCGTAACTCTTTCGCTCCTCTTATTTCACTGGTTCCTTGGCAGAAGCATGCAGCAACACTAAGAATTGGAATTTCATCTATTAGTCTTGGCATTATTTCATTGTCTAATGTAAAAGCTTGAATCTCTTCTGTATACATAACCCTTATGTCTCCAATAGGTTCTCCTACAATTTCTCTTAAATTAGATAATTCAAAATTAATTTCCATTTTGTTCATGACATCAATTATTCCTGTTCTCGTTGGATTTAGGCCTACATTTTCAACAGTAATATCAGATCCTGGGATTAATGCTCCTGCTATTAACCAAAATGCGGCAGAACTTATATCGCCAGGAACAACTATTTTTGTACCTCTTAATTTATTTTCGGGCCTTAGTGTTATATGCCTACCCATTTCACCAGTAACCTCAATATTGGCTCCAAAAGCTTTAAGCATTCTTTCGGTGTGATCCCGAGAAACAGCTGGTTCGATTACTGTTGTTGGTCCTTCTGCTGTTAGTGCAGCAAGAAGAATAGCTGATTTTATTTGAGCACTTGCTACAGGAGTACCTATTACAGCTCCATGAAGTTGTTGGCCTAATACAGAAATTGGTGCGAAATCACCATTACATCGCCCATTAACTTTTCCACCCATCATTTTTAATGGATGACCAACTCTTTTCATAGGCCTTTTACTTAGCGAATCATCACCTGTTAGAACAAAATGTCGTTCTTTTCGTCCAACAATTAAACCAAGCAACAGCCTCATTGTTGTTCCTGAATTGCCACAATAGAGAACTCCTTCTGGTTCTTTTAGGCCATCTAAACCAACGCCTTCAATTCTGACAGTTTCTCCTTCTATTATTTGACTGATGCTTACTCCCATTGCTCTAAGGCATGATGCTGTACTTAGAGGGTCTTCTGCTGGAAGAAGTCCTTCTATAGTGGTTATCCCTTCTGCAATAGCACCTAAAAGAAGAGAACGATGAGAAATAGATTTATCGCCTGGTACTTTTAGTTTTCCAATAAGCGATCCACCGGGCTTGATTTCTTTGTATGTCGCTTTGGATGTGTTTATAATCAAGGTCAATTCTAATTATTTATTTAAATTTTATTAGCTAAAGTATTCTAAAAAAAAATATAGGTTGTCTATTTAGGATTTTGTCATGTGATTTAGTTTTACTATTTCATTCATGACATAACCAAATAGTGATGGATCTGGACTAATTGGTTTTAAATCTTCTAATCCCAATTCATTCCACCTTTCCTCTACTTTTTTATTCAATTCTTTAGAATGATTTAGAGCTTCTCCCCATTCATGGGATTTTTCTGGTCCGACTTTTGTTGTAGCATCTATGGCTAATCTTCCACCTAAGCCAATTTTTTCGCTCGCAAAATCAAGACTATCAAATGGTGTGTTCTCCATAATTAACAGATCTCTTTGAGGGTCGACTAAACTTGAAATGGCCCAGACTACCTGCCGAGGATCTCTTACGTTAATCGAGGAATCTACAATTACGACAAATTTTGTGTAAGTAAATTGTGGTAAAGCACTCCAGAATGCAATGGCTGCTCTTTTTGCTTGACCTGGATATCCTTTGTTAATAGAAATTATTGCAAGCTTATAGCTTAGCGCTTCCATTGGAAGAAAGAAATCGGTAATTTCTGTTACTTGTCTACGAAGGATAGGTGTATATATTCTATTTAAAGCAATTGCCATCATGGCTTCTTCTTTAGGTGGCCTACCACTAAAGGTTGTTAAATAGGTTGGATTATTTCTATGTGTTATACAGTGAAAATGAATTAGAGGAGATGCTTCTGTTCCACCATAAAAACCCATGTGATCTCCAAAAGGTCCATCTTGCATTTCTTCTCCAGGCGAGATAGTCCCTTCCAACACTATTTCACTATGACTAGGTACTTGAAGGTCAAGTGTTTTGCATTTAGTTAATCGGATACCTTTTCCTGCATATAGTCCAGCAAAAAGCCACTCACTTAAGGTAACTGGTATGGGAGTTGCAGCAGCCATTAGAATTAGTGGATGTACTCCAATTGCCACAGCTATTTCTAACTTTTGATTCATAGCTGCTGCTTTTCTCAGGTGAAGAGCACCTCCTCTCACACTTAACCAATGAACAGTCATTGTGTTTATTGATTGTTTTTGCAGCCTATATACGCCTACATTTGATGTTTTTGTTTCCGGATCCTTTGTTATTACTAAACCAAATGTTATGACTTTTCCTGCATCTTTAGGCCAAGGTCTAATTAGGGGTATTTTGTCTAGATTTACTTCTTTCTCTTTGAGAATATTTTGATGGCAAGGGGGTGTTAGATCTATATCTGGATTTGATCTAATTAGATCCCAAAGAGTTTTACCAAATTCAAAGGTTTTTTTTATTCCCTTAGGTGGTTCAGGTTGTTGTAATACAGACAACTTTTCTCCAAGTTGTTCAAGATCGTTGATGGATTTCAAGCCCATACTCCAAGCGATTCTGTCAACAGTTCCAAGTAGATTTATGGCAACTGGTATATCTGATCCAATCACATTTTCAAAAAGCAAGGCAGGACCTCCCAGACCAAGAACCCGGTCACTTATTGCAGCCAGTTCTAGATCAGGATCTACGGGTTGTTTTATTCTTTTTAATTGACCTTTTTTTTCTAAAAGAATTAAAAAGTCCCTCATGTCTTGGGAAGCAGTGCTTTTTTGAAAAAAGTTCATTATGTTATTCGCATTGTTGTAGATGTTTTAGTTATCCTTACGCAAATTGTACAGATTGAGATCATGGAACTTGCTTATTTTCATGTTGCAGCAGATGTTCAGTCTATAACCAAAACGCAAACTTCAGTTGTTATTGATGTTCTTAGGGCTACAACTACTGTTGCCTGTGCTCTAAATAATGGAGCTGAAGCTGTACAAACCTTTGCTGATTTGGATGAACTTAGAACTCAAGCTTCTCTTTGGTCTCCCTCTCAACGTCTTTTATTAGGAGAAAGAGGAGGTTCAAAAATCGAAGGTTTCGATTTGGGAAATTCACCTAATGCTGTTACATCAGAAGTTGTAAAAGGTAAAAGACTTTTCATGAGTACTACGAATGGAACGCGTTCATTCGCAAAAGTACGTGATTCTAAGAAGCTTTATTCAATGTCATTAATTAATAGAGGAGCTGTTGCTGAAAGAATCCTTGCAGATAAACCAGAACATGTAATGATTCTTGGAAGTGGCTGGGAAGGATCTTATTCTTTGGAGGATTCTCTTGCTGCAGGTGCTCTTGCTTCATATTTGTTGGAAGGAAGTACAGATAATATTGAAATAATTAATGATGAACTCCTTTCTGCTATAGCTCTTTGGTCTTATTGGAAATCTGATTTAGAAGGTTGTTTACGTTCATCAACTCATGGTAAAAGACTTCAGAGACTTGGAAATCATGATGATGATTTCCTTTGTTGTTCAGAACTAGATAAAATAAATGTTGTTCCTATGCAGGGAGAAAAAGGTGTTCTTTCTCTCTCTGATTAAACAACTTCCATATTTGCCTTAGAACTTTGGCGGATTTTTTATCGGCAGCAATTCAAATAACAAGTACCTCAAATGTAGAGGAAAATTTTGCTATTTCTGAAGAGCAGATTGAGATAGCTTATAGAAGAGGAGCAGAGCTTATTGGGTTACCGGAAAACTTTGCTTTTATTGGAGATGACCAAGAACGATTAGATATAGCAGCTTCTCTTTCTGAAAAGTGCAGTCAATTTCTTGTAACAATGGCTAGACGATATCAAGTTGTACTTTTGGGAGGAGGCTTTCCTGTACCTGCAGGTGATGGTCAACGTACTCTTAATAGAGCAGAACTTGTTGGACGAGATGGTCAATTGCTAGGAAGATATGACAAGATTCATCTCTTTGATGTTGATTTGCCAGATGGCAATAAATACAGAGAATCTGAAACTATTATTTCTGGAAACGATTTGCCTTCTGTTGTTAATCTTCCTGGATTATGCAAAGTTGGAATTTCTATTTGTTATGACGTACGTTTTCCAGAATTGTACAGGCACCTTGTTAAGCAAGGTGCAGAGTTATTGATGATCCCAGCAGCCTTTACAGCTTTTACTGGGAAGGATCATTGGCAAATATTGCTTCAATCAAGAGCAATTGAAAACACTGCTTATGTAATAGCTCCTGCTCAAACAGGTCAACATTCTTCCCGTCGTCAAAGTCATGGACATGCCATGATAATTGATCCTTGGGGCACTGTTCTGGCAGATGCTGGAGTCCAGCAGGGTGCAGCTATAGCACCTGTGGACACTTCCAGAGTGCAAAGTATAAGAAATCAAATGCCTTGTCTAAAACATATAAAAAAAGAGCTTTTTTAACACTCATGCTTTTTGCTAAGCCAAGTTATAGAAAAAGTTTGATTTTTATTCCTCTCTTACTGTCTTTATTTAATGTTTTACCTTTAAAAGCTGCAAGCGTCTTAGCTGCTTGGGTTGTCACATCAGACGGTGTATTGAAATTGCGTACGTCATCATATGCAAAATTAAATGCTTACTATCAATCGGGTTATGAATCTTTTGGTGATCGTTTGTGGATTGATTTTCCTGGTGAATTAACGCAACCAAGGACATTGAATGGAAACGGCCCCATAAAGGAAATAAGACTTGGAAAACCATTCAAGGGAAATACAAGACTTGTTGTTGAGTTTTCGAAAGATGTATCTCTGGATCCCGCTCAACTTAAATTGTTAGGTAAATCTCCGACATTGTGGGAACTTAATCTGGTTGGGCTTGATTCCGCAAACTTAAAAAGTTTTGGGGAGGGAAAAATAATTAAAACGACTTCAAGCTCTTATGTTTCTAGTTCAAGGAATAGATTTTTATCAAGCAAAGTAAACATTAATGATTTACCAAATGTAGAAGTAGGAAGGTATAAAATCATTATTGATCCAGGTCATGGTGGCCCAGATGCAGGTGCTGTAGGAATAAGAGGTTTAAGAGAAACTGATGTTGTTTTGGAAATCTCTAAGCAAGTTTCTAGTTATCTTTCTGCCAAAGGTGTACAAGTTTTGATGACTAGAAAAAAAGAAATAGACGTTGATTTGCATGAACGAGTAACTTTTGCAAATAAATCAAGTGCGGATGTGTTTGTAAGTATTCATGCAAATGCAACAAGAGGTTATAGGAGAGATGTTAGTGGAATAGAAACTTATTATTTTGGAGGGGCTAAGGGAAGAACACTTGCCACGAAAATACAGAATGAATTGATAAATGTTGCTGGAGGCAGTCCCAATAGAGGTGTTCGTAAAAGTAGATTTTTTGTTATTCGTCATACTCATATGCCAGCCGCTTTGGTTGAAGTTGGATTTGTTACTGGCAGGCTCGACGCTAGATTGCTTTCTCAAGAAAATTATAAAAAAGAAATCGCTTTTGCTATTGCAAAAGGAATACTTGAATTTCTCAAGGAGGGGTATTGAGAAATCGCTTGGCTTTATTTGATAGTGGAATAGGAGGATTTAGTGTGCTAAAAAGCATTTGCTCACGGCATTCAAATTTTAGTGCTATTTATTTGGCTGATACGGCTAGGCTCCCTTATGGCTCAAGGTGTAAGTCGGAAATTAGAGAGATAGCATTAGAGATTTCTGAATGGCTTAATTGTCAAAAGATTGATGCTGTTATTGTGGCTTGTAATACAACAAACTCTTTAGCGCTTGATGTTGTACAAAAAACACTTGATGTCCCTGTTTTTGACCTTATAGGATCTGCCATTGATTTAATAAGGACATCGAGAATTGGAGTTTTAGCAACCCCTTCTACTGTTTCTTCTACAACATATACTTCATATATTAAAACTATTAATCCTCTTGCTTTTGTTATAGAAGAAGGTTGCTCTGGTTTGGTACCACTAATAGAAAAAAGAAAATTAAATTCTTTACAGATTAAAGAAATAGCTGCTAATCATTTGAAGAATCTTTTAAAAGAGGAAGTGCAGGAAATTGTGCTTGGATGCAGTCATTTTCCTTTGATAAAACCTATTATAAATGAATTAATACCTTATAATATAAACTTGATTGATCCTGCGACAGCTTTGTCTAAAAGGTTAGATGAATTCTTAGGACACTCACCTTCTGATTTAGAGCTAATTCCCTCTTTCCCTGATATTCAGTTTTGCGTGACCTCAGATCCGATTAGATTTACTTCTGCAACGAAGCAATTATTAGGAATTAATCCTAAAGTTGAACTCATTTCCTTACGATCTAAGTCCTGCGTCTTATAAGATCTATTTAACGAGGATTCTATGGCCACAGTAACTGAGTTGCTTCTGCCTGTTGAGACAGATCTTGAAGATCTGCTAAAGGATCTTCGTGTTTTGATTGGTGCAGGCCACCCTATTTTGCAGGCAGCAGCTGAACATCTTTTTAGTGCAGGAGGGAAAAGAATAAGGCCTGGTATTGTCCTTCTTATTTCAAAAGCATTGACTGTTGATGGAAATTTGTCGTCTAGGCATAGACGTTTGGCAGAAATTACAGAAATGATTCATACAGCATCTCTTGTTCATGATGATGTTGTAGATGAAGCTTCTACCAGAAGAGGAGTTGATACAGTTCATAGTCGATTTGATCACAAAGTCGCAGTTTTGGCTGGAGATTTTCTTTTCGCTCAAGCTAGCTGGCATCTTGCGAATTTGAATAATTTGGATGTTGTTAAACTTTTGAGTCGAGTGATCATGGATCTTGCTGAAGGTGAAGTGAAACAAGGATTATATAAATATGATGCCACTCAGACATTAGATTCATATTTAGAAAAAAGTTATTTTAAAACAGCTTCTTTAATAGCAAATAGTTCTCAAGCAGTTGGTGTACTTAGTGATGTGTCAGATTATGAATTAAGTCAATTGTATAATTATGGAAAACAACTTGGCTTAGCTTTTCAAGTGGTTGATGACATTTTAGATTTTACTTCTAGTCAAAAAGAATTAGGTAAACCAGCGGCAAATGATATGGCAAGTGGATATTTAACTGCACCAGCCTTATATGCACTTGAAGAAAATAATAGGCTTTCTATTTTAATTGAAAGGGAATTCTCTTCTAATGGTGATATTGAAGAAGCTTTGACAATAGTTAGAAATTCAAATGCTATTAATCGAACAAGGAAATTAGCCGAACAATTTGCAAAAGATTCTTATGAATCTATTACTTGGATGAAAGATTCTCCATATAAAAAAGCATTATTAAATCTTCCTGAGTATGTCTTAGGTAGACTTTACTGAGAATATAATTTTCTTATAAAGATCAGGATTTCATTTAAATTCTTAATGTGAATTGGATTATTATTTAGCATATCTTGATGTTTATAAAATTCATCTGAGTGATTATTGTCAAGCAAAAAAACTTTATTTCCTGCATCTAATGCTGATTTGCATCCTAAGTGAGAGTCTTCCACCGCCCAGCAATAATTGGCATTGATTCCTAATCTATTAGATGCCAAAATATATGGATCAGGATTTGGTTTTCCTTTCTTAATGAGAGGATCATCCCCATAAACTCTGGTTTTAATTTTTTCTATCCATTTATTGTCTCTACATTTATACATAACAGATTCATACGTGCTGCTTGTTACTAATGCTATAGGGATTTTGTTTTTGATAATGAATTCAATTAACTCTTGTGCTCCATTAATTGGTTTTATATTTTGAAGAATCTTTTCGTGAATTTTTTTGTGAATAGATAATACCTCTTTGACAGTTATTTTCTTTTGCGACCATTCAATTAAATCATTTACACAGTCAATTTTTCTTTTACCTAGGAAGGTATTTAATTGATTATTACTAAGTTCATATTCGAAATAGCTCGAGGTTCTTTTCCAGGTTTGTCTATTTAATGGCTCAGTATCCAAGAGCACACCGTCAAGGTCAAAGAGAAAAGCATTAGGTAATCTCATATTTAATTATGTTTTTCTTTTAATAAGCATTTCACAAGCTTTTCCATTTGCTGTTAAGTGGCTTGAATGCATGTAATGAATACTTTTATTTTCTATGAGTTTTGAGCCATCAGCAAGAATTGAGACAGTACTAAGTGAGGGGAGAGTCTTCAAACCTTCTTCAAAAGTACAAAGTACATCAACTATTAGTGGATTTGAAAAATATCAGCAAATGGTGGATTCTGCAAAATCAGATCCAAATAAATTTTGGGGTGATGCTGCATTGAAAGAATTGCATTGGTTTGAGCCATTTGAAACAGTCTTGGATTGGTCAAATCCTCCTTTTGCTAGGTGGTTTGATGGTGGGAAAACAAATGTTTCTTATAATTGCTTGGATCGTCATGTGTTGAACGGTAAAGGAGAAGAAATTGCAATTATTTGGGAGGGTGAACCTGGAGATATCAGGAGAATTACTTATAAAGAGCTTTTTATGGAAGTCTGTAAAACAGCAAATGCATTAAAACAAATTGGCATAGGCAAAGGAGATTTAGTTGCTCTTTACATGCCTATGATTCCAGAAGCTGCAATAGCAATGCTTGCATGTTCTCGAATTGGAGCGCCTCATTCTGTTGTTTTTGGAGGATTTTCTTCTGAAGCTTTAAGAGATAGATTAAACGATGGAGAGGCTAAGGTTGTAATTACTGCTGATGGTGGATACCGCAAAGATAAAATTATTTCTCTTAAGAAAGCAGTGGATTCTGCTTTAAAGAATAATGCTTGTCCTACTGTAAATTCAGTTTTAATAGTACAACGCACAAAAGAAAAAATTTCTTTTAATCCAGAAAGAGATTATTGGTGGCATGAGCTTGTTCCTGCCCAATCTTCTGAATGTAGTCCAGAATATATGGATAGTGAGGATAGGTTATTTGTTCTTTATACCTCCGGTTCAACAGGAAAGCCAAAAGGTGTAGTACATACTACTGCTGGCTATAATTTGTGGGCCCATCTAACTTTTCAATGGATTTTTGATGTAAAAAAAGATGAGATCTATTGGTGTACTGCAGATGTGGGATGGATAACTGGTCATAGTTACATTGTTTACGGTCCTCTTTCTAATGGTGTTACTACTGTGATGTATGAGGGTGTTCCACGCCCATCAAACCCAGGTGCTTTCTGGGAAGTAATCCAAAAGCACAAAATCAATATTTTCTATACGGCCCCAACGGCAATAAGAGCATTTATGAAGTCAGGTAGAAGTCTTCCAGATAGTTATGATTTATCGTCTTTACGCTTATTAGGTACTGTTGGTGAACCAATTAATCCTGAAGCCTGGATGTGGTATATGGAAGTTATTGGTAGGAATAATTGTCCAGTTGTTGATACTTGGTGGCAGACTGAAACAGGAGGAGTAATGATTTCACCTCTACCTGGAGCTATCCCAACAAAGCCAGGTTCGGCAACTTTGCCTCTGCCTGGTATAGAAGCTGATGTAGTTAATGCTGATGGTGATTCAGTAAACGAGCAAGAAGGTGGCTATCTAGTAGTAAAACGTCCTTGGCCAGGCATGATGAGAACAGTTCATGGTGATTCCAAAAGGTTTCGAGAGAGTTATTGGGAATTTTTGAAACCAAAGGATGGAAGTTATGTTTACTTTGCTGGGGATGGAGCAAGAAGAGATATAGATGGGTATTTTTGGATTATGGGCCGCGTTGATGATGTAATTAATGTTTCTGGACATAGATTAGGCACTATGGAAATAGAGTCTGCGTTAGTTAGCCATGCTTCTGTTGCTGAAGCAGCTGTTGTAGGAAGATCTGATGAGGTGAAAGGTGAATCAATTGTCGCTTTTGTTACTTTAGAAGGTTCTAATGAATTGACTGATGAGCTTTTGAAGGATCTAAAAATGCATGTAGTGAACGAGATTGGTGTAATAGCAAGACCAGATGAAATACGTTTTACTAATGCCCTGCCAAAAACAAGAAGCGGTAAAATAATGCGAAGATTATTAAGATCACTAGCTTCTGGTGAAGAAGTAAAAGGTGATACAAGTACTTTAGAAGACAAGAATGTTCTTGATGAATTAAGAAGGTAGTTCTATTAGTTTGTAAAGACTTTAATGAATCTTACGGTTTACAAGCTGACCATACTTTTGTCATAAAGTATTTATCAGACTTTATAGATGTGAAACCTGACTCGGAAAGTTTTGATTCAATATTATCTTGTATATAATCTTTGTAGTAGGGTTCATGAAATATTCTGTGGAAATTATCTAATACTTGTACAAATTCAGATGAATCATTTATTTGAATAGAATCAGCAATAATTAAAACACCTTTTGATTTTAAAAGTCGAAAACATTCTTTTATTACATTATCTCTAGCTTTATTTGGTAGTTCATGAAATAAGAAAACGCATGTAATTGCATGAAAAGACTCCTTTAATAATGGAGTCTTTTCAGCGTTACCTTGAATTAATTGAACCAATTCACTTTCGCCATTATTTAAATATCTGCTTGCTTGCTTTAGATATGCCCCAGATAAATCCAAACCTGTAAGTTCAGTTTTGGGAAATGCAGCCCTAAGTTGTTGGAGCGTTCTCCCAGTTCCTGTAGCTAAATCCATTATTTTTAAATTCGAAGTATCTGTTCCTGAAAAATTTAAATTGATACCTTTTTTTAATGGAGCTATCACTCTCCTCCTCATTGCATCGGCCGTACCATTAAAAAGAATTTCTACTTGTATATCGTACAAACTTGCAGAGTGATCGCTTAAATAACCATCGGTTTGGTGATGAAAATTTTGTAGATAATATTCAGGATATTTTTCTTTATTAATTTCAATAGGTATTTCTTGATACTTTCTTTTTATTCTCCTTTTCCATGTAGATGGCATGTCTAACCAAACTAACGGGTAATTTTTAAGCCATTCAAACCAGGGAGCTTCAAAAAGTAGGCTTTTAGGATAAAAGCCATTTTCAGCTTCTATCCAGTCTATTTCCTCTAAATCCTTTATCGCCTTCCTTAATTCAAAAAGTAACTCTGGTGTTACAGGGGAAGTTTCTGGGATTGCTTGTGGAACTATAAGCTCCATGATTTTTGTACTAATCTCTTTATGAGCAATTCCTATTAGCCCTTTCCCTTGTTGTAAAGCTTGGTATGCGAATTTTGTGAGGCTTGACTCAGCCATATTACTTATGGAAGTAAATCTATTTGAACAGATTTTGTAGAACTTTGAGGAAATTATTTGATTTATGTTGTCAAGAGAATCAATTTAACTGCATTTTTAGATGCAATTGTCAGCTTCGACATAATTGAGGCGGTAATGCATTCATTAGTTCTATAAGTTCTTTCCAGGAATAATACGGTTGATGTTTTTCTAAAGCATCATAATTTTTTTGTATATAATTTTTTATTTTAGTAGAAGTTGTACAGGCATTTTTGTACTGCTTTTTTTCAAAATTGCTTTCAAGTATATCCATTAATTCATTGAATTTATTGAAAATTTCTACGTTTTTATTTTGAGCTGAATAACTTATATTGAGTTGAGATAATAGTACTATGATTAAACTGAAATGCTTAATTTGTTTTTTATTCATGACACTTTTTATATATATAAAATCAAAATCATATAAACATTAATAGGCTAAATAATATTGATATTAGCCTATTAATGAAAAATAAGCGCCTTATCGCAAGTCTAACTTCTTAAGCGTCGTAATACATGAAGAACTCGTGTGGATGAGGTCTCTGTCTTAATTGCTGTACTTCCTCATACTTCATTTCAATGAAATTGTCGATAAAGTCTTGATCAAAAACGCCACCTGATGTTAGGTATTCGTTGTCATCTTTAAGAGCATTTAATGCGTCATTGAGTGATGATGGAACAGTAGCAATTTTTGCTAGTTCTTGTTCGGGAAGCTCGAATAAGTCTCTATCTTCACCATCACCTGGATCAATTTGATTCTTGATTCCATCAATTCCTGCCATCAACATTGCGCTAAATGCTAAGTAAGGGTTTGCTAGTGCATCTCCAGGCCTAAATTCAAGCCTTTTTGCTTTTGGACTTGGACCTGTTAATGGAATTCTTATAGCTGCTGATCTGTTTCCTTGAGAATAAACTAGATTGACTGGTGCTTCAAATCCAGGAACTAAACGTTTATAGCTGTTGGTCGTTGGGTTGGTAAATGCTAGGAAAGAAGGCGCGTGTTTAAGTATTCCCCCTATATACCATTTTGCAGTTTGTGAGAGGTTTGCATATGTCCCTTCACCAAAGAATAAAGGCTGCCCACTTTTCCAAAGACTTTGATGGACATGCATTCCTGTCCCATTGTCATTCCAAACAGGTTTAGGCATAAATGTGGCTGTTTTGCCGTATTTTTTAGCAATGTTTCTTACTACATATTTGTAGGTCATAACATTGTCTGCTGCATCTATAAGCGAGGCAAATTTCATTCCTAATTCGTGCTGTCCTGGACCTGCAACTTCGTGATGATGCTTCTCTATAGGTATTCCTAGTTGGCCCATAAGTAAAAGCATTTCTGATCTCATGTCTTGAGCTGTATCATTAGGCGCTACAGGAAAGTATCCTTCTTTGTATTGAATTTTGTAAGCTAGGTTGCCACCTTCCTCTGTTCTCCCTGTGTTCCAAGGTGCTTCGATAGTATCAACACTATAAAAAGATGTGCCTTCTTTAGAGTCGTATTTAACGTCATCAAAAATAAAAAATTCAGGCTCAGGTCCAAAAAATGCTGAGTCTGCTAATCCAGTTGTAGAAAGATAGGAAAGTGCTTTTTGAGCAAGAGCTCGCGGGCATCTTGAATATGGATTCCCACTTCTAGGTTCTTGTATAGAACATATCAAGCTAAGTGTTTTGTGACGATAAAAAGGATCGATCCATGAAGTGGTTGGATCTGGAACCATTGACATGTCAGATTCGTTAATAGCTTTCCAGCCACGTATTGAGGAGCCATCAAAAGCAAGACCTTCACTGAAAGAACTTTCGTCAATCATGTCGGAAGTTACAGTTAAATGCTGCCACTTCCCATGAATATCTGTAAATTTTAAGTCAATTAGTTCAATTCCCTCATCCTTGATTTGCCTGAGGACATCTTGTGGAGATTTACTCATGAACCCTTTTTAAATATTTATACTTATAAAATTAATTAGCACAGCAAACTACTTTTGTATCAATAAGTACTTTTTTCCACTCTTTGCTTTAAATATTGACCTTTTATAACGTAATAGCTGTGAATGCCTCCAAATAAACACAAATAATTTTTGTCAGCATTGCAATACCTAAAAAATGATTCACGAGTTTACCTTTAGATGTTTAGGCTCATGGTTAAACAATTTACTATCCTTAAATCTTGGAGACCAAAATACCTAAATTTTCAATGCCCAATACTTTTGATAGAAAAGTTTCCCCACTTTTAGTACCCGAGAGACTTCTTTTAGGACCAGGTCCTTCCAATTCACATCCTTTAGTTCTAAAAGCTTTAGCTAACCAACCTGTAGGACATTTAGATCCTTTTTATATAGATCTAATGGCAGAGGTTCAAGATCTTTTAAGACATATTTGGCAAACAAACAATCGTTTAACTCTTCCCATGAGTGGCACAGGAAGTGCTGCCATGGAAGCAACAATTGCAAATGTTGTTGAACCTGGTGACACAGTCTTAGTTGGAATTAAAGGATATTTTGGTAATAGATTGGCTGATATGGCTTCAAGATACAGGGCGAATGTTCAAACTATTGAAAAGCCATGGGGAACTGTGTTTTCTTTAGAAGAACTTGAAGAAGCTTTAATTAAATTTCGACCTGCTGTATTGGCTCTCGTTCATGCAGAGACTTCTACAGGTGTGTGTCAGCCTATGGATGGAGTAGGAGAATTGTGTAGAAAATATAATTGTCTTTTATTGCTTGATACAGTCACTTCCTTAGGGAGTGTACCTTTGTATTTAGATGAATGGAAAGTCGATTTGGCATATAGCTGCAGTCAAAAAGGTTTAAGTTGTCCGCCTGGGTTAGGTCCGTTTACTATGAATATAAGGGCTGAAGAAAAATTAAATAAAAGAGAAGGTAAAGTTCCTAATTGGTATTTAGATGTTTCTCTTTTAAACAAGTATTGGGGCAGTGACCGTGTATACCACCACACAGCACCTGTCAATATGAACTTTGGCATAAGAGAAGCTCTAAGATTAATTGTTGATGAAGGGCTTGAAAATTCATGGAAACGTCACCATGAAAATGCTGTACTTTTGTGGAATGGTTTACAAGAATTAGGATTAGAATTGCATGTTTCACAAGAATATAGACTGCCTACTTTAACAACAGTTAAGATTCCAGAAGGTATTGATGGGAAGGCATTCTCTCTACATTTGTTAAATAATCATGCAATTGAAATTGGTGGAGGTTTAGGAGAATTAGCTGGAAAGGTTTGGAGAATTGGTTTAATGGGCTATAATTCCCAAAAAATAAATGTTGAAAAAATATTGAATATTTTTGATTCAGAACTTGTGAAATTTAAATCATAAGTTTTTTTGATCTTCTTTTTTGTGAAAACCAGTTTTCAATTTCTTTCTTGACTTCTTCTTGCAAGATACCTCCTTTCACAATCATTTTATGATGTGCACTTTTTAAGGAAGACAGGTCAATTGAGCCTCCTAGACCACCTCTTTTTAGATCTTCTGCTCCATAAACTACTTTTCCCATTCTTGCTTGAATAAGTGCACCAGCACACATTTGGCACGGTTCTAGTGTAACTATCAAGGTACATTCATTAAACCTCCAATCATTTTTTAACCATGCTGCCTGGCGAAGAGCTATTAGTTCAGCATGTCCAAGCGGATCTCCATCTTTATTCCGTTTATTTCTTCCATGACCTATGCAATGCCCCTTTTCATCGAGGATAATTGCTGTAACAGGCACTTCCCCTTCTTGTCCAACTTGTTTTGCTCTTTTAAGAAGAGTTTCCATCCATCTATAAATTTGCTTATCGTTAAGCTTTACTGGCTTGGCAGATTGCATCGCTACAAAAAAAACTTTTAAATCGAACATTATTAATGCTGTACTCAATTTATATCCTTTTTGCATAAAAAAATAGAAAGGAGAAACCCTTGGAATTCTTTGCTTCACCTGATCAAACTGATCATGAATTTATATCTTTTCTGACTAAAGCAGGTATTAATTTGTCTGATTGGTTCGCAACAACAACAAAGAGAGGGCCTTCTCCTTCTTCTTTTGACTTGCCTGATATTGCTCCAAGCAGAAATGGGCTCTCACAAAATCAGTTATTAGATGAGCTTAAAGTATTAATGGCCGGTTCCTATCAGCCTTCTCATCCAGGTGCTCTAGCTCATTTAGATCCTCCACCATTAACTGCTTCCATAGTTGGTGAATTGATTTCTGCAGGCCTTAATAACAATCTATTGGCTGAGGAGTTGTCACCAAGCATTACCAAATTAGAAAGGGGTATTTGTAATTGGTTCGTTAATCAGCTATCCATGCCTGAAACGTCTGGAGGAGTTGCTGTTAGTGGAGGAAGTCTAAGTAACCTTATGGCCCTTTTGGTTGCCAGATCTAACGTAGAAAATCTATATGACTCAAGTTTAGTTGTAATGGCTAGTGCTGAGGCTCATGTTTCTATCGATAGAGCAATCTCAGTGATGGGGCTTCCTCCTGAATCTTTATCTAAAGTTTCTACAGATCACCAGGGTCAAATAATAATTGAGTCATTAAAGGAGCAATATATGAAAAACAAATCACAAGGTAAGACATGCTTTGCTGTTGTCGCTACAGCTGGTACTACAGTGAGAGGAGCAATAGACCCATTAAATGATATTTCTGACTTTTGCAAATCTGAAGGGCTGTGGCTTCATGTAGACGCAGCAATCGGAGGTGTATTTGCCTTAACACCTACAACTTCTTCACTGTTGAATTCTATTTCCAATGCGAATTCAGTTTGTGTTAACCCTCAAAAAGTTTTAGGAATAACAAAAACCTCTTCACTATTGTTAGTATCTAATAAAGAAGATCTTTTTAATTGCTTTTCCACTGGATTTCCATATATAGAACCTTCTAATGAAGGAGACTTTCAGGGAGGCGAAATTGGTTTGCAGGGTACTAGATCTGCAGAGGTGATAAAGCTTTGGTTAGGGCTTAGACAACTAGGGGAAAATGGAATTAAAATTCTTTTAGATAAAGCTTTGGAAAGGAGATTATATTTGAATAGTAAGATAGATCATTCAAAATTAGAGGTTATTTCTGGACCACTGCATTTGTTAGCCATAACTCCTGTTGATTTTTCAAAGCATGAGTCAGAAGAATGGTCTAATACCACTAGAAAGAAACTTTTAGAACATGATTTTATGTTGTCAAGACCTCAATATAAAGGGAAAAGTTACTTAAAAGCTGTAATGGGTAACCCACATACTAAATTCCATCATATTGATCAACTTGCTGACATTTTAAACCAATCAATTTAGGAGTCTTATGAATCAAGAAAATACTAGAAGAAAACTTTTGGCAATTATTACAGGTTTTTTTTCAATAGCAATTGGTATTATTTATTTGACATTGACTACTATTCTTGATGCTCGTGGCCCCATGCTTCCCCCTCCTCCTGAGGCTTTTGGCTTGGTGGCAGTTGTCTTTTCTTAGAGCGATCTAATGGTCTTATCACTTTTGTCATAGCAGCCTGAATAAACTTTTTAAGATTAGTTTCTCTTTTATTTACGTTGTAGTGGTGTTGTACGACTTCTTGAATGCCGCCATCGCCCCAACTTTGGTCTTGTTGGAAATATGTAATAAAACTTTCTCCAGCTACTTTTGTCAGCCATGCAGCAGTAATACTTTGAAGTGTTTTACCAATGATGTAGGTAGGTAGATGTAAACTTAATGAATTACTTAGAAGTGATACTCCACCTTTAATTATTCCTAAACCAGTAAGTGTTTGAGCAACTGATCTTGCTAGTTCCTTCGATCTTCCCGTTGTTAGCTGTACACCAAATATTTTTGAGATATCCATTACCATCTTTCCATTAACAACAGCAGTTCCCAATAAATCAATACCAGGAAGTGGTGTAATCATTACGACGCCACTGCTCACCCATATATATTTTTCTACGCAGCTTTTTGATTCCATTAACCTTTGTTTGTTTAAGAGCTTTTTGCCTGATTCTCCCAGGTTTTTACATTGAAGTAAGATATTGTCTGCTATAAGCTCTTCTCCTTCTTTATGTAAAATATAGGCCATCCTTTGGATTAACTGATTAATTTTAGGATTGGGTTGTATTGGATGACTACCAATTATAGGTATTGATTGGGGTGATGCAGCAATCGGTATTATATCTTCGCTCATAACCAGGCCTCTGCAACGCATTTTGAGAATTGATACGAGTCTTTCTTCTTCTTCTTCTCCTCGTAAATCGCATTTATTTAATACAACTAATATTTTTTTCCCAATATTTGTGAGATGAACAATGAGATTCATTTCATATGATCTTAAATCGCAGTCGAGAACAAATATTATGAGATCAGCTCTACTAGCGCTAAGAAGAGAATCTTTTTCTTTTAAGAATCCCTCTTCTCCACCTTCTAATATCCCAGGAGTATCAATTATCTTTATACCTCTGGTTAGGTTTTTGAGATGAAGTTTGTAAGAAGTAGGTCTTTTTGTTGAACCCATACTTGCTCCTACCTCACCTACTATTTTTTTAAGTAAAGCTCTGATTAAGGATGTTTTACCACTTGATCCAGTCCCAAAAATAACTACTAACAGGTCTCCGCGTAAAAATTCCTTTTCTACACGGTTTTTTTCAATCTTTAAGGCTTCAGATGTAATATTGTTTTGAATCAAAGAAGTTAATTGTTCGATACTTTTTAAACTTTGTTTTGCAGCGTCTTTTCTACTCATTGGAAGTGAATAGTTGGATTGAGTTTTTTTGATGTTGTATTGACTGATGCGTATTAATTTTTTTATTAGTTTTATTCCTTTTTTGTTAGATAATAAGGCAATCACTACCATAAATAATATTATCGATTCAATACTTATTATGCGAATTATGATACTAATAATCCCAAGCAGAAAAATACTAGCAAATAATAGAATTAATGTAACTATGACTTTTATTTTTGAATTCATATTTATCAATTATTATGCCTTCCTCTTTTATTTAGAGAATTGAACTTTATGTTGTCTAATATTATTATGAAAACTGCAAGATTTATAGATATATCAGCTATATTAAAAATAGGAAATTGAACAGGTATTAATTCAATAAAATCTACTACATAACCTAATCTCCATCTATCTATTCCGTTCCCTAATGTTCCTCCAAGTAAAAGAGAAAAGGCTAATGCTTTGTTTATACTAAAAATTCTTTTATATAATATCCAGCTTATGAGAAATAAAGAGACTAATAAGCTTGCAAATGATAGGAATATTGGAAAATCATTTAAAATACTAAATGCTGCACCTCTATTGATGATATAATTAAATCTAATGAAATTAGGTAATATTACTGATAAATTTGTATCCTTGGCTGAAAATGCAAATAATTTGCTTAGTTGATCTAGGATAATAATTAAAATTGATATATAAAATATTGAGTTGTATTTTAATTGTTTATTCATCACCTAATTAATAATAATTTTCTAGCTAATATAGCCATAACTACAATGCTAGGACATAAAATAATTTGTATTGGAAATGTTGAAATAGTATATTTAATAATTAATTCAAACAGATTCTCTGGCCAGGAAATAAAGACAGAGCCTATTATTAAGTTAATTATTCCAATGGAATGAATAGTTGTCAATCCAGATAAGCATGCTTTGAAAAATTGAAGTACGGTGTTTTTATTTTTTATTCTTGCAATTCTTCCAGTGATCCATACTGCTGGAACAAATCCTGCCAGATAACCGAAATCAGGTATTGCAAGGTATCCTATGCTTCCTCCACCATGGAATATAGGTAAGAAAAATAAGCCAACAGTTAGATATGCAAGGGCTGTTATGACTCCTATTCTAGGACCACATACCAGTCCTATAACTAGTAATGATGGGATTTGCCAAGAGATCGGTAGATTTATCACATTGACTAGATGGTGTTTGTGTGGAACTAATATTGCTGCGGGAACCATTCCACCAATAATCATTATTAGTACCCCTGTTAACGAAGAGGCAATTTTTATTAAAGTCCTCATAGCCAAACTTTTACATATAAGAATATTAAAAGTCTCTTCGTTATTTGAAACACTCTTGTTCGCAAGTAAAATAGTTTATATAGACAGTAAAGCCTTTAAAGTAGTTACTAAACAACATTGTTATTTCCCCTTGTTTTTATGGCACCTGAAATAGGAGATAAGGTCTTTTTAACAGTATCTCAAAGTTTTCTTAAAACGAATGACCCTATGCCAATGCTCCGTCCACCAGATCTCGTTTCATTTGATGAGTTAGGTGTTGTAATTGGTCTCAAACCTTTAGATATAGCTGTTGTGAGATTTCGAAATGGTACATTCCTTTTGTCTCTTGAACATTTAAAGAAACAATCTGTTTCTGAGTCTAGTTAAAAAAATTATGACTGTAGAAACCGATCTATCGGAATCATCCGACAATGATTTTGGTAGAAATGAATTAAAGAAAGCTGTAACTAGACGAAGAAACTTTGCAATTATTTCTCATCCAGATGCAGGTAAAACAACACTTACTGAAAAATTGCTTCTGTATGGTGGGGCTATTCAACAGGCAGGTGCTGTAAAAGCTCGTGGAGAGCAAAGAAAAGTTACTTCCGATTGGATGGAATTAGAAAAGCAAAGAGGTATATCTATTACTTCAACAGTGTTGCAATTTGTCTATAACGAAAAAACCATTAATCTTTTAGACACACCTGGTCATCAGGATTTTTCGGAAGATACTTATAGAACTTTAGCAGCAGCAGATAACGCTGTGATGCTTGAGGATGCAGCCAAAGGATTAGAGCCTCAGACTCGAAAACTTTTTGAAGTATGTCGCCTTAGAAATATTCCTATTTTCACCTTTGTCAATAAAATGGATAGACCTGGTTTAGAGCCACTTTCATTACTAGATGAAATAGAATCTGAATTAAAACTCTCAACTTATGCGGTTAATTGGCCAATTGGAAGTGGTGATTTATTTCGTGGAGTTATAGAACGTGAAACTAGGGATGTTGTTTTGTTTTCAAGAGGTGAAAGAGGTAAGCAATCTAAGGAAAAACGCCTAAAAATAAATGATCCTCAAATTAGTCAATTAGTAGAACAGGAACTCTTAGATAAAGCATTAGAAGAACTTGAACTTTTAGAGGAAGCAGGCTCTGAATTGGATTTAGATCTTGTGAAAGCAGGTGAACTTACACCTGTTTATTTTGGGTCGGCCATGACAAATTTTGGAGTCAAATCTTTTCTAGATAGCTTTTTGCAGATGGCTCAAGGACCAGTTGCAAGGAAGGCAGCTGATGGTTTAGTAGATCCTTTGAGGGAAACATTTACAGGTTTCGTTTTTAAATTACAAGCTAATATGGATCCTCGGCATAGAGATAGAGTGGCGTTTGTTCGTGTATGTAGCGGTAAATTTGAAAAAGATATGACAGTCAATCACGCAAGAACTGGTAAGAATATTCGTTTGTCTCGACCACAGAAGATTTTTGCGAAGGATAGAGCCGTTGTAGAAGATGCATATCCTGGAGATGTCATTGGACTAAATAATCCTGGTATGTTTTCAATAGGAGATACTTTGTATACTGGCAAGCACGTTGAATATGAGGGTATTCCTTGTTTTAGTCCTGAGATATTCTGTTGGTTAAGGAACCCTAATCCCTCTGCCTTTAAGAATTTTCGAAAGGGTGTAAATGAATTACGCGAAGAAGGTGCTGTTCAAATTCTTTATGACATTGATCAGAGTAAGAGGGATCCTATTTTGGCAGCAGTAGGTCAATTACAGCTTGAGGTTGTTCAGCACCGATTGGAGAATGAATATTCTGTAAAAACTTTAATTGAACCAATGAGTTTTCAAGTTGCAAGATGGGTTACAGGTGGTTGGCCATCTCTTGAAGACATTGGTAGAATTTTTAATTGCAAAACAGTTCAAGATTCTTGGCAAAGACCTGTTTTGCTTTTTAAGAATGAGTGGAATTTGAATCAATTAGAGCAAGATCATGCCTCCTTGGGCCTAAGTGCAGTCGCACCAGTAGTTAGTGGAGTAAATCCTATAACGCTTTAAACGAATATCTTTACCAAATAAGGGTCTTGCATTTACGCTCTTTTTACTAATTAAACTAATTGTGTCTGATAAATCAGCCGATAAACAGGAAGAAGCAAAAGATCCATTTGCTCTACTAGGAATATCTCCGGACTCTTCTTTTGATGAGATTCAGCAAGCCAGAGACAAAAAACTTTTAGAAGCAGGAGATGATGTAATTTTAAAAGCAAAAATTGAATCATCTTATGATTCATTACTTATGGAGAGCCTTAAGGCTAGGCAATTAGGAAAAATTAGCAATGAAGCAGTAAAAGCATCTAACCAAGAGAAAAATATAGGCGAAAAAAATATAAGCAAATTTGGCAGTGCATTGCTAACTAAACTTTCTGGAAATAATCAAGGTTCCTCTCCTGATGATAATTCTTATTCTGCATCCTTCTTAAATTTGCCAGAGGGAGAAGGCCTAACAACAAGAATTACGATAGGAATATTAGTGATTCTTCTCTTCCTTATTTCTCCGGATCAAAGCATCAACTTTATTATTTCCATTTCTACAATTGGAGCTGTGGTTAGTCAAGTAAAACGGGGAAGAAGAGTCTTTCAGTCATTGGGATGGAGTGTTGTATTTCTCGCATCAGGATTTATTATAGGTGGGATAGTTGTTAATGGATTAGTTGGAGTTAATGATGAGGCTTTGATGCTCTCATTGGAGAAAATAGAGGCATTACCAGCTCTATTATTACTATGGATTGCTTCTCTCTTTCTTGCTTGAGATTGGTGTTTTAAAGATTGGATATTAATACTTCAAGCTGTTCTTGATTTATTTGATAAACTGAATTGCAGAATTTACAAGTTAATTCAGATTTTTTGTCTTCCTTTAATATCTCCACAAGTTCTTTTTTGCCTAACAATCGCAATGCTGCAATACTCTTTTCTAAGGAACACTTGCAGTTAAATTTAATATTTCTATTAATCTCTAAAATATTAACACCTGTTGTTTTTAATGTAGGAAATAAATTTACAAATATCTGATCAAAGTTATTTCTTGAATTATATAAGTGTTCGCTAAAATTAGATATATTTCTACATTCATTATTTAATAGATTCAGTAAGGAATTATTTGCTTCCCCTTTGGGCATAATTTGTGCAATGAGTGCTCCAGAAACTACTAAATTATTTTTTTCAATTTTTTCTCCAACAAAGACAGCTGATTGAGTTTGTTCAGAGTGAAGCAGATAAGAGGCGATGTCTTCTCCAATACCTCCCTCTATTAATTCAACGGTACTTGAAAATGGTTGACCTGTTCCATGGTCTTTTGCCACATGTAAATATCCTTTGCCACATGCTTTATTAAAATCAAAGTATGGTTTGCTATTTTCTTTTTTTGTTAAGTCTAATTCTAATTTAGGATTTCCTACATATCCCCTCACTGTGCCATCTTTTCCAGCATCAACGAATAGTCCTTTCAACGGACCATCAGATTGGATTCTTAAAGTCACTCTTCCTTCTTTGACTTTCATTGAACTAGCTAGCAGTAAAGCACTGCTCATTGATCTACCAATCAAAACTGTTGTTAAGAATGAAAGAGAATGTCTTTTTTGAGCTTCATTAGTAGACTGTGTGACATTGATTGCTAACAGTCTAATTGCTCCATCTGCAGCAGTTGCTTTAACTAGTGTATCTTTCATAAGTCAATTACTTAAGTTTGATCGAATGGCTTGTTAGTTGATAATTAATCACTTGCAAAGTGGAAAAGAGATTTGGTTCATGGGTAACTATTATTAAAAGTTGTTCTTCTGATAGTAATTTAATTAATTGGAGAATCTCATTGCGGACTGACCAATCTAAGCCGGCTGTTGGTTCATCCAGTAAAAGGATTTTGGGTTTTCTTATTAATTGCACTGCTATAGCCAATCTCCTTTGCTGCCCCCCACTAAGTTGCTCTGGTAAAGATTTCGTACTTATGGTATCTAATCCTACTTTACTTAAAACTTGAGACTGAAGTTCCCAGCTTGTTCGACGGTGTCCTAACATAAGTTCTTGGGCAATAGTCATTCCAAGAAAATGACGCTCGGGAAATTGAAACACTATGCCAGAAATTGTTCTTCTGCTTCGTACAGTAGTCAATTTATTTTCCCAGGAAATAGTTCCTTTACTTGGCATTGACAAACCACTTATTATTTCTAATAAACTAGTTTTTCCACTCCCACTTGGACCTGAAATTACAACTGTCTCTCCAAAATTAGCTTGTAGATTTATGCTTTCAAGTATTGGCTTTTCAGAGGTAGCAGGATGATAATGAATATCTTTTAATTTAAGCATTCTATTTTTAAATGCCTTAGAGTAAATATATTGCAAAATCTAGCTAATGAAATTACTTTTTGGCTTACACCAACCATTTTTACCTTAAGGCTACTTATATCTTAATTTACTATGCAAGTTCACTTTAGAGAAATAGACCCATTTAACTGTTGGATATGGATTCGGTTTGCTGAAATACCTAACCAGGGGGAGAAGAATTATGTAGATGGTTTATTTGATAGTTGGTATGTACTTGGCAGGCTGGGAGGTTTTAATGCAGGAAACCTGCAAGCACATCAAGCTGGCTCTGATTTAAGTTGGATGAATTATAGTGTTGAAGAACAGACTGCAAATTTACCCTCTTTGATGCACAATTTGGGTCAAATTGAATATAAGAATGAATGGGCAAGATGCTGGGTTGATTTGGGAACCTCAGATTCATTAGCTCTGGACATCTTGATTAATGCGTTAAGTCAAGTAGATGGAGATGTTGTTGAATTAAGAGAATTAGTGATTGGAGGTGTAAATGATGATTGGGAAGTTGAAGAACATCCGGATGCTATATTTCCTTCTTATGAATAGAGATGTCTGAATTAAGAAGGATATTAATTTCAAGTAGTCGATTAAAAAAATCTGAAGTTAATAATAATATTGTTGAATTGAATAAAGCTGAAAATCATTATTTAGCTAGGGTCCTTCGACTTAGAGATAGAGGTGAACTATGTGTTGTAGATGGTATAGGTCATAGTTGGAAGGCTGAATATATTCCCCCTGCAAAACTCTTTCTCAGTTCAAATTACAAGAAACCATTTTACTCAGATAAGCCACCTCACCCAAAAATTTGTTTGGCAGTTGTTGTTCCAAAGTATGGTTTTGATGAGGTCATAAGAATGTCTTGTGAAATTGGTGTTGATATTTTGCAGCCAATTTATTCAGAGAGAAGTGTCGTCACTAAAGTTAGTAATGAACGTATTAATAGATGGGAATCGATAATTAACGAAGCTGTCGAGCAATCAGAACGCATGTGGAAACCAGAATTAAGACAATTACTTACTTTTTCTGATTGTTTAAGTACTCACTTAGATAATGATCTGCTAGGTATTGCTACCACAAGAAAACATAATGCACAATTTCTGTCTGATTTTGTTGCTCACATTAGTCGCATTGACTTTCTGTGGGTGTATATTGGTCCTGAGGGTGGATGGACAAAGAATGAAATAGAATTATCGAGGAAAATTGGTTGTGTAAGTATTAATTTAGGAGAGACTATTCTTAGAACTTCTACAGCAGCTATAATTGCTACAAACAATATGATGAATTGGAGGCGATCTATTCAATAAGAATTTTATTTTCTCTCTTTAATTTAGGTTATTGATGTGTTTTCATTAGTTTTTCAAAATGCTTGGTTTGCAGCATTTCTACTAAATCTATTTCTTATCTCTATTGCACAGAGATATCCATTGCTTACAAAATCAGGATGGATCAATGCAGGAATATTAGGCACTATTCTCTTTGCTTGTTTAGGTTGGAAAGGTTGGTTATCTGTAGTGATTTATTTATTTCTTGGATTCCTTGTTACAAAAATTGGCTTTTCTTATAAAAAATCAAAAGGTGTTTCTGAAGGAAGAGATGGTAGGCGTGGTCCTGAAAATGTCTGGGGTTCTGCGGCGACTGGTGCTATATTGGCAATTTTATTAGAGATACTTCATGGACATGGACAATATCTTATCTTTATAGGCTTTGCTTCGAGTTTTTCTGCAAAATTGGCTGATACTTTTGGGAGTGAAATAGGGAAGAGATGGGGTAAAAAAACTTATTTGATCACTACATTTAAACCCGTATCAGTAGGCACTGATGGTGCGATAAGTACTATTGGCACGTTTGCAAGTTTAGTTGGTAGCTTCTTGATGACTTGTGTAATGTATTCTCTTTCATTCTTGCCATCTTTAAAAGCTTTCCTGATTGTTTTTATTTGTGGTTTTATTGCTACTTTGATGGAGAGCCTGTTTGGAGCATTGATACAACATAAAATTAAATGGCTAACAAATGAAGTTGTAAATTTCATTCAAACAAGCTTTGCAAGTATACTTTCTGTATGCTTGGCTTTACTTCTTTAATATTATTAGATGATTTCTAATTTGATTTAGTCATGATTGCGCCCAATAATTTAGAGATTGCCAGTTCAATAATTTATTGTAAATCCATATGTGTCCATTTTTGTTTAGGTGAATTCCGTCAGGACTTATCCATTGATCCCAATTATTCTCACTTTTCATTTCTTTGAAAATTGGTAGGAATGGTATATCAAGGTCAAGACAACATTCTTCAATGAGTCTTTCATATGTAAAACAACTTTTATTTGAGTACCATAAACATTTTGCAAATGGCATTTTGTGTTCATTAATTGGTGAAAGTCCCATTACTAATACATATGTTTCTTTTTTTATTTGTTTTAGAAGTGCTTCTAGACCGTACTTGAAACCTTCAGTAGAGAGTTGAGGTCGTCCATCTTCTCTTCCTATTCTTGCAGTATCATTAATTCCGACACACAAAAGTAGTCCGCTTGGAACATTTCTCCTAAATTCACCTCGACATTGCCATTCTTTATGCCATCGCTTCGTAAGTCTTTCAAGTCCATCACCTCTAATTCCTAATGGATAGATGATAGGCATATCAATATCCTTCATCCATTTGCGCTGTAACCTACTACACCAACCACCACCATCACTGTCACCCCATCCATACACTGAACTGTCACCCATAACGATTAACTGTTTTGGTTGTTTATCAATCATGTTTATTTATCTTTATTAGTGTGCTGAATTTGCTTTTGCAATATCTCCCCAATGTATTCTCCCATTAGTGTAATTGTAATAAAAGCCAAAGTGATTAGAAAAACTTCTTCCCAGGCAAAAGAGCTTAAGGATTCTTGCAATTGCCATCCTAAACCTACACCTCCTACTACTCCAACAACAACCGTTTCCCTTAAGATAATATCTGCCCTATATATTGAATATATAAGGTAAGTATTGCTTTGAGGTGCAAATTTCCCATATAGCCATGAGATTTTGGGATTGGAACCATTTGCTTTAAGAACATTGTAAAGCTTATTATTTTGTTTCCCAATACTTTCTTTTAAAAGACGTCCTAATACACCTATATTTTGTATTCCTAAGGCCAAGGCTGCTACATATAAACTTGGTTTTGAGAACAATAATATCAAGAGAGATGTTAGTGGTGGTGGGAATAATCTACATAATGTCCATATTACACTTAAAAATATTTCAACTATTTTGTTGTGGGAAATCAACAGCAATAATGGTGGAATACCTGTAGCTAATAGCGATGCTATTATTGTTATCAATAATGTATCTGAAAAAAGTTTTATCCATGATAGATTTTTCAGTGCTAACAAAATATTTACTATACTTGGTATCTGAACTAAATGAATGGTTTCCGGAAAAGAAAAATCTATACCTATATATTTTAGCCAAACAAGACTAAGACCACATGTACATAAAAGAAGCAGGATTATTCCTATAGAAAATTGTCCTGTTTTATTTTTAATTAAACTAGGTTGTTGTAATATATGGACTATTTGCTCTAGAATAAATATAACTATGAAAAGGAGCCATATAGAAGTCCACATTTCGTTAAAATTTAGTGATGATGTGGCCAGTTGAAGCTCAGTTCCTATTCCTCCTAATCCAAATACCCCTAAAAGTGTCGCACCTCTTATGGCACACTCTAATCTATAAAAGCCATATGAACTAATCAAAGGCATTATTTTTGGTATCAGAAAAGTTATCAATACTTGTATGTTCTTGGCTCCTGTTTTTTGTATTGCAATTATTTTGCTTAAATCTATTGAATCTATTTGTTCTGAAAATATTCTTGCTAAGAGAGAAGAATATGGAATGATTATTGATAAAATTGCTATCCAGGGAGCTAATCCAAATATTTGCAGGAAAATTATTCCCCAAATTAATTCGTGAATTGATCTTAATAGAGCAAGAGTTCGCCTTATAAAAACTGCAATTAATTTTGGTATTCCTAATAATTTATATATGTTATATGAGCTAGCAAGGCTTAAAAAGAAACCTAAAAATATACTAATTGACCAGGAAAATAAGGCTACAGCAATAGTAATTTGTATTTGATTTAAACTATTGCTAATAACATTGTAGTCTGTAGATGGTTGTATGCTTGCTGCTATGAAATTATAAATAATGGAGAGTCCATCTAAATGAATATCTTTAACTATATTTATGGACACTGGTATTAATACTAAACTAGGTAAAAGACACAATATTGGCTGTGAGAATTTTATATTCTTAATGCTAAACATACAATTTATTTATAAGATTAAAATCAATGTCATCAGCACTTTTATCAAATATTTTTATTCCATCTTTTATCCCTATAACTCTACTAAAATATTTTATATATTTGGGTTGGTGAAGGGATATTATACAGGTAGAGGGAATATAATTAAAATCTATTTCATGGAGTTGCAGTAATTTTTTAAGTAGTCTTTTTGATTGCTTTGGATCTAAACAAGATAGAGGTTCATCTGCTAACAGCAAGGTTGATTTTTGCCTAAGAAGTCTAGCAATTGAAACTCTAGCTTTCTGTCCAAAAGATAATTTATTTACGTTTTTGTTTAAAAGACTTTTAGGTAATTCAACAACTTTAAGGCACTCTTCACACTTCTTTCTCTCTATAGAAGCTATTAGATTTGCAATAGCCCAAACAAAACCATGTCGTCCAAGAGCTCCAGTGTTAATATTTTGACCAACAGTTAATTCGTCAATTAATCTTAAATCTTGCCAAAAAGTTCCTATTTGTGTTCTTTGTTTTTGAATTAACTTATTTATATTTGTTCCTTTATACAGTACTGTTCCATGATTTGGAATCAAGCTTCCGTTGGCTATTTTGAGAAGAGTTGTTTTTCCAGAACCACTTTTGCCTAATAAGGCAATTTTTTCACCATATTTAATTGTTATATTTATATCTTTAAGTCTTTCTACTTCATTATCCTTGAGATATATATTTGTTAGTTCTAATATGGCCGTCATCTAATTTTTCCAAGTTTTCTGCCAATAAATTCTATATCTTCATATTGGTAGGCATGCGCTTTGACAAAACTTTTAGCACTAAAAAGTTCTAATATTTTCTTTTGCCTAGGATTGGTTTTTTTTAAACCTATAATTGATTTTTGCAATCTATTTGTAAAACCTTTTCCGAATTTCTGGTCCAGGCTTGGTTGTGCGAGCCAGTGATAATCAGAGTAAGCCGGAGTTCTCCAAATCACAAATATATCTTTCTTATTTGCTCTCCCTGAATTGATACTATCTATCCAGACTTGTTCATTAAGAACTCCTGCTTCATATGAACCACTCTGAACTAGGGCAATAGTTGCGTCGTGACTACCACTAAATCCTGGCCGAGATCCTTTGAAATCAGTTAATTTAACATTTGCTTTATTCAGAAAATATTGAGGCATTAATCTTCCAGATGTAGAGCTTTCAGAGCCAAAGGTAAACCTCTTTCCTTTTAGTACTTTTAAGTCTTTTATATCTCGTATTGGTTTGATTTTTGCTTTTGTATTGGCAATAAATACACTATGAAATGCCCTATCTATATCTCGTTGAGCTAATACAATAGCTCCTGGTTTTTGTAACCGAGCTTGAACTCCAGTCAACCCCCCAAACCAGACCAAATCAAGACTACCTGTACGAAAGGCACTAACGGCAGCTTGATAATTTATAACTGGTTTGTATTCCACATCAATATTCAAACTCTCACTTAATTCATCTGATAAAATTGTATATAATCTATTAAGCTTTTCAGGATATTGATCAGGAATGGCGCTAATAATAAAAACTTCTTTTGAGTTCGATTTTTCGTATATTGGTAGAAGAATGACGCATATGATAAAGAAAAGAAAATTCTTTAATTTTAGCATTTGCATGAAAAATATCTCAATTAATTATATGATATAAAGTTATAGATTTTGAATTAAATTGGTTAGTCTTTGTATTCCTTCATTTATTATTTCTTCTGAGACAGAACAGGATATTCTAATACATCTATCGTTACCAAAAGCAATTCCTGGTATTATCGCTAAACCTTCTCTTTCTAATGCCATTTTGCAGAATTCTAATGAATCAGGAAGATCCTTATTTAAAGATGGAAATGCATAGAATGCTCCATGTTGTGATTCTAATTGCAAGTTTTTTATATCCTTTATAGCTACGGTTAATTTGTTCCTTCTTTCATTATAACTATTTATCATAAAATCTATTCCTTTTGGTGAATTTTTTATAGCTGCAATAGCACCTTTTTGTGCAAAAGTACATACATTACTTGTACTTTGACTTTGTAAAGCTATTGCTTTCTTTATAATTTCTACATTACCTTGTAAGTAACCAACACGCCAGCCTGTCATTGCCCAGGCTTTTGCAAATCCATTCACTATAAATACTCTATCAATTAAATCTGGTGCTATTCCAGATAAGCTGTAATGTTTTTCATTTGGTGATATCAGGAACTCGTATATTTCATCACTTAAGACATATATATGTTTATGTCTTCTTAGAACTTCTGCTATTTTATTTAGTTCTTCTAGATTCATTATTCTACCGCTTGGATTACATGGAGAATTTAGAATTATTAGTTTTGTTTTGTTTGTTATATTTTGTTCTAATTTATTAATGTCTAGCTCAAACCCAGTTTCTGGATAAGAATCAACAAAGATAGGAATTGCATTTGCAAATCTAGTTATCGCTGGATAAGAAACCCAATAAGGACAAGGTATTAAGACTTCATCACCTGGATTCAAAAGTACTTGAATTAGGTTGAAAATTGCTTGCTTACCTCCATTTGTTATTTGAACATTTTCAGAAGTTGTTAAAATATTATTAACTGTTTTAAGTTTATAGGCTATTGCTTCCCTTAATTCAGGATCCCCTCCAGCAGGACCATATTTCGTTTGCCCTTCTTTAATTGCTCGAATTGCTGCATCTTTAATAAAATCAGGAGTATCAAAATCGGGTTCTCCAGCGCTTAGGCTACATATGTCTTTTCCTTGATTTTTTAGTGATTGGGCTAATGCACTTATTTCTAAGGTCAATGATGGCTTCAATTCAAGCGCTCTTTGAGAAATAGAATCAGTGTTATTCATTCTTAGACTATCTATTTTTTTGATTCATTCTTAAGCATCACATTCTTCCTGTGTGAGTCTTTTTTATAACCTATACAAATTATACAAAAAGTCTTATGAATTTTTCTAAAACAAGTTTTTTATTTTCCTCTTCAAATCCTTATCAACTATCGAAATTTTATTCTGTACTTAAGGGTGTCAATGCTTCTGAAGGCATTTCAAGTAATGATTTTTCAATTGAGAGTGATGATTCTTGCAACATAAAATTTTTCAAGCCAACAAGTGATTTAAATAATGGACGCTTACCCCCCCCTGTTTTGTCACTCTGTTTTGAGAAAGAACCTAGCCTAAATCCTTTGAAATCTATCAAAGGTTGGATTGAAGAAGTCATTTTGGTTGGTGGAAGATTAATAGATGGACCAAGACTTGAATATTTTGGAGCTGAAGCATGGATGTCAGACCAAGAAGAGAATAAGTTTTTGCTTTATGTCCCCCTTCTGGTTTCTCGAGAAATAAAATAATAAAAAAATTATTTGTATGACTTCTGCTGAAGATCATCAATCTTGTTTATGCAAGTCTTGTGGTTCCAAAATGTCTACAAGCCCACTTGTTATAAGTAGAGGCAGTTCGATTGCTCAAGTAATGCTTATTGGTGAAGCTCCTGGAGCAATGGAAGAGAAAATGACTATTCCATTTGTTGGTCGTTCTGGTAAGTTGTTAAATATGCTTCTTGAATTAGCTGGCTTTGATTATGATAAAGATGTGTACATAACTAACTTGGTAAAAACACGACCACCTAAAAATAGGACTCCAACTAGTCGAGAAATATCCTTACATTTACCATGGCTATATCAACAAATAAAAGTTGTAAAACCTTTGATCATTGTTCTTATTGGTTCATCAGCTTTAAAAGCTTTGCTTGGAATTAAATCAAAAATCACACAGGCAAGGGGTACGTGGCACAATTGGAATGGAATTCATGTTATGCCCATTTTTCATCCTTCATATCTTTTGAGGAACCCCTCTAAAGTATCGGGAAAACCTTATGATTTAACATGCTTGGATTTCCTTGAGGTTAGAAAGAAACTAAAAGAACTAACTATTCTTCAAAAAGATTCAAATTTGTCTTTTCCAATTAGTAATTAATTATGTCGATTACAGAAAATACAGCAGATCTAAGTTCTGGACTGTTAAGTCAACGTTACAGCACAAGGATTAATCGTAGGAAGACCGTCTCTGTAATGGTTGGTGAAATTGGAATAGGTAGTGAACATCCTGTATGCGTTCAATCAATGATTAATGAAGATACTTTAGATATAGAAGCCTCCACTGCTGGGATAAGAAGATTACATGAGGTTGGTTGCGAAATTGTCAGATTAACAGTTCCATCTCTTTCTCATGCAAAAGCAGTTGGTGAAATAAAGAAGCAATTAAAGAGCACTTATAAACCGGTTCCTTTAGTCGCAGACGTTCATCATAATGGAATGAAAATAGCTTTAGAGGTAGCTAAGCATGTAGATAAAGTCAGAATTAATCCAGGATTATTTGTTTTTTCCCAGCCTGATCCAAATAGAACAGAATTTTCAAAAGAAGAAGTACAAGCCATTCAAAGTAAAATAATTCAAAATTTTGAACCTATTGTTAACACGTTAAAACAACAAAATAAGGCTCTAAGGATAGGAGTTAATCATGGCTCACTTGCAGAAAGAATGCTCTTTCAATATGGAGATACACCTCTTGGAATGGTTGAATCAGCAATGGAATTTATAAGAATATGTGATTCATTAGATTTTCATAATATTGTTATTTCAATGAAGGCCTCCAGACCTCCAGTAATGCTAGCTGCTTATAGATTGATGGCAGACACAATGGATAAAGCTGGTTACAAATATCCTTTGCATTTGGGAGTTACTGAGGCAGGAGATGGTGATTATGGGCGTATTAAAAGTACCGTTGGAATAGGAACATTGTTGTCTGAAGGAATTGGAGACACCATAAGAGTCTCTTTAACTGAAGCACCAGAGAAGGAAATACCGGTGGCATATGCAATTTTGCAAACAGTTGGTTTAAGAAAAACAATGGTTGAATATATAAGTTGTCCAAGCTGTGGAAGAACTTTATTCAATCTTGAAGAAGTGGTTTCCAAGGTTCGTGATGCTACTAATCATTTAACTGGATTAGATATTGCTGTAATGGGATGCATCGTTAATGGTCCAGGTGAAATGGCAGATGCTGACTACGGATATGTAGGGAAAGGAAAAGGTACAATAGCTTTGTATAGAGGAAGAGAAGAAATTAGAAAAGTTCCAGAGGAAGAAGGTGTTAGTGCATTAATCGAATTAATAAAACTTGATGGGAAATGGATTGACCCATAATCGACAAGATATAAATTTTTAATTTTATATGTATTTTCAAATAAATAAATTAATAGAACTCGCTCAACTTACGAATGGAGTAAGGATGAAGTCTTTGTTTAAATATATCTTTATTTGTACGATATTTATTCAACCTGCTTTAAGTCTTCCAATTAATAATTCAAGATTGATTAGAAATAGTCCAAAAGAAGTTATTGATCAGGTTTGGCAAATTATATTTCGTGATTATATGGATTCTACAGGTAAATACGACGAAAATGATTGGCGGAAATTAAGAAAAAAAATTTTAGCTTATAAGTATGACGATACATCTCAATCTTATGATGCTATAAGAGGAATGTTGTCATCCCTGGATGATCCATATACGAGATTTTTAACTCCTAAAGAGTTTAATCAAATGCGAATAGATACTTCAGGAGAACTTACTGGTGTAGGCATTCAAATATCTATTGATGAAAGTTCAAAAAATATATTGGTTGTTTCTCCTGTAGAGGAGGCTCCAGCTTATAAAGCTGGTATCCTTTCAAATGATTTAATTCTTTCAGTAGATGGCACTCAAACAAAAGGTTTAAGTATTGACAAAGTAGTCAGTTTAATAAGAGGTAGAATAGGATCTGAAGTAACATTGGGAATATTAAGGAATAACAAAATAATTAATGTTACGCTTATAAGAGAAAAAATTGAGATTAAATCAGTTGTATCTAAATTAAATAAATCAAGCTCAAAATTCTTAATTGGTTACATTCGATTAAAGCAATTTAGTGCAAATGCATCTAAAGAAATGAGATATGCAATACGATCGCTAGAAAGCAACGGTTCAGATGCATATGTTTTAGATTTACGTAACAATCCTGGTGGATTACTCGAGTCTAGTATAGATATCTCGAGACAATTTTTAGATACGGGTATAATTGTGAGAACAAAAACTAAGAATGCAATTACAGATATAAGAAGAGCTAGAGGAAATGCATTGACATCAAAGCCATTGGCTATCTTAATAAATGAAGGATCTGCTAGTGCAAGTGAAATAGTTTCAGGTGCAATTAAAGATAATGCTCGTGGAATTCTTGTCGGGAAAAAGACCTTTGGCAAGGGGTTGGTTCAGTCTGTTAGACCTTTAGTTGATGGTTCTGGGCTTACTGTTACGGTTGCAAAATATCTTACTCCGAATGGTACTGATATTCATCAAAGTGGTATTAGACCAGATATAGAAATATCAGCTAATATTAAAAATAGAAAAGAATTCACTAATAGTGATTTTGGTTCAAAAAGAGATAACCAGTATTTAACAGCAGAAAAAGAACTGTTGAAAATATTGTCAATTAGAGATACTAAATCAACCTTTATTCCTTCAAGTACAAATTTTATAAATGCTTTGAATTAATCAACTTAAAGCTTTAAGTAGTAATGATTTATTTCTAGCTTATCTAAATTTTTATTATCATTACTTTTCTTTAGTTTTAAAATCCACTTCTTATCATTTGAATTTACATTGCATTCCATATTAATTAATTCTTCTATCATCATAATATTATCAATATGTATATTTAAAAGTTTCTTTTTAGATTTGTTCTTTGCTTTTTTAATGGCTTCTCTTTTCGAACAAGCAACTACATTAATTAATTCATGTTGTTCTTGTAATTCCTCCTTAATATTCCCTCCCAAATTGATAAGCCAAAGCTGCTCCTTCTTTATTCTATATTCTATATATTCCTGTATTGATATTTCCAAGGGTTCTATTTTATAGCCATCTACTTCTATTATCTTTGTATAACTATCAATATGTAAATTTGATATATTTTTATCAAATACCGATTTGATATTTTCAATTATATTCTCAATTTTATTTCCTATAATGAAAATTAAATTATGTATTTCAATATTATTACCTCTAAGGTCTCCTCCTAAATATATAAGAAATAAATTTTTCATACTATTCTTTAATCTCTGAGACAATTGATAATTACTAATTAACTTGATAATTCCAACATCTTCTTGATAGGGATAAGAGCTCTTTCTCGTGTTTCTTTGTCTAGATGTATTTGTGGTTGTAGTGTTGTTAGAGATTCAATTACTTTATCTATTGTGTTTAAACGCATGTATGGGCAGGAATTGCAGCTACATCCATCAATACCTGGGACATCTAAAAAGGTTTTGTTTGGCTCCTTAATTCTCATTTGGTAAATAATTCCTGGCTCTGTTAAGACTATGAATTTTTTCACATCAGAAGTTTGCACGTAATATAGAAGCTTGCTCGTTGAGCCAATAAAATCTGAATACCCTAAAAGGATTTCATTACATTCAGGATGAGCAATAATCTCAGCGTCTGGATGGGTTGTTTTGAGTTTTAGGAGTGCTTCTTCACTAAATGTTTCATGGACAATACAAGAACCATCCCATAATTTCATTTTTCTCCCTGTTTGGTTTTCAACCCATCTACCTAAGTTCTTATCAGGTGCAAATATGATTGGTATATCCTGTGGAATCTTTTTCACTAGATCCACTGCATTGCTGCTAGTACATATCAAATCGCTGTTTGCTTTTACTCCTGCAGAACAATTTATGTAGCTTATTACGTAGTGATCAGGATGTTGATCAATGAATTTTTTAAATTCATTTTCTGGACATTCATCAGCTAAGGAACAACCAGCGTTTAAATCAGGAATTAAAACTTTTTTATTTGGATTAAGTATTTTGGCAGTTTCTGCCATGAAATGAACCCCACAGAAAAGTATTACTTCTGCGTCTGTTTCTTCTGCCTTACGGGAGAGTTCTAAAGAATCACCTATGAAATGAGCTATATCTTGTATTTCTTCATCTTGGTAGTAGTGAGCAAGTATTAATGCTTTTTCTTCTTCGCACAAAACTTTGACCTGCTCTATTTTTTCTTTTTTAGTTGAAAGAGTCGTTAACACAGTTTGATTGTAGGATTGAACGCTATTCAGTTTGTTTGACGCAATTTAAGGCAGTATAGAGGTTGGCATAGTATTTTATCTGTCTAAATCTCGTATTGCTATTGCTGGAGACCTTCATGGATCATGGTTTGAGGAGGATCATGATTTGTTGGCGCAATTAAATCCTGATGCTGTTTTGTTTGTTGGTGACCTCTCTAATGCAGATATAAAACTTGTTAAGTCAATTGCATCTATTGATATACCGACTGCTGTAATTCTTGGAAATCATGATCGAGGTCAAGATTTGTCAGGGCTTCAATTAAAAACCCAGTTATCCATATTAGGCAATAAAGATGTCTCTTGGGGCAAATCTATATCCTGGATCAAGCCTTTAGTTTCTGTTGTAGGAGGAAGAACTTGTAGTGCTGGAGGGGGATATTATCTTTCTAAGCAAGTTTCTTCTGTATATGGTCAATTAACTATTAATGATTCAGTTCAGAGAATTGTAAAAGCAGTTAATAAGATTCCTCTTCATTTACCGCTTATTATTCTTGCTCATTCAGGACCTACTGGGTTAGGTTCTGATTTTTCCAGCATTTGTGGTAGGGATTGGAAAGTTCCAGCAATTGATTGGGGAGATAAGGATCTTGAAATAGCTATTGATGAAATCAGAAAAAATAGAGAAGTAGATTTAGTAGTATTCGGGCACATGCATCACAATTTAAAGAGAGGAAGTGGTAAAAGACAAACCTGTATTGTTGATAAGAAGTATAAAACTATATATTTAAATGCTGCTTGTGTTCCACGAAAGATTTTGGATATTTCAGGAAATACATTGACTCATTTTTCATGGGTAGAATTTTTAAATGGAAAAATTGTACATGTTTCCCATAGATGGTATCGTTCAGATTTGTCTATAGCTAATGAAGAAATATTATATGATGTCAATATATCTGAGTAATAGTATTGATTGTAGAATTGCAGATAAGGCAGTTTTAATCTAATCAGTTGATTCTTTGTTAATTGACCTACTCGTTAATAAATAGGCAATAATTGAACATGCAAGAAAGGATACTATATTTCTAGATAATGGAAGGATCTCACTTGTTCTTGTTATAACAGGAGCGATGCCAAAAACACCAAATAGCATAATCCATAATGGTGAGAATAATAGTAGCCATTTCCAATCTATTATTTTTAGTGAATTCCTAGGAACAGCTGCTACCCCAGCAACTATGCCACCTAATAAAGAAGTTATAAAAGTCCATATCCATTGTTCTTTAGGCAATCCAGGTACAACATTACAACCTCCTTTATCTAAACAATTTTTTATAGTATTAATAGAGTCAATAATTGCCCCATTTTCACCATGTTCTTTAACATAAAATTGATTACCAAATCTTGTCTGTAACTCTACCCAGAATATTCTTGGCAATAGAGCAAAATATGCTTCCCCAACATTGAAATTGAGAAGATTTCCTCCTCTCGGGTCTGCTACTACTATTAAACTTGTTTCATCTATATCCCAGAATTTTCTAACTGCAATGCCTGGAGATTCTTCGTATTGAGTAATAACTTTGATTTTCCAGCCTGTTTCTTTCTCGTATTTCTCTAGTTTATTTTCTAGGCTCTCTCTTTCGTTATTATTAAGTGATTTAGCAAGATCTATAATTGGAGTTTGATGATCTGGTAGCAAATCTATATTGTCTACAGCTTTAACTGGTAGGCAAATTGCTAGGGATATCAGGAGAATCAGGAGAAGGTTTCTCAAAAAAGCAATTTGATTTACAAACATCTTATGTACCTTATTCACTTTATTCTCGCTGATGAACACCTCAACTGTGAAATGTCCTGAGTGGCTAGCTGATCTTATCGAAGATTCTGGTGGTTCCGTAAGTTTTTCAAAATTTATGAAATGGGCACTTAATGACCCTATTAATGGTGCTTATGCTTCAGGGAAACTGCATATTGGAGTTGAAGGTGATTTTGTTACATCACCTTCTTTAGGACCTGAGTTTTGTGACTTGTTGTGTGTGCAAATTGCAGATTGGATAAAGGATTTATCTAAAAATATCTCCTCCAATTCAGTTATCTCTATTGTAGATATAGGGCCTGGAGAAGGAGATCTTGCATTTTATTTGATTTCTTCATTAAAAAATAGATTCCCTCATCTTTTATCAAATATTGAATTTATTTTAGTAGAAATAAATGAAGGAATGAAGAAGAGACAAAAGTCTAGATTATCCTGCTTTAGTAATATAAGTATTAGATGGACTACATTTGAAAATCTTTCAAATGATCCCGTAAATGGAATTTTAATTGCTAATGAAATACTTGATGCACTTCCAGTCGATAGAATAATATTTTCAGATAAAAAATTATTCTTACAAGGTGTCAAATTAGTTAAAAATGGACTTAATAATTATATTAAGTTTACAAAATTACCTTTAAGTAATTCTATTCTACAAGAAATAAATTCTTTTGAGGAACAATTTAAATTTAAAATCCCACCAAAAGATACAACTGATAATTGGACTACAGAATGGCATACAGGACTTGAAGATTGGTTTTATAAGGCTTCTCTATGTATAAATAATGGATCACTTTTAGTAATAGATTATGCTATGGAAGCATCAAGATATTATAACCCTAATCGAGTTGATGGTACATTAGCTTCTTATAGAGATCAGAAAGCTTTTGTTGATGTACTAGATAACGTTGGAAAATGTGATATTACATCTCATTTATGTCTAGAATCATTATATTTATCAGCTAGTAAAAGTTCTTGGAGTTTTGTTGGTGAATGTAGACAAGGCTTAGCACTTTTGTCGTTGGGACTATCAGAACAAATTAGCAATTTGAGGAAAGTAAGAAGTGATCAAATATCTTCAGCACTTAGAACTAGAGAAAATCTGTTAAGATTAGTTGATCCACTAGGTTTAGGTGAGTTTAGATGGATTTTATTTTATAAAGGTGATTGTAAAACTAATCCTATATTTTTGTCAGAGAATAATCACTCTTCTTGATTTAATTCCTCTAGAAGATTAATTATATCTTTTTCATCTATAGTGTTAAAGATTTCTACCTTTCCAATTTCTCTAGGCAAAATAAATCTTAATTTTCCATGCTTTACTTTTTTATCTCCTTTGAGTGATTCGAGTACCATATTTATATCCAAGCTTGGCCATTTTATCGGTAAACCTGTTTTCTTAAGTAAACTATCTTGCTTTTCTGAATCTTCTTTATCCCATATTTTTTTTTGAGCTGAAAGTTTTCCAGCTGCTACCATACCTATAGAGACAGCTTCGCCATGTAAATAATGCCCATAACCACATAATGTTTCTACAACGTGTCCAAATGTATGGCCATAATTGAGAATTGCTCTTATTCCATTCTCTCTTTCATCTTTTTCTACTATATTAGCTTTGGTTTTAATTGACTGGATAATTATACTGAGTAATAGTTCTTTTTTTATTGCTTTCAAATTGCTTAGGTCTGGTGTATTTTCGAGAAGATAAAATAAATCTTTATCTTCTATTAAGCTATACTTTATTATTTCTGCCATACCAGCACGAAATTCTCTTTTTGGAAGTGTATTTAATGTATCAATATCAATAAAAACTAATTTAGGTTGATGAAATGCACCAATTAAATTTTTGCCTTTTGGATGATTGACGCCTGTTTTCCCGCCAACGGAAGCATCTACCATTGCTAATAAAGTTGTTGGTACTTGAATAAAATTGATACCTCTTAGCCATGTTGCAGCTGCAAAACCTGCCATATCCCCAATCACTCCACCTCCTAAGGCAATAATTAGTGATGATCTCTCCAGATTGTGCTTATATGCTGCATCGTGAATAATTTGTATGGTTTCAATATTCTTTTGATCTTCACCAGCTTCTAGAATTAATAAATTCGGAATAAAGCCAGCTCGTTCAATACTTTCAATAAATTTTTTGCTATATGGCTTTGCAACATCAGGATTTGTAATTACTAATATTTTTGTACTTCGCTCTATTTTTAGTTTTTGGATTGCTTCACCAATGCTATAAAGATTGCTTGATCCAACTATAACGTTATACGGATCGTTTACCAAGTTGACTTTGATTGTGGAGATTTCTTGGTTCACAAGTTAAATAATGATATTAAGAAATTCCCAATATTTATTGGGATTCTATATTTAAGCTCACCATAGTGGAGATTTTTCATTGGAACATAACGATCATAAGGATTTTTCAGTTGGAGTAGTTGGAGGAGGCCAGTTGGCTAAAATGTTGGCTATAGAAGGAGAGAAGCTTGGCGTTAATGTGTTTGTACAAACAGGGTCAGATACTGATCCAGCTGTTTTAAATGCTTTTGGAGCTGTTCTTTCAGATACAAATGATATTGACGGAACTAGAAAGTTAGCGAGTCAATCTAATTGTGTAACATTTGAAAATGAATGGTTGGATATTGAGGCGTTGTCTCTTTTAGAAGATACTGGAATTTCTTTTGTTCCTAGTTTATCTTCAATAATGCCATTGGTTAATAAGTTATCTCAACGCATACTTCTTAATAAATTAAACATACCAGTACCTAAATGGACTTCATTATCTTCCTTTAAATCTAAGGAATTGATTTTACCTTCTAAATGGAAATTCCCAATAATGGCTAAGTCTTCTATGGGAGGTTATGATGGAAAAGGAACGAGAGTCTTAAATGATTACAATGATTTATCAACTTTATTGAAAACAGTTAATAATTCAGATTGGTATATAGAGGAGTGGGTTGATTATAAGCAAGAGCTATCTATAGTTGTATCAAGAGATAAGAAAGGTCAGGTAAGATTATTCCCTCTTTCTGAAACATTTCAGAGTCATCAAATATGTGATTGGGTTTTAACTCCAGCAGATGTTAGTCAGCAGGTCACTTCTTTTGCAAATAATATTGCTATGTCATTAGTTAGAGAATTGAATTATGTAGGTGTACTTGCCGTAGAGTTTTTTTATGGTGATAGTGGTTTATTAGTTAATGAAATTGCTCCTAGAACTCATAATTCTGCACATTTAACAATAGAAGCATGTAAATCTAATCAGTTTGAGCATCAGATTGCAATCGCTGCTGAGTTGGAAATAGAAAATCCTGATCTCCTTGCGCCTGGAGCAATGATGGTTAACTTATTAGGAATAAAAGAAGAAGAATATTCAATTAGTTCTCGATTAAAAGATCTGAATGAAATTGATGGGCTAAATATACATTGGTATAACAAAGATAAAAATGTAATAGGACGTAAATTAGGCCATGTTACAAAATTATTGAATATATCTAATAAACAAGATTGTAGAAAAATGGCGTTTGATATAAAAAATCAAATAAGAACGATATGGCCATTTCAAGCTTAGATTTTGATATCTTATAAAAGGACTGTTTTGTTGGTGTTGATCTTTTAAGTGCTCTGATCTGACTCTTTTTCGATCTGAGGAGACTGCTGTGTTGGAGAAGTAAACCAGTCTAGTAACTGGAAATGGAACCGCACTTTGACTCCTCTTCTGGTTTTTCCAGGTCGAACGCTTAGGTCACACGGCAAGATGGTTCCCTAATCCTTATAGAAATACGCTTAGATGTATTTATATAGCTATATAAGTAAATGGCACAATTACTTGAACAAGACTGAATAATAGTATTAATAAAATAATAAGCATTACAGCTGTTAATAGTGCAGCTTGAAGTGGAGTACAATCCTTCCATATTGAGTAAATTATCTTACTTATTAATCTAAAGAAATTCATAATCTTAATTTATTTTTTTTTTAAAAGGCCAAAATCTGTGAGAAGGTATTTGAGTGGGGTTAGAGAACAAACCATAAGACTATCTATAAGGTCAAAGCATGTTGGATCACCACTAATATTTAGAGATGAATTAGCTAATATTTCTATTCCCATCGGTTTAAGTATACACAGTAATTGATCTAAAATTGATTCATCTTCTACTATTTGTATTCTAGCTGTACCATCGATATGTGTTACAGGAAAATCAAGTGATATATTATTATCTATACATTTGCATGTAGCATTCATTGATAAGTAACAAGTCTTTAATTCTGACTTGATTTGATAATATTTTTTTGCTGTAGCTATTGTCATTGCTGGAGCAGTCGGCCTAAAAGGACTTCTATTTTTGATAACGGTATTTAGGGTATCTACAGCTTGTTTATTTAAGCCATCACAAAGTAATGATCTATTTCCTAAAGCTCTTGGTCCTGTTTCACTATTCGATATTATTGTTCCAATTATTTCACCATTTTTAATAAGTTTTGATGTAATTTGTAGGGCACTATGATGACAATCTGAAATCAATTCAAATTTCTCACTTATTATTTTCTTAACTTGTTCAAGTTGTTCATTACAATTAAATACTGATGGAAAAAGACTTGGCTTTAATATCTTTCTAGGCTTTTTATTTGACGTAATATATCCATAGAAAGCTGAACCTATAGCAGCTCCAGAATCACCTGGGCTTGGTGGTACTATTAATTCATCTACAAAACTTAATTCTGCCAGTGAATTTAAGCAAGCTGAATTTAAAGCAACACCTCCAGAAAATAGATATTTATTAGAGTTAGTTAAATTATAGGCATGTTCAAAAATCTTTTTTAGTATCATATTTACTGAATCTTGCGCGCCCTTTGCAATATCAGCATACTTCTGAAAATATTTATCATCTGGCATTAGAGGTACAAATGGATTTCTCGGCTCTCCCAATAGGTTCGTTAATTTCTCACTATAGGAATTACTTACACTTTTGTGATAGCTAAAATATTCCATCTCAGTGTCAATGTTTTTGGTAATATCATTCCATTTGATGAGGTTTTTAACTAATCTTGCATGAGGACTATTTTCATTGCCATATGCTGATAAACCCATAACTTTATATTCACCTTCATTTATAGCAAAGCCAAGAAAATCAGTTATAGTAGAGTAGAATAGACCTAGAGAATAAGGATATTCTGCTGCCCATAATTCTCTGATATTATTAATATTATTTATAAAGCTAATTGTAGATGTACTTCTGTCTCCGAAACCATCTACGACAATTGAGCAAATATTTTCTTGACTTTTTGAATATAAAAGTGCAGTTAGCGTATGTGAAAGATGATGATCAATATAAATTAATTTATTTTCTAGACCAGGCATAAACTTGTTGAGATCTAAAAAACAATTAATAGAAGAATTTTTGAAGTTTCTAAGCTGATGTACTAGAAAATCTAAACTTCCAGGTAAAGACTTCGAGGCAATTTTTAATGGAATGAGAAAAGAACTTAAAGGCTTCTCATAAAAAATCACCTTTTCTATTATGGAACTATCAATATTATGAATTTGAATTAGGCGTTTAAGAGCTCTTTTAGGGAATGACTGATCTCCTTTGATTCTACTTAAAGATTCTTCTTTACAGTAGTCTAGAAGTTCACCATTCTTATTAACTATAGCTATAGCTGATTCATGGTTATAAGCTGAAATGCCAATATACATAGATTTATAATAAGGATTTTGATGATATATCCATTAAATTAATATTTTCTCTATAGAAGTGGTAATGATTAAATTTTAGTAGTAAATATCCACCTAAAAGAGCTAATAGTGAGTACAACGGTTTAAATATAATTTCTAAAAATTCAATATTCTTATAATATATTCTCCTGGTTTTGTTCTTAATTGTTTCTCTCAATTTGTATAGAAATAAATGATATGGTTGTAAATTTGGATAATATTTCAGAAAATACTCTCTCGCCATTCCATGATGTCTTAGTTCGTCTTTCATAATATCTAAAATAGAATCAAAATCTCTTTTATTATCTTTTATGAGTTTTAGTATTCTTTCAAATGATTTTTTAGCCAAAAGTTCATTAGTATAAACATAGGCAACGAAATCTTTTAGTTTCAATGTTTCAATTAGAAATCCATTGTTATCTACATAACCTTTTTTTATAATACCTATAGGAGTAAACCTATAATTTCTCGCTATTTCTACATGAGTATTTTCTATTCTGGTTGCTAATATTTTTTTAAATGTTTTTGTATGTATATACTCGTCCTTTGCATGTTCAAAATATCCATAGACAAGATTATCTCTAGAAGTAGCTTTGCAAGCTGCTAACATTTCTAGAGCTGAACCATGTTCTGCATGAAGAGTTTCATGTAATATCCTTAGAATATTTTTTTCTTTCATTAGATCAAAACATCCTAACTTCATTTTATAACTAACTTTAGCATAAGAAACTTATAAAATAATTCTTGGTATACTTTCTATATAGAAATAAACTAGTATCCTTTTATATTATGGCTGAATCGAAAAATTTTAAAAAATATATATTATACCTAGTGTTGATTTTTCCATTAACAGTTTTCCTTATTGAAATATTTTCATCCGTTATTATCTCTTTTGTAATGAAACAGAATAGTTTTCACGAAAATACTAGGACTAAATTTGATTTGTTAACAGGATGGAGGCAAAATTGTGATAGTGATCAAAATGATATGAAATTACCAAAAGATATTATTTGCAATAGACATGGACTAGCTAAAACTCCTTTTTCTTCTTCAAATATTTCTGAGTCCATAGGTGTTTTACTATTAGGAAATAGCGTAGCTATGGGAGAAGGTTTATACAGTAAGAATAATTATAAGACTTTCGCTAGTCAGTTAGAGAATCATTTAAGGAAAAAAAATAATAAGGTAGATTTAGTTAATGGAGCCTATTCTGGATTTAATAGTTGGCAAGAGCATGTAGAAACAGCTAGATATCTTAATTCTAACTATTTATATAATGATTTACCATCTCTTTCTCTTATAGTTAGTTTTGGCGGCATTCAGGATTTCTGGGGTTTTCTAAAATTATTAGTTAATAATAGTAATCAACAACAACCATTTGAATATAAATATGCAAATGGTTTAATGATTCATAGCAAATCTATTAAATATTTAGATTATATTAGTAGTAGTTATACTGGTAATGTTATTAGTGCAATAAACGGATTAGTTAGTGCTTTATCACAAAAAAGTTACACTTATAAATTACTTAAGAATGTACGACATTCAGCTATAGCCTTAACAAAATCTAAAATAGATAAATCAGAATTGATTATAGATACTGAAGGCTATAATTCATTAACTGACCTGAGAGACATTTTAAATAGAAGGTTTTCAATTGATTACAAGAAATACATAGAAATAAGAGATTATTTTATCTCATCAGTAGTAAGAAATATTACAGCAACTAGTGTAATGTTATACAACAAGGGGCATTACGTCTATATTTATGCACCGACTTATTTTAGTACTTTAAACACTAATCGATCAGATGGTTTTCACGATTATCTCGTAACTGGAATTAGTCATCTAATAGATAACAATGAATATCAATTTGAAATTTATGAAGGTGAACTAAAAATTGTCGAAAATGATTATAGAGTCGAATTGCTAAGACGACTTTCAGAAATCAATTCAATAATTGCTGTTGATTATTCAGATGAAGCTGACGGTATTGACTGGTTTATAGATTATAGTCATTTCAATGAATATGGTGCAAATGTTCTTAGTCAAAGGCTTTCAAGTTACTTAATAAGATATCTTAATGAATGATGATATATTTTTTTTATGTAACATTCATAATGATTTATTATATTTTTGACTAGTTATCTATATAATTTCTAGGATTTTAATACTTTTATGAAATCTATTCGGATTTTTTCATTAGTTGCTGCTTCAGCAATATCCTCTGTTTTCATTGGCCTTAATACTGAAGCCGTTGCCAGGGGAATGCAAACAGAACTCTTGCCTAATGCTTCTGGTGAATTTGTAGCTTGTGGCGGCGGCGGCGGCGGCGGCGGCGGCAATGGAGCAAAGAAGAGAGCTGCGAAGAAAGCGATGCAAGAAGAACTTAAAAAAATGATTGAGGAAATGAAGAACAAGGACTAAATACATTAGTTCTAATTTATGAAAGGCTGAAAGCTGTTCTTTACAGCTCTCAGCTTTTTTATTTATATAGGCAAATTTTCCTATATGTATTTTGGGTTATTTCATATCCTAATAATCTCGACTTTTTTAGATCTTTGCAAGAATTTTTTAATTTATTTAATTTAAAATTGTTCTTTGATCTATTATAAAAAAACTTTCCATTATTCGAACTATATTTAATGGCTATATTGAAATTCTTATTGGCTTCAGGATAATTACCTAAATGATAATTAACTACTCCTTTATTATTATGCACCTGTGCGCTATTTGGTCTAATTTTTAGCGCATTAACATACGCAATTATAGCTTGCTTAAATTCTTTTTGTATAAAATATATTTGTCCCATATTATAATAGCTGTGAAATTCTTTTGGATTTATTTTTACTACCTTTTTAAAATCTTTTAGTGCCATTTGATAGTTATTTAACCGTAGATAATTATCTCCTCTATAAAACAAGTATTTTTCATTATTTCTGTCAAGTAGAATTGCTTTACTATATTCTATTATAGCTCTTCTGTAATCTCCTAATTCTTCATAGGCTAGACCTTTTTGAAACAAATACTGTTTGTTTCTAGGATCTTTTTTTAGAACTATATTAAGATCACTGATGGATTTCGTATAATTTTCTAGATATAAGTTAATCCTAGATCTTATGAAAAGTTGTTCTTTATTTTCTGGTAGTTTTTCTATGTTTTGATTTAGTAAATTCAGGTTATCGTCAAGAGAATTTGTAAGCTTGTCTGATTGGTATTTATTTGTCGGCTCTATTGAGCAAGAACTTAATGGTATAAGTATTATTGAGATTAAAGGTATTAACTTATATATGAATGTACTTTGTCGTTTAAATATATAATTTCTATCAGACATTATTTATCTGATCTAGTTATTAATAACAACAAACCACCTATAAGTCCCAGATTAGTTACTACACTTTTCATATCGAAAGGATATACATGAAAAATAATAGTTGCAGGTATAATAAATAATAAAATTATAGCTGCTCCTATTCGTTCATAAGTTCTCGAAATTATTAGTACAGGTCCTACTATTAGGAGTATTACAGATATGATGTGTAATAAAATTGATATTGGTTCGGAAAAACCTTTACTAGCTATGTAATCAACTACATTTGTGAAATTTGTTAATTTAAATCTCAGTGCGTTTACAAAAATTGCTATTAAAGATACCCTCGCAAAAAAATCAACTATTTTGTTTGTATTTTTTAACTCCATAGTTTTGTTGTTTATATAAAATCCTTTGTCAATAGAATCCTTATCAATTCTAATTAATGTATGACCGTACATCAGTATTTATATAGATTTATCAAAGTTCAGTCTTATTCAATTCAGTATTTCAAATTTTGTTTTAGAAAGTGGGCGAATATTCGGCTTGTTGTTGCCTGGTTGGATTTATTTTAAGTATTTAGAGCGTCGAAAGTGTGACCACACTATGAGTGGTACTATTGAGTGACTTCATCTACTACCTATGGTACTTGATTTAATTGATATTTTGACCTAGAAAGAAGGTTCCCCATCACCCAGGCTCCACGTTATACGTAGAGTCTTTTTTTTTTGCATTTCTTTTATTGTTGCTGTCGTTTTACAGCAGTTTATGATCCACAACTTCCAAATAATCCTTTATCCCATGACTCTTATGCTTAATTCAACCCGGGTATTTTAAAAAATTCGTTTTATGCTTTTGACTCGATCACAGTAGTTTTAATATTTAATATAATCCTGTATAAGAGAATTTATCAGTAATGGCATCTATTTTTAATGATTTCTCTGGAAAGTAATTTGAAATTAAAATATTCTATTTAATTAAATATTTATTATAAGCCAGATATTTAAAAAACATAATTTTATTAGTAAATATATGTATAAAAGGAATATTTTTATAATTATGTTATTTTCACTTATAGATAGTAGTATTTAGGCACTGTAGAAAATCTTCTTACTCTTCATTTAGTTGAACCCATCCCATTGTCCATTTTGCATATGTTTTTAATTCTGTCCAGCTTAATTTGATCTTTATATTGTTGTTGCGTATGGCTGTAAGCATAACCCACCTTTCTTCTCCTTTGCCACCATATTCAATCACTTCAAAGTGTCTAAAACCCTCTATAGCTTCATTTGATGTCCAAGCTTTGTTAGGAGGCCACCTCATATATTTAAAATATTCATATGTAAATTATAGTATAGAATTATATTCAAAACATTAACCTTGAAATAACTATTGGCTTAATTCATTTAGTAATGAACACCATTGCTTGTATTATTATCCTTATATTCATCTCAGTAAATATGCTCAATCGTCTAAACAACAATAATTTCTTCTTAATATTAGTAAACACTTCTAAGAGAAACTAAACTCATATGCACGGTAAAGTTCATAATAATCTCCTTAAATGATGATTTTTAGTAATAAGACAGTTGATTTTATTGGTAGGTTTTTACTAAGTATTACCTTTTTGGTAGCAATACCTCCAAAGATCACAAAATTTTCATTAGTTCTAGAAGCTATTATTTCTAGAGGTATTTCGAGAGAATATGCTTACTACTTGCTTGTTATTGCTATTTGCTGTTTATCCATTGGAAGCGTTGGTTTGATTCTTGGTTTGCGTAGAATAGGATCATCCTTTTTATTACTGTTTCTAGTACCAACTACTTTTATATTTCATTTAAGACCATTTGAGTCACAGGCATTTTTCATGAACATAGGCTTAATAGGAGCGTTGTTATTAGTATTTAATTCAGATAGGGATAGAACTTCAAACTTAAGGAGGGTCATGAAGCTGGTCATAAATTACCTAAGAACCTTTTTAGAACGATTAGAGTGAATGATTTTTTTATTAGTTTTAGTATTGAAATGCATATATGACGTTACAAAATAAATTTTATAAGTAAATTTAGATTGAATGTATTTCATTTATTTCAAATGAAAGAACTAGCATCTCTAGGTCTTAACTCGCTAGAAGACCTTGGCTTCTCCTCTGAAGATGAACTAGAGCAGGCTTTGATAGCTCTAATGCAGGTTGATGAAATCGAAGAAGCACTAAGCGCTTAGAAAAATTTGCCCTATCTTTTCTTTTTTGTTTTATTAGATTGTATCCCTAGAAAAACAGCTAAAAAAAAGAACAATAGAATGAGGATACTGTTGCTATGGCTAAAAATTTCTAAAAGCATTTTTATTTAGGTTTTTAGGATTCTGGATTGAATTTATTTATTATTGATTCAACTAAAACAGCAGTAAAAAAAATACTTAGACAAGGTAGAAATAGCGGTTTCCATAAAATTTGGAAAAGACTCAAAGGCCTTGTATAAGAAAGAGAATCAGCTATGATAGAAATAATAAAAAAAAAGAATCCAAATATAATTATAAATAGATTCCCAATTAAAAACTTATCAATCTGTACTTTCCATTCTATTTTTTCAGTCCAATTCATAGAAACCGAAACTAATTTATTTGTAATATATCATATTCTCTATAACGCCTTATAACGATCTACATGATATTTTGTTTAAACAAATTAATATATTATTTATAATGAGTTTTTAATTAAGCTGAAAGAATATTCAAGTCATCATCTTTTGACCTGAATATTCTTTCAGCTATTTTCCCTTGAATCATAATTATTTTAACAACTTGCTTTCTTCTAGGATCATAGGTTTTAACATTAACATGCCCAATTTTCTTATCATTGCCTAACTGTTCTATATTTTGCTTATTAATTTGTGGGTCAAGTTCTTTAATTAATGTTCCTGAGGATGAATTCATATTTTTTTCACAATCAGTTATTGAAGGATGATAAATTACTGGTGATTCCGTTGTAATTGAAATTGGTTTGTCATTTTTAAAGGAAAATGAAGATTTTAAAAAATTCCCTATCTCAATGACTTTAGAGATTTCTAAACTTAATTTTAAGCTAGTTATGAAGTAGTTTTTAGTAATCATCGATGATTTTTGCTAAATATAACAAACAAATATGATTTAGCAAATATGTAAAAACTAATTAACATTACATAATAATAACCATCTGTAATTCTTCATACTTTTTAATTACTTAAATGAAGTAATACTAGTCAAGCCTTTTTACTGGTTTTTGAATCTAAACTAATACCAATAATTCTATAAGCTTATGATGCTTTTTAAAAGAAGTTGTAAAGAAATTATTCCTTTCATTATCTAAAATCTTGCTTGCCATTATATAAGTATAAGCAACTCTCACGTAAAACATTTTAAAACTTGTTTTAAGTATTTTTACCTACAGCGAACAAATGACTTTCCGGTTCTTGGTGAAGTCATAAATTTTATACCTTTTACTAGTTAGTGTTATATTGTCTAAATCTATTTTATGTTATATATTGATAAAAGTACAATTTGTATTATGAAAAAAGTAAAATATGCTGAAGTGGCTCCCTGGGATGGAGGCCCTAACCAAACTCACACAAATGATCCAGAGTGGATTATGCAGAAAGGAATTATTGAAGTTAGTTTCAGCAGAAATCAATTAGATCATAATTATTTTCACATAAGAAGAGGTGAAAAAGAAGAACAAGTATATACATTTCAAGCACGTTATCTCTATCAAGAGTTGTTAGATAAAGGATTTCGTTTAAAAGAATAGTCTCTATTTAATGTTTCTATGTATACAACCTCGTAATTGATATTAACCTTATTAATTGTTGTTTTATTTAATTACACCTTATACACAAAAAACTTTTTAGAAACAAAATATTATTTCCTAATAACATTATCAGCAGTTTAGAACTAGAATAACTAGATATTCTGATTAATCTAGAAAGTCATCGTTTTTCCACATTTCCAAGGTTTGCTAACAAAAAATATATTCTGTAGCAGCAATTTATACACATTCCCTGCTTTCTGAGGAACTTTATCAATTCTTTAGATCCATTGTTAATAAAGGGTTTATTGGTGGTAGAAATATGTTTGTAATTTATCCACTTATGTCTTTGGCCTATTACAACAACATGCCCAAAAAAAATATGCAGATTGTGGAAAAGTGGAAAACTAATCTTTTCTGCTCCGAATCTCAGCACTCAAGTGCCCAGAAATAGCTTTGTCAATTTGTGTAAGTGATTGTTACGGAGATAATTTGTTTGAGAGCTTTTTACCTATTTCTTTTTCTATATTTGGAAGTTTTGCAGACATTTTGTCTAGCCATTCGATGATTGTTTCTATCTGATGCTCAATTGCTAGTGTTCCTAGCCCTCTTAATGTAATTTCTGAGATTGCTTGTCCTTTTTTAAAAATCACCCTTCCTTGCAGATGCTTATCTAGACCCTCTACCAAACTTTTAAAACTAGCATGATTCATTGATGTATCAAGAACTATATTAGGTTTTATACTTCTAACTCTGGATATCCCCAGTTTTTTTGTTCTTAATTTGAGTTTCATTAGTAGCAATAATGCTTCCACTGGCTTAGGCAATGCCCCAAATCTATCTATCCATGTTGTTGTTAAATCTATTAATTGCTCTGAAGTTTCGCATTCCGATGCTTCTTTATAAGCATTTATTTTCTCTTCATTCTCACTAATCCATGTACCAGGAATAAAAGCTGTGATTGGAAGATCTATTTTTGTTTCCTCTACCGTTGGTATGGATTGCCCTTGAATATCTGCTATTGATTCATGCAGTATTTCCATATATAAATCAAAACCTATAGCTTCCATTTGTCCACTTTGCTCAACACCTATTAAGTTTCCTACACCTCTTATTTCCATATCTCTCATTGCTAATTGATAGCCGCTTCCTAGTTCACTAAATTCTTTAATTGCCTTTAATCTCTGCCTTGCTTTTTCATTAATCTTTAATTCAGGAGGATAAAATAGCCATGCATGTGCTTGTATTCCGCTTCTCCCAACACGACCTCTTAATTGATACAGTTGTGATAATCCAAATAAATGTGCATTTTCAATCAAGATTGTATTAACTCTAGGAATATCTAAACCACTTTCTATAATAGTAGTACATATCATTAGATCTGCTTCCCCCTCATTGAAGGCGATCATAGCTATTTCCAGTTCACCTTCATCCATTTGTCCATGAGCTATTATTATATTTATTTTGGGCACCATACTTTGTATTTTTTGAGTTACTTTCTCTATACCTTCTATTTTTGGAACAACGTAAAATACCTGACCTCCCCTTCCAATTTCCTGACAAATAGCACTTCTTATAGTTTCATCATCTATAGGAGCTAAATGTGTTTTAATAGCTCTTCTTTGCGGTGGAGGGGTTGTTATTAAGCTCATTTCTCTAACACCTGATAAGCTCATATACAATGTCCTAGGTATTGGAGTGGCTGTGAGAGTAATTACATCAATATGTTTCTTTAGTGACTTTATCTTTTCTTTCTGAGTTACACCAAACCTCTGTTCCTCATCTATCACAAGAAGTCCTAGGTCTTTATATTTTATTTTATTTGAAAGTAGCAAATGTGTACCAATAATTGCATCTATTTTTCCTTTTTCTAATTCGTTTATTATTTCCTTTCTTTCCTTAAGTGATTTAAATCTATTAAGTAGTGATACTTTAATTGGATAGGGAGCGAAACGATCTGAAAGCGTCCTCCAGTGTTGTTGAGCCAATACAGTAGTTGGTGCAAGTACAGCAACTTGTTTTCCAGCAGTAATTGCTTTAAATAAGGCTCTGACAGCTACTTCGGTTTTACCAAAGCCTACATCTCCGCATATCAGCCTATCCATTGGAATATGGTTTTCCATATCCTTTTTAATTTCGGTAACGGCTTTTACCTGATCTGGTGTTGCTACGTATGGAAACGAATCTTCCAATTCGCTTTGCCATGGTCCGTCCTCGGGAAAACAGAATCCTTGAGAATTTGATCTTTCTGCATACAATTTGATTAAATCAATGGCAACTTTATTAATAGCTTTTTTTGCTTTTTGCTTTGTTATTTTCCATGTATTACCTCCTAATTTACTTATTTTAGGTGAATTATTATTTGAACTTCTATATCTACCAAGAGAAGATAATTGATCTGCAGATACTCTTAATGTACCATCTAAATATTGAACTAATAGATAATCTCGTGCTTCTTTATTTATGAAAAACTTTTCAATTCTAAGAAATTTACCAACCCCATGATTTCTATGCACAACATAATCTCCAGGATTTATTTTATTTAATTCAACTTTATTGCTCGACGAAACATTTCTCCTTCTTATATATCCAGTTGATGAAATTAATTGTTGTCCAAATAATTCTTTATCTGTTAGTAAAACTATTTTCCATTGTGGTAAATCAAGACCTTCAATATCAATGTTTCCTGCTAACTTTAGAGCTACTGGTATTTTTTGCTTAATTAGATTTAAAATACTAATTAAGTCGTGATTGTTAGGAATGAAGTGTGTACTACAATCGTGTTCTTGGAGTAGAGCTTTTGCTCTACTTGGTTGCGCGGATAAAATCCATATAGAATAATCTTCTTTTGTATACGTCTTTATTAATTCACTGATTTTACTAAATTGATTGGGATAAGTGGAAACGATTTTAGAAGATAAATTAAAGTTGTTCGTTGTATTATCTTGTTTATCACTGTATGTTTCTATTGTTACAAATTTGCTTAAACATTCATAAATAATTTTACTATCTCTAATTGGTTGTTGTAGTTCAATTTCTACATTTTTCTTTTTTAGTATATTCTCCATTTCACTATATGTATTATGTAGGTGATACAACCAATTATCTGTATGTTCTTTGCATTGATTTTTTTCATCAAGTATTACTAACGTATTAGTATTTAAAAAATCTAAAATAGAACTTTGATATTTAGATGATAATAATGCTCGCTCTAATATCATATTTTCTATTTCATATCCTTTGTTAAGATTAGTATTTTTCTTTTTATAATTTTCTAAAGATTCCGTTAATAGATAATTAAAGCTTATAGGTGTTATAACTATTTCATCTATTTCGTCCAGTGATCTCTGCGTTATTGGATCATACTCTCTTAACTTATCTACCTTGTCTCCAAATAACTCTATCCTTATTGGAAGTTCATTGTTTACTGCATAAATATCTATAATGTCTCCTCTCCTACTCCAATACCCTTCTTGATTTGTTGTCGCATTTCTTTCATAACCAATCTCAGTTAGTTTATGATTAATATTATCAACATTCAAATCTTGTCCTCTCTTAATTAATAAGCTATTTTCGTTAACTACTTTGGGGTGAGGTAAATGATTGAAAAGACTTCTTTCTGTACATATTACGGCAAAATTAATAGATTTATTACAGGCTAATTCGCTTACTATAGATAGTTGTCCCCAGCTAATTTCAGTTGATTGATTAATGCTTTCGTAAGGAGTTACTTCACTACCTGGATATAAAAAAGTTTTATCCCAGCCCATTAATTGTAGTTGACTATGCCATCTAGTAGCTTCTTCAAGCGTAGGAAGTATAACAAGAAGATTTGTATTTGCACTCTTAGCTAAACCTGCACTTATTAATGTTTTAGCTGTTCTACATCCTCCTTGTATTGTTAATTTTTGATCTCTGGTTGCTCTATCGAGAATCTCGTCTATTAATGTTGTATTCTGTAGTCTAGATAGCAATGAATTAAGCGTCATGATAAACTTTATTAGTATTGAATGTATGATTAAAATATGTCTTTATTAAGTAGTTCATTGAATTTTATTAGGTCTATTATCGTTAGGTTATTTCTGCTACTAACATTAAAGCTTTTATTTAAATAATCTCTAGCTTTTTCTGTGCTCCAATTTAATTCAGTTATTCTTTTGTCCGATAATCTAATTAGAGTTTCTTTAGTAAAATATTCTTTTAATTTGTTCATTGATTGTTCAGGTTTTATTGATTTCAGTACATTTATAAAATCTTTTATTTGATTAATATCAGAAATTCTGTTTTTTTTGGGAAATTCAAGGATTTTTTCTAAAAATTCATTCTCTTGTTCTCTACTCCATCCTAATCTCGCTATTTCATAATCAATTTCCGCTAATTCTTCTGTCCAATCTGATTTTGGTTTGATTTTTTCATATTTTAGCTTCTCTTCTGTTTGCTTGTGTGTAGTTTGCTCATTGATTGATTTTTTAGATTCATTACTTATTTTATCACCTTTTAAATGTGCGCTTTTTTCTATAAAGGTGTGTTGTCCTGATTGGATTTGCTCATTTGGAATCAAATGTTCCTGATTTCTCTTTATCAATTCATCTATTGCTGACTTTTCGGCTTCTCTTATACTTCTTCCCTCCCCTAAACTGCTACCAATACACTCGTTGTTTTTATAACCTGTTATTCTTACAATTATCTTGTTAGAATCAACGTGGCATAGCTCAGAGTCTATTCTCATATTAGGGCTTTTGTATTAATGCAATTAATGCTTTTTTTATATTACTTCAGTCGTGAAATTTTTGCTTAGGAATTATGGACTCAGCAGCGTTAGAATTCTTTTCCCCTCTTTTAGATAGTGTTGACCATTGGTCTGAGTTTGCAGCATTACTACCTGTAATAGCATTATTAGAGTTAATACTATCTGCGGATAATGCAGTAGCTTTAGCTTCAATAACAAAAAAATTAAATGATACTGAACTTCAAAGGAAATCCCTAGATATTGGTATCGCTATCGCACTATTTTTAAGAATTATACTTATTTTGACAGCTAATATAATTATTAAGTACTCATTTATTCAATTACTAGCAGCTTTATATTTATTTTACATTGTCATTTCTAAATTCTTTCTTGATAAGTTAACTTCTTCAGATAATCAAAGTTCGATATCTGAATCCAAATCAAACATTAGTTTTTTCACGGTAACAGCTTCTTTAGCACTTACTGATCTTGCTTTCTCTGTTGATAGTGTTACAGCAGCTGTAGCTATAAGTGATCAGTTGATCCTAGTATTGCTTGGTTCGCTTATTGGAGTTTTAGCTTTACGATTTACGGCTGATTTGTTTATTAATTGGCTTGATATCTATCAGAATTTGGAAATAGCTGGATATTTGGCAGTAGCTCTTGTCGCTTTTAAATTAATTTTTGCAGTTATTTTTTCTAATATTTATGTACCAGATTACATATTTTATGTTTTGCTTTTAGTGATTTTTGTATGGGGATTTTTAAACAAAAAAAAATAATTTTATAGTAGCTAATTAGTTATTGCAGAATAATATTACCATTTTGACTAGTTATTTGTTGTATAAGTGAGTCTGATAAAGCTTCTTTTTTGCCTTCTAATTTGATCTTTGTTATTAATAGTAGAGAATCTTTTGTTTGAACCAAAATACCAATGCTTTTAATATATGATATTATTTGCCCTGGAAGTGGCTCTTTGTTTTTATAGCATTCAATTATGTTATCTGATTTATAATTAAAATATTTATAGTACTGTTCTCTAAAAGGAAAAGCTTCAATGATTTTCATCCGCTTATTATTAATAATACTATAAGTATTAGGATATAACCCTAATACTTTCCTATGAATATTTATAGTGCTATCATTCCAGTCTATGTGATAATCATTTTTATTCAAAAGTCGCGCATAGTTTTGTTTTCTATTTATATCACTTTGATTTATTAGATTTAATTTATCTAATGAATTAGATTCTATATTACTACGCTCTATTTTATCTATAGCTTTAATAATTAGTTTTGAGGAAATGAGACTTAGTTTTAGTGCTAACGAACTAGCATTTTCCGTTGGTGTAATCTCTATTTTTTCTTCTAATAAGACTGGTCCAGTATCTAATCCCTGCTCCATTAACATTATTGCTACCCCAGTTTCTTTATCTCCATTTAATAAACACCATTGAATTGGCGCAGCTCCTCTCCATTTTGGTAACAATGACGCGTGAATATTCCAGCAACCAAGGCTAGGCATTGTTAATATTTCTTTTGAAAGTATTTGGCCAAAGGCTACGACTATAAATAAGTCTGCATTTAATTTATGTATTTTATCCTTGGTTGCTATATCTTTATTTATATTTTTCGGTGTAAAATAAGGAATATTATTTGTTATTGCAAGTTGCTTTACTGGTGAAAAAGTTAACTTGTTTCCTCTACCTCTTCTTTTGTCAGGTTGAGTTACAACTGCAACTATATCGTGGGTACTGTTGTGTATAGCCTCAAAGATTGGGGTGCAAAAATCCGGTGTACCCCAAAAGATGATTTTCATTTATCACCAGTGACTGTTAGTTCTTCTATCCATATATGAGGGGATACTCCTTGATGGGTATATATTCCATCGTCTTCAATTTGAATTATATTTTTGAGCAATCTTAAGAAGTCACCTGCTATAGTTGCTGACTCAATAGAAGTTTTTATTCCATCTTTTACATGCCATCCGTCAAAAGGTAATGAAAATGAACCTTGGCTAGCTTTAACTCCAGCATGAAGTGCATTTAAGTTTTCTACTAAAATAAATTCATCTTTTGTCTTTTGATAATTAAGGAGTGGATATTTTGCTTTTTGATTTTTATTTTTATATACAACTGGCCAATCTGGAGAAACAGAAACTTTTGCTCCTATTCCCGCGTGGCCTGTAGGCATTACATTAAATATTCTAGCTGTAGCTTCTGAATGAATAAAATTTTTAAGAATACCATTATTAATAATTTGAATATCTTGAGTAGGTGTTCCTTCTCCATCAAAGGTTGTTCCAGTAATATTTGATGGATGTAGTCCATTGTCATTTAATGACAATATTCTAGAAGAAATTTCTTTTCCTATTGAATCTTTTCTAGACAGACTTACTCCATCTATAATTGATCTAGCATTATATATATTGCTAAATGATGTAATAAGATCTAAGAATGCTTCAGGTTTAAAACATACGAGATATCTACCAGTTTTTACTGGTTTATAATTAAGGTGATTTAATGTTTTTTCAGCTGCCTCTTTTATACAATCATTAATATCAATATCCGATGCTCCATATCCTAATTTAATGGAACCAGAACTTCTTGGTTTCTTTCCTTCCTCTTGAGCTTTTGCATATAAATATAAACTTGCCTGTGTTCCGTGCAGATGCCTTATAGCTCCTTCGCTATTAATATATGCTCGTTCAAATGTAGATTCTGCAAAACCATTGTATGGCACACTATTGATAGATTTATGTCTATTTAATAGATCTTTTTCAGCATTTTTTAGAGAAGCTAATAGTGCTTTTACTCCTATTGAATCTTTTATTGGTCTACTAGTTAAAGGTAACTCAGCTTTAGACATAATAGAGAATTCTGGAGTTTCACTAATGTTTCCAAATTGACTAGCTTGATATGCACTTTCTAAAGCTTTTTGTAATCCTTTTTCAGATAAATCTGATGTACTAGTAATGCCAACGAGATTCTCACTATTCCATACTCTAATAGTAATTGAATTCTTTTGGGAAGCTTTTATTTGCTTTGGATTACCCTTGTCTATTTGTACAGACATATCTTTAGATATTGTCGCTCCTAAATCCCACTTTTTTATATTGATTGCTTTTGATAAGGTTGAAAGTTGGTCTCTTAATTGTGACTCGTTAATTAATGATTCTTTCATTAGTTATTTATCTCCCTCCTATTGTAATTGAATCAACTTTTATATGAGGCTGGCCTACTGTTACATTTATATTTCCGCTTATCGAGCCACAGAACCCAGCTGCAAGGTCAAGGTCATTGGCACACATTGATATTTTGGGCATAACGTCAACAGCCTCTCCAATTAGTGTTGCTCCTTTTACTGGTTCTGTTAATTTTCCATTTTTAATTAAATATCCTTCTTCAACAGAAAAATTAAATTGCCCTGTTGCTCCTACGCTTCCCCCTCCCATTGATTTGCAATAAATTCCATTATCTATGCTTTCAATTAATTGATTAGGGGTATATGGACCTCTTTCTATAAAAGTGTTTCTCATTCTACTTGCAGCAGCAAATGCATAGCTTTGTCTCCTTCCACTACCTGTTCTTTTATGTCCTGTACGCAATTCACCTGCTCTATCACTTAAAAATGTTTTTAATATTCCATTTTGGATAAGTACAGTTTTTTGGGTTTTCATTCCTTCATCATCCATACTGATTGATCCAAAGGCTCCTTGAGTATTACCCTCATCAATCGCAGTAAGCGCTTTATTAGCTATTTGCTTACCTATTTTGTCCTTAAATGGTGTGGTACCACGTTCTATTTGCGTTGTTTCTAATAAATGTCCGCATGCTTCATGAAATATAACTCCACCAAATTTATTCGCTAATACTGCTGGCATTTGCCCAGCTTGTACAAAGTTTGCATATAGCATTTTTTCTGCACTTTCATTTATTTCTTTGGCTGTGTCCTCTGAATCCCAATCTAACAAGGCCCTAGGCATTTCAGTAGAACCAATTCTCCTTCCAATACTGGATCTATATTCCTTATCAACAGCTAAGACATTTAAGCCAATTGACTGATATAGCCTTAGGTCCTTAGCAAATGTTCCATCACTAGATGCCACTAGGACTTCTTGGATTGTTTTTGAATAACTGCCGCGTCTAACGTCTGCTCGGCGCCCATGTTTTTTAAGTAGGCTTGTTGCTTCAAGAACTTTATTTGTGCTTTCTTTAAGAGTTGGACATTCAATTGCAAGTTTTACTTTATTAATTGAATAGTCATTAAGTGATTTTAATCCTTGAAAAGAGTTTTTAGAGTTAGAACCTTTAGCTAGACCTAGCATTCCTAAAGCTTGGTCTAAACAAAAAATTAAGCCTTGTTTTGAGAAATCATTTGTTGATACAAAGCCATCTCTATTTCCTAGAAATACTCTTATGCCTATACCTTTGCCAAAAGATGGATTGACACTGGTTACTTTATCTTGCTCTACTAAAAATCCTGTGTTGTCGATATTCTCTACGTAAATCTCTACAAAATCTGCTCCTGCACTTGTTCCATAAGAAAGTAAAAATTCTAGATTTTTCTTGAATGTTGAATCAATAGAATGAGTTTCAAGAAAATCTTGTTCAAGTAGCAATTGGCTCAATTTGCATTCTCATTTCGTTAGTTATATATTACGCTTTTAGAATCCAATCTATAGCTTAAGTAGAGATACCCTTTCATTTATTTTATTCTTCTAGTAAGGGTAGAACTTTATTTTTGTATTTGCTAGATAGTCTTTTCTTGATATGAACGATCAAAAAACACCACTTTATGTATTGACTGCTCCTGTAGGACAACTATGTGGAAATGGCCAACTAAGAGAAACTATTTCCGAAAGAAGGAAGCGAAAAGGGGATGACGTTGCTTTTTGGTATCTTTCTCCTGAATTAGTAAGGTCCTTTAATATTTCTGAAAATGATTTAGAAGCTGTAGTTGCAGAAGAACAAACTTCTATTATTTGGCTTCAACTTCGATTCGGAGGAGAGATTTCTATAAAAGATTTCTATATAAGCGAGCTTAGAAAAGATGCTTATGCTTTACCACCTGGACCAAATATAAAAGATATCAGTACATCCGACTAAACAAAACTATGACAACACCTATAAAACATAAAATAACAGTACATTTTCATCAAGAGAATCGTACAGTTTCCCTTGATGTTCCAGAAGGAGAAAATATCCTACAATTTTTCGAAAAGAATGGAGAGACACTACCTTTTTCTTGTAGAAACGGATGTTGCACAACCTGTGCAGTTAGGATTTTGTCAGGATCTGTAGAGCAAAGTGAAGGAATAGGCTTATCAAGACAATTGCAAGAAAAGGGATATGCTCTTCTTTGTATTGCTAAAGCCAACAATAGTGCAACTGTAGAAACACAAGAGGAAGATGAAGTTTATGAATTACAATTTGGAAAATATTTAGACTCTATTCAAAACAAAGCGGGTAATCCCTTTGATATTTAGATGTTGTTTTTTAACCATATCTAGTTGCATTCGTTTTTTCCATTGGAAGAGCAAATTGCTTTATAATTAAAACCACAAATTTGCCTAATGCTACTGGTTTTTTTACTCCTTCTGTAGCTCTCCATTTTTTAAAGGCATTAAGTATATCAATTCTCAATTTTAGAAACTTGCCATCATCAAACTTATACACCCAAGGAAATGCATTTTTGGAAGTGTTATTTGTTTCTATAATTACTTGCTCATCAAATAATACTGGATCTATTCCTAATAATTTATAAAAGTCTCCTCTCTCGCATACTGTGAGAGTATGAGTTAGAAAAACAGTCCATAGAAAAAATCTACTTAATATTTTCCCCCTAAAACCTTTTGTCATACCAGGCCAGCAACGCATCATAAGATTGATACAGTCACCGTGTCTGTTCTCGTCTTGACACCAGGGCTCAAAAAAATCAAATAATGGTGCGCATGCTTTATCAGGATTATTCTTTAAGTGCCTATTAATTAAAATGTATCTCCAATAACCTATTTTTTCTGAAAGGTATAGTGAGTATAGAACCCAACTTAAAGGAAAAAATGTAGCGGCTCTCTTTTTAGGAAGATTTGGAAGATCTATATTTATTCCCTCAGCTTTTAATGCTCTCCCTAGAAATCCTGCATGTCTTGCTTCATCTCTCGCTAAAAATTGAAAAAACTGCCCTAATTCCGCTCTACCAGCTTTTTTGAATCTATTAGAAATTTCTTTAAATAATAGGAAACCTGAAAATTCCGATACTACTGATCTAACTAAATAGCTCTCATAAACTGACTTGTCTTCTGGTGATAGTTCCTGAAGTCTTTCTAAGGATGCCTTCCTGTCAAAGTGCTTTAAATTGTAATCGGATTCCATTTCCTTGAACATTGCCTCAAAGTCTTTCCTGGCAATATCTAGGTCAGTTTTTGAAGCCTTGTCGAATTCTGTTGTATAGAAACGTGGTGTTAATAGATTTTCGTCTAAATGTGGTGGCAATTCATTGCGACCTAGTGTTTCTAAGGAACCTGATGTTGCTGTAGTCATTCCCTTGTTCAAATCAGAGCTCAATAATAAGCCTTAATGTTGCATTTGGAGATAAAGCTTCATGTAGCGAATAGAAAGTCTCACGATTTATAGAATTTGATACCGGAATGGACCCTTCCTTATCCTTATAAACGTAAGTGAATTAGTTATTAGAAAACCACTTTTGTCCATTTAGTCTTTGAAGGAGTCTTGATAAAAGAAGCTTCAGTGTGATTTTCTTCTCATCAATTAGAAAGGATTCTAGTAAAGAAGGTTCTGTACAAGTCTCAGCTAAAGTTATATTTTTTTGTGATTTTATATTATCTGAACTAAATGTTACCCAAAAACGCCTACCTACGGTTAATTCTCCAAATAAAACCCAGCATTCTCCTCCTACAACAGGTCTTATGCCTTGCTTAAGCTCCAAGGATTTTAATGATACTCCTTTAAGTTTCAATGAATTCTGTAGTTCAGGTATAAAATACTCATTAATAAATTCTTGAAAAGGCTTATCTTCTAATTTTTCTACTTTCTTGATTATTTTTTTTGAGGAATTATTATTAGATTCTATAGTTTCCGGTGTTGAAGTTGTCTGATTAATTGGCGTTTCAGTACTTTTCTGAACATTTTCGTTGTTATTTTCCAAAATAGCGGTTGATTAAGTTGCGAAATTTTTTTCTATATTAGCAGAAAAATTGTTTAAAAAAATCATTTTCACCAGTTTTCATTATCGAAGGGGAACCAATCGCTTTCATTATTATTATTATTTTTATTAATATAAAAATTTTCATATTCTAATTTTTCATCAAGAGGAGAGTTTTTATCAATATTGTTGATAGTCTTATAATCGTTAGAGGTCTTATGGAATTTATTATCTAAATGTCTATCTTGAATTTTAATAATTCTGTAAGGAACAGAAATTGTTGGGAATGGATCTCGTACATCTCTTTCTAGATATTGATATTCATTTTCATGATTTTGTTCTATTTCGTGCTCCTCTAGCTTTTCTTTAGAATGAATTTGATTCACCACTTTTCTTGATACTCTCGATTTTGTAAAATTGGTATCAATAAGTGAAATATAAATATTAAGTGCTGATAAGGAAAAGCCAATACTTCCTCCTATCAACATTAAATTTGAAATTCTTTGTTCTTTAAAAGTCCAAATTAATATTTTAAGGTTTGTTGTTTTTTCTAGATTTAGAGAAGCAACATATACTAAAGATATTAAAGGTAGTAAAGTAATAAATAATAGTATTCCTTTGGTTGATTTCATTAAGCATTTCCTTTCCATCTATGAATGTTCTTTAAGTCTAAATCTAGACAATCAAAAAGTCTTACTACCATAAAATCAATCATATCATCCAAATTTTTCGGATTAGAATACCATGAAGGTATACAAGGAGCTATTTTTGCTCCTGCTAGGACTAGTGTTTCCATATTTCTTATATGAATTAAATTAAATGGACTTTCTCTTGGTGAAATTATTAATGGACGACCTTCCTTTAAATGTACATCTGCGCAACGTTCTATAAGGTCAATTGTGCAACCTGATGAGATTTTTCCTAAGGTTCCCATAGAACATGGGATAATAACCATTGCTTCTGTAGAATAACTTCCACTTGCTATTGGTGCTGAATTATCATTCCATTTATGGCACCTTAGTTTTCCCCTACTGTTATTCAATCTTTCTCTCCAAAATAATTCCTGTTTTTCCATTTCTAAGGGTATTTGTATTCCATTTTCTGACTGCCAAACTTTATATGCCCCTTTGCTTAAAATAACATCTAAATTATAATTATTATTAAGTAAAAGATCTATTGATCTTTCTCCTAAAATCTGAGCTGATGCCCCTGTAATAGCAACAACAATTGACTGCATTTTATATTAATTATTTGTTGTTATTGGTATTTCAACTGTATCTATTTTTTCATTTTCTTTTTCATTATCTAATTTAATACCTAAGTCTATTTGATTTCGTAGTAAATCAACTTTTTCAATTATTACATTTACGGGATCACCAACTTGAAAAGTTCGTTTATTTTTTCTTCCAATCAATAAATTCTGCCTAGATCTATACTCATACCAATCATCATCTAGTGAACTTACGTGAACTAAACCTTCTGCTAATGATGGGTTTAACTCTACAAAAAAGCCATAACTTTGCACACCAGTAATTATTCCAGAGGCTATTTTACTGATTTGACTTTCTACTAATCTTAATTGAATCATTGATATTAGACCATCTCTAAATGCCTTTGCTTTTAATCTACTATTGTTTAGTTCCCGAACTTGTGATTCATTAAGAAGTTTTATTATACTAGAGGACTGTGTCTTGGTGAAAATACTATTTTTAACTTCTATTTCCTTTAGCATTTTGCCTTGCAGATTATCTGCCTTTGAACTATTAATTACTTTACCTTCTGTAAGTAATTTAAAAAGTATAAATTGATTTATGATATCAGCATAATTGAACCCAGGTGAAGACCAGGGGGCCTCAAGTAAATTATTATTAGATGCATTATTTTCTTTGATATTATAAAAAGTGTCATATTTATAATCTGAAATGGAGTTTTTTAATAATTTTTCTATTAATCTTTTATTTTCACTTTTCGAGGCAGCTATAAGTAGATCATTAAAATTGATTGTTCCTTCTTCATTTAAATTTATATTGCCTTCTAGTACTATTGCTGATTTAACTATATCATTTAGCGGAATTGATTCTTGCTTTGGTTTATGCAAGGCTATAAAATCTAAATTAAATGACTGAAAATGTTTTGCTAATATTAAATTACTTAATTTTGATATAACTTCGATGATTGATTGTGGATCCTCGTCATTAAAATTTTCTGCCCATCCATCAAAATCTGAACCAGGGCTTGCATAATTTAGGTCACCATAACAACCTTGTTTGGGGAGGGATAAATCAAGTTGTAAATAACCTTTAGAAATTAATTTAGATTTTATGATTTTTGTTATATATATAATATCCTTAATTGTATTTATATGATCTTTTATTGGTTTTAATTTTGCGGGCAATACTCTAGATTTTGGTTTTCTGCTTTTTAGAATCTCAAGATGTGAAGATGTTATAAGAGCAACTGGCTTTATATTACTTAAGTAAAATTGCCAATTTGTACAATTACCATCTTTATCAATATCAATCTCTAAGGTAGTTGCTGCATTAGTTTTACCTACTTCAAATCTAGAATCTACAATTAATCTATCATTTAGCAAGTTTTTCCAGGTATCACCAAAGCAAATAGATTTTGAATTGTTTTTTATCCATTGATCTAATTTACTCCCAAAACTTATTCTTTCTGATACAGATGGTATATGAAACCATATTTTTACTCCACCTTCGTGGTTTTCTGAATATATGGCTGGTAAAATTGGTGATTCAGTACATTGCCAGCTTCTAAGGATAAGAGTCCTTTGGTTTTCTAGGTTTACTCTATTCTTAAAATTTATTTTTTTTGTTGCAACATTTGGTGATGAAGTGTTATTTAAAATGTTATATTTAGTCTTTATGATTTCTAGATCTCCAAGCTTTCCATTTTTAAGGCTTAGCTTTCTTGATACTTCTGCTATCGCTGGTAATTGAGCTATGGGATATCTTTTAATTCTCACATCATAAATATTATCTAAATCACTATTATCAAAGTTGTCAATATTAGATATATTTATATCTATGGCTGAAAGAATTCTTTCATCTAGTGGCTGAGCTATTATTTTTCCATTCATTTCTTTTAAAGTAGCAATTATATTTGTTTTAGCTCTTTCTAATACACAGAGTACAACTCCTTCCGGAGATCTTCTACGTAAACCTTCCTTGTTTATCTTCACAATCACTTTATCTCCGTGCCAAGAATGGTTTAAGAACCTTTCTCTGATATAAATGTCCTCTTGTCCATCTTCTCGAATAGCAAAACAATACCCTTTGCTACTACAACGTATAGTTGCAGTTATTGCTGAAGAATTTATAGGTTTTTGTATATAATTTTGATTATCCTTTTCTACTACTCCTAGTTTTATTAATGCTTTTAAAGCTATTTCTAGGCGAAGTCGCTCTACCTTCTTTGTTAGCTTAAGCATTTTCTCGAGCGTTCTAACTTCAAGACTTCCATCTTGAGGAAGAAGTTCAAGTATTTTTACAACCGTAAACATAGAAATAAATCTCTGTACTATGAATGAAGAGAAAAAAGTACAGTTTTAAATTAATTATATGCTACAGCTTAACTATTTATGAATAACGTTGAGAATTTAAAAGAAATGCATCAGGATTTATTTTCTAGTTAATTTGAGTTTTCTTTTGAAGTCAGTAGGAGGTTTATACCAATGATTAAAAATGCTGATGCTGCGGAGACTTCAAGAAATAATTCTGGGATTAACTTTGAAAATGATTGCCCAACAATTACTCCTACTAAACTTGCTAGTACTAGGGCTGCTGAAGATCCAATAAATACTGCTATAGGGTGATTGCTAGAACCGCTCAAGGTCAGGGTAGCAATTTGAGTTTTATCACCTAACTCTGCAAGGAAAATTGTGATGAAGGTTGATATAAAAACTGCTGAAATCATCTTTATAATGCTAAGGGTTTGATTGTAGAGTATACTTTATAAAACATAAAAATACTAATTATAATCATTAAAATTGCAGCTAATCTGTTGAAAATAAATGGTTGTAACAACTTTGCTAGGTACCTACCTATAAGTACACCAATTAAACTTGTTAAGATTAAAGCTATGGATGCTGCAAGAAATACTGTTAATGGATGGCCAGTTTCAGCTGTTAATATTAAAGTTGCTAATTGTGTCTTATCTCCTAATTCTGCTATGAATACTGCTGTAAATGTTGCTATTAAAGTGCTATAAAAACCTCTATTTTCTGACATTAAATTAGATTGTTCTTTTCTATTGCTATCCATATTTTTAAAAACACTTAAAATCTTTTCTTTAAGTTTATTCTAAATCTCTTCATTTCCTTACTTCTACCTCCATAAATGTGTCTTATTTGTTGTTTACAACACTCAATAGCGAATTGATCGAAATTTCCTTTTGGTAAATTAAATATGCTAGTAAGGTTTTTGACTTTGCAAAATTCAGGTCTTGTATGGTAAATAGTACATATTCTTCTAGACTTATCATAAAATCTGCACCAGCCATCCTTAGCAACTAAAGAAAAGTATAACTTTTTTTCTTTTGGTCCCAGGGCTCTTATCGCTTCTTCTCTTTCTGATGGAGCTAGTCTGCAACAGGCTCCGCAATCTTTTACGCAGCTCCAGTACTGATCCTTAGACATTAAGTGGAGTTTCTCGCCTTTTTATCATAATTTAAAATTGTGATTACAAATAATAAATTGACCGCTACGTTAAACCTCTATGATTTATAATGTATTTACTTTAATCTTATAAAAATGGGTAATCTACTACCTCTAGCAGCAGTTGCACTTGCAGGACCAGCTATCATAGCTTTGGTTTTTTACAGAAGGGGAGCTTAATAAAAAGATTTTTCATTGCGAGAGAATATAAATTAATACCTAATACCTAAAACATCTATACTAATATTTAAAAGGTATTTAATATAGTTATTTTCTTTGTCAATAAAAGAAGATGATATTTCCTTTTTTTTATAGTCGTATTCTATTTTAATATTTTGCTCATTCAATAGAATAATATTACCTATATCGTTTTGATAGCATTTATAAGTTCGATTAGAGTTTTTAAATATTTGAACTGCTGCATACTCTCTAAAATCAATTATTTCCAAAATTGGAACAATATCATTTTTGATGTGTTTATAGTCTAATGAAAATACTATATCAACAATTTGAGGAATAACCAGTCCCTTATTCTTCTTCCAAATAACCCCTTCAAATGTAATGTCATTTTGCTTTAGTTTGAGAGATATTTGGCCAAAATATCCGTATTTGTAATTAGTTACTTCTATACATCTACTCCAGAATATTGGTTTTGGATTGCCAATTCCGAATGGTTCTAGCTTTGTAAGTTCATGAAGTAACTTACTATCTATGTTTTTAAATTGAATGAGTGATTCTGGTTTGATATTACATTTAAACCTTGACCGACTTAGCCATTTATCTGCTATTAAATTTAGCTTTTCCTCCAAAGGAATAATATTTTCTGCTTTTATTGTAAAGCCTCCTGCAGCCTGATGTCCACCATATTTTTCTATTAAATCTGAGCAACTTTTAAGTGTTTCTATTACATTAAAGCCTTCCGGTGACCTTACAGAACCTCTAAATGTTCCACTTCCATCTGAAGATAAAATAGCTGTGGGACGAGAATATTTCTCCATAACTCTCGAGGCTACAATACCAATTACACCATGGTGCCAATGTGATTGAGCTAACAGTATAAATGATGGTGTGCTATTTGATTTCTCTAATAGATTTAGTGCTTCTGTTTCTATGGAGCCACATAAATTTCTTCTTCGCTTATTTATATCTTCGCATTCCTTAACTTGAGATAGGATTTCTTCTTCGTCTTCTTCCAGAAACAAATTAATAATTCTTTTTGGATCATCAATCCTACCTATGGAATTAATTCTAGGTGCTATTTTAAAGCTTATATCTTTAGAAGTGATTTTATTTTGAGTTATTTTTGCGCTTTTTATAAGTGCCCTTAGTCCCTTACATTCTGTTTTTGCTAAATTTTTTACCCAGGATTTTAGCCAGTATCTATTCGCTCCATTAAGTGCTGCCATATCAGCTATGGTTCCAATGCATAATAAGTCCTTGGATATATTTAGTACATCCTTTACATTCATTATTTCTGAGACTGCTTGAGCTAATACAAAAGCTACACCAACGCCAGCAATACTCTTATATGGAGAATTATAAGGTGTCTTTTCGGGATGGACTACAGCAAATGCATCATCAAGCTTATTATTAATCTTATGGTGGTCTGTAACTATTACATCTATGTTCTGTGATTTTGCATATTCCAATTCTTCTACAGCTGAAACTCCATTATCTACAGTTATTATTAATTTGATACCTCTTTTTTGTACTAAATCAATAATAGATTTATTAAGACCATATCCTTCTTTTATTCTTGAAGGAATAATAGGATAAGGTCTACCATTTAACTTCCTAAGTACATCAACAATTAATGCTGTACTTGTCATTCCATCAGCGTCATAATCACCACTAATTGCTATTTCACTGTTAAGTAATATTGATTCTTTTATTCTTTCAGAAGCTTTTTTTAAGTCCGGAAAATGTAGAAGTGGATCTGGTAATTCATCTGGGTACAAATATTTGATAACTTGTGTTGTATTTTTGTATCCTCTTCTATAAAGAACTTCCCTAATATTATAGGAAAGGTCTAATTCACAGTTATTCTTTAACTCTATAGTGTCAGGTAATTTCCACATGCTCTGATTTTAATTTAAATGAGATAATATTTTCTTATCGCTATTGACTGACTGTTTATGGGGAGATTGCAATGTGTCTATTGGGACCTTGACGGGACTATAGCGGATACAGAGATGACTGGCCATCGTATAGCCTTTAATAAAGCTTTTTTCGATATGTCTCTTAATTGGTCTTGGGGGACAGAAATATACTCAAAATTATTGCTCATTGCAGGTGGAAAAAATAGAATTAGATATTATTCTAAATTAATAGGTGAAGATATAGACGATGATCTTATAAAAAAAATTCATATAAGAAAACAAACACACTATCAGAATTTAGTAAATAATGGTTCTATATGTTTTAGAACTGGTGTTGAAAGACTAGTAGAAGAACTGCAAAGTAGAAATATTGATCAATGGATTGTTACTACTTCTGGAAAACAAGCTGTAACTACATTATTATCAAAGAAGTTTAAGTCTTATTCTTTACTATTTAGAGGTATAATTTCTGGAGAAGATGTAAAATTACATAAACCTAATGCGGAGGCTTATTTGTTGGCTATTAAAAAAAGTAAGGTTAATACTTGTAATTCTATTGTTATAGAAGATTCTGAAATAGGATTGTCAGCAGCTTCATCAGCAAAACTGAAATGTGTTCTAACCCTTTCTCCTTGGAATCAGATATTTTCACCCTTTATGAAAAAGGCTTGTTTGGTATCAGATCATTTAGGTGATATAAATAGTCCATCAAAATTCTACTATGGACACACCGATGAAAATATGGTTAATTATAAATGCCTACTTTCTCTCTTAGAAAATAATTCTAAATGAAAGTTCAAAAAACTAATTATAGTTCTTTAGTTGAATTCATAATAAATTCCTTTTCGCAATCTTTTGTTGGACCATGGAAATTTAGATCTATATCCCTGATAGCTATTTTATCAGGATATTATATTGCTTCATCTATATCCTCATATTTCCTAGCTATTACTAATCAAAGAATATTTATTTGCTTTATTCTATTATTAATTTATGAATTTTCTGTACGTTCAAGAAATTTTATTATTAATAGAAAACTTTCTATAATGTTGTTAATAATAGATAACTTGAGAATTGGTATAACTTATTCAATAGTTTTAGAAGCTTTCAAACTAGGTTCCTAAAGTGTCTTTATATTCTATTCTTCTCCTTCTTCTTCTTCAGCTACTGGATATACAAAGCCTTTTGCCCGGCCAGTAAGAACAGATTTACCTAATGATAGTGCTTTTGCTGCCGCGTCAGAAGCCTTAGCTCTCCATACTGAATTCCTCTGGTTCCTCTTTGATTTAGAGGTTTTTTTCTTTGGAACGGCCACTTTTAGATCCTAGCTACAGTAATTATCGAACTTTCAAGCGATTTAGTCAAATATTAAATGATTTGTAAAGCTCACAAAAAAATCTATGATGAACTTATATATTATTATTAATATTCTTATTTTGATTTAATTTTATAAAATATAAAGTGTTTTCTAACTCCAGCGCTAATAAAAAATTTAAAAAAGCAAGTTATAGCGATGTGCTTGAAGATATAAATTTAGGCAATGTAGATTCTTTAGTTCTTATATCTGATATGCGATTGTTATATGTATATTATAAGGATGGATCTAAATCAGAAGTATCGATTCTTCCTAATGATCAAAACATCATAAGATTATCAGAATCATCTAGAACACCTTTGAATGTTAGGGATATTAGAGAAGCAAAATTGATCGAATCATATACAGCTAATTTTACTGTATCAGTGATATTTATACTATTTGTATTTGTCCTTATAAAGCAGGTTCTGAAACTTGCTGATAAGAGTATTTCATTTATTACAGGTAAAAACTCTTTTGTTGATCATACATCTTTAAATACTTCATTTGATGATATAGCTGGTATGCCAGAGGCTTTAGAAGAAGTTAGAGAAATTGTTTCCTTTCTAAAGGAGCCTAAAAGGTATACAGATATAGGGGCCAAAATACCAAGAGGGTATCTTTTATCTGGACCTCCAGGTACAGGAAAGACCTTGTTGGCAAAAGCTATAGCTCGAGAAGCAGATGTTCCTTTTCTGTCTTTATCTGGATCTGAATTTGTAGAGCTATTTGTAGGAATAGGAGCTACTCGAATAAAAAATCTTTTTTTGCAGGCTAAAGATAAATCTCCTTCAATAATATTTATTGATGAAATAGACTCAATTGGTAGGCAAAGAGGTTATGGGCAGGGAGGAGGCCATGATGAAAGAGAGCAAACATTAAATCAATTACTGACTGAGATGGATGGATTTAATTCAAACAATGGTGTAATTGTCATTGCGGCTACAAATAGAATTGATGTATTAGATACTGCCTTAACTAGACCAGGTAGATTTGATCGTTTTATTGAAGTTAGCCTCCCTGATCAAAAGGGCAGATTTGACATTCTGTCAATTCATGCTCTTTCAAAACCTCTTGCATTATGTGTAAATCTGAAAGATATAGCGCTAAGAACTATAGGCTTCTCAGGAGCAGAACTCTCAAATCTACTAAATGAATCAGCAATTATTGCAGCTAGAGAAAATAAATCTAAAATATCAGCAGATCATATTAATAAGTCGTTAGATCGTATATATAATGGAGCTTCTAAGACATTAAATAATAGTTTAAATTCTAAAAAGATTGTTGCCTACAATACAATTGGAAGAGCAATAGTAGCATCAATACTTCCTTCGTCAGATAAAGTTGATAAAATATCAATGACAAATTCCTATAATTCATTAGGAGGATCTATAAGGTTCATACCAATCGCAGACATTAATGATGAGAGCTTATTTACTAGAAAATACTTAATGAATAAACTATCTATCTCATTAGGAGGAAGGGCAGCAGAGGAAATTGTATATGGTAATTCTGAAATTACTCAATTAGCACAGACACAAATTCATGATGCGACTAAATTAGCAAGAAAAATGGTAACGAAATACGGTTTTTCAAGCAATAAATCTTTATTAATTAATACTCAGGAAAACTCCTTGTTTGCCAGTAATTTCTTAAGAAGAAAGTCATATTCTGCCAATAAGACATCAAAAGAAGTAGATAGTGAAATTCACATTCTCATATCTGAGGCTTATATTAAAGCTAAACATATTATTAAAAATAATATTTATGTTATGGATGAGCTAGTTGAAAAATTAATTTTAGAAGAAACAATCACAGGAAAAATCTTTAGATCTATCATTTCTAGCCATGGTTTGAAAATAGATCCTTAGTATATTAATGAAGGTAATGAATTTTATGAAAATTAAATTTGGTTATTTTCTAAGGTATATATTTGTACTTACATTAATAAATTTAATTGCAAAATTAATTAAACAAACAAATTCCTTTCAGTATATAGATAATTCAATAGATAGTAGAAATATAATATACATTATTATGTCATTAATTGTTTCTATTATTCCATTCTTGTTCCACTTTAAATGGAATTTACAGTGGAACAAGATCAACAACAATTCTATTGAAGATATTTTTGATAAATCTATACCAAAAATAAATACTAGAACTTATATTCCAATCTTATTTATAAATATATTTTTTCTTTACTTACTTTTTATTGTTTTTACTAACCTTTCCTTTGGTTCTGAAGTAAGTTATTACGATAAAATCATACTTTTAAATCCTATTTCTATATTTCAAGATACTATATCACAATTATATGTTATTACTTTCTTATTAATTACATTTATATCACTTATAAAAAGGTCTGGAATAGTAATTTTTATTGTCTTATATTCATTACTATACAAGTATATTTTTAACGTTTTAATTAATTTAAGCTCTCTTAATGGTCATAATTCAATCTTTTTAAGTAATGATTTTTCAGTCACTAATTTCGTGTCCCTTTTTTCGATAATTGTTCTTGTATCTATTTCATCCTTAGCTACGGCTTCATACTCCTTACTAATATCAGGTCATTCACTATCTGAATTAAAATGTCAGAAGTTAAATTCTAAACATTATAAACTATTCATTAGTTTAATTAAAATAAACATTATATTTTTAAGTTTTATCTTTGGTTTGTCTTTCTAGCTCATAACTAAAATATTGATTTACAGGCTAGCAAAATACTCCTTGCTTCCCTTTGGATCTTCTAGCATTGTCTTTTCTCCTGGAGTCCAGTTTGCTGGACATACTTCATCTGGATTAGCTGCTACGTATTGATAGCCTTGAAGTATCCTTAATGTCTCATCAACGTTTCTACCAACAGGCGCTTTATTTACAGTGCTATGCATAATAACTCCTTCTGGATTTATAAGAAACAAACCTCTGTCAGCTTCCCCATCATCATTTAGTACATTATAGGCCGTGGCAATTTCTCTTTTAAGATCTGAAACTAGTGGGTAAGCTATATCGCCTATGCCGCCTTTATTTCTAGGTGTTTGTATCCACGCAAGATGGCAATGCTTACTATCAACAGAAACTCCAAGAATTTCTGTATTTTTAGAAGAAAAATCAGAGTACCTATCGCTAAATGCTGTTATTTCTGTTGGACATACGAAAGTAAAATCTAGAGGATAAAAGAAAAGTACAACCCATTTCCCACGGTAATCACTTAAAGAGATTTGTTTGAATTCTTGATCAAAAACAGCTTCAGCACTGAAATCTGGGGCTTGTTGGCCAACTCTTAAGCATCCTTCGGTCATGACATTCAAGAATGAAAAAATAATTATATTGGCTTGTATTCAAATGAACAAACCATCTATAATTTAACATAAACACACCCTAAGCGTGATTGTTAATCTGCTTAATACTATCTTTCCTAAAACAATATGAGTAATTCAAAATGGGATATGTCAATACTTAGAAAATTCAATTCAACATCTCATTCCAAGATTTTGAGCTACTTGAAAAATGAATTAATAAAGCACCCAATTCAAAGAAATAACTCGAAAATTAATTCTAATAGAAGCCAGAAAAAAGCAAATTAAATATTTGCTTGTTAAGTTTTAAACAAAACAGAACTCAATTCTAGAGTTATTAGAACTTGAATTAGAAGTCAAGATATGCTTCTTTTGAATGTCAGTGGAGAGACTTGAACTCTCGACCTCAGCGTTATGAATGCTGTGCTCTAACCAGCTGAGCTACACTGACATGGTTCTGCATTATAATCTACAGAAGGTCAATATTCAAAAAATCAAAATCAATAGCTTGTTGGCTTTTATTTTGGTTACCCTATACTTATATTCGATAATAAATTTTCAGAATATGCATGGCTAATTATTCTAGAATTAATACATATTTTTTTTAAGATAGTAAATAATAATTAGTTTGCAACAAATTAGCAACATAATATTTTAAATTAATTATAAACATTATATTTGTATAGGTGTTGATTTTACTAATGAAGAACAAGTCTTATAAATTTATTTTTGTTTTTATTTTACTAATTTCAAGTACATATATATATATTACTCCTTATATTTCAATTTTGCTTTTTAAATTGGCTATAGAATCTAACAATTCAGCAAAATTTAATAAATATATAGATTTTAATTTACTTAGAGCAAGTCTAAAGGAGCAAATTTATGATATTGCTTATAAAACTACTTATGAGAGTTTGGAGGAAATCGATAATTATAGAATAAAAATGATATTAATTAAACCAATAATAAAAAATATTGTAAATGCTTCAGTAGACAATACAGTTACACCAAAAGGAATAGAAACCTTATTAAAAACAGGTAATATGGCTAATTTTGAAGTTAATAAAAAAGAATTAGATAATTCTGAATCCGTAATAGATAACAAACAAATTACTAAAAAGAAAAAACAAAACCTCAAATTATATTATAAAGGCATTAATAGTTTTGTAATTGAAAATCAAATTAATACATCAAGTAATAAAGTCTTTGCAATATGGAATAGAGAATCCATATATAGATGGAAGCTTGTTGATATAGATTTTACAAGTAATGATAATAAGTAATTAAAAATTATCTTTCTCGATATATGAATATGCCTTGTATATGGCAATTCCTACAGAAACTGACAGATTTAAACTCCTAACCCCATTTTGATTTAAATCAGAAGAAATACCTGGCATTACTATTTTACTTATTATATCTACTTTTCCTTTTATATTATTGGGCAAACCCAAGTCTTCTCTACCAAATAATAGGCAATCATTTTTTTTAAATTTTATATCTTCTATAGATATGTCACCAGCTTTACTAAAAGCTATTATTCTAGATTGATCATTATATTTTAAATAATGTTCAAATGATTTATGAGTCAAGAGGTTTATGTGTTTCCAGTAGTCTAGACCTGCTCTTAGAAGATATTTGTCATCTAAACTAAAACCAAGAGGATGAATCAGGTCTAGTGCGCAATTGAATGCCAAACATGTTCTTCCTATATTTCCTGTATTTTGTGGAATTCGAGGTTCCAATAATCCTATTCTAATCATTAGAATTAATGCTTACACTATTGCTTTTAAGATTAATTGCGCGTCCTCGAAAAACCAGCCAACTATCTTTACTGATATGTTCAATATCCTGGGTTAATTTGCCAAGGCGATCTCTAAAAATATTACCAACTTTGGTAGTAGGAGAAACACCCCAGCCTGTTTCTTCTGCAACAATGACAACTAGTCCATTGAATTTACTTAATGAATCAATAATAGTATCTGAATAAATCTGCCAATTTCTAGAACTAAAATTAATATACTCCGCAATAACACCACCTAAAGAATCAATTAGTAATGAATTATTGCTATTCAAACCAGATATTACTTTAGTTATATCTGCTGATTCTATTAGTTTCCATTCTGATGGTCTCCTTTCTCTGTGCTTTCTAATTCTTTTAATCCACGATTCATCTTCATTATTATTTATATGAGTAGCCTGATAAACTATATCTTTTTTACTATATTTAATTATATTCTCTGCCCATTCACTTTTACCACTTCTGGCTGGTCCACTAATTAAAATTGTACCTAAATCTTGATATATTTTCACTATAATAAGTTACTTGGAAAAATACCACCAAGTAACTAATGGTGCAGCTATTGCTATTACAAGTGTACCTACAACTAAAGGAATTGCTAGTGTTCTACCAATTTCCTTATTACGCATAACATTAAAATTGGGGTCAGTTATAGGATCACTTAAAGAGGTACTTTCTTTTACCTCGTAGTCTAAAGTCATAACTATAGGATTTGTATCGAAAAAGTTGGTATTAGTACTAATATTTTGAACTGTATTACTAAGAGCTTTTGAGGGCGAAATCGCCGTGAATAAAACTATAAAACAAATAGATGTAGAAAGAAGAATTTTGAAAAGGTGTTTTATCACGTGCCAATAAATTATAGAATATTTTTATTTTGGCATTATTAGGGAAATTTGTCTATTTTTATTAAAAAATTTTCGTTAAAATATTTCCCGTGAATTTTAATAACTAATTTTCTATAATAATTACAAAATATACTCTTGTATATGAGTAATACTTCCTCTATTGCTTTTGGTATAGGGATCGTAATGGCATCTCTAACATTAATAAATGGAATTTCTATTACTGAGGTCTCACCTAGCCTGCAAAGAGCAGAAATTATATCAGCGTTATCTTCAATATCTATAATATTAATAGGATTTTTATCTCAAATTAATCAAAAAAGGACAATAGAAAAATCAAATATATCTGGCGAACAATCGTTTTTACTCGATGAGAACCTGGAGCAAGATGTAAAAAGTGAACTAGCTTGGGGATCGCAAATGATATTGACTGCAACAGCTTCAGCTACTATTTTAATTTACTTACATGATAACACTATTCTAAAAAGAGGTATTATCAGCGATAAAACATTTATTCCAGGTAAAATATGTTTTTCTGCTAGGGATAAGAAAAGGTATATTTCCTTAGTTAGCACTAAATTCTACCCTGGAAAAAATGAATTTGATAGTATATTATTAGATCTACCTTCGGTAATTATATTTCCATTATCTTCAAAAGGTTGGCTGATTGTGGGAGGTTGGTCTGAAAGATGTTATAAGAAATCAGATGAGATTTGGATTGAGGGTTGGAGTAAGAAAATTGACTCTATTTTATAAATAAATTAAAATATTTGAATTTTTGTTTTAACTTTATTACTAGGAGACGTAAACCTTAGTCTATTAATATTTCCGTCCCAAACTGCTGTGCCTGCTTCTATTGTTATACTACTACTACTTTGAATATCATTATAAATATAGTTCTTAATTCCGCTAAAGGTTATGGTATTATTTCTAAGGTCATATGTTGCTTTGTTTGCTGAAAATGATGATCCATGAATATAAGATTTAATACCTCCTTCCATATATACTTTTTTATCATTTTTTTTCCATGTTATCTTTTCTGTTTCTAATTCAAAGTTTAGATTTTGAATAGATTTCATATTTACTTTTTCATCTAGTTGTATGATTTCTCCATTGTTTATAATAGAGGCTGACTTTGCTTTTATATGATAATAAGGTAAATTGGATTGATAGAGAATAATTAGAGGATCAATAGCTTTAACCATCTTCGAACTTTCCGTTATATAGGCTTTGTTTGTTATGAATTTAAAAAGTTTATTGCCTTTATAATCAACCTGATCAAGATTTATATTATTAAATTTAAAAGAAGGATTTTCTGAAACTATAGTTTCTTTTTGCGAACAACCAAGTATTATGACGAAATAAAATATTAACTGTATAGTTCTAAATTTACTAATTAA